>NZ_FORE01000005.1:0-783711 GCF_900113915.1 Paenibacillus sp. UNC496MF
CACTATGCTGCATTCAGACCAAGGATTTCAATACACAACCCATCACTATAACAAGCGCTTAGAGGAATATGGGATGATTGCGAGCCATTCCAGACGTGGAAATTGCCATGATAACGCCTGTATAGAATCTTTCTTTTCACATCTGAAGACAGAGAAAATTCATCTTACTCGCCCCAAAACGGCTGAGTCGCTTTACACGGCGATTGAAGAATACATCGCATTTTACAACTACAACAGATTTCAGAAAAAATTAAATAACCGTCCCCCAGTTGATTACCGGGAGACGGCCGTTGCATAGTTCGTTTTTTTCACTGTCTACTTGACGGGGGTAAGACCAAAATGGCGGATTTAATCGATCGGTGCGCGGATCGCGCCGCGGACGGTTAGGATTACGATGCTTATTGGAGGGCGCCCGTTTAAAGCGATTTGTAGTCTTGCGCGATCGCATCCATGACGCGCTTGCCCCACTTGGAAGCCTCCGAGCCCGGCTCGTTCCAGGCGTACGTGATCAAGGCCTTCCATAACGCCCAGCCCCGCGCGCGGTCCACGGCGGCTCGATCCGCGCGCATGCCGCTCAGGAAGACTTGTCGGCTGGCGGCGTCGAAGAAATTCCACGCCATCACCAAGTCGCTGGAAGGGTCGCCGACTCCCATCGTACCGAAGTCGATCACCCCGGACAGCCGGCCGTTCCGCGCCAGCAGATTGCCTACGGCTACGTCGCCGTGCACCCATACCGGCGCCGCTTCATAGCGGGTCGCCAGGGACAGCTCCCAGATTTCGGCGAAGCGCTTCCGGTCGTACGGATCGCCCAACTGCCCGATGACGGCTCTGGTATCCGAATCGTAGACGGACAAGTCTCCCCCGCGGTGGAAGTTCTGCACGCCGGCCGGAATGCCGCCCGTGGCGTCGATGGCTTCCAATTCCTTCAGAAACCCGGCCAGGTCTTCGGCAAATTCGTTCAGATCGCGCACGTTGGCATGCGTGACGGTATCGCCATCGATCCAACGGTTGACGGACCACGGAAGCGGATAGTCCTCGTCAGGCTTCCCTTCCGCGACGGGAGCCGGAATCGGAAGGGAGAGCAGCGGCTTGAAGACGGGAAGCCACGTCAGCTCTTTCGCAACCGCCGAAGCGTATCGTTCATGGCTCGGCAGGCGTACCGTCATGTCGTCGCCCAGCCGGTACGTCCGGTTATCGTGTCCGCTCTTCTCGACGGGTTTCAGCGCCAAGTCCTTCCACTCGGGAAATTGACGGTCGATCAGCCCGCGCACGAGCTCGGTCGTGATGTCGATCATAGGTCCTCGCCTCTTTCATGCTTCGTTCCCGCATCCTTACGGTACCTCGATCATAACAAGCCGAGCGCGGCGAGGCAAAGGATAAAACGGCTATCAATCAAATCCTCCCAGCCGTAACGTTCGAGCAAGTCCTTGCCCATTACCGTTCGAGCAAGTCCCGGCCTTTGCCGTCCGTCGCCGCAAGCGACTCGATCTTCCAAGGCTCGGCGGGCGTCCCGCGGACTAGTCGGAGCACGAACCTCGCTTGCCGTACCCGGTTGTCGGCGGCGTGCAGCTTCACCGCTTCGGAACGCTCCGCCACGAGGCCGTCTTCCGTGACGCTCGACGCTTTGCCCGCCTTGCTATCGGATGATATCCGCTCCGCCTTGCTCAGCAGCCGTTCCAACGACTCGTTGTAGGGATCGACGAACAGCATTCTGGCCGCCGGGAGTTCCTTGAGATTGTACGTTTTGAAAAACGTGGCGGCCAGCACATCCGGGTTCATGGTCCCCATATAGCCGGTAAGCTTGCCCGCCGCTTTATAAACCATGAGCTGATGCTCCGGGTCGACGCTCCGCGACTTATGCGTCGTGCTGCCGAGAAAATGCACGCAAAAATGCCCGGAAAACCCGTTATCCGGGATGCCGTCCCCGCCGTGCGGCATGCCGTGCATCGAGGCGGCCAGCACCGCATCGCCGGTTTCGACGAGAACCGCCCTTCGTTTCCAGCTCCATTTCCCCTCGTAGATGTCCTTCATAATCTCGGTGTCCTCCCGCGTCAACGGCTGGACATCCGCGTGGCTGCTGCCTGCCCGCCGCTGGACCCGGAAGGTCTTGCCCGTCTCCAAATCCGTCAGCGCGAACGTCGACGACATCGGAATGCGCGACTTTGCGTCATCCCAGGACAGCAGCGTGCCGTAATACGACCCCCGCAGCTCGTCGACCCGCTTCTTCAGCAGCAGCCGGTCCGGCCGCCGCAGGATGATCATCTCGCCCTGTTCGCCGTCGTACGCGAAGCCGTTGCGATCCACCGTAAGCGTCTGCCTGACCCCGCCCGTCCTCACCGAGAGGTACGTATCCGAGACCGGGAGATAAGGCGCGCGGATGCGAACGCCGTTGTTCAGCATCTTCAGCACGGCGTCGGGACTGCCCAGCGCCGTCTCGGCCGTTCGGCTTGAATTCGGCGCCGCCGCCACGCGCAACGTCGCTTCAGTGCCCGGCTCATTGTCCGGCGCGGCACAAGCCCCGACCGGTCCGAAGACGCTGCCGATCATCAGGGCCGCCAGCAGCATGATGCCGGTTTTCGTTTTGCGCAAACGATCCATGGTCTCTCTCCTCCATCGGGAGCTTGAATCGATCAAACTCCGCCTGTCGTGCGGTTCACCTTCACAGGATTTGCCAAATGGGCAGGCCTTATCCTCGGACCGCCGAACTTCGGCGCCAAGCGATTCGGCCGTTCGCATCGCTCATCCAGGCATGCGATCGCCGCCGCAACCAAAAACCGGCCCGCCCGATAGGGCAGCCCGGTTAGGACGATCGATCCATCATGACCGCGCTTGGAAATTCAAAAAACGCAGCGCAAGTTCCCGCCCCAAGGCTCGGCAGGCGATGCCGTCCGCAAACGCGGCCAGCCCTTCTTCGGCGGCTTCTTGCGCCTGTCCGTTTCGCTCCCGCGGAATCGGCGCCGGCGGCAGCGCGCCGATGAATTGAACCCGGTACGGATGATCGCGGAACGCATAGCCGACTGCATCCGATCCCAGCTTCATGTCCGGCAATTCGGCGGAATCGCCCCATCGAATCTCCAGTCCCCAGTCCGGCCGGCTTGCGGCAAAGACGACTTGCCGTTCCGAGCAGCGAATAACGAGGGTTTCTCCGTCTTCAACGTCGATCCGAACGATGAGCTCGCCGGGCACCGATTCGTCCGTCTGCACCGATCGGACGGCGAGCGGCCTGGCCTGCCCTTCGCCGTCGTAAGCGACGGGCCGAAGACCGGCCGGCTTATCCCCGCTGCTCCACCGGGCACTGTCTACGACCGGCAGGGTATCGTAATGACTGTAGCGATCCGGGCACGTCTCCCTTAAATACCGTTCCTCGTAACGTTCGTCGAAGAGGTGGATGTCGCGGATCCACAGCTCGCCGTCATTGTTCAGCAGGTTCAGCCGGTAATACCGGTTGTAATACCAGACGGATTGGCGCCCTTCTGCTCTCCAATCCGTAAGCGCGCTGATCGAGGAGGCCGGCGTGACGGGATGCGCCGCTTTGAACCAGCGGCCGGAAGCCTCCAAGGTCTCGACGCGCAGCTCGCCCTTCGCCTGCCGGGCGGCAAGCTCCTCCACCTGGTCGATCAAACCGTCCTTCATCAAGGCCCAGCCGAAGGAGTTCTCCTGCCCGACCTGCGTATAGCCGAAGGAAACCTGCTCCGGACGGAAGTTCACGTCGTAGAACCACCGGACCCACCGCGGAATGCCGCCGCCGCCCTCCGCGCCCGAATACACCGGCTCCAGGGTGATGACGCTCTGCCCGTTGCCGCCAAGCCGCGCATCGTATTGGTAGATCGGATCGCTCCCCAGCATGCGGAACACGGGGACCGGGATTTGGCACGCTTCGGTCTGCGCCGGCATGAACCCGTTCAGGCGGCTCGGGTAATAGGCTTGATTGTAATAACCGCCCCACAGCGTGTAACCATCGGTTCCCCATTGATCCTTGCAATTGCACGAAGCCGTGATGCCGTACGTATCCGATAAGTAAGCCAGCGCGTGGGCATCCAGGAACCAGGAGCCGACGGATTTGGGATAATAACCGAAGCGGGCGCGGAAATCCTCCATCAGGACATCCGCGAGCTTCTCCCGCTCCCGCGGGGTATAGCCGACCGTGAAGGCGACGTGCGCGTGCCAGTCCCAGGCGAATCGTCCCCGCCATGGAATGCCGGCCTTCTCGGCCAGCGGCTGCACGACCTCGAACCAGACGCCGATCTCCTGCGCGTCGTCCGCGTCTTGCAGCAGATCGGCGAAGGCGGGGTTGATCAGCGCGTCGTACTGCAGCAGCCAGGTCGCCGGCAGGCCGTGCCGCTGGACGAGCGACAGCTGTTCCTTGACCGGCTCGACCAGGTCGATGGGGTCCCGCGGCTCGAAGCCGCGGATGAAATTAATGATGTTCACGCGATTGGGATACGCCGTTTGTGCCTGATTCATGGCCTGATTCATGGCTTGCTTTCCACCTCTTCTACTCCCCGATGATCGCCGGCTTGTCGCTATAGACGTTGCGAGGGAGCGTCTTTTTGATATCGACCGTGATTTTGCCCGCGGGCGTGTCGCTGTACGCTTGATAGTCTTTGTTGAACTCGGCGATCGTCTCTTCGTCGTGGCCGCGGACCTTCATCTCGTTCAGGAACTGGTTATAGGCGGCTTCGAAGTCGCCGTCGTTCTTCGCCAGCAGCATTTTCGCGTAATACTTCAGACGGATATCGCTCTGTACGGGACCGTACTTCTCCACCGTGCCGCCGATCGTCGGCTTGATGCGGGCGGCTTTTGGCGTCAGGCCGAAGGTGCCCTGCTTGTGATTGATTTCCTCCGCCTTGTACAGCATCGCGTTGTAGGCCGGCCATGGCGATTCCATCGTCTTGATATGCGAGCTTCCGACGCTGGCGAGATTCTTCCACCACCAGAAGCCGTACTGCGTCACGCTTGCCATGCCGCCGTTGTCGCCGCCCCAGAATTTGGGACCGCGGAAGACGTCGTAATTTTCGACCGCCGCGCCGTCTTCCAGTTTATAGGCCCCCATGCTCTCCGGGCCGTACTCCATCAGGACGAACGCTTCGTTGGTCTGCATCCAGTCGAGGCCCTTCATGAGCCGGTCCGGGTCTTTGATCTTCGCGCTGATGCCCGTGCCGTTGGTCCCGAACGGATTGTAATTCGCGTATTGGGCCGGCTTAATCGTTTGCACGGCCGGAAGCGGCGCCGGATCGAACCAGCCGTCGGGAAACCCTTGCTTCTCGAGCGCGTTGTAGGTGATGGCTTCCGGAATATTGCGGTTCTTCAGCGTCGTGACGTTCGGATTGTCCCAGCCGCCGAACAGCATCGCGCCGAAGCGCAGATTGTTGACCTTCTCCTTGAACAGATCCTTCTTCTGGAAGGCGGTCTCGGGGTCGAGCAGGCCGTTCAAGTACTGATGGTTCAGCCAGGCGAACGCGTCTTTGAAGCCGGGCAGCTTGTAGTCGGGCACGACCGTGCCGTCCGCTTGTTCGTTGTAGCCGTTGTCCGTGCTCCGGACGCCGAACATGGACATGACGATCTCGAGACCGGCGAAATTCTCCCCGCCGAGCGACAGCGGGATCATCGCGCGGCCCTTGTCGTCCTTGATGCCTTTGACGGCGTTCAGGTACTTCTCGAACCCGTCCAGCGTCCGCAGGTCGTCGGCCGTCATGCCCGCTTTCTTCAGGATCGAGCTCTGCACCCACAAGCCTTGCGCGTTGCCCTGCCACGCGGACGGATTGTCGATCACGGGCTCGTAGGCGGACGGCACGAAATAGATATGCCCGTCGCTCGCCCGCCAATAATCGACGATGCGCTTATCGATCTTGGCCAGGTTCGGATACTTGTCGGGCTGGTTGAAATAATCGTCGAGCGGGAGCAGCTTCTTCTCGTTGATCAGACGCGACCAGACGAGACTGTCGGAAGGCAGAATGATGGCGTCCGGGAACGTGCCGGCCGCGAGCTTGAGGTTGATCTGCTGCGACAAGTCGCCGCCGTTGCCGATTTCGACCTTGTCCCAATTCACCCCCGACTGCTTCATGACTTCCTGCGTGATGGGACCGTCCAGATTGATCGGCGTCGTCATCGCGGGCGCGTACAAATTGTAATGCGTCTTCTCCGCCGGGGCGGCCGTATTCGCGTTCGCTTCGTTATTCGCCGCCGGCGCCTCGTTGCCCTTCCCCGAGCAGCCGGCGATCATCGCCGCGGCGGCCGTCATGACCAGCGCCGATTTGGCGCCGCGCTTCCATCCTTGTTTCATGTCCAATATCCCCCTATTCGGAAATCGCGTATCGATCGCGTATCGCGCGAGCCTACATCTATATCATCAATCGAACGCCCGGGCGCGGCGCGGGACGGCAGGATCCTTGCCGCCGCGGCGGCGGCCGGGCGCCCGCCTGGTACGCGGACGGCCGGCGTTATTCTTTGACGGAGCCGATCAGCACGCCTTTCACGAAGAAGCGCTGCACGAACGGATACACGACCAGAATCGGCAGAACGGTGATCATGATGGTCGCCATGCGCACGGACTTCGGCGTGATGGCATCCGGATTGTACAAGCGGGTTTGATTCATCGTCGTCATCTGGCTGGAGCTGATCATCTGGCTCGCCTCGATCGTGCTCAGCATGCGCTGCAAGTAGGTAGGCAGCGGCTGCAGCTGAATGTCGTTGACGAAGAAGGCGCCCGTAAACCAGTCGTTCCATTGCCCTACGGCCGTGAACAAGCCCAGCGCCGCGAAGAGCGGCATGGAGAAGGGCAGCACGATATGGATATAGATCCGCAGATAACCTCCGCCGTCAAGCTTGACCGACTCGACGACGCTTTCGGGAATGTTGTTTTGGAAGGAGGTTTTCATGACGAACATGTTCCAGATGCTGAAGAGAGACGGCAGCACGTATACCCAGAAGTTGTTGATCAGCCCCAGATGCATGAGTTGAATGTAGTACGGAATGAGCCCGCCGCTGAACAGCATGACGAACAGAAAGACGAACAAGAGCGGCTGTCTGCCCGGCAGTTCTTTGCGCGATAAGGCAAAGGCGACAAGCGACGTAATCAAGAGCGACCCGAAGGTGCCGATGACGGTCCGCTTCACCGTGACCCAGAAGGCGTTCAGAATCGTATTGTCGGACAGCATGACGCGGTAATTGTCCAGCGTGAAGAGCCGCGGCCACCAATAGATGCCGCCCAGGCTCGCATCCCGCCCCTCGTTCAGGGAGAGAATCAGGATATACCAGAACGGATAGACGCATAGAAAGGCGAAGACGGTCAATAACAGCGCGTTGCCGATCGAAAAGGATCGTTCCCCCAGCGTATAACGTCCCATGCGTTCACCCTCTTCCTACCATAAGCTGTCGCCGCCCATGCGCTTGGATAGCAGATTGCTGAACACGAGCAGCACGGCGGAGATGACGCTCGTCACGAGCCCGATGGCCGTGGTCTGCGAATATTGCGCTTGTCCGATGCCCAGCCGCAGCACGTACGTATCGACGACCTCCGCCACGCCCATGTTGGCCGGATTGATCATCGCGTAGATCTGATCGATCCCGACGCTGAGCAGTCCCGGAACCGTCAAGATCAGGACGATCGAGATAATCGGCACGATGCTCGGCAGCGTAATGTAGCGCATCTGGGCGAACCGGCCGGCCCCGTCCATGACCGCCGCTTCGTACAGCACCGGATTGATGCCGGAGATGGCGGCCAGATACAAGATGGTGCCCCAGCCGATTTCCTTCCACATGCTGCTCGCCACGAATATCGGGCGGAACCACGTCTCCGACCCCATGAACGCGATCGGCTCCATGCCGAGGCTGCGCAGCAGCGAATTCGCGCCTCCGCCGTCGATCGACAGGAACGCGTCGAGAAATCCGATCACCACGATCCAGGATACGAAGTGCGGGAGGTAACTGAGCGATTGCACGAGCCGCTTAAAGCGGAACGCCCGGATCTCGTTAATGAGCAGCGCGACGGCAATCGTGGTCGGGAACACGAAGAGCAGCCGGAGAAACGTAAGCAGGAGCGTGTTGCCGGTTGCCTTCCAAAAATCGTGGCTTGCCGCAAACTCTTTGAAATTCCGCAGGCCAATCCACGGGCTTCCCCAAACGCCGTCGGTGAAGTTATAATCCCGGAAAGCCATTTGCAGCCCTAACATGGGGATGTAGTTGAACAGAACGATCAGTACGATTCCCGGCAGCACGAAGGCGTACAGCGGGAGGTAGCCTTTCTGCTTCAACGTCCATAGGCGGTTCATGAATCGGTCTCCTTTCTCTTCCTCTTGCAGCGCTTCCTTGACTATAAGCGAGAGTTAAAGCGGTTACAATTATCCGATCGAACGATAAGTGCTGCTCTCGCGCTTTCATGCTTTCAAGCCGGCAAAGAGGGCGGTGCCATGGGAGCACCGCCCTTCGTCGCGACCTTATTCCGCTTGCGTATAGCCGTGAAAATCACGGTATTCCTTCGGGCTGTAACCGGTCACGCGCTTGAACAAGCCCGTGAAATACCCGATGTTCTGATAGCCGGCGCGCTCCGCCACCTCATACAGCTTGAGCTCCGGACGCAGCAGCATGTCCTTGGCTCGCTGAATGCGAATGCGGATTAACTGATCCGTGAACGAAGTGCCGAGCTCCGTCCGGAAGAGCGCCCCTAGATAGCCGGGACTCAAGAACACCGACTCCGCGACCGAGCGGAGGGACAGATTCTCATGGAAGCGTTCGTTCATGTACGCGATCGCTTTTTGCACCACGACCTGAGCGTGGCTCTTCTTCCGCTCCGCGATGAATTGGCTAACGTCCCGCAGAATACGGACGGTCTCCTGCAGCAGCTCCGGCTCCTCCCGGCACTCGAGAAGCTGCTCCCACAGCTTCCGTTCCGAGCCGAATCGGCGATGCGCTTCGCCGATTTCGGATGCCGCCCGGTACGCACCGCTAATCAGACGCATGCAGTAGCTTCTTAGCTCCGTGCCCTGCATATGGACATGGGCGGCAAGGCAGTTCAGCAATTCTCCCAGCAGCGTCAAGCTGTTCTGGCTGTCTCCCGCCCCGAGCATTTCGTAAAAGTCGTCGGTCAGCTCCTCGAGGCTCTTGGCCAGGCCGGCTCCCTGCTCCATCAGCATCTTCCAGCTGTAGACCCGTTCGTCGCAGCCGATGAGCCGCAGATTGACCGCCCGCTGCGCCAGCCGGAAGCTTTCGCTTAATTGGCCAAGCTTCGCGGCAGGCGGTCCGATGCCGATCCGCGCGTTGTCGATCCCCAGGCGTTCGATCTCCTCGCCGATGCGCAGCACGCACCGCATCGTATCCCGTTCGAACTCGCCGGCTTCGCCGCCCTGCAGAATCAGCACGATATTTCCGCGCTGCGACGTCGTGCGTAATTCCAGCAGCGAACCGCAGGCTGCCTGCGCGGCGCGTTCAAGCCTGCTCCTCTCCCGGCGGAGCCGCTCCTCCATCGGAAGCGAGGATGCCCGGTCTCCCTGGACGACGATCGTCGCCGCGCACCGCGGACCCTCGGCCGCGAAGAGGCCCAGCGCATCCGCTCGCGACCGGGCGGCCGCTTCGCCGACGACCAGACCGTGCAGGAGTTCCTGAACGAATTGCTCCTGCGCGATGGGCTTGAAGGCATCCAGCTGCTCCTTCATCTCCGTCGTTTCCCGGGTCGTCAGTCGCTTCGCCCGCTCCTCTTGATAGATGCGGTCCAAGACGGCATGCAGCTCGTCGAATAGAATCGGCTTGACGAGGAACGCATCGACCCCGATATCGAGCGCGGTCTTGGCATAGCGGAATTCTTCGTAGCCCGTAACCATCACGATGCGCATGCGGGGATTGATCGTTCGCATGCGGGAAGCAAGCTCCAAGCCGTCCGTGCCCAGCAACCGAATGTCCGTAATGAGCAGGTCGGGCTGCCGCTGCCGGGCATCCGCAAGCGCTTCGTCCGCGCTTTCCCATTCGCCGGTCACCCGCATGCGATACCGCTCCCATGCCGTATGCTTCACGATGGACCGGCGCTGGCGTTCCTCGTCGTCGACCACGAACACGTTCATCTCCATGTTAACCCCCCTCTTAGCCTGCCGCCGCGGCCTGCCTCTTCTGCTGCGGGATGTACAGCTGAACCGCGGTCCCTTCCCCGGGCGCGCTTCGGATGAGCAGCCGATACGACTGGCCGTGATGGCGCTTCAACCGCTCATTCACGTTATAGATCCCGAATCCGCCGTGCTCGCCGGCGCCGTCCGCGTTCTCCAGCAGCTCCCGCAGCTGCTCCTCCGTCATGCCGGAGCCGTTATCCGCGACCGTGATGCACAGCGATTCCTGCCGCAGCGCGGCGGAGATCGTCAGGCTGCCTCTTCCGCCGGTATGCACGAACGCATGCAGCAGCGCGTTTTCCACGATCGGCTGCAAGGTGATTTTGACGATGTCGCAGGAAAGCGCCGCTTCCTCCACGTCGAACGCGACGGTCAGCCTGCCGGGATACCGCGACTCGTGAATCTCCAGATAGGCTTTGACATGCTCCAATTCGTCCCTGAAAGGCAGGACGTCGACGCCGCGGTTCAGGGCCAGCCGGAAAAACTTGGCCAGCGCGTCCACCGTGCCGCTGATCTCGGAGGAACCGACGTCCATGGCCATGCTCTTCACGAGCGCCAGCGTGTTGTAGAGGAAATGCGGATTGATCTGCGCCTGCAGCAGGTTCAGCTTCTCCCTCTCCGCCCGGCTCCTGGCTTCGGCGATGTCTTCCATCGACTGATCCAGACGCATGGACATGGTATTGAACTCCGTTTCGAGATCCGCGAGCTCGTCCTTGCGGTGTACTTTGATGGTGAGTCCCAGATCCCCGCTTCGTACCCTGCGCATGCTCCGGATGAGGAAGTTGAGGCGCTTGGTGGTTCGCAGCCCGAACCCGGCGAGCACGCCGACGGTCAGCACGACGAACAGGATGCTGACGGAGACCGCCGCCTGCTTCACCAGCCGGAGCTTCTGCCACAGCTCTTGCTGGCTGACGACGGTCACGACCTTCCAGCCCAGCCGGTTCGTCTCGTATACGACCAGGCTTTGCTGGCCTTTGATTTTTGCCGGGTACCAGCCTTGCTTCGCGTCGTACACGCGTTCCAGATAGGCGGGCCGGACCGTGTCGGTGCCCCCCTGCGGATCCAAGTAATTCGCCAGCACCCTGCCCTGTTCGTCCAAGACCATGAAGCCGCCCTTCTTGAGCGCCAGCGGATTGGTGATCTGATCGAACAACGCCCGGTTCGACACTTCCACGTGAATGATCCCGTACTTCTCGTTCGATATGTAATCCACGAGCCATTCGCTCAGATAGAGGGAAGGCTCGGAATGATCGTCCTTCCAGTTGAAATACCAATAGAAGGATTGGTTCCCGGCCTTCATATCGGCATACCAATCCTTGGTCTCCGCCCGCTCGAGGTTCAACACCGTTCCTCCGTCCTCGTGCAGGTTCGGGTTGCTCTTGTAGAACTGAATGGTCTTCATCGGAAAATAAGAGCGGATGCGGCTGACGGCGGAATTGATCTGCTGCAGGCCCATGACTTCTTCTTCGAGCGACCGGTAAGGCTGCGTAAGCGTTGTCGTAATGCCGGAATCGAGCGAGAGCTGCATCAAGATATTCTGATACCCGATGATCCGGTATTCGATATTCTCGTTCAGCTGATAGACCACCTTCTCCAGCATCTCGCGTCCTTCCTTTTGCGCGAGCGAGAGACTGGCCGAAAATAAAACGTAGCCGATGATCAGGACGGGAATGATCAAGAACAAGATGACGACGAGAATCAATTTTTGCAGCAGCCGCACCCGGTTCCAATAGCCGGCGATCATGCACGTACTCCCTCCCGAATCGAAACCGCGAATGATGGACAAGGCCAGATTTTCATTTAGTAGTATGGCATACGTTCAACCTTCTGTAAATCGCTTTCATGGTAAGGATCGCCTATCCGGGCATGCGGCCCCGCAGCGTCAATCCAACTAAAAAACGCGTACCCTTGGGGTACGCGATGATGCGTCCTTCGCTGACCGCCGACCGGCCGGCGGCTGCTTGCCGGCGCTGCCGCCGGCCGGTCGGCGGCAGGCCGTTCGTTGATCCACCGGCGCGAACGGCAAGCCCCTTTCCCCGCAGGCCGCGGCCATCCGCTCGTTGAACGCCTGCTGCTTCCGCCTGACGGCCGCCGGCAAAGCGATCGCGGCCTCCGGCTTGCTTGAACCCGCGGACGGCGTTCCGCCGGGCGAGCAATCCATGTACGCCGCGGCCGCGGTCCGCATCTTGAAGTCGCTGACTCACCGGCTTAAAACGCGACGTACGCTTGCGCATGCTCGAATAACCAGGCTCGGTCCAGATAATCGCTCCGTTCCTCGCCCTCGTTACCTTTCCGGCCGTATTTGTCGATGAGATCGACGAACGCGGATTCGATGAACGCAACGCGCTCGGTTCCCCAGACGTCTTTCTTCAGCTGCGGGAAGCGGATGCCTTCCGCCATGTTCATGCCTTTCATCCGCTGAAAGGGCGCGGCCCACATCACCAAATCGCCCTTCAGGCTTTTGCGCGGAACCGCGAATTCCTGTAAGCCGACGATGCCCGTATTCGTGGAGAGCGCGATCAGCCCGCGCATATCCGCCTCCCGCCCGAATGGCTTCGCGCCGAATTGAAAGCATTCGATGCGGGTAATGCTGCATTTGCGCAAGAATTCAAGCCCCCATGCCGATTCGTGCACATGCGGCAAGGCAGCCTGAAGCGGACGAATACGCGGGTCATGGGCGACAGTCTCTTCCGTCGCGGCGCGGGCGGGAATCATGATGGGCATGTCTGCTCCTCCTCTACGATGGTGAAATGGATGATGAAAACAAAAAAAGACCTTCTCCGGAGTAAGAGAAAGGTCATGAACGGACAAAGTCGGATCCTCGCTCTTATCTCTCGGATTCGCTTCGTTCAGCGTTTCCGCAAGAATTAGCACCGTGCATGCCTTCGTAACGAAAAGGTATGTCGGTTGCCGGGCTTCATCGGGCTAGTCCCTCCGCCTGCTCTTGATAAGAAAGTTCAACGTATTTAGTTAGCTTCATCATACTATATCGCGTTTTGATGTCAAGCTATTTCACGGCTTACCCGTTACTAATTGCCAACCGTCTACGGCATAGCTGCTGATTTCCTCATGAATTCGTCCTCCGTACTCATTTTGCGGCGCCGGCATGGATCGGGCCATCCGTATGGCGTTTCTGTTTTCGTCAGCCGATCCGTTTGTCCAAGAGTAGGCGATTCCTTCCTTTTCCAATAGCGTATCCCAAATTGCCCCCTCGCAATCTAAGCGGGATGCGGACGGGCCTACGTTGTTGTCGGCAAAACAAAAAAGAGACCCGCAGCAACGGGCTGCGGGCCTAAGGTATATATCCTAAAGGGGGGTCGAGTTCCAGTATAGCTCCTTCACCTTAAGACAAGTTAAAGCGCACATTTCAGTTTCATTACAATTTTCTTACAAGTCTCCTCATCGACTTCGTACGCGAAGTCTTCGTCGATTCTTTTAAATCGGCAAATTGTGATTTTCTCACTAGTATAGAACTTGTCAAGCACTTTTCGATGCGTTGAATTCGAGTATACATAATTTGTTTGATCTGTATGATAAAAGAGGTCACGATTCATTTTGCGGTATGCGTTCCTGCATATCGCCTTTTTTATTTCTTCCTCCCAACACGCTCGCCCGTACTCCTTCCCCTTTCGCAGGTATCCCATCCTGTCAATCTTGTCGCATGCGCTGCCCTTCAAGCATGGCTTCTATTTTGCGCGCGCCCGTTACGCCGTTTTTTCGCCTCAAACTATAACCAAGCCAATTCTCGCGATGAAAGAAAAGAAATAGAACACTAAATTGCTTCCCGCCCCTTTCTGCCTCGCAATTTAACCCATGAAAGAAAAGTTCGTCAAAGCGATCGGGGGAATTGACAGACAAAAACTGACCGGAGTATACTGACTGCAGTCACATAAATGGTGGCCGACAAATAAACGGAGAGAGAAGGCTGTAAATCATGAAAATCGCAATCGTCGGAACGGGACATATCGGCAGTAACCTGGCGCGGATTTTCGCCCGCAACAAGCATGACGTGTCCATCGCCAATTCGAGCAATTCCCAAGCATTGCGCGATCTAGCCGCAGAAATCGGCGCAACGCCCGCTACGGTCCAGGACGTGGCGCAAGGCGCCGATGTCGTCGTCCTCTCCATTCCCCAGAAGCGCGCGGCCGACTTGCCGGCGGGATTTCTGGATCACGCTGCTCCGGGAGCGGTTGTCGTCGACACCGGCAATTATTATCCGCTGCACCGCGACGGTCTGATCGCGCCCATTGAGCAGGGAATGCCCGAAAGCCGCTGGGTCGAGCAGCAAATCAAGCGCCCGGTCGTCAAAGCGTTCAATGCGACGAATTGGTATAACTTAACGCAGGAAATCCAGTCGTTGACGCCTAACCGTTTCGCGCTTCCGGTATCCGGCGACGACGACGCGGCGAAGGAGATCGTCTTCCGGCTGGTCACGGAGGCCGGGTTCGATCCGGTCGATGCCGGCGGTCTTGACGAATCGTGGCGCCAACAGCCCGGAACGCCGGCTTACTGCACCGACCTCGACGTCGAGGCGATGCGCCAAGCTTTGTCCGCGGCCGCTAAGGAACGGAAGCCGGAGTCGTCGGCCATTCGCGCGAGCGAAGAAGAACTCAAGGCGGCGCAGGAGTCGCAAATCGCGTTTTTCCAGCGCTTCGATAACGCCATTCAGGTGCTGACGGCAGCCAACCCTTGGACGGAAGCCGCCGCAACCCGGCGGCTTGTCGCTCGGTTCATGGCGGGCAAGCACTCCATCGGAGACATTTTGGCGTATGTATTCGAGCACAAACGGCTGCTGGACGAATCGCCGGTCTAATTGCCGGACTAATTTATAGAGAAAATACGACAGCCGCAAAATCATCGGCTGCCGCGCCGCATCCGAACGTCCCGCCGGCGAAAGCGGTCCGTCCGAGCACGGTCCCTTCCCTTTCATGACCTGATCGAAGACAACGCAAGCCGCCGTTCGCGAACGGCGGCTTGTTGTCGTCCATGGCATTCATGGAGGGCGGCTACGCTTGGTAATCCCGGATCCATGCTGAACTCGCGATACGTCCTTGCCGCGAACCAGCCCCGGCTGTCCGGATTCTTTCAAGCCCTCGCCGATTACGCTCCGTCCGCGAATTTATCCAGCTTGGCGAGACCGTTACGCGTCAGCGCCTGCCGGTCCTCGTCGCGGTACATATTGATGACATTCGGCCACCCCAACGTTGTCGATTTGCGTTCGGTTCCCCTACCGATTCGGTTAGCATCCTGTATTTACCATGTTTGAACGACGTCGTCATGTGGTTAACACAAAAAGATTGCCACGCCCCTGCCAAAAAACCAATTTCCATTCGTTTCGCTTGGATGAAAACGAGCACTTTGGAAATAGTATGTCGAAAAGGATGGATACCTGCATGATTGTCATGAACAACGTCAACAAGGTTTACCCGGACGGCTATCAAGCGTTAAAAAATATCAATCTCGAATTCAAACAAGGCGAGCTTACGGTGCTGATCGGCCCGAGCGGCTGCGGAAAATCGACGACGATGAAAATGATCAACCATCTCGTCACGCCGACGAGCGGCTCGATTCTGATCGACGGCAAAGATACGCGCGAGATCGATCCGGTCGAGCTCCGCCGCGGAATCGGCTACGTCATTCAAAGCATCGGGTTATTCCCCCATATGACGATCGGGCGTAACGTAGGCGTCGTGCCCCGGTTGAAGAAATGGCCGGCCGACCGTATCGAGCAGCGCGTCGACGAACTGCTCAAGCTGGTCGGGCTGGAGCCGTCCACGTACCGCGACCGCTATCCCTCCGAGCTCAGCGGCGGCCAGCAGCAGCGCATCGGGGTCATTCGCGCGTTCGCGGCGGACCCGGACATCATTTTGATGGACGAGCCGTTCAGCGCGCTCGACCCGATCAGCCGCGAGCAGCTGCAGGACGAGATCGTCCGGCTGCAGCAGGAGCTGCACAAGACCATTATTTTCGTCACGCACGATATGGACGAAGCGCTCAAGATCGCGGACCGCATCGTCCTCATGAAGAGCGGCGAAGTCGTGCAGAGCGATACGCCGGAGCGGATCCTGCGGTATCCCGCCAACGAATTCGTGGAGTCCTTCATCGGTCAGAAGCGGCTGCGGCAAGAGGATCACGTCTACGAGAGTCCGACCGTCAACGAGGTCATGGTGAACCAGCCCGTAACCGCGTACCCCAACAAGGGGTTGGCCGAAGCCATCTCCATCATGGAGCGGCGCAAGGTCGATATGCTGTTCATCATCGACCGGCGGAGGCATCTCAAAGGCGTCGTGTCGATCTATAACGTCCTGGAGCATTACGGGGAGGAGAATATTACGGTGGCCGACGTCATGAAGCCCGTCCAATATTCCGTGCGCAGCGGCTCCCTCCTGTCCGAATCGGTGGAGATGATGAGCCACAGCCAGCTGTCCAATCTCGCCGTCATCGACGACCAGGAACGGCTCGTCGGGCTGATCACGCGGGGCAGCATCGTGCGCCATCTGGCGGAGATCTTCCCCGCTCCGGAAGAGGAGGCGTAACGGATGCAGACCTATTGGTCGTTCTTGCAGGAACGCTACGCCGACATCCTGCAGGCGTTGGGCCAGCATTTGGCCATCTCGCTCACGGCGATCGTGCTCGGCACCTTATTGGCCGTGCCGCTTGGCATCGCGCTCGTGTACAACCAGATCCGGTGGATCAACGGCAGCGTCTTCTTCGTGGCCAACCTGCTGCAGACCGTGCCGAGCCTGGCGCTCCTGGCCGTCTTGATCCCGCTCATGGGGATCGGCACGAAGCCGGCGGTCGTCGCGCTGCTGCTGTATACCATCATGCCGATTCTCCGCAATACGTACGACGGCTTCGATTCCGTCGACCGCAACGTGCTGGAATCGGCCAGGGGCATGGGCTACGGGACGATGCAGCGCATTCTGCTCATCCAGCTGCCGTTGTCGTTGCCCTACATCATGTCGGGCATCCGGGTCACGATGGTGTACATCATCAGCTGGGCGACGCTGGCGACCCTGATCGGCGCCGGCGGCTTAGGCCAGCTGATCGTGTCGGGGATGGCGGTCAACAAACCCGAGCTGATCGTGACGGGCGCCTTGGGCTCGATTCTGCTCGCGCTGCTCGTGGACGTGCTGCTCGGCATGCTCGAGAAGTGGCTGACGGGGCGGTTCGGCGGCGGCGCGAAACGAATGACGATATAGTGGAGGTTGAATGGAGAACACGATGATTGCGAAGCTGACCAAGACGATAGCGGTGCTCGGCTTGTGCGCGATGATGCTGGCGCTCGCCGCCTGCGGCACGGGAAATACCTTCATCATAGGCGCGCAGACGTTCACCGAAACCAAAATATTAGCCGAAATGTACAAAGCGCTCATCGAAGACCGGACGGACGTCAGTGCGGAGATCATTCCGGACCTCGCGTCGAGCCCGGTCGTGCTGCAAGCGATCAAGCGTAACGACCTGCAGATGGGAACGCTCTACTCCGGCGAGATCTTCAATAACCATTTTCCGATTCAGGAGACCAAGGATCGCCGGAAGGTGCTCGAGCAGGCGCAGGCCGGGTTCAAGAAATATTACGATCTCGATTGGATGGATCCGCTCGGCTTCGAGAATACCTATGCCTTCACCGTGCGGGCCGATCTGGCCAAAGCCAAGGGCTACGAGAAGATCTCCGATATCGCGGCCGATGCGCCGAACATGCGGCTCGGGGTCGACACGTCGTGGCTTGAACGGGCTTCCGACGGGTATCCGGCCTTCGCCAAGTATTACGGCATTACGTTCGGCAAGACGTTCCCGATGGAATTAAGCCTCGTCTACAACGCCGTCGCCCAAAATCAAGTCGACATCGTCCTCGCCTACTCCACCGACGCGCGGCTCAAGGCGTATCAGTTGAAGACGCTGGCGGACGACAAGCATTTCTTCCCGCCTTACGACGCTTCGCCGGTCATTCGCAACGATGCCCTCCGGAAGTATCCCGGCGTGGCGGAAGCCGTCTCGGAGCTGATCGGGAAGATCGACGCGCAGACGATGATCGACCTGAATTACGAAGTCGACATCGGCAAAAAAAGCGAACGCGAAGTCGCCCTCGCCTACTTGAAGCGGGTCGGCTTGCTTAAATCATAGGAGGATTGCGAATGGTTGAACCACATCTTACCTTTTGGGATTTCATCGACTACGTGCAGCGGAACTACGATCTGCTGCTGGGCTATCTGTACCGGCATATCCTGATGGTGCTGACGGGCGTCGGCTTCGCCTTCCTCGTCGGCGTGCCGCTGGGCGCGATCTGCACGCGAAACCGCGCCCTCGCCCGGATCATTCTCGCCATCATGAATATTTTACAGGTCGTGCCGAGCTTGGCCATGCTGGTCCTGCTGCTGTTGATCATGGGTCTGGGGTCGACGACGGTGACGGTCGGATTGTTTCTCTACTCGCTGAACCCCATCGTGCGGAACACGTACATCGGGCTGCAGCAGATCGATCCGAGCTACGTGGAGGCGGGACGCGGCGTCGGCATGAGCACGATGCAAATCCTGTTCCGCGTCCGCTTCCCGCTCGCGCTGACCTACATCATGACCGGACTTCGGATCTCCGCCGTCATCGCCATCGGCGTCGCTACGATCGCCCCGCTCGTCGGCGGCAGCGGCCTGGGCCGGGAAATCTACGCGGGCATCAACAACGGCAACTCGCTGCGCATCTTCTCCGGCGCGATTCCCGCGGCGCTGCTGGCGATCGCGGCCGACATCGTCCTCGGCTTCCTGCAGCGCAGGCTGCGGGTGGACAACCGCCGTTCGAAGAACGTCCTGCCGCCGACGCCCAAGACGCATGGGTGACCCGTTCCAGGATCAGCACGGCCTGGTCGTATCGCCCGCGCGGCTTGCCCGATATCCGCGATGAACGAAAGAAGCCGATCGATTCGATCGGCTTCTTTCGCGTAGGAGTATCCGGTTCATGGCTTGGCTTGCCCTAACGGTTCAAGATTTCATGACGGTGACGATGACGCCGTCCGTATTATTACCCGACAGCTCGTAGCTGCCGGTCGCGGGCACGTGAAGCGTCGTATCGGACGAGACCGGATAATAATACACGGCGTACGCGTCGTCTCCGACGGTCTCCGTCATGGATCGGCGCGCTTTCAACGCATCGAGGTATTCCTCGAACGCCCAGTGATTGTCGTGCATGATCGCGCTGTGCGGCAGCCCGACGTACCGGAAATGCCAAGGCTCGTCCATGACGCCGGTCACCTCCGTCTTATCCTCCGGATAGCGCGCGATGAACCCGTACTTCCACGCGTTCGCCTTCAGCCATTTCCCTTCCGGGGCGTCTTTCATCTGGGCCTTCGTCGAGCCGATATCCAGCGCCAGTCCCAAGCTATGCTCGCTATGTCCGGGAACCGCCGCGATGTCCGGTCCCAATTGTTCGTAGAGCGCTTCTTGCTCCTCGTCGTTGCGGTACCCGCTGCTGATCAGAAAATGATCGACGCCGTCTTTCGCGGCCTCCTTGATCATCGCGGCGAATTTGGCCGTCATCGCGGGCGATAGCCGGATCTGGTTGTCCAGGAGGCCGAAGCCGTTCACCAACTCCCGGTGCTGGAACAAATTAACCGCCTCGGCGTCCGCGTCGTTAGGCGGCACCGCGAGGGTCTCGTTCACGAGAAGCAAAGTCCCGTTATGCACCTGATCGGCCGCGACCCGAATCGCGAGCTCGCTGCTTGGCGCATGATTCGCCGGTGCCGGCGCTGCCGTTTCCGTAAAGGTCCCGCTCGCGGCCGGTTCCGCCGGCGCTCCCCGGTCCGCTTGCGCCTTGAACCGCGCGTAGACCACGCCAGCCAACAGCAGCATTGCCGCAAGCCATACTAACCGCTTTTTCACCTCATGTTTCCTCCCCGTTCCTTCTG
Source organism: Paenibacillus sp. UNC496MF (assembly GCF_900113915.1). Classification (NCBI taxonomy): domain Bacteria; kingdom Bacillati; phylum Bacillota; class Bacilli; order Caryophanales; family Paenibacillaceae; genus Paenibacillus; species Paenibacillus sp. UNC496MF. The sequence continues at coordinate 19,987 of NZ_FORE01000005.1, forward strand.
GCTTTAGGTTAAAGCGAAGAAATGAAGAGAAACCGGTTGAAAAGCTTAAAGATTTATTAACGAAGGCCGATTTTGCATGCCTACGTCCGGCAGCGTTCCGAACGAAGACCGATTGGAATCATATTCCTTGCTCCGACGCATACTAACGTGCAGCTAAGATGGAGAGGTGTGTATCTGATGCCGGATAATGTCTACGCAGACTTGAAGGATACCCTCAATTCGACTGATTTCGAACAATCCGCGCATACGATTCAAGCCAAACGCGTTCACTTCACCTACTTGAAAACCATTGTGGACCAGCAGCTGATTCAGCGCGAAGTCCTGCACCGGATTCAAGCCGCGGATGCGGAGCTCGACGATTTGCTTGCGATCCAACGTTTGATCCCGCTGGAAAAGATCAACGTATCGTCCGATGTCGGCGAGATCGTGCAGCGATTGATCCGAGGCTCCGTGTACGTTCAGCTGGAGCCTGATTTCCATGAAGGGCTCTTGATCGACGTTGCGGATCTGCAGCGCGGGTACCGGAGCAATAACGAAGCGGACAATGAATACAGCGTCATCGGCCCGAAAGCCGGATTCGTCGAAGACCTCGATACCAACTTGAATTTACTGCGCAAAGAGCTGCTTACCGAACATCTGCGCTTCGAGGCGTACAGCAAAGGTTCGCTATCGCAAACGAGAGTGATCATTGCTTTCATAGACGGAATCTGCAACCCCGAGCATGTCGATACCGTCCGGCAGCGAATCGAAGACGCCGAGTTCGACGTGGTGTTCGATAGCTCCATCATTGATCAAGTCATCTCGGATAACGCGAATTCGCCGTTTCCTCTCTTTATGTCGACGGAACGCGTGGATCGAGCCAAATTCAGTCTTCTTAGCGGTCAAGTGGCCGTATTGAGCAGCGGGTCGCCCTATGTCATCACCGGACCGACCACCGTGTTCGATTTTTTCGCTTCGCCCGAGGATTATTATTTGCCTTGGATTTTGGCTTCCTTCTTTCGCTGCATCCGTTACTTTGGCGTCGCCTTCTCGATTCTTGCCTCTCCCTTCTATGTAGCCGTGCTGACCTTTCATTATTCCGTCATCCCGCAGCCGCTGCTTGGCCCCATTATCGAATCCCGGGCAAACGTGCCTTTTCCGCCGATCATTGAAGTGCTGCTTCTGGAGATCACGGTCGATATGCTGCGGGAAGCCGGGGCCCGGCTGCCGACCAAAGTCGGACAAACGCTCGGGATCGTGGGCGGCGTCGTTCTCGGAACGGCAGCCGTGCAAGCAGGTCTCACCAGCAATATCTTAATCATCGTCGTCTCCCTTTCCGCCCTGTCTTCCTTTGCCACCCCCAATTTCAAAATGGCGAACACGATTCGTTTTCTGCGGTTTCCGTTCATCGCGTTGGCGGCTGCCTGGGGCGGGTTAGGCATTACGATCGGGTTTCTGCTTCTGATCGGCCACTTGCTGCGGTTAAAGTCGTTGGGCACGCCTTATCTCGTTCCCTTGTTCCCGTTCCGGATCCGAAATTATGCGGACAGTTTTATCCGATCGTCGTTCAGCCTGACGAGCAATCGCCCTCTCTATCTGCGTCCGCTTAAATTGCATCGTTATAAGGTCCCGAAGCCGAAGGAACGCAACGATGACTACAATCGCGAATAAAAAAAAAAACCAAGTAAGGGAACTTGCGCCATGAATCGATACATCCCGCTTCTCTTCTGCTGCTTCGTCTTATCCGGATGCGCGGAACAACAGATCGTCGATCGGGTTAAGCTGATCCAAAGCATCGGCAACGACCCGCACGGCGATGCGATCAAGGTGAGCGCGACTTATCTGGCGTACGAAAAGAAAGCGAGATTGACGCTGCTGGAAGGCGACGTGAAATCGTTTGGCGATGCGTTCACGCCGTTCGCCTTGCAAACGGACCACCCCATTGCAAGCGGTCAATTGCAGACGGTGGTCATTAATGAAAAATTAGCCAAGCAAGGCGTATCCTTGCTGGCCGGCGGCATCGTGCGGGATCCCCTTATCAGCAATCGCGTTACGATCGTGCTGACGCCCGGTCGGGCGAGCGATATCTTAACCGCGTCGTTAAACTATCCGCCTGCCTACTTGCCCAACCTGATCCGACAAAATATGACGCATGAGAATACGCCGTTCACGAATGGCCATTTATTTCTAGACCAATACTTTGGGGCGGGACAAGACGTTTTTTTGCCGATTTTGGTCAAAGACGACAAAGGCGCTTTGCGAATGGACGGCGTAGGCGTGTTTCACGGCGACAAATTAGCGCTGTCGCTGAAAAATGAACAAGCGTTGTTCATCAAGCTTCTAAAAGAAGATAACGTCCAGATCCACACGAGCAGATACAACTTCAGAAACGATCGGAACAAGCTGATTTCCTTTAAAATCATTAACTCGACACACAGAATCGCCTTCCATGACGACACGGCTTCCATTTCTATGAAGGTCGTTATCGACCTTGGCGATTATTCCCCGGATTTGAACGTTGCTTTAGTCGACCGCGACATGCTCGAAGTCAAGGAACAGATCGAACGTCGCTTGACGGCTGAACTAAAAGCCATGCTGGAAGAATTCCAAACGAACCAAGTCGATCCGATCGGGATCGGCAATCTTTATCGGTCCTGCCACAGGGATTGGAACGAGCAGGCGTTTTATGCTCGTCTTTATCCGAAGCTCAAACTCGATGTACGGACGGAAGCGAAGATCGAATTGTTGGGAGTGGGGCATTAGTGCGGAACATGGTCAAGGAAAGCTACAAGGTCTCCGGCTTTTTCGTGTTTTTCCTCATCCATGCGTCTTTTGTCGGGGCAGGCGCCTTGAGTTTTCAACATTTCATGCTTGATCTATCCGGCTACGATACTTGGATCGTGGTGCTGCTAACGGGATTAAGCCTTCATCTCATCATTGGGATGATTTTCAAGATGCTCGGCAATCCGGCCAAGGATGTCATCGACTTGCATCGCTTCCTTTTCGGCAAATCCCTGGGCAGCATCGTTTCTCTCATTTTGGTCGGTTACTTTTTTTTGCTCGCCTTGACGACGTTGCGCAGCTATATCGAGATCATCCAAATTTGGATGTTCCCCCACTTCAAGACATGGGTGCTGGTCTGCATTCTCGTCTGCATCCTTTATTACGCCGTTTCCGGCGGATTTCGGGTGATCGTCGGCTATTGTTTCTTCGGGTTCCTGTTCTCCAGTCTGCTGCCGTTGTTCTTGTACTTCAACCTCAAATACGGTCATGCGAGCAATCTAGTGCCCATGGTTAATCACTCCGTTCGGGACCTGTTCGCGTCGTCGAGATTCTCGGGCATCTTCTTTATGGGGTTCGAGAGCGTACTGCTTTATTATCCGTTTATCAAGGCTCCGGAGAACAATGCGAAATGGGCCCATTTCGGATTGTTATTCGCCACGTTCAAATATTCCGCTCTCATGTTCATCACCTTCATGTATTTTAGCGAGGGACTGATCCAACATACCTTCTGGCCGACCTTTGTCATGCTGAAGGTCATCGAGTTTTCCTTTATTGAACGGATCGAGTTTATTTTTATCTGCATGTGGCTGGTGATCATTATCCCCGTGCTCTGCCTCTCGATCTGGAGCTGCACGCGAATCATCAAACGAACGACGAAGCTTAAACCCACCTGGTCGCTGCTCCTCATCCTGCTCGTCATGTTCCTGGCCGCTATTCCGTTCGACGATCGCATCAAGGTTCACTGGTTGGGGATGCAAGCGGTCCATATCGGGTTCTACTTCATTTATGCCTATATCCCGCTGCTGTTTGTCCTTTATTTGATTCGCAGCGGCCTCTCGCGGAACGCGCGGAAAGAACCGAAGACGGCGCTCCCCGAGGCATAATCGCCGGAAGAGATGGCGTCATCGGCATGCAACATACGACGACGAAGGCTGGCGCATGCGCCAGCCTTCGTCGTCGTGCCGCTTTAGAGCTTCGCACAGCCGCCTTAGAACTCCTTCAGAACACCCTCCGGGCCGTCACGAACCGGTCCTTCCACTGCCCGTCGAACGCCTCGATATGAACCCCGAGCTTGTCCGAATAGGTATGCAGGATTTTGCCGTCCCCGGCATAGATGCCGACGTGGCCGATATCGAGCCCTCTCGCGCCGAAAAACAGCAAATCGCCCTTCCGCAGGTCCGCGAGCTTGACCTCTTGGCCTTCCTTCGCCTGGTCGTACGAGATGCGCGGCAGCTCGATTCCGAGCACTTCGCCGAACACGCGCTTCACGAACGAGGAACAATCGAAGGCATCCGTTTGATCGGTCGCCGCGCCGAATTCGTAATGCGTCCCGATGAACGACGAGCCGAAGGCGATGAGCGCATCCGCCTGCTTCAACGTGAGTTCCGGGCTCGCGTAATCCGAATACTTCGGCTTGGCCGACATGAAGCCGATCTTTCCGTCCTCCGTCTGCACTTCGAGCCACTTCGCGTCGACGTCGCGAATGACATGGATCCGCTGTCCTTTCGGCAGCATCCGGACGACGGAAGCATCCGTTTCCGAGCCCGGCTCGCTTCGGAGGTTAACGCCGTATGTAATTTCGGTTTCGAACGTATGAACGGACGAGATGCTGATGGACCGGTCGTAAGCATGCCATTGGACGACATTGCCCAGGAGTTCGCTTACGAAGCGCAGCGGTACCATCGAGAAGCCGTTAATCAGCTTCCCCGGGGCGGCAAGCGGCTGCTTCTCCCCGTTTTTGTAAGCCAGGCTGTCGCCCAGCCGATAGGTAATGAGCGTATCGGCTTTCGTCGCCGTGACCGATCGCGTCTGCTCGTCCCAGCTTACCTTGGCCCCTTCCGCCTCGAAAATCGGACGCACGGGCACGTAACTGACCCCGTTCTCGATCACGGGCTGCGCGGCGAACGCCAGCGGACGGCCATCCAGCAGCAAGGACGGCGGCTGTTCCGGCTCCGCATGGGCGCGATGGGTTTGGACCGTCGTCATCGTCAAGACCAGCAACGCGAATGCTGCGGATTTGATTGTGCTTTGTTGCATGTTTTGGACACCCTTTCCAACCGAGATACTCTATAGACGCGAATCGTTTCGTTTTGTTCTGGTTTTCGGGCCGATGGATGATTTTACCATGATTCAACAACAGTATCCGCCGATCGAAAAAAAGCCTTACGGCGCTCGGGAATCCGAGCGTCGCAAAGCTTTTGCGCATGCCGTTCGGGCTGCCAGAACGAGCGGTTCGAAGCGCGGAGGGGTTATTTCTCCCAGAGCTCGATCAGCCGGCCGTCAAGATCCCGGATCCAAGCGAAATGGTCATATTCGCTGCTCTCTTTCGGCTTTGCAAGCGGAACGCCGAGTTGCTCGAGATGCTCGATCAGCGCGTCGAGATCATCGACTTGAAAATTCAGCATCGCTTGTTGATCGGTCGGAAAATAATCGTTCTCCTCGGCGAACAGCGAAAAGATCGTCTCGGTTCCTTCTTGGGCTTTTATCATCGTTAGGTTCCAATCGTTAATGTCAAGCCCCAGCGCGTCGTTATACCATTTTTTTGTCGCTTCGAGATTTTTCGTTCGCCAGAAAATGCCTCCGAAACCTTTGACCATCGTTTCCGCCCCTGTCCCTCATCGTATGTTCAGCTTAGCTACCGCCTTCGTTAGGTATTCGAGATCGCGGCGCCCGTTCTTCTTTCGGCGCCGCGCTGCCACCTCCAGATTCCCCTTTCCATGGAACGAATATTCCCCGCTCGCCGCATCTCTGCGCCTGAACAAGACCAAACAAAAAAACCAGCCATCGCGAGAACGATAGTTGGTTTCCTTCGGTGAGGCCTGGATTCCGCCGGTTGGACCGGCCGCGCATTTCGATACCGCTTCGTCTACAGTCGAATCGACACTTCCGTGCCGTCCTCGGCCTGAACATCGACCAATACCGTCCCTTTGCACCGCTGCAGCTCCCCGATCAGCAGCCGGATCGCTCGCTTCGTGCTTCGGTCGGTTAGAATCGATTGCGCCGATCGAACCCCCGATCGGCTGCCGTCCGCCGCGCCTTCGCGTCCGCCGTCCTTGCTCAGCCAATCCTTCATTTTACGCTGGACGATCGCGGAAGTCAGGATGCCGCTCCCCAGGCGCAGCACGAGATACGGAACCGGAATCGTGAACGCCCGTTCTTTGCTTTTGACCCTTACGATCATCATGCCCGGTCACTCAATGACGACGGAGACGGTCTCCTCGCCGGAGCGGACGTCGATGATTTGCCCGTCGAGCTCGTTCTCGATGGCATCGATCAGCAGGTTGATGTCGATGTCCTTCACGTACTTCGCGGCCTGCGGAATATTCGACGCGATGCTGTGCCCCGCTCCGAGCACGGCCTTCACGAGCTTCATCGGCAAATTGACGCTGACAGTCTCGTTATTTTGGGAGGCGATCCGAATTTTCAGCGTTTTGTTCAGGTACCCGCCGGAAGCGGACGACAGCCTCGCGGCATAGCCGGGTCTCCCCTGCGCCTGCGCGGCATGCGATGCCGGCGTCGTTTGCTTCTCCTTCAGCACGGCAATCAGCTCCGAAGCCCGGTCCGAATCGATTTTGCCTTCCTGCATCATGGTCAGCACCTTGCCGATTTCTTCTTTCATCGGGTCTGCCTCCTCCTTATTCTTCCTTCAATAATTTGACCGCTTCTTCCGCCGTGATCTCGCCGTTGTCGAGCATGGACAGGACCTTCTTGTGGTCGGCTTCCGGCTTCTTCCGCGTATCGTACCCGAGGGTCGCGATGATGTCGTTGAGCTTGCCGCGCACCGTCGGATACGAGATGCCGAGCTCCTTCTCCACTTCCTTGATGTTGCCCCGGTTCACGAGAAAGGTGATGACGAAATGGAGCTGTTCGGGCGAGAGCTGAGCCAGCTTCGATAATTCAAATCGGTTCTCGATCGTCGTCCGGCAATGACCGCATTCCAGCTTGACGGCGTGCAGCGGATGGTCGCATACCGGACATTGCGTGAGGATGGGATATTTCATGCTCCGCTCCTTTCTTGAATTGAATTATAAATCAATATCTTCAAGCTGTAAAGAAGAAAAATCAAATATATTGATATCCATATTAATTTTATTGATTAATTAAGTTAATACGGTTGAATTCTTAAAGTCCGGCCTAAAAAAAAGAACGCCTCGGCGAAGCCGCCGGCATGGCGTCCGGTTTCAACCCGGGCCATTCCGATCGACTCGTCGAGACGCGATTCACATGGGTACGCGACAGCTTGGGCGTCAGTCTTCGATGGCTTGGTAGACCGTGGTCCAGAAGTCGTGGATCAGCCGCGCCGAATCCGGTACGGACATTCCGACCTGCGTAAGCAGGATGCCGGTGAGCCGGTTGACCGGGTCGGCGTAGGTCGACGTGCCGCTTCCGCCGTCCCAGCCGAACTGGCCGACGGGCGCGTAATCGCCGCGATACGTGCGCACCGCCATTCCCATGCCCCAGCCGCCGTGCTGCCCTTGGCCGAACGACACGTGGACGTTGTCGGCGGCCATCGCGTTTCGCGCGGCTTGCTGTTCGGGCGTAAGACGGTTGGTCGTCATCAGCTCGACGGCCGGCCGGGATAGAATCCGCTCGTTCCCGTGCATCCCGTGATTCAGCAGCATCCGGTAGTAGGCGTGGAAGTCGTCGGCGGTGGAGACCAGACCGCCGCCCCCGCCCTGGAATGCCGGCGGCTGGCTGTGTCGTCCCCCGATCGCCTCGTCCCACACGTGGAAGGCTCCGGTCTGCGGGTCCGGGGCGTAGAGGGGCGGCAGCCGGTCCATCTTGTCGGCGGGCACGTGGAACCCGGTATCCTTCATGCCCAAGGGGGCGAAGAGCCGCTCGCGCAGGAACGTCTCGAACGACTGGCCCGATACCCTCGCGACGAGCACGCCGAGCAAATCGCTGCTGATGTGGTACTGCCAGCGTTCTCCGGGCTGGTACATCAGCGGAAGCGTGCCCAAGCGGCGCATCCACTCGTCCGGCTCGGGCATCGGCTGCGGCAGATCGGGCGTAAGCCCCTGCTCGAAGATCGCGCCCATGATCGGCGTGCCCAGCGAAGTCATGTCCATGCCGAGCCCGAACGTGGAGGTCAACACGTCCCGGACGGTGATCGGCCGCCGCGCCGGCACGGTGTCGTCCAGCGGGCCGTCGATCCGCTTCAGCACCCGCCGGTCGGCGAGCTCCGGCAGCCAAGTCTCGACCAAGTCATCCAGCCTCAGCCTGCACTCGTCGAGCAGGATCATGGCCGCCGCGACCGACACCGGCTTGGACGTCGAAGCCATCCGGAAGATCGTGTCCCGGCGCATCGGCGCGCCGCCGTCATGGCGCATCGTCCCGATTGCTTCGACGTGCGTCTCGCCGCCCCGGCTCACCAAGGCGACGAGCCCGGGAATCTTGCCGGAATCGACATGCCGTGACAGCATGGCGCGCATGCTGCGCAGTCCCGTTTCGGTGAATCCGTTGCTGCTTTGTCCCTTTTGCATCCGATATCCCTCTATTCGCTATTAGTATGAGGACCGATATACGTGCCATGACCTGCTTCGCGCGGCGTTGCCAATCACGTCGTCATACCGCTTCCCCATTCCAGAAGAAGGTAACAGCTGCTGCCGCTCCGCGCAATAAGAAGAAAGGCTTAATCCATTGCAGGCTAATCCGGCATCCGTCCGGGTACCTTATCGGACCTGAACGCGAGATCGCACCCGTCGATGGCGGCTAGATGACCGTCACGTTCGCCAATTCGGCCCCCATTCCCTTCAGCAGCGCATAGGTCAGTTTATCCATCGACGCGCCGTCGAAGCGAATGGTTTTGATCATCCGGTAGTACTTGTTCGTGAGCGCGAACCCCGGCTTGAACGACACGTTTTTGAGAGTCGCGCCATGGAACGAAACATCGGTCAAGGCCGCTTTGTCGAACTTCACGCCGATAAACGTCTGCCCGTCGAAGCGCTGCCCGCTCAGATCCGTGTATTTGAAGTCCACTCCGTCGAACACGCAGCCTTCGAACGTCGCTTTCCTGAGATCGGTCAGCGACATCGTCACGTCGGTCAGCCTTACGTCCGCGAAGCGGGCGCCGTCCAGCCCCGATTTGCTGAAATTGGTGCGGACCAAGATCGACTGATTGAAGCTGGCGTTCACCAGATCCAGCGAGGACAGGACGCAATCCGTCAAGTTCGCGCCGTCGAAATTCGCGCCGCGGACGTCGCTGCTCTTGAACGAGCTGCCGGTCAGATCCGCGCCCGAGAAATCGGAGCCGCGCAGCGCGCTGCCTTGAAACTGTCCTTTGTGAGCCGTCACGCCCGCAAAGTCGCTATCCGCCAGGTTGCTGCCGTTGAAGTTGGTCAGCACTTGCCGCTCCAGCGAGCGGGAGAGGTTGGCGACCTCCAGGATCGTCTGCTCGATGTCGCCGATGCTCTCGAGAGTCCGCTTGAATGCCGTCTCGTCGTCGATCCCCTCGGCTCGCAGCTCGCGATAGCGTTCTTGCAGATCGGAGAGCAGGTCCGCCTTCAATTCGGTGACGCTCTTGACTCCGTCGTACGGCGTAAACACGCTGTTCAGGTACTCCGTCAATTTCGCGTTCATCTTCATCCATCTCCCTAGACTAAATTTTCCAACACGCGCTTGGCGTACTCCCAGTTGCTCTTGTTGCGGGCGTAGGTCTCTTTGCCTTTACCGGTAATCCGAAAATATTTGCGCCGTCCGCCCTGCGATTCGTCGCCCCAGTACCATTCGATGTCGCCGTCGGCTTCAAGCCGCCGGAAGCTGGAGTACATCGTGGCTTCCTTCAGTTCGTACTCGCCGCCGGAACGCTCGGCGATCAGCTTGACGATCTCGTATCCGTAACGATCGGCTTCGGACAAGAGCCGTAAAATCATCGTGTCCGTATGTCCGCGAAGCAGGTCGGATGTGATTTTGTTCTCGCTCATACCAATCACCTCCATATCTGCATAATACGCCATACTACTATGACTGTCAAGGTACTTTCTTGAATAAAACACTATTTTGTTTCCGCACCTCGCATCGCGAACAAAAAACCGCGCGGCGCGCGGTTTTCCAAGGTGCTAGTTGCTTATGGCGGATGAGAGCACGAGAACTTCGAGGCGCTGCGCGGCGCGTTAGGCGCTGCTGCTTTAGGCAAAGAACCCGGGATTCTCGCGCACAAGCCAATCCAACGTTTCCGATATGCCGCGATCGCCGTTAGGAACAATCCATTCCTTCTTGATATGGGGGCTGTCCAAACAGTTCAGCTGGCTCAGGGCGATAGCCGCTTCTGCGGCGGCATCCTGTTCTTGCTCGCGGCCGCGTCGTTTTTTTCGCGCCAAGATGGCGTCCACGGAAGGCTGGAGCAGCACGACCAGCAGGTCCGAGACCGTTCCCTTCAACGCCTCTTGGTACGCAAGCAGAGGTCGCGGCGGATCGCAATACAGGATGAATTCAAGCACGACCCGTTTTCCTTCTTCTAATAGACTTCGTACCTCCGCCGCAACCCGCTTTTGAATGATCCGTTCTTCCTCAAGCGTTCGCAGCCCGTTTTGGGGATCGTTCGCTTTGAATTCGCGCCAGTAATCGTCCTCGCTCACGACGGTATAGCTGCATGCGTCTCCGATCCGTTTCGCAAGCGAAGTTTTCCCGCTCCCGCCGGGACCGGAAATCAGGATCAACTTTCGGGTAGGCGCCACCTGGAACAATCCCCCCTCTTCATTATTCTTCACCTTTAAGTCGGCGAGCGGGCCGGCGTTCGGCTTACTCATGGAATACTTCGCTACGAAAAGGCGAATTCCCTCTGAAACATGCCGAGCTTAGCATGCCGATCAAGAATGCGCTCTCCTGCTCGAAAAGACAAACAGACCGCGCGTTAAACGGCCGTCTGTTTTTCTCTCGATCCGCCAAACCCAATGACGGTGTACGTCTTTCTGCTTAGATTAGCCTGCACGCAAGGCGATTGCGCCATCTCCAGGCAATCGCGCATTGACGGAATTTGGAAAGTGAATTTTTTTTCATAACTTTCTCATAGAGTCGGGCTGACCCTTCATTCATGCGGGTTTCGGCTCTCAGTGGAAACCTCTAGGAAATGCCCGATCTGGTAAAGTGGTTACACGGCCAAATGAACCAAATATTAATAACTGGAGGGTGAATTACACATGAATATCCAAAAAACTAAAAATAAAATTTTCGCGGTCGGATTATGCGCCACGATCGGCTTAACGGCACTCGGCTTCGGACAAGCTCCGCAAGCGCACGCGCTGTCGTCGTCTTCCGCATCCAAGCTTCTGAATTACGGCGATAATTATTTGGGCACGCCTTATAAATTCGGCGTGAGCACGTCGACGACGAGATACTTCGACTGCTCGTCGTTCACGAAGCGCGTATTCAAGAAGCTGGGCTATAACCTGCCCCGCACCGCGCGCGATCAAGCAAAAGTCGGCCGTTACGTGTCGAAAAAGAATTTGAAGAAAGGCGACCTCGTCTTCTTCAAGGTACCGAGCCGCGGCAATTTCATCGGCCATGTCGGCATCTATGCCGGCAACGGTAAAATGCTGAACACGTACGGTTCCGGCGGCGTCAAGTTTACGAACATGAACTCCTCCTACTGGAAGAAGAACTACGCCACCGCGCGCCGTCTGGGCGCATAATGGATTCGATCTAACATTCACGGCCATGTAATAAACAGCGGCACTTCGGACGGAAACTACGTCCGGGTGCCGCTGTTTTTATATGTCGCTTGCCGTATAGGCCCATGTATATGTACGCCGCCCGCACTGTCGGCTGGGTCCGGTTATCGGGTACTATGCCCGATTGCCGATCGTTCCATGCCGACACCCGCATCGGGTTTGCATTTATATGTATTTGTATTTATATAAATGATCGTTTATACTAAAGACCGACAAGAGGTGATGACCTTGCAAGATATATACGCCATGATTGCCGAGCCGACTCGCCGGCGCATCTTGGACCGGCTGCTGCTTTCGGACTCGACGGTGAAGCAGCTCACCGAGGAGATCGGCGTCTCCCAGCCGCTTATCTCCAGCCATCTGCGCTTGCTGCGCGACAGCGGTCTCGTGCGCGTCCATGCCGATGCCCAGCGCCGCATCTACTCGCTCGACGCAAGCCCTCTGGCAGGCGTAGACGAATGGTTAAGCGCGTATCGCGACAGATGGAACCGGCGCATTGACCGGCTGGAAGCGCATCTGGACCGGCAAAAACGACTCAAGGAGGAACAAACGAATGAACGCGAACGAACGACGCCTTCCCAGCCTTAACCGGGCAGCGGACGGAGAATGGACGTTGGTGCTCGAACGCGAGCTCGCGCATCCGATCGAAGACGTATGGGCGGCCTTGACCGAAGCCGATCAACTGCCCGCCTGGGCGCCTTTCGCCGTTGACCGCAATCTGGATTCGGCCGGGCCCGTGGCGCTTTCCCACGTGAATCACGAACAAGAAGACGCGACGAGGCAAGGCGAAGTGCTTCTTGCGGAAGCGCCCCGCCTTCTCGTATTCCGATGGGGCAGCGACACGCTGAGGTGGGAATTGGCGTCGGACGGAAGCCGTACCGTGCTTGTGCTTCGCCACCTTTTCGCCGATCGCGGCATGGCTCCGTCGTACGCGGCGGGCTGGACGTTATGCCTCAAAGGGTTGACGGGCACGCTCGACGGCAAGCCGATGCCTTCGATGGCCGGCAGCCAAGCCGTCCGTTATGGTTGGCAAGAGCTATACGACGAATTCAAGCAGCGGTTCGAGACTAGCGGCCCGAAAGCCGACTAAAACCATAAAAAGCGAGGGAACACGATGAATAACGCAACGAAGATGACGATCGCGCGTCCGGCCCATGAAGCATTCGAGGCATTCGTCGATCCCGCGAAGATCGGCGGCTTCTGGTTCTCCTCCAGCTCCGAACGTTGGGAGCCGGGCAAGACCGTCAAGCTGCGCTACGAGGAATACGGGGCGGAAGGCGAAATCTCGATTAAAGAGATCGTCCAAGACCGGAAGATCGTCTTCGAATGGGATTACGGCACCGTGCACACGGTGACGATTTCCTTCGAGCAAGCGGACGCGAACCGTACGATCGTGGACGTGAACGAAGCAGGCTTCGCGGAGGACGCGGCGTCGATTCCGCTCATCGTCGGCAACAAGGAAGGCTGGGTGTACATGCTCACTTGCCTTAAAGGCTACTTGGAGCACGGGATTACGACGTTGCGAGCGGCCTTGGTGCACGGCTAAGGAAAATAAGCAAAAAGCAAGCTGCCGCGGCAGCTTGCTTTTTTGTCGTCTTCCCTCCATGCATTCGCAGATTCGACCTCACAGAGGGCACCTGGAAAGTTACAGGTAACGCATGCATGTCCGATCCCTCTTAATTGACGGAATTCGCTTGTGCCTCCGCCTCCGTGATCAAGGCCGCGAGCCGGTCCGGATAATCGGTGATGATGCTCGCCACGCCGGCGTCCAGCAGCCGCTTCATTTCGGCCGGTTCGTTCACCGTCCACGGATTGTAGACGATGCCGCGTTCCGCCGCCTGGGCCGTCCACTCCGGCAGCACCGCCCGATGGTGGGCATGAAGGGCGCTTGCTCCGATGCGCGCGGCGTATTCCCAAGGCTCATAGAGCCCTTCCACGTACAGCACGCCGGTCCGAATCTCAGGCGCCAGCTCCTTGCACAGCACCAGCGAATAGTGGTTGAAGCTGGAGACGATGATCCGCTCGCCCAACCCTTGGCGCCGAATCTCTTCGATGACCGCTTCCTCGAGGCCCGGGTAGGACACGATGCTGTTTTTCAACTCAAGGTTGACGTATACGTCTTCGCGCGGCTTCACCAGCTCGAGCAATTCGCTTAGCGTCGGAATGCGCTCGCCCGCGAAAGCCGGATCGAACCAGGAGCCGGCGTCCAGCTGCTTCGCTTCCTCCAGCGTCACGTCCTTCACGAGTCGGGGCGACCCGGCCGTTCGCTGCAGGGATTCGTCGTGGATCAGGACCAGTTGACCGTCCGACGTCATCTGCACGTCGGTCTCGATTCCCGTGGCGCCGAGCTCGATCGCGCGCCGGAACGCGGCCATCGTATTTTCCGGACAATAAGCGGAAGCTCCTCGATGAGCGATGTTCAGAACCATGTTCATTAGCGTGACCTCCAGTTCGATGATGGAAACGAATAATACCTGGATCATACCGGACAAAGATGCGGGCAATGTAATCGATTTGTTAAGAAGCGATTGCGGTCGCTTCGTTCGGCCGGACGAGAGCGGTCATCCGTAATCCCCGTCAAGCCCCCTTCCCCTTGCGATCGAGGCGCAGCACCATCGTCGACGTGACGATATTGCTCAGAAGCAGCCAGAGCAGCACGGCAGGAACGGCGGCAAGCAGCCCCCATGCGCCGTACGTCCTCGCCCCGCCGGCCAGACCGAACAGCGCGGCTGCCGGCGCGGCCAGCCAGAAGCGCACGAGACCCGCGGAACCGCGCAGCGCATGGTCCGTCCACCGGAACTGGGCGAAGAACGGCTCCTCCAGCATCCCGCGCCAATGCGAGATGATCCAGGTCGAGAGCAGCAGCAGGAGCGCGGCCCCGACGAACGGCTGGATGACGGCGGGCGACAGGAAGACCGCGGCCGTGGAGACGAACGCGAACCCGAGCCAGGTGCGAATGAGCGCCATCCGGCGGACGAACGCCTTCATGATCATCTCCGCGAGCATCGTCTTTCCGTCGAATCGCCGGAACAGCCGGTTCGAACGGCGCAGGAGCACCGGCCGGCCGAGCCGCACGCGGGGCTTTCGCTCGATGACGTTGCGGAGCAGCAGCTGCGTGCTCGCGAGCCGCGCCAGCTGCTCCTGCCGGGCGTCGGATTCGAAGGCGTCCCGCGCGCGCAGCTTGATGCGGAGCAGTTCGGCGCAGACGACGAGACCGGCCCCGGCCGGCGCGGCCAGCATGGCAGGCGCGCTGCCCCAGACGATCATCGGAACCAGATACGCCGCGGCGAGCAGCAGCGTGACGGCGGTCTTGACGAGCCATTTCCGAAAGCCCGCGAATCGGGCTTCGATAAGATTGCGCCACACGGCCCCGACGCAACTCCATATCCATGTGTATACGAGCATCATGACGATCGCGCCTGCCGGGTAATGATGCACCGCCGCGAAGAACGGCAGCAGCGCTCCGTAAAGGACGCCCGACAGCAGCAGCAGAACGCCCGCGGTGTACGCCGCGCCCCGCAGCAGCAGCCCTTGGATCCAGCTCCGCTTTTGGAGCAGGAACAGGACGTCGGCTTCTTCCGCGAACGAGCGGAACCGTCCGGCGAACACGACGACGAGCGGCAGACGCTCGCCCGTCCAGAGCGGCAAGTTCGCGAGCCACGACGGCGGATGATGCCAGAGGTCCGCGTACGTGCCGCCGGCGATCCAGACCGCCGGCACGAGCACGTACACCCACACCGTCCAGTCGAGCGCCGTGCGCCACGCTTTCCACTGCTCCGTCCAGAAGCGCCGCATCCTCCGCCGGAAGAGGCTTCCGGCGCGCCACCCGCCGATGGCCTGATTCGACATTCCTTTTCCCCCTTATGTCAACGCGTAGAAACAATCGGTCAGCGGAGCGTCCGCCGGACAGCCGGCCTGCTCCCGGACCTCCGCGAGCGAGCCCTGCGCCACGACGGATCCGCCGTTGAGGAGAATGATGCGATCGCAGATTCGCTCGGCGGTGTCGAGCACGTGCGTGCACATGAGCACCCCCGCTCCGCGGCGGCGTTCGTCCTGCAGGAGCTCCAGGAAATCGCGCGTCGCCCGGGGATCGAGCCCGACGAACGGCTCGTCCACGACGTACACGTCCGGCTCCAGCAGGAAGCCGATGATGAGCATCATTTTTTGCTGCATGCCTTTGGAGAAGCCGGTCGGCAGCTTATGCCGCTCGCCGGTCAGGCGGAACCGCTCCAGCATCCGTTCCGCGCGGGCGAGAAACGTCGCCTCGTCCAGCTCGTAGGCGGAAGCGGCCAGCTGGAGATGCTCCCACAGCGTCATGTACTCGTAGAGCACCGGCTGCTCCGGCACGTACGCGTAACGTCCCTGCTCGCCTCCGAGGCGCACGTCGCCGTCCACGCGGCGAAGCAGTCCGAGCAAGGCCTTGATCGTCGTGCTCTTGCCGGCGCCGTTCGGGCCGATCAAGCCGACGAGCTCGCCCTTCTCGACCGCGAACGTAATGTCGCGGATGATGTCCGCGTCCGAGGCATAGCCGGCTTTCCGTATGTCGACTTCCAATACCGTCATGCTTCGTCCTCCGCTTCGTAATCCAACATGATGTTTCGCACATCCGCGTTCACCGCAGTTACGACTAATTATCAGAAATCCCAATCTATGCTTTTATCATAGCATCTCTAGACGTATCTGTCCCTCCGGCCGGCATGCATTGCGTCATCGGCGAAAATCACCAAAATTCGGCATTGTTCGACCGCTATCCCGGCCTTATACTTAACCTAGCAAACAAACGTCATCGCCGAGAGGAGTGATTCCGCTGATTACCGAAGACCCTGCCCGCCTGTTCGACGACATGCTGACGCTGACCGCGGAGCTCTTCTTCGAACGCGAGCGCGCGGCGTTTTTGGACGGGTATTTGCGGGAAGCCGGCTCCGTGCTCGATATCGGCTGCGGGAACGGCGCCTATCTGGAAGCCGTCAAGCGGGCGTACCCTCGCCTGCGCTGTACCGGAATCGAAAAGGACGCACGCGTGTATCCGTTCGCGGCGGCCAGAACCGCGCCGGGACTTAGCTTCGTGCAAGCCGATTACAAGGATGCGGCGGCGGGCGGCGAGCCGTTCGACGTCGTCGTCATCAGGCTGGCGGCCCTGCATCTGCCGGATTTCCGGCACTTCCTCGCTTGGCTGCGCGGCGTCACGCATGAACGTTCGGCGATTCTGATTGTCGACTTGGACGACGCCGCGACCGGTCCGCTGCCCGGAGAGGAACTGCCGCTGTTCGATGCGTTGTTTCGCGCTTCGCGCAAACCGCTGCTCGCCCGGTTCCCGAAGCCTCCCCGCGAGGCGCTGGCCGAGCTCGCGCAGGCCGGAGGCTGGAGCGCGGACCTGCGGTCCTGCCGCATACGGGCCGATGAGCCGCACGCGAAACGCCGCATGTATCGGTACATGGAGACCTCGACCCGTATCCTGCAAGGCGGCCGACTCGACCCTGAACGTACAAAAGAGCTCGACGGCTGGTTGAGCAAGGAGAGCGCATCTTATTCCGCGGGCATGTTCGCGCTGACGCTGCGGCGGGACCGATACTCATGAACGGAGGTTCATCGAACGATGCTTTGGAAAACCGAATTCGAATCGGAGCTGACGCAGGTGTTCCGGGACGCGGAGCGGCTGATCGACGCCTTCCCGGCGCCGCTTAACGCGAAGGGCCGCGCCTATTTGCACGCCTTCAATCCGCTCAACCCGTCCGCCAAAAAAAATCATATCTGCTACCTGCTGCCGTTCTGGATGAGGCCGGTCGCGGACTTGGAAGCCGAACGCTATCGCCAGCTGTCGCTTGCAAACGTATTCGTGATGCTGTACTTCTTCATCCAAGACGATCTGATGGACGAAGCGCCCGCCGGCTGGAAGGAACAGCTCGCGCTCGGCAATCTGTTCCACCTCGGCATGCTGGACCTCTACCGCGCGCTGTTCGGTCATGCGTCTCCGTTTTGGCGCTATTTCCGGGATTACGTGACGGCGTGGTCGCTCGCCGTCGCCTATGAATCGCCCTCCGGCAGCCTTGTCCCCGGCGAGCTTGCCCGAAAAGCGGCGCCCGTCAAGCTGGCGAGTACCGGCGCGCTGCTGCTGGCCGGCAGGGCGGAGCTTGAGCCCGCCGTCTCCGAGGCGGTCGATTTGACGCTGGCCACGCTCCAGATGGCGGACGACTGGTCCGACTGGGAGGAAGACTTCGACCGGCGCAACGCCAACGGTCTGGTGGGCATGATCGAGGCCGAACATCGGGCGGCCGGACTTCGGCTTCCGCTGGAGAAGCATGCGATCCAAGCCGCCATTCATGTCGACGGCGCGCTCGTCCGTTACGCCCAAGCGGCCAAAGCGAACGGAGACGCGCTCGTCGGGCTTGGCCTGCCGCTCCGTCATCTGTCGGCGTTCCACGACTATTTGGCGGACGGGCTGTCCGCTTCGGCCGAAAGGCTGAGCGATACGAAAAAACGGCTGCTCGGCGGCGGGTTCGCTTATTGGCTCTCGCAGTATCAGGCTGAAACCGCCGGTATAAATCCGATGAAGGATGGACCCCATTAATGAAAAGGCCTGAACCGCCTTATCGACAAGGAGGCACGCGAACATGACACCGTCCGATACTCAAGCCGCCGTTTCCGTCAAGGAACGCATTATCGAGCGGGCCTGGCGCGACCCGGCGTTCCGAGCCGCCCTCGCCGCCGACCCCAAAGCCGCGCTGCGGCACGCGTTCGGACTTTGGATTCCGGACGAAACGGAGCTTGCCGTCATCGCCGAAACGCCGAGGCGGCTGGCGATCGTCATCCCGCCGAATCCGGCCGCCGTCGCGGAAAATCAGGAGAAGACCGATGATACGTGGTAAATGCGCCACCTCTTAAAAAAGGGAATTTCCGGTAGCGGAAATTCCCTTTTTTTGTCGTTTTTCCGTCGGAATCTAGCGATTTTTAGTAGAATTGCATCAGATTTAATGGTACACTTTACCTGGTACATAACTCCTATTAACGAGGTGCGAAACGGATGACCGAACAACAGCTGCAGCAACAAATTATCGAGAAAGCTTGGTCCGACCCTGCTTTCAAAGCCAAATTGCTGGCGAACCCGAAAGAAGCGCTGCAAGAAGCGTTCGGCCTGTCGCTGCCGGATGACGTCGAACTCGTCGTCGTTGAAGAAACGCCTACGAAATTCGCGCTCGTCCTTCCTCAAAATCCGGCGGACGCCGGGAAAACCGACGAATCGCTCGACACGTGGTAAAATCGAATCAAGGACGCAAAAAACGCGAAGGTCACATCGAGACCTTCGCGTTTGTTTCGACGAAGCGCGCGGCGGGAAAGCGGATCATCGCTTCGGTGCCGATGCCCTTCTGGCTTGTGAATTTGATCGTCCCCTGCATGACCTCGATGATGCGGAACGTCACCATCAGCCCCAGACCGGTCCCCTTCGTCTTGTTCGAGAAGTACGGTTCGCCCAATCGTTCCAGGACGCGCTCATCCATCCCGGCGCCGCTGTCCGAGATATGAATGACCACCTGCTCCCGTTCTTCGTACGCCCAAATTTTGACGACGCCCGCGCCTTCCAGCGCTTCGATGCTGTTCTTGATGATATTGATCAGCGCCTGCTTCAGCTTGGAGGAATTGCCCAAGATCCGCAGCGAGCGCGGCACGTTCATCTCCAGCCGCCCCCCGTGCAGATTCGCCAGCGGCACGATAATGCCTTCCACGTGCTTGAATTCCTCCGCCAGATTCAATTCGTGCACCTGCTCCATCTGCGGCTTCGCGAACGTCAGGAAATCGGTGATGATCGTCGAAGCCCGGTCGAGCTCGTCGATCGCAAGCTTGTAATAGTTCTCGCCGCTGCGCTCGATCTGATGGCGCGACTCGAGGATCTGAAGCAGGCCGCGCGTGACCTGAAGCGGATTGCGGACCTCGTGCGCCACGGAAGCCGCCAATTGGCTGATGATCTCCATCTTCTCCGACCGCTGCAGCTCGGAATTGTAAATTTCCAAGTCCCGCGAATACGTAAGGATCAATTTATGCTGATGCGCGAACCGTCGTCCGAGCAGCACGATGAGCGACAGGACGAACGCCACGAGTCCCCATTTCCACCACGACAGATCGTAGGTCTGGGAAGACGCGTAGAACTTCACGAGCTCCGCCGAACCGATGATGGCGAAGATCGCCAAGCCGACCGACAGGATGATCGAATCGATGTTTCGTCTCCACAGCTGCCTGCCCAGAATGACCAAAATGAGGATGAACTCGGCCAGCATCAGACAGCCGGCCGCCGTGACCGAGACGAAGAAATAAAACGACTGAAACTCATTGTGAAGCGCCCGGTTGACGATCAGCATGACAAGGCCGAATACGGAATAACCGATCTGGAACCGGCGGAAATGCTTCACGATGCCGCGATACCCGCTTCCGAACAAATACTCGAAAAACACGAGCAGCGCCGGCAGGAACGTGTACAGCGACAGATCGAACAAGCCTTGATAAACGAAGCCGTACGAACCGTAGAACGTGTACAAGAACGGGGAATACCCGATTAGCAGGCCGCCGATCGGCAGGATGATGAAGCAGAGCGCGAGCCAAAGCTTCAGCTGGTTCCGGTCAAGGAACACCGAGCAGATCAGCATGACGAACGCCACGAAGATGAACGCGCTTCCGAGGATGATATCCAGCAAGTCGTACTTCGCGTACAAGCGCATCAGATCTTGATAATTCGAAATATGAATGCCGCGCCCGAGACCCAACCGATCCGTATCGCTTTCCAGATGAAGCAGCAGCTCACGGCCGGAATCGTGATTCTCGAGCGGAATCAGCACGCGGTTCAAGTCGAACCAATGCTTGCGTTCCGAATGAAATACCGCTTCGCCGTTCAAGTACACGGTGATGTTCTGCGCGTAGATCGAACGAAAAAACGCGCCTTGGTTCTTGCCGATTTCCGGCAGCTTGATCCGAACCCACGCGGATTCCACGCGTTCCGGTTTCGAGACGACCGGAGCGGATGCCCGGATGTCCTGCCACCCCGACGCCCGCATCGCCTCGTCCGGCGATGCAAACCGGTCCCCGTCCGTCTCCCATCTCAGCTGCCAGGAAGAAATCGCGGCGTCCCCCGTGACCGGAGCCGCCTGCGCGGCCGTCGGCAGCATCGGAACAAGACAAGCGATGATGAAGAATAACCCTAAGACGACTTTAAGCTTCATTCCTTCCGACACCTCAAAACGTGGGTAATATGTATTGCGCCTATAATACCTTATTTCGACAAAATTTTCGTTTTGCCTGCCTCGTTTTCGACAAAACCCCAAAAATCATTCCATTTTTCGCCTCGCAGGTTTATTTTACCTCAAACGCGGAAAAATGTGGCACAAAAAAAAGCCGCGGGATCGCGGCTTTCTGCCAATCAAGCGTGAACCCGGCGACGGGCGCCGCCTTAGTCCTCGAACTCGACGTTATGGTACACCTGCTGCACGTCTTCCGAATCTTCCAGCAAGTCGATCAGACGCTCGAACTGCGCCTGCGCGTCTTCCGGAAGCGTGACGTACGTCTGCGGCAGCATCGTGAGCTCGGCGACGGTGAATTCCGAGATGCCGGCTTGCTTGAACGCGTCCTGCACGGCTTGAAACGCGCTCGGCTCCGCGTAGACGATGACGGCTTCGTCCTCTTCCACGATATCGCGCACGTCGACGTCCGCTTCCATCATGAGCTCGAGCACCTCGTCGACGGTCTTGCCTTCCACGCCGATTACGGCCGTGGCGTTGAACATGTACGACACGGAGCCGCTGACGCCCATGTTGCCGCCGCACTTCGTGAACGCGGAACGGACGACCGGCGCGGTGCGGTTCACGTTGTTCGTCAGCGCGTCGACGATGATCATCGAGCCGCTCGGCCCGAAGCCTTCGTAACGGAGCTCTTCGTAGCTCTCGTCGCCGCTGCCTTTCGCCTTCTCGATGGCGCGGTCGATGATCGCCTTCGGCACGTTATAGGTTTTCGCGCGTTCGAGCACGAATTTGAGCGCTTGGTTGGATTCCGGGTCCGGCTCGCCCTTCTTGGCGGCAACGTAGATTTCAATCCCGAATTTGGCGTAAACCCGGCTGGTATTGGCGTCTTTCGAAGCTTTCTTTTCTTTAATATTATTCCATTTGCGACCCATCTTGGTTCATTCCCGCTTTCTTTGGATTTCGATTGCACGCAATAACATTACCTCGTTTATTATTGCATTTTCCGCGGTACTAGAACAAGCTCTTGCGGGAAAATTGAGCCGAACCGCCCCGGGACGGCCGGCGAAGGCAGGCGATGGCAAACCGAAAAACCGGTTCCTGAGTCGGAACCGGTTTGCTCTTTGCATCGTTATTAGGCTCGATTACCGAGCCAGGCCATGACCTTGCATGCGCGGACGCGTTCGAATACGGCCGCCGTGCCCGGCTTTTGCCTTACTGCCCGCCGCCGGTTGGCCGGGCTTGCAGGTCGCCGATGATTTCCTTGGCCGCCCGTTCGCCGCTCTCGACCGCGCCGTTCATATAGCCCTGGAACGCCACGGACGTGTGCTCGCCGGCGAAGTGGCAATTCCCCCGCGTCCCTTCGCGCTCCTGCTCCACCCCGGCGAACGCCGTGTGCTGACCGACCTTCCGGTACGAATACGAGCCGAGGGAAAAGGGATTGCTTAACCAGCAGTCGCGCGCCGCCCGGCCGTTCCACTTGGCCGTCAGTCCCGGCAGGACCGGCTCGATCTGCCGCAGGAACTGCGCCGCGCGCTCGTGCGGCGTCCCCGTGATCATGCCCTCCCCGACGCTGCCGCCGGTGTAGTCCACGAGCAAGCCGGATGCGCCGGGCTGCCCCCGGACGACGTCGAACGTGTTCTGGTAGCCGGTGTCCGCGATCGTGTCGCCGTTCGAGCCGAGGCTATGCCAGTGCCGGTCGCGGAACTGCAGGTGCAGCTTGCTGTTCGCCCCCATGCCGAGCTCCCGGATCGCCGCGGCCTTGAGCGGCCGGAAGCCGGCCCGGCTGAAGTCGACGGACGAGCGGAGCACGGCGAACGGCAGCGTGAGCACGACCTTGTCCGCTTCGACGTCGACCGTCCCGGCATGCCGCTGAAACGTCAGCCGGTAGCTGCCGTCGGCCTGCTCGGCCAGCGCGATGAGCCGCATGCCGCGCCGGACCTGCGTCTCGTCGAGCTGGCCCGCCAGCCGGCGAACCAGCTGCTCGTTGCCGCCGCGGACCTGGTACCGCTCGTCGGAGAGCCCGAACATCCGGAAGCCGTCCTCCTCTTCCAGAATGCCGTGCAAATAAATGAAATTCAAGGCGCTCTGCATGCCGGCATCCGCGCCGTATTCGATCGTGCAGGCGATGTCCAGCAGCCGGCCGAATCGCGAATCCGCGCCGCCGGGCACGTTGGCCGCGATCCAATCCGTGACGGACATCCGGTCCAATTCGCGGCCCCGCTGCGTATAACGGTTATAGAGCGTCGGAAATCCCGCCGCCGTCAAATCGCGGTTCAGCGGCCCGATGACGGCTTTGAAGTCCTCTGCCGCTTCCGCGAACGAATACGGCTCGCCGTCGAAATAATACAGCGGCGCCGTGTCCGGGGGCTCGGCGTCGAGCAGATCGGTCAATTCCAGCCCCAGCTCGCGCGCGAGCCGGCGGAAGGCGCGGTGGCCCGTATCGATGAGCATGCCGCCGCGCTCGGCGACCTGCCCGTCTTCGAACTCGCCGTACCGGGTGCTGCAGCGGCCGGCCGCGGACTTCGCGTCCGCCTCGTAGACCGCGGCGTCGAAGCCGGCGGCCTTCAGCCGGTACGCGCACGTCAAGCCGGCGAGTCCCGCGCCGACGATCGCGATTCTTGGCGCCGCGGGCGCAGCCGCGTCCGCGAAAGCGCCGGCCTTCGCTGCCGGCCTTCGGGCATGCAGGGTCGGATCTTTTCCGTTTTGAATGTCGCCGACCAGGCGTTCCAGCATCGTTTTGCGGCGCTGGCGGCGTTCGTGAATCGCCTGTTCGACCGTCGTCTGCTTCGCATGAGAATCGGCTGCGACGATATACAGTTCGCGCAGCAGTCTGGCTAATGGTGTACGCGGCATCCTATCCTATCATCCTTCGAAACTCGGATTTGCTTGTCTGCAAGAGTTGTCTGCTCCAGCATATGCATCCTGCGAAGGCGCGGTTTTACGCAACCGTCTGTTTTTTCATCCCGTTTTCATCGTTTTCGGCTCCGGACGCGCATTGGGCCGGCTCACGGCCGAATGAATCATTCCACCGATTCGTGGTAAGATATACCTGGTCTGCCTGAAGGTCATTTTTATCATCTGGAGGTTAATTCGCATGCTGATTACCATTCTGATCGTGCTGCTCGTCGTCGTCCTCGTGCCTCCGCTCGTATTCTTCGGGTACATGTACGTCTTGTCGAAGCAGCCGAAGCACTCCGTCATCCGCGCCCATCCGTTCCTCGGCTGGATTCGTTACTTGCTCGAGAAGCTGGGACCGGAATTCCGCCAATACTGGTTCGATAACGATACGGAAGGCAAACCGTTCTCGCGCGCGGATTTCGTCGGACTCGTCTATGCGGCGAAGTACCGGACGGACCTGATCTCGTTCGGCGGCCGCCGGGATTACGAGAAGCCGGGCTATTATTTATCCAATGCGATGTTCCCCAAGCTCACCGGCGAGCTGCGGGTCGATAACGCCGTCGTGCGGCAAGGCCGAAGGTACGTCATCATGGACGAAGGCTTGTTCACGCGCAGGGAAAAAATCGTCGAGGAGCAGGTGAGACCGTGGCTGCTGCACGACGACGACGCCATCGTGGTCGGCGAGGGGCGTCGGGAGCCCTGGCGGCTCAAGGGCATGTTCGGTGCATCGGCGACGTCGTTCGGCGCGGTCGGCGAGCGGTACATCCACTCGACGGGAGCCGGCGCGCGCATGGCCGGCGGCTCGTGGATCAACACCGGCGAGGGCGGCGTCGCGGACGCCCATCTCGAGACGGGCGCGGACATCGTCGCCCAAATCGGGCCGGGCTTGTACGGCTACCGGGACGCGGAAGGGCATTTCTCGCTGGAGGCGTTCAAGTTCAAGGCGTCGCTCCCCCAGATCAAGGCGTTCGAGCTCAAATTCCATCAAGGGGCCAAAATCCGCGGCGGCCACTTGGAAGGCGCCAAAGTCACCGAGCCCGTCGCGAAGGCCCGTCTCGTCCCCGTCGGGCGTACCGTCAATTCGCCGAACCGGTTCGAGTTTCTGACGAAGCCGGAGGAAGCGCTGCAGTTCATTCGCACGCTGCAGGAAGAAGGCGGCAAGCCGGTCGGCGTCAAGATCGTCGTCGGCGATCCGAAGCGGCTGGAGCCGTTCTTCCAGGCGATGATCGACCTGGACGTGTACCCCGACTTCATCACGGTCGACGGCTCCGAGGGCGGCTCGGGCGCGACGTTCAAGGCGATGGCCGACGGCATGGGACTGCCGCTCTATCCCGCCCTGCTCATCCTCGACGATACGGCCCGCAAATTCGGCATCCGCGGCAAGTTCAAGCTGTTCGCGTCCGGGAAGCTCATCACGCCGGACAAAGTCGCGGTCGCGTTGGCGCTCGGCGCCGACGCCGTCAACTCCGCGCGCGGCTTCATGATGGCGAACGGCTGCATCATGGCGATGCAGTGCCACACCGGCAAATGCCCGACGGGCATCACGACGACGGACGATAAGTACCAGGAAGCGCTGGTACCGGAGGAGAAGCAATGGCGCGTCATGAATTACATCCTGCAAATGCGCGAAGGCCTCTTCTCGCTCGCCGCGGCCTGCGGGCTGTACAGCCCGAGCGAGCTGCGGCGCGAGCACGTCGTCTTCACGAGCGAAAGCGGCCAAACCGCGCGGGTCGTCGACCTGTTCCCGTATCCCGACGCCGGGTCGTAAACGGCCTACGCAAAAGCGGCTTCCCCTTTGGGCGGAAGCCGCTTTTCGCTGCCCCATGCCGGACGGTTTTTTGTTAAGCAGAGCATCGCGATGAGCCCGAGAAACAAGAGATCGCGGCGCCGGCCGGATTGCCGCCGCCTCCCCCCTCTCAAGAGCGGCTTTGCCAAACCGTCTTTAATGTGCTATTATTTGCACATATAATAACGACAAGGCGGTAGATCGCGATGGATATGCAATGGTTCGGTCAATCCTGTTTTCTTCTCACGTCCGCTCAAAGCACCCGCGTATTGATTGACCCCTTCCGCCGGTTTCTCGGGTATCGCATGCCGGTCGTGGAAGCGGATCTCGTCGCCGTCACGCACGATCACCGGGATCATAACCAGGTGAAGGCCGCTTCCGGCGACTTCAAGCTCGTGAACGGCCCCGAGCCGGCGACCGTCAAGGACGTCTCGATCCGCGGCGTCCGCACGTTCCACGACAAGCATCAAGGCGCGAAGCGAGGCAGCAACCTCGTCTTCGTCATCGAGCTCGACGGCCTCGTCGTCTGCCACTGCGGCGATCTCGGCCATCTCTTGACCCAGGAGCAAGCCGCCGCGATCGGCCGCGTCGACGTCCTGATCGTCCCCGTCGGCGGCAAAATGACGCTGGGCGGCGCCGAAGCCGCGCAAACCGTTGCGCAGCTCAAGCCGGCCGTCGCGATTCCGATGCATTACCGCACCAAGGCGACCGGCATCGTCGGCCGCCTGCTGTTCGAGCCGGCGGCGCCGTTCGTCGAGGCGACCGGGCTGCCCGCCGCTTCCGGCGTGCGTACGCTGACCCTGGACTCCGCTTCGCTTGATGCGAACCGGGGCGTCGTCGAAATGGCGTATGACAGCGAATAGAACGTTTAATGTCATTAACAATATCCGATCCGTTTTTCTTCCAACGTCCCTTGCTCTTGCAGCACAAAAAAGACCGCGCCCGACGCGCGGTCTTCGTGTATGCGGCGGTTAGTTGACTTCGATCATCCAGCCGAACGGATCTTCCAGCTTGCCGTATTGAATGCCCGTCAGGTCGTTGTAGATCTTCTCGGACAGCCGGCCCGTCTTGCCGCCGTTAATGATCAGCTTCTCGCCGCGCCAGTTCAGCTCGCCGATCGGCGAAATGACGGCCGCGGTGCCGGTGCCGAACGATTCCTCCAGCTTGCCGTTCTTGCCCGCCTCGTAAATTTCCTCGATCGAGAGCACGCGCTCGACGACCGGGACGTTCCAGTGCTTCAGCAGCTGAATGACGGAATTGCGCGTGATGCCGTCCAAAATGCTGCCGTTCAGCGCCGGGGTGTAGACGGTGCCGTCGATCTTGAAGAAGACGTTCATGCTGCCGACTTCTTCAATATACTTATGCTCCGCGCCGTCCAGCCACAATACCTGCGTGTAGCCCTGGTCCTTGGCCGCGTCCTGCGCCTTGAGGCCGGCCGCGTAGTTGCCCGCCGTCTTCGCTTCCCCGACGCCGCCGACCATGGCGCGCACGTAGTGGGACTCGACGAAGATTTTAACCGGGTTGATGCCTTCGGGATAATACGCGCCTACGGGAGACATGATGACGATGAATTGGTATTCGAGCGACGGCTGCACGCCGAGCAGCGCCTCCGTGGCGATGACGAACGGGCGGATGTACAGCGAGTTGCCTTCGCCGTCCGGAATCCAATCCTGGTCGATCTTCGCCAGCTCCTTGATCGCCTCGAGCGCCGGCTCCGTCGGAATCGGCGGCATGCTCATCCGGTCGTTCGAACGGTTCATCCGCTTCATGTTGGCGTCCGGACGGAACAGCTGCACGCGGCCGTCCGCCGTTTTATACGCTTTCAGACCTTCGAACACGGTTTGGCCGTAATGGAACACTTTCGCCGCCGGATCCAGCGTAATCGGCTGGTACGGCACGATGCGGGAACGGTGCCAGCCGAGCTCCGCCGTGTAATTCATAATGAACATATGGTCGGTGAAGTAAATGCCGAAGCCGAGCTTATCCTGCGGAGGTTTCGGTTTCGGAGTTGTCGTGCGTTCGATTTGAATCGGTGTCGATGCGATCATGCTGAATCCCTTCCCTCGTACGTAATAAGTGCACTAATTGCATTTTACTATGCCCGTGGCTATATTAATAATATCTAAATTATCCATTTTCCATACCCTATGGGTATCGTAAAGAGGCGAACCACGATGGACTTCAAGCAATTGAAATATTTCCTCGCGATAGCCGAGGAGAAGCAAATCACGCGCGCGGCCAAACTCCTGCACATGGAGCAGCCCCCGCTCAGCCGCCAGCTGATGCTGATGGAAGAGGAACTCGGCGCCAAGCTGTTCGAGCGCGGGCGGAAGCAGCTGACCTTGACCGCGGCCGGCGAGCTGCTCCGTTCCAAAGCCGAATCGCTGCTGGCGCAGCTCGACGAGACGATGCTGGAAGTCCGCGAGCTGGAGGAAGGCGTTCGGGGGACGCTCTCCATCGGGGCCGTCGTATCGTGCGTCTCGATCCTGCCGAAGCCGATTCGGCAGCTGCGCGCCGCCTATCCACAAATTACGTTCAAAATCACGGAAGGTGACCATTTTCTGCTCGGCGAAATGCTGGCCAAGCGGGCGATCGAGCTCGTCGTGTCCCGCCTGCCGTTCGAGACGGGCATCCTGCCGTCGAAGCTGTCGACGCTTCCGCTGCCGTCCGATCCGTACGTCACGGTGTTCCCCAGCTCTTGGGTGCCGCAGCCGCGCGCGGGCGGTGAAGAGCAGAGCATCGGCATGCGCGAGCTGGCGGAGTATCCGCTGCTCACGCTGAAGACCGACAACACGATCCGCATGCACGAGCAGGTCGTGAACGAATTCCGGCGCCATGGCCTTGAGCCGAATATTATCTGCGAATGCTCCAGCGTAACGGTCATCATGTCCTTGATCGCCTCCGGCATCGGCGCGACCGTCTTCCCGAAATCGATCCTCAACTCGTTCCCGTACGGCGACGTCACGATGCTGCCGATCCGGGACGCCAATTTCCAATCGGATATCGGCATCCTCTGGCTCAAGGACCACCGGCTGTCGAAGCGGGCGCAGCATTTCATCGATTATTTTCAGTCGGGCGGCGCTCAGACGTTCCGCAAAAACGTATAAATCCGCTCCAGCGCGGCTTCGAGCTGGGACTGCGAAGCGGCGTAGCAGCAGCGGATGAAGCCTTCGCCGCCGGGTCCGAACACCTGCCCCGGCACCGCGACGACGCCGACGGCGTCCAGCAGCCGCGTGGCGAATTCGTCCGAGCTTAAGCCCGTGCGCGCGATCGACGGGAACGCATAGAACGAACCTAGGGGTTCATGGCACGGAAGTCCGATTTCGCGCAAGCCCGCGACGAAGATCGCGCGGCGCCGGTTATAAGATGCCACCATCCGGTCTTTTTCTTCCAGACCGATCGTAAGCGAGGCATGCGCGGCAATCTGTCCCAGGATCGGCGCGCACGTCGCGGCGTACTGATGAATCTTAAGCATCGTCGCGATCAGCTCGGCCGGGCCGCAGGCATACCCGACGCGCCAGCCCGTCATCGCGAACGCCTTCGAGAACCCGCTGATCAGCAGCGTCCGCTCCCGCATGCCGGGCAGCTCCGCGATGCTTTCGTGGCGGCCGGCGTACGTCAGCTCCGCGTAGATTTCGTCCGTAATGACGATCAGGCCGCGCTCGGCCGCCAGCTTCGCGACCGGCCGCCAATCGTCCAGCGTCATGACGGCGCCGGTCGGATTGCTCGGGTAGCTGACGAGGAGCACCTTCGAGCGCGGCGTCAGCTTCGCCCGCAGCGAATCGGCCGTCAGCTTGAACCCGTTCTCCGCCGTCGTCTCGACCGGCACCGTCACGCCGCCGAGCAGCGCCGCGAGCGGCGAATAAGCGATATAGCACGGTTCCGGAATCAGAATCTCGTCGCCCGGCGTCAGGAGCGACCGCAGCGCGAGATCGATCGCCTCGCTGCTCCCGTTCGTGACGAGCACTTCGTCCCCGGGATCGTACGGCAGCCGGAACGAGGCGGCCAAGTAGTCCGCGATCGCTTCGCGCAGCTCGGGCAGGCCGGCATTCGGCGTATACGTCGTCCGGCCTTTCTCGAGCGCCGCCGCGCAGGCGTCCCGGACGGGCTTCGGCGTCACGAAATCCGGCTCGCCGACGCCGAGCGAGATGACATCCTTGCGTCCCGCCGCGTAATCAAAATACCTCCGTATGCCCGATGGCTGCATGTCGCGAGCCGCCGGCGACAAAAAATCCGTTAACGTTGTTCCGCCCATCCGTTTCTCCTCCTTCTTGATCGTGAAGCGCCCGAAGACGCCAAAAAGCCCGTCCCCAAAAAAGGGACGGGCCGTTACCCGTGTTACCACCCTAGTTCCGCCATCCGTCATGGACGGCAGCACTCCGTTACGTATCCGACAATACGCGTCCCGTTAACGCTGGACCTGCGGCATCGCTTACTTCTTGCGTTTCGGCTAGCTTCTCGGGGATGGCTTCGGCCGGCGTCCGAATGTTGGTTCGCACCTCTCCCAACTCTCTGCGATACGGACGGCCCGACGTACTCTTTCCCGTCAAGGAATTTCGGTTGTGTTGAATTAGTTGTCATTATAGCCAACAGCCGCCGAACGCGTCAATAGGCAAATTGCCGGCACGGTCAAAATCGCCGTTGACGCGCCGCGCGCCCGTCCGGTATGGCGGGTCTAGGAAAGCATTCCCAAATCAGCCGAATCACCCGCCATTCCGGCAGCCCGGAATTCCGGCATCCTTCGAATCCTGTACGCAAGAAGCGATTATCCCAAGAAAAGAGGTGCTCATGGACGATCGCTCCGCGCTCGTACGCGACCAATGGAACGAATGGTCCGAGACCTGGTACAAACGCTATCGGACCGGCGAGGTCATCGCCGGCTTGATCGCGCGCCCCGAATCCGCCTTCCACCCGGCGACGCTCGCGCTGATCAAGCGCGCGCTGCCGGACTTGCGCGGCAAACGGGTATGCGTGCCGTCGAGCGGCAACAATCACGCGGTCTTCGCCTTTCACCTGCTCGGCGCCCGCGTGACTTCCTGCGACATCTCCGGCCGCCAGCTGGACAACAGCCGCGCCATCGCTCTTCAGCACGGCTGGGCGATCGATTTCGTTCAGGCCGATACGATGCGGCTGGACGCGGTCGTCGACGGGGCGTACGACCTCGTCTATACGTCGAACGGCGTCCATGTCTGGATCTCCGACCTGCCGGCGATGTACGGCAGCATCCGCCGCGTCTTGAAGGACGGCGGCGCGTGCGTCATGTACGACGTGCACCCGTTCACAAGGCCGTTCGACTATAACGCCGACCGGAAGCTTCGCGTCGTCAGGCCGTACGACGGCACGGGGCCGTTCGGCGACGTGCCTAGGTATACGTGGCGCGTGCAGGATATCGCCAACGCGATGTCCGGCGCGGGGTTGCGCATCGCCCGCATCGAAGAAACGTACGCGGAAGACGGCTCCTTCTGGATCGACGAATCGCGGGACGACCAGGCGCCGCTCTCGCCGGCGGAACTGGAAGCGCTCGGCGATTGGCGCGCCAATCCGTTGGCCGCCCTGCCGCAATGGCTGTCGATTTATGCCGTTAAATAACCGATTCTGCCGCGATTCCGTCCAAGAACGCCCCGAGCTCGTTTAACGCCGCCAGCGTCTTGAACGGCACGGCGGAGCCGGGGCGGTCCAAGCCTTTCGGATTGATCCAGATCCCCTTGATGGCGAGCCGCTGCGGCGCGGCGATTTCCCATTCGTAATTGTCGCCGACCATCCACGCTTCCCGCGCGTCGACGCCAAGCCGTTCGAGCGCGTGCCGGTAGACGGCCTCTCCGGGCTTGCCCGTGCCGTACTCCTCCTCGATGAGGATGCAGTCGAAATGCGGCGCGAGACCGAACCGCTCGATCTTGCTCCGCTGCGCCCGCGAGCTGCCGTTCGTGATGAGCGCCAGCTTGATGCCGCGCGCCCGCAGATCGAGCAGCGTCTCCACGGCGCCATCGTAAAGCGCGACGGCGGCGTCGCGCGCCTCGCCGTACGCGCGCGCGATGCGCCCGGCCAGCCCGTCGTCGGCAAGCCCGGCCTCCTCCAGCACGGCCGCGACGATCGTCGTCCGCGCGGCGTCGAGATCGAGCCGTCCGACCCGATGCCGTTCGGCGTCGCTCCAGAACCATGCCGCCTGCCGCTTGATCCGCGCGATCAGCTCGAGCTGCCGCGCCTCCTCCTCCGGCATATGAAGGCCGCATACCTTGCGCCAGCAGCCGTCGATATCGACGCCGTGGTCGAAGGCGATGATCGTGTCGTCCAAGTCCAGCAAAATCGCTTTCGGCATCATTTCATCCCACGCTCCCCGCTACTAGGAATTGCTGCACATTCACTATACCAACGATTGGCTCGCGCGGGAATGCCGCCCATATAATTAACTCCGTTAATTATTTGAGTCGTTGTCGAATTCGTTTGCCACCGCCAGTTGCCTCTCCGCGAGCCCGAAGGCCCTTCCCCCGTAGTAAGCCAGCTCGTGAACGACCGCCGTCGCGCGCTCATGCGGCGCCACCGGCGAACGGCGAAACGGCGCAAGCATCGCGATCCATACCTTTCGCAACTCCTCATCCCCTCCCACATCCTTGATGCGAATGCATCCTTATACCGTTATAGTACGGGGAGGATTTCGGATGTTGCGCTCCCATTCGAATGGCGGTCGTCCAGAAATTAATGGGGTTAATTACATAAAGCGGAGCGGTATCCGCCCCGCCTAAGCAAGACGGCGGCAGTGGTATGCCGGAGCTGCGGAATCGGAATGCCCGGGCTGCAGGATCAGAATGCCCGGGCTGCGGAATCGGATCGTCTAAGCTGCCCGACAGCGTTCGACGAACCTCGTCGCAGCCGAATTCACCATCAAGACATTTAATGCCATTAACAGACCGTTTCGGATAAGTTCCGATACCGATCATTCCGTCGACCCTCATGACCGGATGTATGCGAGGTATCGGCTCATACCCGCCATTGTTTCGCGCCGCCCCTCGCTGACCGCAGACAAAAAAGCGCGCGGCCCTCCCTTATCGGGGCAGAGCCGCGCGCCTGAACGCATTGCTTTTTAAATTATTGCACGACCGAGTTGAACGACATGATCCACACGGAACCGCCGACGATGACGAGGACGATGAACAAGCCCAGGATCAGCGCCATGACGTTGTATTTCGGTCCTTCGCCTTCGCGGATGTGCATGAAGAAGAAGAGCTGCACGATCAGCTGAATGACGGCCATCGTTATGATGGTGACGATGACGCCCGTTTTGTTCATGCTCGTTTCGAACACGACCAACAGCGGAATCACGGTCAGGACGATGGAAATAAGGAAGCCGATGACATAAGCTTTTAGCGAGCCATGGTTCTCGTGTTCGTCGTGATGGCCGTGGCCGTGTTCGGCCGCGCCCGCAGGATGCTGACTCATCTTACATCACCCCCATCAGGTAAACGATCGTGAAGAGGAAGATCCACACCACGTCAAGAAAGTGCCAGTAGAGGCTGATGACGGTGATTTTCCGCCGCGTGACCGGCGTAATGCCGCGCATCTTCAGCTGGATCATAAGCCCGATCATCCAGACCAGGCCGACGGAGACGTGAAGGCCGTGCGTGCCGACCAGGACGAAGAACGCCGTCAGGAACGCGCTGGTGGAGATCGTCGCGCCTTCGTGCACCATGTTGACGAACTCGTTGATCTCGAGACCGACGAACGAGGCGCCGAGCACGACGGTCACGATCAGCCAGCCGATGAGCTGGCCGACCTTCTTCTGGTTCATTGCCAGGACCGCGAGTCCGCTCGTGAAGCTGCTCGTCAGCAGGATGAACGTTTCCGCCACGAAGCCCGGGATTTCGAACAATTCCTTGCCGGTCGGTCCGCCGTCGGTATGCGCCTTGAGGACGACATACGTGGCGAACAGCGTGCCGAACAGCAGGCAGTCGGTGACGAGGAAGATCCAGAAGCCGAGCACTTTCATCGACTCTTGGTCGTGATGGCCATGGTCATGCGACTCGGCCCCGTGCGAATGGCCGTGTTGAATGGCATGCTGCATTTATACCGCCCTCCCTGCTGCTTTTTCGGTCTCGATGACTTCTTCGACCGGTACGTAATAATCGGTGTCGTATTGGAAGGAACGGGCCAGCAGCGTCGCGCCGACGCCGAGCATCCCCAGGATCGCCATCCAGAGCCAGTCGAAGACGAAGCCGAAGCCCGCGACGAACCAGCACGCCGAGAAGATGAACGGAATGCCGGAGTTTTTCGGCATATGGATCGACTCCAGCTTCGATGCCGGAACCGGAGGAGCCGGCGCGAAATTGCGGCGCTCTTTCTCTTCCCAGTACGAATCCTGCTCGGCCGCGACCGGCACGACCGCGAAGTTGTACATCGGCGGCGGCGACGGAATCGACCATTCCAGCGTGCGGCCGTTCCACGGATCGCCCGTGGTGTCGCGTTCGCCGAATTTGACGCTGTAGAGGATCTGCCACACCTGGAAGACGAAGCCGATGCCCATGAGGAAGGCCCCGATCGTCGACACGAGGTTAAGCGGTCCCCAGCCCATATCCCAGCCGTACGTGTACACGCGGCGCGTCATGCCCATGAAGCCGAGCGCGTACTGCGGCATGAAGCAGACGTAGAAGCCGATGTTCCACAGCCAGAACGCGTATTTGCCCAACCGGTCGTTCAGCTTGAAGCCGAACAGCTTCGGCCACCAGTAGTAGATGCCCGCGAGATAGCCGAACACGACGCCCCCGATCAGCACCTGATGGAAGTGCGCGATCAGGAAGTAGCTGTTGTGGTACTGGTAGTCCGCCGGCGCCACCGCGAGCATGACGCCCGTCGCCCCGCCGACCACGAAGCACGGTATGAACGCGAGCGTCCACATCATCGGCTGCTCCAGCCGGATCCGGCCGCGGAACATCGTGAACAGCCAGTTGAACACCTTGGCCCCGGTCGGTATGCCGATCGCCATGGTCGCGATGGCGAAGAAGACGTTGACGTCCGCCCCGGAGCCCATCGTGAAGAAGTGGTGAACCCAGGTGAAGAAGGACAGAATACTGATGCTCATGAGTGCGAATACCATCGATTTATAGCCGAAAATCCGTTTTCGCGAGAACGTGGCGACGATTTCGGAGAAGATCCCGAACGCCGGCAGCACGACGATGTACACCTCGGGGTGACCCCACATCCAGATCAGATTGACGTACATCATCGGGTTCCCGCCGCCGTCCATCGTGAACAGATGGCCGCCGAGGAACCGGTCGATGAACAGCAGCGCGAGCGTCACCGTCAGAATCGGGAACGCGAAGATGATGATGACGCTGCTGGAAAAGACGGACCAGGTGAACATCGGCATTTTCATCAATTTCATGCCCGGCGCGCGCATCTTGAGAATCGTGACGATGAAGTTGATCCCCGTCGCGAGCGAGCCGATACCGGAAATCTGAATGCCCCAGATATAGAAGTTCTGTCCGACGCCGGGACTGCCCGACATCTCCGACAGCGGCGGATAGCTGAGCCAGCCCGCGTCCGGCGAGCCGCCGATGACGAAGCTGATATTGAACAGCATCGCGCCGAAGAAGAACAGCCAGAAGCTGACGGCGTTCAGATACGGGTACGCGACGTCGCGCGCGCCGATCTGCAGCGGCACGACCATGTTGAACAACCCGAACATCATCGGCATCGCCATGAACAAGATCATAATCGTGCCGTGCGTGGTAAATACTGAGTTATAGTGATCCGCCTGCAGGAAGTGCACGTTCGGCATCGCGAGCTGCGCCCGCATGAGCAGGGCGTCGACCCCGCCGCGGAACAGCATGAGCAGCGATGCGATCAAGTACATCATCCCGATTTTTTTGTGGTCGACGGTCGTTAGCCATTCCCGCCACAGCCAGCCCCACTTCTTGAAGTAGAAGAGAACGAACACGATGGCGATGGAGGTTAGTCCGATCGAGACGTCCGCGCCGTAGATAAGCGGATCGCCCGTCACAAAAAATGAGGAGGCGAATGATTTTATACTGGCGTACATAGTTGGTGCTCCTCCCTCATCCTACTGATGATTGTGATTCATTTCACTAGAATTCATATTGCTCATATCCATGTCGCTCATATCGTCCATGTCGTGGGCGTCCTTGGAATCGGACTTCGCGTCGTCCGCGTCGGCTTTATCGCCTTTGTCCGCGTCTTTGTCCATGTCCATATGGTGGCCGCCGTTCTTCGTGACGACGGAATCGAACAGATCCGCCGGATACGAGGAGAATGTCTGCTCGTCGGATTGGCTCGGTTTGGCCAGCGCCTCGTAGCCTTCCTTCGTCAGCTCGTTGTTCGAGCCTTTCACGCTTTGCACCCATTTATTGAAGTTTTCCTGCGATTCGGCGA
This sequence comes from Paenibacillus sp. UNC496MF, assembly GCF_900113915.1. Taxonomy (NCBI): domain Bacteria; kingdom Bacillati; phylum Bacillota; class Bacilli; order Caryophanales; family Paenibacillaceae; genus Paenibacillus; species Paenibacillus sp. UNC496MF. Next base: position 55,923 of record NZ_FORE01000005.1, read on the forward strand.
TGACGTTGAAGCGCATATGCGCGAAGTCTTTGCCGGAGAAGTTCGCGCCCGTGCCGTAATACTCGCCCGGACGATCGGCCTGCAGCCATAGCGACATCGCCATGCCCGGCATCGTATACTCTTGGCCGCCCAGCTGCGGAATCCAGAAGGAATTCATCGGCGCGTCGCTCGTCAGTTCGAAATCGACCTGCACGCCGGCCGGGATATGCACGTAATTGACGGTCGCGATGTTTTGATCCGGATATTGGAACAGCCATTTCCAGTCGAGCGACGTGACTTGAATCTTGATCGGCTTCACGTCCGTGACCGGCGGCTTCTTCGCCAGCGCATACGTATCGCGGGCCGTGTACGCGCCCAGGATGCCGATGATGATGACCGGAATGCCCCACCACAGAATTTCCAGCACCTTGCTGTCGTCCCAGTGCGGCTTATACGGCGCCTTGTTGCCCGGCTTGTCGCGATATCGCAGTACGATAAATACCGTGATCGCGAGCACGGGAATGACGACGATCGCGCAAAGGATGGCCGACAGAATAATCAGCCGGTACTGCGTTTCGGCGACGGGTCCCTGCGGGTCGAACACGACGAACTTGCCGTCGCAGCCGGACAAAAGCACGGTCGTCAGCAGTCCGGTTATCAGCAGCATCAAGCCGCGGAGTTTGGAACGTTTCTTCATCTTGCTACTCATCTCCTTACACATGCAGCGTGCTCTCATGGCCCTTTGACGCTAGCATAACAGATGACCGCGCGCTTGTTACCGCCGTTAACAAATCCGTCAATCTTCTGTTTCTTTTCCGACACTTTTCGTTCATCAGTCGTTCACGAATGGCGTAGTTAAGGGCTTTCATGGCGATTTATTAGGAAAATCCGGAAATGAACCCTGCATTTTCATCGGACAAGCTGTCACAATTTCGGGCTTTTCCAGAGCGCTCCAAAAACGCAAAAAAGAGACAGCGACGAATCGCTGTCTCTTGAACGCGTAAGCGCTATACGATTAAAGTTAAATGCGTTCCGGCTGTTGGCCTGCGGGCATTGCCTGCTGTTCTTTCGCGAACTTCGGCTGCAGCGCGTGGAACAACGACCCGAGCAAAAGCACTTGTATGCCGCCGATGATAAAGCCGAAGCCGACCATCAGGCCCAAGTTCGTGTCTTTGAAATCATGAACGAAGCAAGCGCTCATGATGATGCCGATGAGCATCAATCCAAAACCGATGCGCGGCATCAGGGACGTCCAGTACTTGATTTTCTCCGCTTGGGACGGGACGATCGCTTCGGTACCAGTTGTTTTTTGGGTTTCGTTCATCGTGCAACACTCCCGGTGACGTTTTATAGGAATAGTATAACACAATTTTGTCACGAAGCGTTCACTTTTTGTTCAATTATTAAAAAAATATTTTATCTTGCGCATCGCGAAGACTCGCCGCCCTCCCCATACGAGCGCGTAGCAGCGCCGCGCGCAAAGAAGCGCCCGCCGATTACCGCTTCCTTATCGGAACCGAATCGGCGGGCGCTTGCGCGTTCGAAGCCTTCTCCCTACGCTTGCGCGGCCGAGCCTCGCGGCCGTCGTTCAAGCTTCGTTGGAGTCCAGATGCGAATAATCCTTGAATTCCAGCAGCCCCGCCCGCTTCAACTCTTCCATATGAATCTCCGAGAGCTCCTCGAGGATCTCCTTCGCGGCGTCCGTCAACCGAATGAAAATGCTTCGCCGGTCGTTCGGATTCGGAAACCGCTGGACGAGGTCGAGCTCCTCGCAGCGCTGAATGAGCTCGATGCAGGAATTCGGCGTGATCTGCAGCCGTTCCGCCAACTCTTTGGGCGTGGCGTGCTCGCGGCCCGGGAAGCCCATGATCGACAGCATCAGCTGATGGTACTGCGGCGTCAAGCCCTTGCTTCGGGCCGCCTCTTCGCTGAAGCGGATGAATTTGCGGATTTGGTAGCGGAAATAAGCAAGCTGTTCGTAGATCGGTTTGGGCAGTCGTTCCTTCGCCATCGGTTTGGCCCCTTCCTGAAGTCGTTGGTTGCGTGCGATGCGGCTTCCTCGAGGCGTGCGCATCCTCGTTTCCTCCTATCTATACGCGCGGACGCGCATCTCCTTGTCAGGACTTTCCCGCGCACCGCAAATACTTTTATGTCATATTAAATAACATAAACCATCCGATGACGATTGACAAGATTTAATGCGTTATATAAACTAACATTAAAAATCCAGTTTGTTCGTAATCCGACATATCGATGTCTTGCATACGGGCAGCTGATCCGGCAAGGTGATGCAGCGTGACCACGAAACAGGTAAAAAGCGTTTGTCCTTACTGCGGCGTCGGCTGCGGCATCGTCATGGACGTCGAGGGCGGCCGCGTCGTCAAAGTATCCGGCGACAAGACGCATCCCGCGAATTTCGGCCGGCTGTGCACGAAAGGCGCCACCAGCGCCGCCGCGATCGCCGAATCGGGCCGGTTGGCTTCCGCGCACAAGCGAGACGCGCGCGGGCTGGCCCCGTCGCCCGTCGGCATGCGGCGGGCGATCCGCGAAACGGCCGGCAAGCTCCGCGCCATTCTCGACGAACACGGCCCGGACGCGCTCAGCTTCTACGTATCGGGCCAAATGTCGCTCGAAGCGCAGTATCTCGTGAATAAACTCGCCAAGGGATATGTAAGGACAGTTAACATCGAGTCTAATTCCCGGCTGTGCATGGCCAGCGCCGGCAGCGGCTACAAGCTGTCGCTCGGCGCCGACGGACCGCCGGGCTCGTACGAGGATTTCGACCGGACGGATCTCTTCTTCGTCATCGGCGCCAACATGGCCGACTGCCATCCGATTCTGTTCCTCCGCATGATGGACCGGGTCAAAGCCGGGGCGAAGCTGATCGTCGTCGATCCCCGCCGCACCGCGACCGCGGATAAAGCGTCGCTGTTCCTGCAAATCCGGCCCGGCACCGACCTCGCCCTGCTGAACGGCCTGCTGCACCTGCTGCACAAGCAAGGCGCCGTCGACGAAACGTTCGTCGCGGCCTATACGACCGGCTGGGAAGACATGCCGGCCTTCCTGGATGCGTACGACCCGGCGAGCGTGGCGCAAGCCACCGGCATTCCCGAAGCGGACATCCGCCGGGCTGCCGCGTGGATCGCCGAAGCGCCGGAATGGATCAGTTGCTGGACGATGGGGCTGAACCAGAGCACGCACGGCACATGGCAGACGAACGCGGTCTGCAATCTCCACCTGGCGACCGGCGCGATCTGCCGTCCCGGCAGCGGCCCTTTCTCCTTGACGGGCCAGCCGAACGCGATGGGCGGCCGCGAGATGGGCTACATGGGCCCGGGGCTCCCCGGCCAGCGATCGGCGCTCGTCGAGGAGGACCGCCGGTTCGCCGAAGATCTATGGCGGCTTCCGCGAGGAACGCTGCGGGCCGAAACGGGGCCGGGCACCGTCGCGATGTTCGAGCGCATGGCGGCCGGCGACATCAAAGCCTGTTGGATTATCTGCACGAACCCCGTCGCCTCCGTCCCGAACCGCGGCACCGTCATCGCCGGCCTGGAAGCCGCCGAGCTCGTCGTCGCGCAGGACGTATTCCTGGAGACGGAAACGAACGCCTACGCGGACTATCTGCTCCCGGGGGCTCTGTGGGCCGAGGCCGAGGGCGTCATGATCAACTCGGAGCGCAACCTGACGCTGATGCGCAAGGCGGTCGATCCGCCGGGCGAGGCGCTGCCGGACTGGATGATCGTCGCGCAGGTCGCCTGCGAAATGGGCTTCGCCGACGCGTTCTCGTACGCGTCGTCCGAGGACGTCTACCGCGAGCTTCAGCGGGCGTGGAACCCGAAGACCGGCTACGACCTGCGCGGGGCCGGCTACGATCGGCTCGGCGAGACGCCCGTGCAATGGCCGGCGGCGGCTGACGGCCCGAGCCGCAATCCGGTCCGCTACTTGAACGACGGCGCCGGCCCGCGGCTCGCCGTCCGCGAGGACGGCAGCGTGCCGCGGATCGTCTTCCCGACGCCGTCCGGCAAAGCCGCGTTCTTCGCCCGCCCCTTCCTTCCGCCCGCGGAGATGCCGGACGCCGAGCGGCGGTTCGTGCTGAACACGGGCCGCGTGCAGCACCAATGGCATACGCTCACGAAGACCGGCAAGATCGCCGCGCTCAACAAGCTGAACCCCGGGCCGTTCGTCGAGATTCATCCCGAGGACGCGGCCGAGCTCGGCATCCGCGAACGCGATCTCGTCGAGATCGCGTCCCGGCGCGGCAAAGCCGTCCTGCCGGCGGTCGTGACGGACCGCGTGATGCCCGGCGGCTGCTTCGCGCCCTTTCATTGGAATGACCTGTTCGGCCCGAACCTCGCCGTGAACGCGGTGACGAGCGACGCGGCGGATCCCGTATCGCTCCAGCCCGAGCTGAAATTTTGCGCGGTCTCGTTGAGGCGGACGACGCGTACGCAGGCGAATCAGGAGCGAACCGGCGGCGATCCCGTCGGCTCTCCCGCGCTCGAGCCCGCCGATTGGCAGCCCGCGGCCGAAGCGAGCGCCGCATTATTCAAGGAGGAGATCTTTATGGCCAAAGTGGATACATTGGCAAACATGCTGGGCATCGAATCGGGTTCCCCCATGACGCTCGACCAGCATGAGAAAATGTACGTGGCCGGCTTCATCGCCAGCCTGCGGACCGACGAAGCGGCGGCGGCGGCCGGCGTCCCCGTTCTCCCTCCGACCGCGCCGCTCGAGCCGTCCAAGCGGCTCTGGCTGGACGGCATCCTGGCCGGCATGTTCTCCCGCGCTTATTTGCCGGCGGCTGACTACGGATCGGGCGGCGCGGGCCAGGCGAACGGATCGGCCGTTTGGGGTGCCGCCGCGCCGATGTCCGGCGCGGCGATTGCCGAAGCGGCGGCCGCTCCCGCCGGCGTCCCGGACGCGCGGCGCCAAAGCGGCGCGCCGGCCGGCGCCCGGCCGGCCGAGGGGACGCGAACCGGCGTCACGATCCTGTGGGCGTCGCAAACCGGCACGGCCGAAGCGGCCGCGATCGAATGCGCCCGGCGGCTGCAGCTGGCGGGCAACGACGTGCGCCTCGTGAGCATGGACGCCTACGATATGGCCGAACTGCCGTCCGAGCGGCTGGTCGTGCTCGTCGCGAGCACGTTCGGCGCCGGCGATCCGCCGGATAACGGCGCGCGGTTCTGGCAGGCGCTTTCCGAAGACTCCGTCTTCCGGCTCGAAGCGCTGCGCTATGCGGTGCTCGCCTTCGGCGACTCCAGCTACGATCAATTTTGCGGCTTCGGGCGCAGTCTCGACGAGCGGCTGGGGCAGCTGGGCGCCAAGCGGCTGCTGGACCGCGCGGACTGCGACGCCGGCGGCGAGGACGCGCTGGACGCATGGCACCGGACGCTGGAGTCGGAAGTGAAGGCGCTTCGCGCGATCGACCCGGCAGCCGAGCCCGCCGACCGGCATTACGACCGCAACCATCCGCTGCCGGCGAAGCTGCTGGCCGCGCGGCCGTTGAACGGCCCGGGCTCGGAGAAGGATACCCGCCACTACGTGTTCGATCTGAAAGGCACGGGCCTCCGCTACGAAGCCGGCGACGCCCTCGGCGTCTGGCCGACCAACGATCCGGAGACGGTCGCGGATATCCTGGACTCGCTCCGGCTGCCGCCGGACGCCGAAGTCCACGTCAAGGGCGAACGCACGACGCTCGGGGCCGCGCTGCTCAAGCAAGCCGACATTACGCGGATCACGCCCGCGCTGCTGGAACTCGTTCGCGACCGCTCCGGCAGCGACCGGCTTGCCGCGCTGCTTCGGGACGATGCCAAGCAGGAGCTGAAAAAATGGCTTTGGGGCCGCCAGCCCGCCGATCTGCTGCGGGAGTTCCCGACCAAGGCCGGCGCGGAAGAGCTGCTTGCGGCGCTAAGGCCGCTGCAGCCGCGCCTGTACTCCATCGCTTCGAGCGCCGCCGCTCATCCCGGCGAAGTGCACATCGCGGTCTCGACCGTCCGTTACGAGCAGAACGGCAAGCTCCGCAAAGGCGTCTGCTCCGTCTACCTCGCGGAACGCGCGGACGAGGCGGCCGAGGTGCCGATCTTCGTGCAGAAGGCGCCGCACTTCCGCCCGCCCGCCGATCCGGCCGCGCCGATGATCATGGTCGGCGCCGGAACCGGCGTCGGCCCGTTCCGCGGATTTCTGCAGGAGCGCCGGGCGTCGTCCGCCGTAGGCCGCAACTGGCTGTTCTTCGGCGAGCAGCGCGAAGCCTGCGACTTCTACTTCCGGGAAGAGCTCGAGGACATGCGGGACGCGGGCGTGCTCCACCGGCTGACCACCGCCTTCTCCCGCGATCAGAAGGAGAAGGTGTACGTGCAGCACCGCATGCTGGAGCACGGCGCGGAGCTCTGGGCCTGGTTGAAGGCGGGCGCGCACTTCTACGTCTGCGGCGACGCGGGGATGATGGCGAAGGAGGTCGAAGCCGCCCTGAAGCAGATCATCCAGCGGCACGGCGGCATGAACGAAGCCGAGGCCGGCGCTTATATCCGGGAGATGGCGCGCGCGAAGCGATACGCGCGGGACGTGTACTGAGCGTTTTTCCAACCTAAGGCCCCGATGACGCAAAACGCAAAAAGCAGTCCGCCCGGTTCGTCCCGGACGGACTGCTTTTCCTATTCGCGCCTTCGGCCCCGTCAAGGCCCCGGCTTCCGCTCCCGCAGCAGCTTGGCGATCTCCTCGTCGATCGCGTCGCCGCGCTCGCCCTGCCGGAGCTCCGCCAGCGCTTCGGCGGCGAGCGCGTCGTCGCTCAGCCCGCGCAGCCGCTCCTCCTGCCCTTCCGCCGACGCGGCACGGCCGGCTTCCCATTCGGACGACGCGGCGAGCGCGCGCAGGCGCAGCTTGTCGTGCTTCGCGCCGGCTTCGTCCACCGCTTGCTTGAACGCGGCGTAGCGCGCCTTCGTCCGCGCGACGTCGTCCGCCATGCCGCGCACGGCCGCCTCCTGCGAGGCCGCCTGCCGCCGGCGCTCGTATTCGCGCTCCAGTCCCGCCCGGGCGGCGCGCTCGTCGCCCCGCGCCGCCGCCTGCTCGGCCGCCGCGCGGAAGCCGTCGGCTTGCCGCTCCAGCCCCCGCAGCCGCTCCTTCGCGGACAGCAGCCCGGATTCCAGCTTCCCGATCGCGACGGCGAATTCGCGCAGCTTCTCGCCCGCGGCTTCCGTATAGGCTTCGAACGACGGCTCGCCGCGGCCGCCGGCGCCGCTTTCGGACGCCAGCCAGCCTTTGATCCGCTTGATCAATCCCATTCCGCCGCCTCCGCCGTATTAGTCTTCGCAGTATTTGCGCTCATCCGCCGGCTGGAACGACGCTTGCGTGATGAACCGGCCGGGCTCGCCGTCGTCCCCGTACTCGTAGACGAATACATGGCCGCGCGGGATCTGATGGCCGAGCACGCGGACGTACGGGGCGTTCACCCGGTACACCGACGGGAACGGGCAGCAGTACCAGTACGAATCTTCCTTGATCATGCCCTGCGCGAGCAGCTCCTCGACCGTCGACTCGTACTCCCGCTCGACCGGCGTCTCGACGAACAGCTCCCAATGCTCGGTCAGATCCTCGATCGCCTGCGCGCGTTCGCCGGAACGGTTGATGTCGCGGATCGCGAGCTCCGAGGTCACCTTCCAAATATCGTCCGAGTCGAGCTTGCACGACTTGAACGCCGACCCGGAACGGATCGGGCGTGCGGGGATCCGCTTCAGCAGCTCGGGCTCCTTCAGCCCTTGCGCGATCAGGATGAAATTGGACAGCGCGATCCAATATTGCTCCTCCGCTTCCTCATGCGACTCGGGCGATACGCGGCGGCCGTTCGAAATCGTGCCGACGATGGAATCCCCGGCTTGGCGTCGCGTGCGCGCTTCTTCGTACAGCAGGATCGCTTCCTTAAAGCGCTCGTCTTCGTTGCGGGCGAGGTCGACGTCGAGCCGCAGCAGCTCCTCCATGTCGCCGGCGGCGCGCCGCAGCCCGGCCAAATGCGCTTCCGGGCAAGGCTTCGGCCCTTCGATCTGCTCGCCGAGCGTCACCGGCAGCGGAGTCCGCGCCGAATTCGCGAAGGCCGCTTCCTGCCGCGCCGCGACCATGATGTCCGGGAGCGCGCCGTACCAGACGTCCGCTTGATCGTGCGTAACGATCGGCACCGGCTTCGGCTCGTCGCCGTCCAGGGCGTCACCGATCAGCGCGTCCGCCATCGTCTGCAGGCTCCGCGCCGCCTGCACGAACGCCTGCGCCCGCGGCGAGCCGCTGCCGGCCAGCTCGGCGTGCAGCGCATACACTTGCTCGCCCAATCGTTTGTACGCTTCCAAATGCTCGATCGGGCATATTTTCTGCCCCGTGATTCCCTCGCGCAGCCAATCCATCAATCCCATGTTCCCTAACCTCCAAGTGGCGTAAGTTAAAAAAATGTACGCACCGCGCGTCGACATGTTTCACATTTTTTGTAATCCGATGATGTAAAACGGCCCTCTCAGCATACCACACGCGCGGGCCGGCGGGGGCACGCGGACCGAAAAAGGACGCTGCGGCAAGAAGCGCGCTTCGGGCCGGCCGTCTTCCCGGACCGCGGCCGAACGGCAAAAACCCCCGGCGACAAGACCGGAGGGTTACCGTTGCAAGCCGCGCATGCCGCGGCGATGCCGACGCTCAGCGCGTCAAGCCGGGCTCCGCCAGCCTGCGCCGCAGATGCTCGACCGCGCGCCAGCGGGCGATCAGGAAATAGACGAGCTGGATGGCGACGAACGACGCGAAGATTGCGAGCGAATGCGCCACGACGGAGTAATCGACGAGCAGCTGCAGCGCGAAGAACGCGACCGAGCTGTGCACGAGCGCCATCAGCAGCGGCACGAAGAACATGATGAACAGCTGCCGCGTCATGATCCGGCTCAGCTCTTTGCCGCTCAGGCCGACCTTGGCGATCATGCCGTACTGCCTCTCGTCGCGGTCCATGTCCGCGTACAGCCGGAAGTAGATCGTGCTCGCCGCGAACGTGAAGAAAACGATGCCGACGAGGCCGCTGACGATGAACAGCATGCCGTTCTCCTGCTTGGACGAGACCCATTCCAGCGCGAGCGAACGCAAGTAGTCGTTGCCGCTCCCGCCGTTGTTGACCCGGTCGACGAGCTCCTTCGACAAGCCGACGGTCTTCTGCCAGTCCGGGACGGCGAAGAGATACGTCCGGGAGAGCGACGTCTTATCGGTGACGCCTTTCTGCAAGCGGTCGTACAGGCCGTCGGTCACGACCAGCGTGCCGGCGTAGCCGACGTCCGGCAGGACGATGCGTGGCACGTATTTGACGATGTGCGCGTCCGTCTTCTGGCCGCCGACAACCAGCTCGACGGGGGTCGGATTGGCAGCAAGGCCGTTCGCCGTCCCCTCGCCGCCCGCCGGATTGCCGGATTGCTCCCAATCTTCCTTCTGCCAGAGATAGGACGGCGTCAGGAACGTCTCTCCGTCTCCGGCCAACGCTTCGGCGGGATATCCGAGATCCGCGGCAAGCCGGTTGTATTCGCTCAATTTCACCAGCGTGTACGACGAGTCGGTCTGCAGCGGCGACATCGGATGCACCGTGTACGGCCGGCCGGCCGATTGGAGCGCGCGGCCGATATCCGCGACGGCGGCGGGCTCCTTCGAATAATCCGCCGAATAGGACGAATAGCTGTAGGCGTACGGATTGTACATCGCCGCGAGCCCCGGATCCCCGAGCGCCAGCGTCGTGCCGATGCCGGTGAACGCCACCGCCGAGACCACCGCCACGATGAAGAACGTTGCCGCGTTGTCGCGCATCCGGTACGTCAATTCCGACAGCGTCAGCATGTTCGTCCGGCGGAAGAACAGCTTCTTCCCCCGCAGCGCCCGCAGCGCGTACACGCTCGTCTGGGTGAACAGAAAGTACGTGCCGGCAATCGACAGCGCGACGCCGGCGAGCAGCTGCTGGAACGAGAAGTGGCGGTTGATCGCGAAATCGAGCACGATGCCGTACCCGCCCGCGAGCAGCAGCACCGCAAGCGCCGACAGCCACGGCGAAGCCGCCGGTTCGGGCTTCGGTTTATCTTCGGCCAGGATCAGCTCGGCCACCCGCTCCTTGCCGGCCATGACGGACGTCAGCGACGCGATCATGAGGAACAGCACGCCGAACGCGACGACCGTCAGCAGGACCGCGTTCAGCGGCACGTAGAAGCGCAGGCCGTCCTCGATGGCCAGCAGCCGCGCGCTCGCGAGCAGGATCAGCTTGGAGAAGATCAGGCCGAAGCCGATGCCGAACGCGAGGGCGGCGAAGCCGATCCAGGCGTTCTCGACGAAGAGCATCCGGTTCAGCTGCCGCCGCGACATGCCGAGCAGGATGAGAATGCCGAATTCCTTCTTGCGCAGCTTCAGGAACGCCCCGACCGAATAGAGCAGGAAGAAGAACGAGAAGACGAAGATAATGACCTCCGACACCTGCATGCCGATGGTGCCGAGCCGGCTGAGCGTGCCGCTCGACGAGACCAGCTCGCCCTTCAGGTCGGGATGGAACAGCAGCAGCGCGTACGTGAAGAAGATCATGACCGAGAACGCGCTGCTGAGAAAGTGCGCCATGTAGATCCGCTTGTTGCGCAGGACGTTAAGAATGGCGAACCGGCGAAAATTCATGCTCCGACCCTCCCATCATCGACAGCAGGTCGATGATCCGCTGATAGAACGCGGCGCGGCTGTCCCCGCAGTGAATCTCGTTGTACAAGCGGCCGTCCTTGATGAAGACGACGCGGTGGCAGTAGCTGGCCGCGGCCGGGTCGTGCGTCACGAGCAGCATGGTCGTGCGGTCCGCTTCGTTGCGCTTCTCCAGGATTTCCATGACGTCGCGCGCGGCCTTCGAATCCAAATTGCCCGTCGGCTCGTCCGCGAGCACCAGCTTGGGCCGGTGGACGAGCGCCCGGGCAATCGCCGTCCGCTGGGCCTGCCCGCCGGAGATTTCATAGGTGCGCTTGCCCAGGATCGCCGAGATGCCGAGTTTGGCGGCGATTTCGTCGGCGCGCCGATTCATCTCGCCGAGCGGCACGCCGTCGAGCACGAGCGGCAGCAGGATGTTTTCTTTGACGGTCAGCGTTTGCAGCAGATTGTAGGCTTGAAAGACGAAGCCGAGCTCCCGGCGACGGAACAGCGCCAGCTGGTCGTACGTAAGCCGGTACGGGTCCTGGCCGGCGATCCGGACTTCGCCGGACGTCGGCTTGTCGATCGTCGACACCATGTTGAGCAGCGTGGTTTTGCCGCTTCCGGACGGACCCATGATGCCGACGAATTCGCCCTCGGCCACCGTCAGGTCGATATCCGCGAGCGCTTCGTACGAGACGGCCCCCGCGTAGATTTTGCCGAGATTGCGAACGGTTAGCAGATCCATCTCCTGTCCCCCTTGATTCATCGATGCCTCCAGTGTACCCGCTCGGGCGCCCGCGCTCCTATTGATCGCCCTTTCAGCAACCTTACAACGTTGTAAGCCGGCGGCCGAACGCGATGCGCACCGCGGTGCCGGCGCCGACCTCCGATTCCAGCTCCAGCCGCAGCTCCAGCTTCTTGGCCACCTCGTTCGCCAAGTACAGGCCCATGCCCGTCGATTCCTTGAACGACCGGCCGTTCTCGCCGGTGTAGAACGGCTGGAACACCCGCTGCCGGTCGGCTTTCGGAATGCCGACGCCGCGGTCGCGGATCTCGAGCACCGGCGCGCCGTCCCGCTCGAACGCCGACACCGTGACGGTCCGGCCGCTGCCCGACGAATATTTAATGGCGTTGGACAGCAGCTGCAGCACAATAAACCGAAGCCATTTGGCATCGGTCTGCACGACGAAGCGTTCGTCGACGTTCACTTCCGGATAGACGTGGCTGCGGATGAACAGGCGTTTGTATTCGTGCACGGCCTCGTTCGCCGTCTGCCGCAGGGACACCGGCTCCACGCCGAAATCCTGCTCGAACGTCTCGAGCCTGGCCGTATAGAGCATCATTTCGATGCCGTGCCGCATCCGGTCGCCTTCCTCCGAAATGCTTCGCAGGCGCTCGTCTTCCTCGTCCTGCGTGATCATTTCGATGACGGAGAGCGGCGTCTTCATCTGGTGCGCCCATTGGTTGATGAAGGTCAGATGCTCCCGCTGCTTGCGCTCCCAGGCTTGGATTTCGTTGCGGTAGTGGCTGTATTGGGCGTCCAGCAGGCGGCCGAGCGCGGACGGCAGCGGCGCCGTCTCCCGGCGTCCGACGGATTGGCCCAGCGAGCCGAGCCGCTCCGTCAGCCGGGCATAGAAGCCGCGATGCGTGAAGTAGCGGATGAGCAAGTAGCAGCTGAGCAGCACCGCGCTCAAAAATACCGCGTAGAGCGCCGTCGACGGCCGCGCGAAGCCGTCGAGGCGATAGACGAGCAGCACGACGGCCCACTGGAGCGCCGACCAGAACAAGAGCGGCAGATGCTCGCGCGCGAACAGCTTCATCGCGGAGCCTCCTCCGTCCAGACCGGGTTCAGGCGGTAGCCCGAGCCGCGGACCGTCTCCAGCGCCTGCTCGATGCCGAGCTCGGCCAGCCGCTTGCGGATGCGCGTAATGTTCACGCTGAGCGTGTTGTCGTCCACGAAAGCATCGTCCCACAGCTTGTCCAGGATCGTCTCCCGGCTCACCACGCGCGGACTTCGCTCGAGCAGCGTCTCGATCAGCACCGTCTCCTTCTTGCTCATGGCGACGGACCGGCCGTTCAAGTGGAGCTCCATCCGCTCCGGATAGAGCAGCAGGCCGGCATGGCTGACGATCCGCTCCTTGGCGGCGAGATCGCCGTACGCCCGCCGGAGCTGGTTGCGGATCTTGGCCATCACGATCTCGTAATGAAACGGCTTCGTCATGTAATCGTCGGCGCCGTTCTCGAGCGCCATCAGCTGGTCCATCTTGCCGCTCCGGGCCGAGATGACGATGATCGGGCAGCTGGATACCGCCCGGATCTGGCGGCACCAATAATACCCGTCGAAGCTGGGCAAATTGATGTCGAGCAGCACCATATGGGGCTCGAGCTCCCGGAACCGGTCCAGCACCGCGTCGAATTCGTCGACGATGACGCCGTTGAAGCCGTATTTCCGAATATGGGCCTGCAGCATCGCGGCGATCTTGCCGTCGTCCTCGACGATCATGATATCGTACATGGTTCCTTGTATCCCTCCTTGTTACCGCAGCGCGTGAAGCCCGGCGAGCGCCTTCCGCGCGGAACGACGTCCGGCTTCGGGAACGAACCGCTTCGCCGCCCGCATCCCCATCGCGCAGACGATCTCGTTCGTGATCGTGCCGGTGCGCGCCGCCATCTCGCCCGCGGTAATCCGCTCTTCGCCGTCCTCCCCGATGATCGTCGCCGCGTCGCCTTGGCGGACGTCCGGAATGCCGCTCACGTCGACGGTCAGCTGATCCATGCAGATGCGGCCGACGATGGGCGCCCGCCGCCCGCGGATCAGCACGCTGCCGCCCCGCTCGGACAGCTCGCGCGGAATGCCGTCCGCGTAGCCGATCGCGACCGTCGCGATCATCGTGTCGGACGCCGCCGTGAAGCTCCGGCCGTAGCCGACGGATTCCCCCGCCTTGACGGGATGCACCCGCGAGACGCTGGCCTTCAGCGCGAGCACGGGACGCAGGTCGAGCCGGGTCCGGGTCGCGTCGCTTTCCGAAGACAGCAGCCCGTAGAGCGCGATGCCCGGTCGAGCCAGATCCATATCGAGATCGGGGAAGTTCAGGATGCCGTAGCTGCTTTGCAGGTGCAGCCGTCCCGGATCGAGGCCCGCCGACCGGACGAGGGCGACGGCGCGCCGAAAGCGGTCGATCTGTTGGCGGCTGAACGCGATGTCGGCCGGATCGAGGCTGTCGGCTTCGGCGAGGTGGCTGTACGTGCCCGTTACCTCCAGCCGGCTGTGCCGGTACATCGAGCGGATTTCGTCGTCGTTGTCGCTTTGCTCGCCGAGCCGGTTCATGCCGGTGTCGATTTTGACGTGCACCTTGAACCGGCCGCCGTGCGCCTGCAGCCGCCGCGCGTCGTCGGCGTGGATGACCGTCTGCGTCAGCTTCCAGCGGATCAGCTCCGCCAGCCGCTCGGTCGGCGTGTAGCCGAGCACGAGAATGTCGCCTTTCACGCCGGCCTTCCGCAGTTCGACCGCCTCGCCGATTTCCGCGACCGCGAAATGGCGGACGCCGCCGCGATAGAGACGCTTGGCGACGCCGACCGCGCCATGGCCGTACGCGTTCGCCTTGACGACCGCCATGAGGCTCGTCCCTTCCGGCAGCGCCTCCCGCAGCGCACGCGCGTTATGGTCCAGACGCGCCAGGTCGATCTCCACCCACGCCCGCTGCCCGCCGGGCTTCCGCGAAGCTCTAGGTAACGCGAGTATAGCAAGCGCGGCGGCGATCAGCAACGTCAGCGCGGTCACGGAGGCGAAGAATACGAAGCTGTTGCCGATCACGACCGTTTGCAGACCGGCGAGCTTGGCGGCGCCGCGCACCAGGATAATGACGAGCGGGTGGAGCAGGTACGTCGCCGTGCTCATGTAACGGAGCCGGCGGCGCGACCGGCTGCTCCGCGCCGTCAGCAGGCGGAACAAGGCGTAATCGGCCGGAATGAGCGCGATGTACATATCCTCGTGCAAGGGCAGCCCGAGCCGGTGCAGCACCGTGCCTTCGAGCAGCAGCAGGGCGAGCGATGCCGCGAACAAGCCGCCGTACCACCGGGCGGAACGGCCGCTGCCGCTGCCGTCACCCGCACGCGTGCCGGCATATGCGCCCAAGGCGATGAACAGCGGCGCGAAGAACAGGCCGTTGCGCGTCTGGCCGAAGACGTCGAACAGCTGCGCATAGAACCCTGAGAGCGCGCCGGACTTCGCGGACAAGCCGTAGTAGCTGTCGCCGAACAAGCCGACGGCGTACAAGGCGCCCGCCAGGATCAGGATCGTCCGGTCGCGCAGCCGGAGCCGCAGCGCATAGACAATCGCGGTGCCGAGCAGCAGCGCGGGCAAATACCAGAGGTGATAAAACGTGCCGCCGAAGAAGAGGTCCCGCAGCAGCGCGCCGACCGTCAGACCCGGACCGAAATGGCCGGTATACAGATTCACCGGCAAGTAAAGCAGCAGGCCGAGCGCGTACAGGCCGCCGACCCGCCATAGGAACCGTTTGACCGGCGGCTTGTTCCGCGTCCCGTCCTTCGCGGGGCGGAAGAAGAAGAACCCGGATGCCAGGAAGAAGAACGGCACGGTGAGGTGCGAGAGAATGCCCGTCAGGACGAAATCGGCTTCCTTGTTCCACGAGGCAAGCGGTCCCGTATGGTTGGCGATGACGAACGCCGCGGCGACGAGCTTGACGAGGTCGACGCGGCCGAAGCTGCGGTCAGCGGCCATGGCGCTTCGCCCCCTTGCCGTAAACGGCCGTCACGACGAAGCCGTCCTCGTTGTTGCCGGATACGTCCCAGTCCGCCGCGCCGGCGGCGGGTACCGGGACGGGCGTGAAGCCGCTCGCGGCCGGCACGTAGTACGTCTCGGCCAGAAGGCCGGCGTCCGCGACGATCAGATGCTTCCCGCCAAACGCGTAGGTCTTCATGAACGCGGTATATTCCTCGAGGCACAGGTTTTCGCGCGCCATCACGGCCGCATGCGGGCGGCCGACGTAGCGAAAATGCCACGGCTCGCAGGCGATGCCCGTCACCGCCGTCTTGCCTTCCTCGTAACGCTGGATGAAGCCGTACGCCGGCGCCAGCCGCTTGAACGAAGCGGCCTCTTCCGCGCCCTCCGAGAACGACGGCGCGATGTAATCGAGCCCGCCGTCCGCGAGACCGACGTCGACGGCCAACCCGGTCTGATGCTCGCTCGCGCCGGGCAGCGCGACGTAGCTTTCGGTGTAAGCCGGTCCGCGCTCGCGCAGCGTGTCCAGGTAGATCTCCCGCTGCTTCTCCTTCGAGCGGTAGCCGCTCACGACGGCGATCCGCTCACGGCCGCCGCAGCCGTCCAGCAGCGCCGTGAGCTGCGCGAGGCATTCGGCGTCGAGCGCGACTTCGGGCTCTTGGCTGCTCGCCTCCTGCAGCAGGCTTCCGGCCATGGGGGCGAGACGCGTCTCGAACGTCCGCACGGGATGCGCGGCGTTGACCAGCACCAGCTTGCCGCTGCCCACCCGCTCCCCGCCCAGGTAGACCGTCCGGTACGCGCCTGCGAGCGGAGCGCCGCCGCGCGGCGGCCATGCCGGTTCTTCTATAGGTTTTCTCGTTATCGGGATCATATGCGACTTCTCCTCGCTTCCGGTTGGTTGTTCTTACGCTATGTGCAGGCGGGCCGCGCGGCAGTTCCTATCGGTTCGCCTTTCAGCTCTCTTACAGCGCCGTAAGGCGGGCGGGAACGGCCGGTCGGCCGCGCAGCGCCTCTTCGACGAGCCGGTCGAGCAGGTCCGGGAAGGCGAGTCCGGCGGCCCGCATCATGTTGGGATACCGGCTCGCGGGCGTAAAGCCGGGAATCGTGTTCGCTTCGTTGAAATAGAGCGCGCCGTCCGCCGCGAGGAACAAATCGACGCGCGCGTAGCCGCTGCAGCCGAGCGCCCGGTAGACGCGCAGCGCCGTCTCGCGGGCCTCGTCCGTCTTGGCCTTCCCGATGCGGGCCGGCAGATGGATGGACGACGTGCGCAGCGAATATTTCTCGTCGTGGTCGAAGAAGCCGCCCGAGAGCTCGATCTCGTCGAGCGCGCCGGCGAAGAGCTCCGTCCCGCCGAGCACCGCGCAGCCGATCTCGACGCCGTCGACGTGCGTCTCCACGACGAGCTTGTCGTCGTGCCGCAGCGCTTCGGCGATGCCGGCCTCCAGCTCCGCCGGGCCGTGCGCTTTCGTAATCCCGATGGACGAGCCGGAGCGGGCGGGCTTGACGTAGACCGGGTACGCGAGCCGATCGAGCCCGCCGCGTTCGCCGGCCGCCCATTGCGCCGCGGTCAGCGTCGCCGCTTCCGGGACGCGGACGCCGGCCGCTTCGACGAGCGTCTTCGCGACCGCCTTGTCCATGCAGACGGCGGACGACAGCGAGCCGCAGCCCACGAACGGCAGATCCGCGAGCTCGAGCAGCCCCTGCAGCGTCCCGTCCTCGCCGTTCCTGCCGTGCAGCACCGGGAAGACGGCGTCGAGCGGCGTGAAGCGGTATTCCGTTCCGGCCAGCTCGAACAATCCCTTGCGCGACCGGTCCGGCGACAGGAAGGCGGTCACGCAGCCGGGATGCGCCGCCCAGCGGTCGTCCCGAATGTCGTCTTCGCCGCCGAAGTAGCGCAGCCAGCGGCCGTCCCGCGTAATGCCGATCAGGGTCAGGTCGTATTTCGAGCGGTCGAGCTCCCGGATGACGGCGGCCGCCGACGACAGGGATACCGCGTATTCCGTCGACGCGCCGCCGAACAGGACGCCCAGCGCGATTTTGTCGTTCATCATGATCTCTCCTCGCATGAATCGATGTCGTGAAGTCTGGTTCGCTTTCCCTTACGAGTGTAGCCGCCTCCCTTCGATTCACCTATTGATTCGGCTTTCAGCAACCTTACAAGCTTGAAAGGCAAAGGAACGCGCACGACAAAAAGGGCAAGAGAGAACGCGTCTCTCTTGCCCCATATGGATGGCCGGAAATCATTCCGGACTGCCGATTGGCGGATGAATTAGAACGATTTTGCGAGATCTTGCGCCGCGGCGATGGCTTTCGCTTTGGACTCTTCGGCGTTGGCAAGCGCCATGCCTTCGACGTACAGCGGCTCGAAGGAAGGAATGCCGAAGAACGTGGCGATTTTTTTCAGGTAGCTGAAGCCGCTCTCCATGACGGCTGCCGGACCCGCGGAATATACGCCGCCGCTAGCTTGGATGTGCAGGCCTTTCTTGTCGGTCAGCAGGCCGACCGGACCTTCGGACGTGTATTTGAACGTTTTGCCGGCTACGGCGACGGAGTCGACGTACGCTTTCAGCACCGGCGGGAACGAGAAGTTCCACATTGGCGAGACGAAGACGTATTTGTCGGCCGCGACGAATTGGTCGACGAGCTGGCCCAGGCGGGCGACTTTCGCTTTCTCGGCGTCGGACAGTTGATCGAAGGCCGTGCCGGATTGCAGCTTGCCCCAGCCTGCGAAGACGTCGGCGTCGATTTGCGGGATGTCCGCTTGGAACAGGTCGAGGTGAAGAACTTCGTCGGACGGATTCGCTTCGCGGTAAGCCTCGATGAACGCTCTGCCTACGGCCATGGAAGCGGAAACGCTGTGATCGTGCGGGTGTGCAGTAATGTACAGTACGGTTGCCATTATCTGTATACATCCTTTCGGGTTGGTTTAATTTTAAGACTTCATCATTATCAGTCATTTTATCGGAGTTGGGAAGAAGGCACATTAAAGTGTTCAGGTATCCGCCGAGATACCACCAGAATTTCCCACGCTTTACGAATCCCTTACGACGGCCGGGACCGAAGCCGCAGAGGCACTTGCGCCGCGGCATGAAGGCCGCGTTCAAGGTTCGCCTTCCCGTCCTGTCCGCTTTCCAAGGTCCTTGAATGATTGACCTGGCGCAACAAAAAAACGGACGCCCCGCCAGTCCGGCGGTTTGCCCGTTCGCTTATCCGCGCTTCCGTCACGCTTCGATCCGGCCGACCGGGAGCGCCCGGTATTCCCGCAGCACGCGCGCGCTCCCCATGCCCACCTCGAACGCCAGCGTCGTCTTGTTCGGGTAGAAGGTCGCGGTTTTGTCCGTCCGTTCGCCCTCGTTCTCCATCATGACCGTCATGATGGATGACCGGCTCACGCCCATCTGCTCCAGCACGGCCAGCGCTTGCCCGACTTCGGGCGAATGCTCGAAGGTACCGATGATCATCACCTTATTCCTTCTCCCTTCCGAAGAGCCGCAGCGGAAAAGGGGGATAGCGTTCCGCGAAATAGCGCGCCTGCTCCAGCCGGAACAGCCGGTTGTGGTCGCGCGCCGTCATGCAGGCGTCGTACATGGCGCCCCGGATTACGGAAGGCATGAAGAGCAGCCACTGCGGATCGAGCGCGGCCGTCGCTTCCTTCAGCCGTCCGTTCAGCAGCAGCAGGACCGCTTCGTGGGAGCGCGACGCGATCGTCCGTGGCTTGATCACCGCGACGGCCGGCCTGGCGCCCTCCAGCTTGGCCAGATGGTATTGCTTGTTGTTCTCGACGGCTTTGACGTAGCTGTCCCAAATCGCGAATAAATAGACGATGGCGTAGGCGAGCACCCATCGGGGCTCCAGCAGCTCGGCGGCCAGGGCGTACCGTCCGCTGAACGAGTAGACGATCGCTTCGTTCACGTGCGCCGCCGTATTAATGACGACCTCCCAGGCCGACAGCAGAAATCCGCGGACGAACTGGTGAAGCAGGAAGTGGCCGAAGCCGGGAAAGGCGACCGACCACCACGCGATGATTCTCGGGTCCTGCCAGCGCAGGCTGCTGACTCCGTCCTGGCTGAGCAAAGCTTGTTGTCTGCGTGCCGGGCGGGATGGGTGCCGGGAGCTCAAGTCGATCGCATTCTCCTTCTCGTGGCGCTTCTGGATGCCGCGCGCCCCGCTGATCCGATAGCCGCTCGCAGCAAGGCGCGCTTCGATGGCACGCATTGCTACCACTATGCCCATTTCTTCCCGGGTTTAAAAGCCTGCTCTATAGCGCGCTCGTCCGCGAGGGACGCGCGCTCGCCGGCAAAGCCGGTTCGCGGCACCGGTTCGAGGGGCAATACGCCGAAGAAGCGGCCGGGGGTTCCCGGCCGCTTCTCCTCGTGCCCGCTTCTATGCGAGCCGCGGTTCGGGCCCGCGGTCTACCATTCGATCGCGATCGCAACGCCTTCCGGCCGTCCCGGATGGCGGACGAGCAGCGTGCCCGACGCCGGATCGTGCGCGAACTCGGCGTCCGCGCCGTCCGCCGTTACACGCGCCGGCGCCGCCGCGCAGCGGATGCGCGCGCTGACGGTCATGCTCGCCGGCGACTCCGAGACGAAGCCGTAGCGGCCCGGCTCGCGCCGCTCGTCCCGGACGCGGGACGAGCTGATCAGGATGGCCGGCTCGCCGCCGGCCGCCGCATCCTGAGCGAGGTCGTACAGCAGGCAGTTCTCGCCCGGCCGCAGCTCGACCCGCTCGAGGACCGGCAGATCCGCCTCGAACAGATCCACGAACCGGCCGTGGAGCGTCAACCCGCCGTCCGCTTCCGTCTCGTCCATCGCCTGCGCGATCACGTACGGTCCGCGCCGAATGCGGAGCACGCCGCTTTCGAAGTAGTCCTTCGCCTCGCCGCGCAGGGCAAGCGCCTTGCGGACCGTGTTCGCCACGAGCTCCGCGCCTTTGCCGGTCTTGGACAGCGCCGCGGGGTTGACGCGCACGAAGATCACCGCGCCGCCGCCCACCGCATGCTCGCCTTCCTCCGGATTGCGGCCGAGCCCCAGCGATTCGAACAAATGCTCCTCGGGCCGTTCGTACGTGCGGCTGCCCGCGCCGCGGTTCCACCATTCCTGCACGCCGTGGAACGGATCGCTGCCGTCGCCGGCGTAGATCAGCACGCCGCCTTCGCGCACCCACTGCCCGAGCGCCTGATGAATGCCGGGATGCTCCGGCTTCATGAACTCGTAGCTGATCAGCAGCACGCGGTATCCTTCCAGGTAGCCCGGGAACGTCAGGACGTTGTCGAGCTGCACCGGCCGCAGCGGGATGCCCCGCTTCACGAGCGGCAGCGCCAAGCCGTAGAACGCCGACCAGTCGAGCAGATCGCGCTGCTCCGCCGTCAGCTCGTCGGGCGCGCCGGTGCCGTCGTACTTGAACGCCGCGCGCTCGTCGCCCTCGCCGAGCACGTCGCCGCGCTGGTACATCGCGGAGTTGGCCAGCAGCAGGCCGATGCCGCGCGTATATTCGGTCCCGCCCGCCGCTTCTTCCGCTTCTTCATGGTTATGCATGTCCCGCAGCACGCTCATGACGGTCAGCAGCACCGTCGCGTAGTCGCCCGGGATGCCTTCCTTGCCCGCGCCGTCCGGGGTCGGGTATTTCCCTTCGAAGACGCGGCGCGGCCACGGACAGACCTCGTACTGGCTCACGCCGGGATGCAGCAGCGAGGCGACGACGGTCTGCCGGTAGTTGAACTTGTAATCGCTCCACGCGTAGCGGGGATTGTCCTCGATCGGATCGTGCAGGAACCACATCTCCCGGCCCGTGCCGCGGGTCAGCTCCTGCATGACGCCGTATTCCAGATACGCCGTCTCGAACGTGCGCTCGCGGCGCACGCCGCGGTAGACGTTGGCCGTCCGCGCCGTGCCGGTCCAGATCTGCGCGATGAAGCCGTCGCAGGCCGGCATCGAGACGAGCAGCGCCTCCGGGCTGACGATCCGCCACTGCGTGTAGTTGATGAGGCTGTGCGTCGGCACGTAGAACCGGACGGTCCGGCCGTGGGCAACAAGCGCGTACTCCTTCATCTGGCTGCAGATCCGGTCGAGCGCCCGGTAATACATCGCCGCCTTCAGCTTGGACGCGCGATACTGCGCGTCCGGCGAGCTATGCGGCGGGATCCAGTCCTCGCCGTAATAATTGAGCCACTCGCGCTTGAACGCGTCTTCGTAGCCGGATTGCGCCCAAAACTCCGGCTCCTCCATATGAATCGCCTCGACGCCGCTGTCGATCGCCTTCTTGATGTACGTCGCCAGGTACTCCGCGAACGAAATCGTCGGCACCATGTACGGCACGTCCTTGCCGTGCAGCATATGCGAGCCGTCGCGAATCTTCTGCGCCTCGTCCCAATGGTCCCGGCCGTCGAACCGGCTGTACAGGTAATCCTGGTATTGGCCCCAGGACACGCCCGTCATCAAGTGTATCGTATAGCCCGCTTTCTTCCAGCCCTCGATGCGCTCCGGCAGATCCTCGCCGATTCCGTACACCATGACGAAATCCGTGCGTAAATCGTAGTTCGGCCCGTACGGGCGGGACTCCTGAAACCCGGTCCATTCGGGGTTTGCTTTCGCTTTGCGGCTCACGGCGAATACGCCTCCTTAATAAAGCCGGCCGGCTTGCGCCGGCCGGGATTCATGGAATGTGGGATGCCGTTCGGGAACGGCCGGCCGTCAATTGGACGGGAGTTAGTTCGCCATTTGCAGCTTGACGACTTCTTTGCCTTTCAGGTTCTCGTTGACGTATTTCATCGCGTCCGCGTAACCCGATTTGTTCATTTGATCGCGCAGCTCGTTCAGCACCTTGATCGCCGCGGCGTCGGACTTCGTGAAGATCGCCTGCTGCCATACGTCGCTGATTTGGTCCATCGCCGGCTTAAGCGCCTCGTATTGCGGCGATTTCGCCAGCACGTCGCCCGGGTTGTAAGCGGAGATGACGCTGATGCCGTTCGGGCGGAGGATTTTGCGCGCGTTGTCCATGGCCGCCTTGCGGTCCTGGTCGGCCCAGATGTCGCCGCCGAGCGTGACCGTGCGGTCCAGACCCGTCATCGACTCGAAGCCGATGCCGAAGCCTTCGTTCTTCTTCACTTTGCCCGTCGTGTCGGCGTTGAATTTGTCGAACACGTCCTTCTTCGCGACCGGCTTGCCGTCGACCATGTCGTAATCGACGCCTTCGATGCCGTAGTGGACGAGCTTGAAGCCTTCGTCCGAAGCGAGGAAGTCGAGCAGCTTGAGCGAAGCGTCGACGTTCTTGTTCTTCTTCGTGATGACGGTGACGTTGTTGCCTTGGATGGCGAGGTCGGCCGGACGGTCAGCCTCGGCGCCGGCGCGCTCCAGCGGGCCGACCGGCACGTAGTCGCTGCCCGGATGCGCTTTCACGTAGTCCTTGGACGCGTCGAGAATGGCCGGGTAGTGCGCGGCCAGCACGGCGATGCGGCCCTGCTTGATTTTCTCGTTCGCGATCGGGTCGGTCTGCGTGAACGCCTCGGGATCGAGCAGTCCTTCCGAAATCAGCTTGCGGTAGTAGAGCGTATAATCCTCGTACTGCTTCGACATGAACGTATGCTCCAGCGTGCCGTCGCCCTTGTCGACGTAATCGGAACCGTAGAACATCGAGCTTCCGATCGTGACGGCCCAGCCGGCGTGGAAGCCGCCGAGCGGGATGACCGGCAGGCCGCTCTCCTGCAGGTTCGCGTCCTTGATTTTCTTCAGGAAGTTGTACAGGTCGTCCTTCGTCTTCACCGACTGCGGATCGACGCCGACCTTGGAAGCGATGTCCTTGCGGACGTAGAAGCCGTACAGCCAATCGAGCGCGTCCTGATCGCTTGCCGGCTGGTTCTGGTAGAGCAAATATTTTTTGTCGCCGAAGGCGCCGATCGCTTTGTCGTACAGGGCCGGCGGCACGTTCTCTTTGGCGATTTCTTTCGCGAGGTTCGGGTATTTGTCCAGGTACGGCGCCAGGTCGACCAGCTGGTCTTCCTTCGCGGCTTTCACGATGCCGTCCAGCTCGCCGCCCCATGCCGGGCCGGTGTAGATGTCGGGCAGATCCTGGGTAGCGAAGATCGTGTTGACCTTCTCGACCTCGCTGCCCTTCGTATAATCGAACTGCACGGTAACGCCGGTCTTCTCCTTGATCTTCTCGGCGATCGGCGTCATGTCGACGTCGCCCGCGGACGAACCGTTCCAGTTGTGCAGGATTTTCACCGTGACGGGTTTGTTGCCGGCCGCGGCGTTATCGCCGTTCGCCGCCGTATCGCCGCCGTTGCCCGCGCTGCCGTCATTGCCTCCGTTGCCGTTGCCGCTGCAGCCCGCCAGCAGGCTGCCGAGCAGCGTCAATGCCAGTGCCGAGGACATGACCGTCCCCTTCTTTTTCCACATGCGAACCCCTCCAATTTTAATAAGTGATCTATGATAAAGTTTCTCGCGAAACGTTTATCCGAAGGCACGCCTTGCAAGCGACCCCGAACCGCCTCGTACCGGAACGCCTTACCCTTTGACGGAGCCGATCATCGCGCCTTTGACGAAGAAGCGCTGCAGGAACGGATACACGCACAGGATCGGGAAGACCGCGATGACGAGCAGCGCCATGCGCAGCGATTCCGGCGTCGAGCCCGACACGTTGACGTTGATCGTCTGGCCGCCGTTCTGGGCGGCTTGCTGCATCGAATTCGACAGCGCTTCCGCTTCCGTCAGCATTTGCTGCAGCAGCGTCTGGACGGGAATGAGATCCTTGTTCGACACGTAATAGGCGCCGGTGAACCAGTCGTTCCAATGCGCGACCCCGACGAAGAGCCCGATGGTCGCGAGCACCGGCCCCGAGAGCGGCAGGATGATGCGGGCGAAGATTTGGAAGTCGCCGTAGCCGTCGATGCGCGCGGATTCCTCGAGTTCCTCGGGAATGCCCTGCAGGAACGTCCGGATGATGACGATGTGCATGAAGCTGAACAGCGACGGAATGACGTACACCCAGAACGTGTTGATGAGGTGCAGCTTCTGCAGCGTGATGAAGTACGGGATGAAGCCCGCGCTGAAGATCGTCGGCAGGAAGATGTAGAACGTGAAGAACGTCCGGCCGGGCAGCGATTTCTTCGACAGCGCGTACGCCATCAGCGTACACAGGAATACCGAGAGGAACGTGCCGAGCAGCGTCCGGGCCAAGGTGATTTTGTAGGCGGCCCAGATTTTCGGGTTATCGAACACCTGCCCGTAGTTGTCGAACGTGAATTTGCGAGGGAAGAAGTAGAGCGCCCCCATCATGGAGTCCTTCCCGTCGTTCAATGAGTAGACCAGAATGTAAATGAACGGATACACCATGGAAAATCCGAGAATGGCCAGAATAATGTAATTCAAAATATCGAATGGCGAGAATTGCCGCTTCTTCATGTCCGGTTCGCTCCTTCCTGCTCGTTAGAAAAGGGATACGTCGCTCACTTTGCGGGCCACCTTGTTGACCGTCAAAATCAAGATGAGCGCGATGATGCTTTGGAACAGCCCGACCGCGGCCGCGTAGCTGAGCCGGCCTTCGTTGATGCCCGCGTTGATGACGTGCACGTCGAGCACGCTTCCGATCGCGGCGGTCGCCGGTCCGTTCAGCAGGAGCAGCTGCTCGTAGCCGGCGCTCATCAGGCTGCCGGTGGCGAGAATGAACAGAATGACGGCGATGTTGCGGATGCCCGGCAGCGTGATGTGCCAGATCTGCTTATACCGGCCGGCCCCGTCGATCTTCGCGGCTTCGTACAGCTGCGGGTCGATGCCCGCGATGGCCGCGATGTAGATGATGGAGTTCCAGCCGATGTTCTTCCACACGTCGGAGCCGAGGATCATTTGGTAGAACCAGTTCGTGTTGTTCATGAATTGAATCGGGTCATGCACCAGGCCGAGCGCCTCGAGCGCGTTGTTGACCGGGCCTCCGTACTGGGCGAACAGCCGTTGGATCAGCGTCACGACGACGACCCAGGAGACGAAGTACGGCAGATACGAAAGCGTTTGCACGGTTTTCTTGAATTTGACGTTCCGAACCTCGTTCAGCAGGATCGCGAGGAGGATCGGCATCACGAAGCCGATGCACAGCTTCATCGCGCTGATTAGGATCGTGTTGCGGATCAGCTTGCTCGATTGGTAGTAGTCGAAGAACTGGTGGAAATATTTCAAGCCCGCCCACGGGCTTCCGGTGAAACCGCCGGAGAACTGGAAATCCCGGAACGCGACTTGAATGCCGTACAGCGGCACGTAAGAAAACAAGAAAAACCAGACGATACCCGGCAGCATGAACAGATAGAAGAGCTTGTGCCGCCAAATGCGTTTCCAAAGCAAGGATCCAGTCATGTCGTATGTCCCCTTTCAACTAAATAAACCCGTCTTGCCCGATGCCCGCCGAGCGAGGCATCCATATCCTTCCTTACATCTCACCAATAATATATATTAAATATTATATATATTCAATATATTTTTATTAAATTCTTAGCGGCAATTTTTTCTAGGTTCATCGGAGTCGCGGCAGACGGGCGGCCAACGGGCGGCAGACCGGAGCGGAACGCAAAAAAACCGGCTTCCGGGAAAGCCGGAAGCCGGTTTGGGGCAAGACGGGGCGGCGTTATGCCTGACGGGGCGGGCCGGACGTTTGGCGCACGACCAGCTCGGGTTCGATGAGCGTCTTCATGTACTTGAACCCTCTGCCGCTGCCCCGCTCGATGATCTGCAGCAGCATTTCCGCAGCCCGGCAGCCCATGTCTTGCTCGAACTGCTTGACGTGCGTGAAGAGGCTGAAGTCCTCCACGACGGAGGTCGGGTCGTCGAAGCTGACGATGGATACGTCGCCCGGCACGTTCAGGCCGGCCTGGCGGGCCATCCGGTAGATCTCGACGCCGAGCCTGCCGTTCAGCGTGACGTACGCCGTCGCCATCCGGTTGCGGATGTACCGGTACAGCGGATGGCGCTCTGTCTCGTCCCCTTCGTCCATGCGAAAATCCGTGATCATGTGGGCGGGATTGATCAGCGCCCCTTTGTTCTTCAGCGCGTTCATGTAGCCTTCGATCCGTTCCTGCACCGTGATCGTCTGCAGCGGGGAATCGGAGCAGATCGCGATTTCGCGGTGCCCCAGCTCCCACAGGTGGTCCACGGCGAGCCCCGCGCCCATTCGGCCGTCCGAAGCGATGTAGTTCGTCTCCACGCCGGGCAGGAAGCGGTCGATCAGGACGAACGGGAAGCCGGAAAATTTCATCGCGAGAATCTCGTCGTTATAGCGCTCTTCGTCCACCGGGAAGATCAGCAGCCCCTCCACCCCGATGTCCTTGAGCGTCTGGATCGCCTCGATCTCCTTCTGCAGCTCGCCGCCGGACAGGAGGATGATGCACCGGAATCCCCGTTCCTCCAGCGTTTTGCGAATGCCTTCCACGAGGCGGATGGCGAAAAAGTCGTAAATCGACGGCATGACGAGGCCGATGCCGCCTTGGCGCTTGCCCGCCTCGCCCCCGTCGGGAGCGCCGTGGCCGAACGCCGGCGAGGTCCCCTGCGAATCCGCCGCGGCGTCCTTGGCCTTGCCGCTGACGAAGCTGCCGCGGCCCGGCACGCGCGAGATGACCTTCTCGTTCGCGAGGCCCGACAGCGCGTTCACGACCGTGATTTTGCTGACGTTGAAGCGTTCCATCAGTTCTTTCTCCGTCGGAATGCGGTCGCCTTCCTTCAGCCCTTCCGATTCGATCAAGTCGCGGATGTAATCCTGGATTTTCTGGTATAACGGCACTCGGTCGGCTGTACTCATTCCATATCACCAATCTTCGCTATCATATTAGTATATATAATATATTTTTGTTTGCGGGTACGCAAGGGTGATTCTTTGCGCCTACTCGCCCTTTTTACAGGATCGTTCTGCACCTTTCGACCCAATCGCGTACGGGCTCTGATAGGAATTTGTAAGAACTTTTGTCGAAAGTATTGTAAGTACATATACAATATATTAAATATAAATTGACTCAACGTGTAAGGCCATCTTGGGTTCAGTCGAAGCTTCTTCGGAGGTGAACGCGAAGCATAAGCCGGATATCGGGGCTGGAGAACGCAGCCCTCCGGCGAGGATCAAGAGGAAGGGCATGATTCCAAGTTCAACCAATTCGACGAGGATGAGGTGTACCAATTCATGATGCGAAAAATTGCGACCGCGGGACTCGCGCTGGCGTGCACGCTGACCTTCACGGTCGGCGCCTCCGCGGAATCCCCCGCCGTTCAGACGGCACAGAAAGGCGGAAGCGGCATTTCCTGGCCGGCCGATCAGGCGCTTCCGAGCTTCGCCAAGGTCAAGCAGCTCGAAGTCGCCGACATTTACGATCTGCCGGGCGACGCCAAAATCATGCTGACGACGCTGGAGGGGATCGTCAACCGCGCGGAACCCCGCCTGTACGTACTCGAAAGCAAGGAAGAAGGCAAGTTCACTTGGCTGAACGACCTGGACGTGCCGTATAAAGTCCGCGACAACTATTGGGATATCGTGAAGACGTTCAAGAACGAGATCAAGGGCGTCATCGTCTACGATCCGAACGTGCCGGATTCCATCAACGTCGCCACGACGCTCGCCGGCCTGAAGGACGCCGTCGTCGCCAGCCCCGGGCTGGCGGAGAAGCTCGCCGCCGCGCCTTACGGCTTGAAGATCCTTGACGACCTGCGAGGCAAATTCAAGGATCGGCTCGACGCTTACACGTGGCAATACGATAATCTGTGGAGCCAGACGACGCACCGGATGCTGGTCGGGCTCAGCCCGGACACGTCCATCCGCATTCCGGACGGCTTCCCGGCTTCCTTCAAGACGATCGCCCAAGACACGACGCAGGAGCGCGACGCGAAGAACCGCAAGGTCTACGACCTCGACCTGACGCCGTTCCTCGGCAAGGACGCCGTCTTCCTTCGGTTCGACGACGCCTTCCCCCAAGACGGCTGGGGCACCGCCGTGCATGAAGTCACCGTCAAGGCGGACGGCCAAGAGATCGCCCGCTTCGTGCCGGGCACGCCGGAGGAAGAGCCGTTCCTCTACGACGCGCAGAGCTCGCAGCTCTCCACGGGCAGCGGCGGCCACCGCTTTGCCGACAACGGCCGTTATTTCGTCTACAAGTTCCCGGTTCCGGCCGGCGCGAAGCAGCTGACCGCTTCCGTCGATATGTGGAACCAGTACAAGGTGTCCGCGGGCAACGAGCAGCCGCTCTCCTCGGAGCAGAAGGAGCCGTACGGCTACCTGCGCGATTACGCGGTCGCCAACAAGGCGATGGTGTTCTGGCTCGACGCCAACGTGCCGGAGCAGCGCGCCCTGTTCGAGAAGATCCTCTCCGACGTCAAGCCGGGCACGCCGTACCTGGGCTGGTTCAGCAACGACGTTCAAGGCGAGTTCAACTCCGTCGAGATCACGTCCAATCACAGCGTCTACGTGCTGGCGGCGGACTGGTTCAGCAACATGTCGGTCTTCTCGGGCACGCAATTGAAAGCGAAGCTCCCCGCTCCGGCGAAGACGCCGAAGCTGGAAAATAAAATTTACGTCACCTATACGTTCAGCGAGGGCGACAACTTCCAGTACAACGAGCACCGGCTGCGCGTCCTGTGGGACGATCCGAACCGCGGCAAGGTGCCGATCAACTGGACGTCCAGCCCGCTGCTGTACGACGGCGCGCCGGCGATGCTCGACCACTACCTGAGCACGGCTACGCCGAACGACCAGCTGATCGCCGGACCGTCCGGCGCCGGGTACTTCTATCCGAACGCCTGGCCGGACAACACGTTCGCGCCGTACCTGAAGCAGACGAATTCCTACCTGAAGAAGACCGGCATGACGATTCCGTACGTGCTGAACCGCGTCGACGGCCAGAACGTGCCGCTGAGCGAAGCGAAGCTGAACGCCTACGCGAACGAGTACCGCGTGCCGGGTCTGTTCCTCAGCTGGGAAGACCGTTACGGCGTCTCGATCGAAGGCGGCAAGCTGCCGGTCTCGACGATCCAGGGCATCAGTACCGTCCAGGACGGCAAGCGCATCCTCGACGAGGCGAAAGCGAAATGGGACGGCAAGTCTCCGCTGTTCGTCTCGCTCGGCCTGCTGGCTTGGAGCATGACGCCTTCGGACGTCGTCGCGCTGAACGGCTCGCTCGACAGCGGCAGCTTCTCCGCCGTTCGCGCCGATCAGTACTTCGCGCTCGTACGCCAGGCGAACGGTCTGCCGGCCAAGCCGTAAGGCAGGCGCGTTCTATAGCGAAAGAGCGACAGCCGAGTTTGTCGGACTTGTCTGCTCGCAACGACCGATTTCCATTCGGCCTGGCAGCTCCCGGGAATTTTCCCGGGAGCTGTTTTGATGCGCGGCCGGCCGCTAATGGCGATTGACAGCCCGACTCCCCATCGAATATGATAGCATCAATCGATATTGTTAGTTAGCGCTAACATGCATTCAGAAAGGTGGCACGCCAGTGACAGAGAACGACCCCCGTCACAAATCGGGTACCCGGGAGCGTCTCATGAACGCCGCCGTCGACTTGATGGCCGAGCACGGGTACAAGGGCGCGTCGACGAAGGACATCGCCGCCGCCGCCGGCGTCAGCGAGATGACGCTGTTCCGCCAGTTCGGCAGCAAGCTGAACATGCTGGAGGAAGCCGTCGACCGGTATTACTACACGGTGGAATTCCGCAAGCTGTTCGCCGAACGGATCGTCTGGGAGCTCGAGCGGGACCTGCGCCTGATCGGCGAGACGTATCACGAGCTGATGGAGCGCAACAGCCGCATTCTGCTTATCTTCCAATCGGAGAGCCGGTCGATTCCGAGTCTGGCCGAACGGATCCGCAAGCATCCGCGCGCGCTGCAGGAGATGCTGACGGGGTATTTGGAAGCGATGAAGGAGAAAGGGAAGCTGGCGGACGTCGATCCCGCCACGAACGCGGCTTCCTACCTGTGGCTTCACCACGGCGCGTTTCTCAGCCGGATGCCCGGCGGCCCGAATCTGCTGGCCGATCTCCCGATCGCCGATTTCATCGACAACGGCGCGAAATTGTTCGCGCGCGCCTTATCTCCGCGCTGACGCATCGCTATGACGGCTTAGGCCGTTTTTTTACGGCCTGCATGTTAGTGTGCGCTAACTAACGTCTATGCGTTCAAAACCCGTATCCTGCAAGCTCAATCTATTTCGAAAGAAGGCCGATCGTCCATGGAATCGCAACCCCGCGCCGACAAGCTTATCCGCCTGCTCTGCTTTATCCTGCTTTTCTCCGTCATGAACGTCACGATGTTCAACATCGCCCTGCCGGACATTTCGCGCGCGTTCGGCCTGCTGCCGTCCGAGGCCGGCTGGGTCATCACCGGCTACTCGATCCTCTACGCGGTCGGGTCGCTCACGTACGGCAAGCTGGCCGACCGGTACCCGCTCCGCCGGCTGCTCACGATCGGGCTGCTCCTCTTCGCCGCGGGCTCGCTGCTCGGCTTTCTGTCGCCGAATTACGCGACGGTGTTGGCCGCCCGCTTCGTCCAATCCGCCGGCGCGTCCTCCATTCCCGCGCTCGTCATGATCGTGCCGGTCCGGCTGTACGCGCCGGAAGGCCGCGGCCGCGTGCTCGGCATCCTCGCCTCGGCCATCGCGTTCGCGTCCGGCGTCGGGCCGATCGTCGGCGGCTTCGTATCGGGCTGGCTCGACTGGCGCTATCTCTTCCTCATTTCGATCGGCACGCTCGCGGCGCTGCCGTTTCTGCGCAAGTGGCTGCCGGACGAAGAACCGCGGAACGGCAAATTCGACCCCCTCGGCGCGCTGCTGCTCGGGGGCTCCGTCACGCTCTTCATGCTCGGCATCACGCAGTGGAGCGGCTGGCTGGCGCTGACCGGCGCGCTGCTGCTCGCGCTGTTCGTCCTGCGGATCGTCCGGACCGCGGATCCGTTCGTGCAGCCGGCGGTTTTCCGCAGCGGCGGCTTCCGCTCCGGCTTGTTCAGCAGCTTCCTCGTCTACGCCGTCTCGTTCACCGTCACCTTCGTCACGCCGATGCTGCTGAACGCGGCGAACGGCCTCGGCACGTCGGCGATCGGCCTCTTGATGTTCCCGGCCGCCATGAGCGCCGCCGTCTTCGGCCGCTACGGCGGCAAGCTGGCCGACCGCCGCGGCAGCCTCTTCATCATCGTCGCGGCGCTCATCCTCCTCGCGGCCGGGCAGCTGGCGCTCTCGTTGTTCAGCGGCGGCGCGGCGGGCTACGTCGCGGCCTGCCTCGTGTTCGGCAACGTCGGCGCCGCGTTCTACCAGGCGGGGATGACGAAGCTCGTCGCCTCGACGCTGCCCGCGGGACAAACCGGGGTCGGCATGGGCATCCTGACGCTCGGGAACTTCCTCTCCTGCGCGATCGCCGGCGCCGTCGTCAGCAAGCTCGTCGACGGCGCCGCTAGCGGGAGCGCCTCCCCCGCGTTCGGCGTATTCGGCCACGCGGGCGCGGCCGCCGTGTTCGGCAACGTCTACTTCGCTCTCGCGGTACTCTGCCTGCTGAACCTGGCGTTCGTCTGGGCGGCGTTCGGCCGACGGCGCAAAGCCGCGCGGCAGGACGCGTCCCCCGGGGCCGAGACGCAGCGGGCGTGAGCGCGGCTCTTTGGTTTGGGCCGCAAGCCGGTTGGCGGCCGCATGTACGGTACCTCGTACCGCTCTTTGCGCCGACTCGGCTGTCGAGCGAACCTGAAGCTGCGGCGTCAGCCTCGCGCACCTGCTGAACGACGCGATGCAAACCGCCGTGCCGTCCGCGTTTCCGCTCTTCCAAACCACGATGCGGCTCTCGTTCACCCAGATCGGCTGGGTAGCGTTCGTGCTCAACATTACCGCCTCGTGCTGCAGCCGCTCGTCGGCTGCTTGTCCGACCGCCGGCCGATGCCGGGCCTCCTGCCGCTCGGCATGGCGTTTTCGCTGCTCGGCATGCTCGGCTTCGCGTACGCGGATACCTCGGGCTGCTGCTCGCCGCGGCCGCCCTGATCGGCGCCGGCGCTTCCGTCCTCCATCCGGAATCTCCCGCGTCGCCCGGATGGCGGCGGGGCGCGGCCGGGGCATGGCGCAGTCGGTCTTCCAGGTCGGCGGCAACACCGGCCGGGCGCTCGCGCCGCTGCTCGTCGGCTTCGTGCTGCTGCCGCTCGGGCAGCGCGGCTTCCTCTGGTTCACCGTCGCGGCCGTCCTCGGCATCGCGGTCCAAACCGTCGTCGGCCGCTGGTACAAGCGGCAGTTGGCCGCGGCCGCGCCGGCGAAGAAGGCCGTCGCCGCGGTCTTGGACTCCCCGTCGCGCCCGACGCATTCCCGGCTGTTCGTCGCCGGCACGATGACGCTGCTGATCGCCCTGCTTTTCTCCAAATTCGTCTACATCGCCGGCATGACGGACTTCTATGCGTTCCACTTCATGGAGCGCTACCATCTGCCGCTCGACCGCGCAAATCTGCCTCTTCGCGCTGCAGTTCGCCGGCATGGCCGGCACGCTGCTCGGCGGACCGCTCGCCGACCGCTTCGGCCGCAAAACGATGATCTGGATTTCCGTCGCGGGGACGGCGCCGTTTTCGCTGCTGCTGCCGCATGTCGGCCCGGCGGCCGCGCTCCTCCTTTGCTGCGCGATCGGCATGATTCTCATATCCGGCTACTCCGTCATCATCGTCTACGCGCAGGAGCTGCTGCCGCGTCACGTCGGCACGGTATCCGGCCTCTTCTTCGGCCTTTCGTTCGGCATGGCCGGCCTCGGCTCCGTGCTGCTGGGGCCGATTGATGGACTCCAAGGCGCCCGATTTCGTCGTCGGTCTCTGCGCCTTCCTGCCGCTGATCGGCGTCTGCGCCTTCCTGCTGCCGCGCGAATCCAAGCTGACGCGCGGATCGGACGCGGCGTGAACGGCGGCCGAAACGATTGAGGAATCGCGAAGACAGGCGTACAATGGGCAAGGAGACGGACGGCGCATTGCCGCAATTGCAAGCAGGCAAGGCATCACGAAAGGAGTTTGACGCACTTCTCATGATCATCGATATTCAACATGTCACATGGCGGCGCGAGCAGCTGACGCTGCTGAAGGACGTGAGCTGGCAGGTCGCGCCGGGCGAGCATTGGGCGCTGCTGGGCTTGAACGGCTCCGGCAAGACGACGCTGCTGAATCTCGTCAACGGGTATTTCTGGCCGTCCGAAGGCGCGGTCAGCGTGCTCGGCCGCCGCTTCGGCGAAGTCGACCTGCGGGAGCTCCGCAAGGAAATCGGCTGGGTCAGCACGTCGCTGCAGGAGAAGCTGTACGCCTCGGACCGGACGCAGCATATCGTCATCAGCGGCAAGCATGCCACCATCGGACTGTACGAGCGCGTGACCGACGAGGAGCTGGATTTCGCCCGCGAGCTCATGGCGAAGCTGGGCTGCGCCCATCTGTGGGACCGCGAGTTCCGCACCTGCTCCCAGGGCGAGAAGCAAAAGCTGCTCATTGCCCGGGCGCTCATGGCGAAGCCGCGCATCCTGATCCTGGACGAGCCGTGCAACGGGCTCGATCTGTTCTCCCGGGAGCGGCTGCTCGCCAGCATCAAAGACTTGGCCGGGAGCGAAGACGCGCCGACGCTCATCTACGTCACGCACCACACGGAGGAGATTTTGCCGGCGTTCACGCACGCGCTGCTCATCCGCGACGGCGAGGTCGTCCGCAGCGGCCGGACGGAGGACGTGCTGACGACGGACGGCCTGAGCGCGTTCTTCGAATCGCCGGTGGCGGTCGAGAAGCACGGCGAGCGGGTGTACGTGCGCGTAGCGGAATAATGGGAACAAAACGCCGAGGGGCCCTTGGGACGACTCCGCGTTTTTGTTCCCGCCCGGACGCGGCGGCAGCAACCGTCGCGGAACGCAGGAAAGCGGTCCCGGCTCCCGGGACCGCTTTCCTGCGTTCGAACAGGCGGGACGACGCGCACTTCCGCCCCACGCGCCCGATTCGCCGCGCTTACTTTCCTTCCTCCGCGACCGAGAAGCCGTACTTCGCGAACACGTCCGCCGCGGCACGCGTCCGCAAGTAATCGTAGAACGCCGCCGCTTCGGCCGGATGCTTGCTCGCCTTCAGCACGCCGCCGGGATACCGGATCGGCGCATGAAGCCCCGGGTCCACCACGAACGCGATGCCGGCCTTCTTCGACGTCAGCGCGTCCGTCTTGTAGACGAAGCCCGCGTCCGCGTTGCCGGTCTCGACGTACTGCAGCACCTGCCGGACGTCCTTGCCCTGTACCGTTTTCGGCTGCAGCTTCCCCCACAGGCCGGCGTTCGTCAGCGCTTCCTTGGCGTAGCCGCCCGCCGGAACGCTTTCCGGAATGCCGATCGCGAGCCGCTTCACGCCGCCTCCCGCCAAATCGCCGAGCGTCCGCGCGCCCGTCGTCCCCGCGGGCACGACGACGACGAGCTCGTTCCCGAGCAAGCCGCCTTCGCGCGCCGGATCCACGAGACCTTGATCCAGCAGCGCGTCCATGTTGCGGTCCGAGGCGGAGAGGAACACGTCGGCGGGCGCGCCCTGCTCGATTTGCTTCTGCAGCGTGCCCGACGCGCCGAAATTATAGGTCAACGCGATGCCGTCGTTCGCCGCCTCGAAGGCGGGCTTCAGTTCCGTCAGCGCGTCCGTCAGGCTGGCCGCGGCCGAGACGACGAGCTCGACCCGCGCCCGCTCCGGCCCCGTCGGAGCGCCGTTCGTCGCGCCATCGCTGCCGCTCCCCGCGTTCCCGCAGCCGGCCAAGGCGGCGGCGAGCGCCGGCAGCAAGAACGGCGCAAGCCGTTTTTTCTTCCCCATCATGCTTCGACAGCCCTCCCGAATCCGATCGTATAACCCGCATTATAGCAAGGCCCGGCGGTCCCTGCCAAACGCGTCCCGGCAGGATATGGTACAATAAGGGCAATCAAACGGCCGGCATGCGGCAATTAAACTTACGCGGGAGGACCCGACCATGGCCAGCGACGAATCCTATACGACCGAAGAAATCGCGAAGCTGCTCAAAATCTCCAAGCTGACGGTCTACGACCTCATCAAGAAGGGCGAGCTGCCCTCCTACCGCGTCGGCAAACAGATGCGGATCGATGCCGCCGATCTCGACGCGTACAAGCAGCGGGCCAAAGGCATCGCCTTCGCCGAACGGCCGCTCCCGGCCGCGGAAGCGGCGCCGCCGCCCGCCTTCGCCGCGCGGCCGGCCGGCGTGCGCCCGCTCGTCATCACCGGCCAGGACGTCAGCCTCGACATCCTGGCGAAGCATCTCGAGCAGCGGCTGCCGGGAGCGCGTCCGCTGCGGGCGCATGTCGGCAGCATGGACAGCCTCATCGCGATGTACAAGGGCGAAGCCGACATCGTCAGCACGCATCTGCTCGAGGGCGAGACCGGCCGCTACAATCTGCCCTACATCCGCAAGCTGCTCGTCGGCGCCTCCTATCTCGTCGTCCATCTGCTCGCCCGCAAAGCCGGGCTGTACGTGGCGCGCGGCAATCCGCTCGGCCTGCGGGGCTGGGACGACCTCGGCCGGCCCGGGCTGCGCCTCGTCAACCGCGAACGCGGCTCCGGCGCCCGCGTGCTGCTCGACGAGCAGCTCCTGCTGCGCGGCATGAAGCCGGACCGGCTGCTCGGGTACGACCTCGTGCGAACGAATCATCTCGGCGTCGCCGCCGAAGTCGCCGCCGGCGGGGCCGACGTCGGCGTCGGCAGCGAGAAGGCCGCCTCGCTCGTCGAAGACGTCGACTTCATTCCGCTCATCGACGAGCAGTATGACCTCGTCGTCCTGAAGCACGCCGCTTCGCGGCCTTGGATCCCGGAGCTGCTCGGCATCCTCCGGTCCGACGCGTTCAAGCGGGAGCTTCAGGCCATCGCCGGCTACGACCTGTCGCGGACGGGCGAGGTTTTGCACGAGACGTGAGGAACGGGGATGCGGCCGAGGCCGGGCGCGCAAGCGGCAGGACCGGCGCCGGGGACTCGGCTTCTTCGCCTAAACGCGCCGTGCCCGGCCGGGCCGCCTCCCGAACCATGCGAAAGAACCCGCCTTAGCAAGCGGGTTTTTTCGCGTTTCGATTAAAATTTTCCGTATCCCGCTTCATTATTGCCATCGCCCCGGCGAGCGCTTCCCCGGCTCCCACGCGCGGCGCCTGCGGCCGCACGCTCATCGGCTCCGTTCATCGTCTTCCGGTTCCCCGCCCCCGGCCCCTTCCTCGCCGGACGGCTCCGGCTCGGACGCCGGCTCCTCCGCCTCGGACGCGGGCGCCTTCGCCGCGCCGTTCCCGCCCGCTTCCTGTCCCGACGCCGTCACCTTCGGCGGCTCCGGCCGCGTGCGGCCGTACAGCGAGACGTAAAGCCCCTCGATCTCCTCGCCCGTCAGGTCGCCTTGCTTCAACAGCTCCTCCGCGATGAGGTGCACGAACTCGGCATGGTCCCTCACCAGCTTCTTGACCTGCTGCATCTGGTCCCTCAGCAGCTCGTTGATTTTCGGCCGGAGCGTCTTCAAGGCCTCCTGATGCGAGCCCGCCGCGAGGAAGCTGAACAGCTCGTCGCCCATGCCCACCATGCCGAGATACGCGCCCGCCATCGACGTCGCCTGCTGCAGGTCGGACGTGACGCCGTTCAGCTTCTTGCCGAGGAACTCCTCCTCGACCGCCCGGGCGGCCAGACATACCTGAATGCCCGCCAACATCTCGCTGTCGCTCCGGTTGTACCGCTCGTGCGTCGGCTTCGTGGCCGCCAGGCCGAGCGCGCTGCCGCGCCGGATGATCGTCACCTTCCAGACGCGCTCGTGCGGCTTCAGCAAATATTGGGCAACCGCATGGCCCGCCTCGTGATACGCGACGTTGCGCTTCTCGTCCTCGCTCATCGACCGGAGCGGCTGCTTGAGGCCCCATTCGTACGTCTCCATGGCGACGCGGAAATCCAGGTAAGTGGCCAGCTGCGCGCCGCGCTGATGCGCGATGACGACGGATTCGTTGACGATATGCTTGATCTGCGCCGGGCTGTAGCCGATCGTGTCGAGCGCGGCTTTCTCCGGCGTCAGCGTTTCGTCGTGCTTCACTTTCTTCAAATAATACTGGAAAATATCGATCCGTCCGTCGTAATCCGGCGCGTCGACCCACAGCTGCCGGTCGAACCGTCCCGGGCGAAGCAGCGCGGGGTCCAGCACCTCCGGCAGGTTCGTGGCCGCGACGGTCAGCACCGCCGGTCGCTCCGCCTTCTTGCGCCGCAGGCCGAGCGAGCGGAGCAGCTTCGCGATTTTGCCGTTATCGAGGTTCGGCGGGTCCATCTGCAGCAGCAGCTCGTTCAAGAGCCCGGAGCCGCCGCCCATGCCCATCATCCCGAGCATGGCGCCGCCTCCGGCGCCGTTTCGCCTCATGCCGATCGCATCGATCTCGTCGATGAATATAATGCATGCGCCGTACACCTTCGCCAGATTGCGGGCCTTCTTGTACAGCCGCATGACCTTCATGTTGCCGACGCCGAAAAACATGTTTTGGAAGCTCGGCGCGGACGCGTACGCGAACGGCACCTTCGCTTCGTTGGCGATGACCTGCGCCAGGTAAGACTTCCCGGTGCCCGGCGGCCCGCACAGCAGGAACCCCCGGATCGCTTCGCCGCCCATTTCCTTGAAATCCTTGACGCCGCCGAGCAGCGTCACGATCCGCTTCGCGTTGTCCACAATTTCGGGATTGCCCCGGTAATCGTCCCAAGTCGCGCCCGTTTCG
Organism: Paenibacillus sp. UNC496MF; assembly: GCF_900113915.1. Taxonomy (NCBI): domain Bacteria; kingdom Bacillati; phylum Bacillota; class Bacilli; order Caryophanales; family Paenibacillaceae; genus Paenibacillus; species Paenibacillus sp. UNC496MF. Next base: position 93,981 of record NZ_FORE01000005.1, read on the forward strand.
CCGGGCAGGACCCAATACGTTCGACCCCGCGCCAGAAACCAGAAGAGCGCGACGAACTGCACGATCATGAAGGCCATGGCAAAGAGCAGCTGCACCAGCAGGCTGAGAATGCTCAGCGCCACCGCGAGCACCGTCGGTCCGCCGGTCAGCACGTACCAGAGGACGATCGCGATCACGAGCAGCCAGAGGAGGAATTTCCGCCATTTCTTCCATCGATATCTCCCCATCGCCACACTTCCTTCACAAGTGAACTCTAACCCAAATTTATTAGTCTATGGATCAAAATATGCGCAAGTGAAAGAAACAATCAGGGGCCGAAAACGGCGCGAAAAGAGGAAGGAGCCGCGGCTCCTTCCTCTTAATCTCACGCGGAATGTGAGGCTTCCGGCCGGACTTCCTCGGCCGCGCCCGCGCCGCGGCGCCCCCATAGAACCGGCGCCAGCAGCAGCCCGAGCACGCCGACGCCGGCCGTCGCCCACCCGAACGCCGCGAACACGGGACGCGCCCCCGCCGCGTCGATCAGCAGGCCGCCGGCGAGCGGCGCGCCCAGCATGACGAGGCTCGTCAAGGTCTGGTCGACGCCGAACACCCGGCCGATGAGCGCCGCGGGCATCTCCTTCTGCAGCAGATAGATTTTCGTCGCGATGCACGCCCCGTTCCCGACGCCGAGCAGCAAGCCCAGCGCGAGCACGGCCGCGGCCGGCGCGCCGACCGGCAGCATGCCGAGGCCCGCGATCGCCGCGCCGAGCAGGGCATAGCCGCCGCCGAGGCCCCAGCCGTAGGGAAGGCGCTTGCGCTTGTTCAGCAGCAGCATGATCCCGACCGACCCGGCGCCGATCGCGGCGATCAGCCAGCCGAGCAGCGACGGCCGGCCGGGCGCCAGCTCCCGAAGCAGGATCGCGAACTGGTAGTCGACCATCAGGATGGCCGTCAGCCCGACGAACCCAAAGAGCAGCGCGTGCAGCACGGGCTTGGCGCGGACGACCGCCCGCAGCCCCTCGCGCCATTCCGCGGCCGCCGACGGGCGCTTCTCCGCTTCCCGGTTCCGCGCGGGGTCCGGCTCGGCCGAGCGGACCGTCCACAGCAGGCCCGCCGACAGCAGCCGGGCCGCCGCGTGCGCGAGGATGCAGGCGCCCGGCGACAGCGCCGCGAGGACGAACGCGCCGGCGAGCGGACCGGCGATCTTGGCGCTCTGCTGCAGCATCCCGTTCAGCGTCGTCGCCCGCAGCAGCTGGTCCGCCGGGACGATATGCCGCGTGACGGCCTGTTGGGCCGGCGCGATGAACGCGGCGGCCCCCGCGCGCAGCGTCAGCAGCGGGATGAGCGCGTACACGTTCGGCGCCGCCAGGATCGCGACCGTAACGGCCGCCGTGAACAGGTCGCTCAGCAGCATGAGCCGAATGCGCGGCAGCCGGTCGGCCGCGACGCCCGCCAGCGTGCCGAGCAAGAGGCCGGGGAGCGCCATGACGACCGGGATCCAGGACAGCGTCACCGGTCCCGCGCCCCAGCGGTACACGATCAGCACCTGGATCGCGATCGCGTCGAACCATTCCCCCATCGCCGCGCCCGCGTAGGCGGCGAACATCCGCGCGAAGACGCGGTTCCCCCACAGGCTGTCCGCGCGCGCGCCGCGCGTTGCTTTTCTTCTCGTCATGATGCGTTCTCCTTCCGATTCCCGAGTCGCCTCCTAAGGCCTTGGAACCATCGTAACGGAGAATTATCAGAGGACTGTCAGACGAAACGAAGATGTCGCATTCGGGCGGCTTTACGTTAAGCAGCGCTCGAGCATCGCTCTCGCCTCGCCGAGGAGCTCGCCGTAGCCGTGCTCCCGTTCGAGCTCCGCCCGCTGCGCCTCCAGCTTCCGCCGGAGCGCGGCGCGCCGGGCGTCCGGCTTGCCGCCCGGCATGGCGTCCGCCTGCCCGGCCGGCGGGCGGTCCAGGCCGAGCAGCAGCTGGCGGACGGACTGGAGCAGGAGCGGCACGTTTTCCGACTGCCGCAAGACGTGCAGCCCCGCATCGACGGCCTGCGCCGCTTCCTTCGTCCGGCCGGACCGCAGCAGGTACATCGCCCGCAGCAGATGGAAACGGCCGATTTCCCGCAAGTACGGCGCAGCCGCCAGCATGCGCTCCAGCGCTTCGAGGCCGCTCGCCGCGGCCTCGAGGTCGCCTTTGACGATGCGGACGTACAGCTCCGCGAGCGCCACGGGCATGGCGAAGCCGGCCGTCAGGTCATCGCGTTCCACGACCTCGCGGGCGACGGCAAGCCGCGCCTCCGCCTCCGCGATCCGCCCCGTGTCGGCGTACAGGTCGACGATGTTCAAAATATACAGCTCGCGCCGCTGGTCCGGCGCCAGCACCCGCAGCTCCAGCGCCCGCTCGAACCGCGCCAGGCTGTCGAGCGGATCCGCCAAGTAGGCGTAGAACAACAGCACCCAATAGAGGCGGTCGGCGGGCGGCGCGTCGTCCGTATGCAGAAACCACGCCAAATCGCCTTGAATGAAACGCAGGTACACGCCATAGAACGCGTCGACCTCGATGCCGAGCGCGTCCTGCTGGGCGGCCAGCGTCAGCATGGAGCGGCCTTGGCCGTACAGATGGTATTTGCGGAACAAGCCCTGCACGGAGGAGCGGATCTCCTCGTCCAGGACGGACGGATTCGGCGCCGCGGGCGCCTCCGTCACGCGCAGGCTGTAGCCGCAGCCGCGGACGGTCGCGACGGCGAGCTGCGGCAGGCGGGCGAGCTTCCGGCGGAGGCGGTAGACGTGATCGTCCACGGTCCGCTCGTCCGGGTACTGGCCCGGCCAGACGTGGTCGAGCAGCTGCTCGCGCGAGAATACCTGCCCGCGCCGGTCGTACAAGAACCGCAGCAGCGCGTATTCTTTGGCGAGCAGCGTCGCGGTTTCCGGCCCGCAGCTGACCGTCAAGGTGCCGGGGTCGAACCAGATTTGCGCCATGCGGGCCCTCCTTCGAAATAAATATTGAAACCCTGACAATTAGCTGTCAGGAATGATCCGCTAAAATGAAGTCAGGCGGTTCGGAACACCACCGAAAACGACGACGGAGGCTGATGAAAATGAAAGAACGGAACACCCACCACGCGCTGGAGATGATCGCATTCCATAATTGGGCGAACGTGACGATGATCTGCCGGCTGCAAGAGCTGCCCGGGGACGCGTATCGCCGGGAAGTGACGAGTTCGTTTCCGACGCTGGCCGACGCGCTGGCCCATATTTACCGGGTCGACCGGGGCTGGCTGCTAATGATGCAGGGGCTCCGCATGGCCGACGCCATGGAGGCGACCGCCCCCTTGGACGATGAAATCCGCGCGCTCTCCCTGGACGCGGCCGAAGCCGCGTTCCGTTCCCAGGGCGAAGAGATTGCCGCGTTCCTGAGGCGCCAAGACGACCTCGACGCGGTCCTGACGCTCGATAATCCGTATGCCGGCATCCGGGACGTCAAGCTGTCCGAGATGGCGCTGCAGATCGTGAACCACGGCACCTACCACCGCGGCAACATGTCGGCCATGCTGCGGCAGATGGGCATTCCGTCCGTCATGACGGAGCTCGCGCTGTACTGGTACGTCCGCTGAACCGCAGGCGCCAAACAAAAAAGCAGCCCCGGACAACCGCTTGTCCGGAGCTGCGCCCGCCCGCGGCGGCTATGCCTGCGGCCGGGGTTATACCTCGCCCCAGTACACTTCCGTCTCGTAGTCGAACGCGACTCTGCCGTCCTCGTTCGTCTCGTCGAAGAGCCGCCGCAGCGCCGCGAGCATCGGCTCGTGGTTCGGATGGCCCGGCATCGGACTGTACGACGAAGACAGCAGCCGGCCCTTCAGTCCCTCGTAGTCGAAGGCTTGGCTCATCCCGAAGCGCGCCTCGCGCATCGTCCCTTCCCGGAAGAACGCGGCGAGGTCGGCGGAGGCGATGTTTTTGTGCGTCATTTGCTCGTAATCGGTCGCGTACCGTTTCAGCAGCGCGTCGTACCCTTCCCGGAACGGCGTGCCTTCCGTCAGGCGGGAGTTCCAGATCAGCGCCGCCTTCCCGTCCGGCTTCAGGATGCGGCGGAATTCCGTCCGCGCGGCCGCCCGGTCGAACCAGTGGAACGACTGCGCGCACGCGATGAAATCGACGGACGCGTCCGTCAGCGTCGTCTCTTCGGCCGAGCCCGCCACGGCGAGAAACTGCGGCTCCCGCGCCAGCGTCTCCACCGCGGCCGTCCGCATCTCGTCGTTCGGCTCCACGGCGATGACCCGGCTTCCCTGTTCCAGCAGCAGCTTCGAGAAAATGCCCGTTCCCGCGCCGAGGTCCGCGATGACCGAGCCGGCGTCGAAGCCGACGGGCCCGTACAAGTAGTCGATCGCCTCCTGCGGATAGGTCGGCCGGAATTTGACGTACGTGTCCACCCGGTCGGAAAACCGTTCCTTGCTGTTCATGTCGTGCACGCTCCTTTTTTCTCGCGATTCTGCTTGCCCCTGCGGTTTCGCATGCCGTCCGTCGCGGCATGCGTTCAGTGCCATTATACCTCGCCGCGCGTGCCAAAAAAACCCTGTCCGCCAAGACAGGGTTCTTCGCGCCGTCTTCAGGCGCCCGCGCCCGGAATCGGCTTCATGATATCGATGTAGACGCTGCCGTCCAGGAAGACCGGCTCGAACGTATCCAATCCGCGCTCGACCAGGAAGGTCGCCCCGCCCGCGGCGTCGAACTCCGCGCCGTGGCAGGGGCACCAGAAGTACGTCTCGGGACGGCCGGCCCGCTGCGCTTCGGTCGCAGGCACCACCGAGCAGCCGAGATGCGAGCAGGCCGGCGACAGGACGAGCAGCTTGCCGTCCTCGCCGGCCGCGATATAGACGAAGCCCTTCGCCGGCTTCGTATACCATGCGTCGATGTATTCCGCGTCGTAATCGACGCGGGTCACGCCGCGCAGCCGCTCCAAGTCCGCGACCGCGCCGACCCTGGCGTAATTGCCCGGCGGCGGTCCCTGGACCGGGGACTTTCGGTGCGTCACGGCGCCGTAGTAGAACAGGCCGGTGCTGCCGGCCAACAGCGCGGCCGCGCCGATCGCGAGCTTCGCGGTCGTGCCGAGAAACGCGCGCCGGGTAATGGCGTGCGGAACCTTGCGATCCATGGCGATCGCTCCTTCCGTGCGGAATGGCTGCCGCTCCCGCTACGTCTGTCCCTCCGGCCGGCGCTCGAGCATGCCCTGCACGAACCAAGCGTACACGGCGTACCCGGCCAGCACGGCGGCAGCCGTCAGCAGGAACGGCAGCGAATAATGGTTGCCCGCCAAAATAATCCCCGCCCCGTACGAGGCGATGGTGTTGCCGACGCTGCGCGACACCGTCCGCAGGCCCGCGAACAGGTTGCGGTCCGCTTCGGCCACGGCCGACATACACTCGCTGTCCGTCAAGTTGTTCAGCATCGTGAAGCCGGTGCCGCGGAGCAGCAGCAGCACGGCGAACGCGGCGGCCGGCATGGCCGCGGCCATCAGCGCCACGATCGCCGCGTTGTAGAGGAACAGGAAGACGAACGTCCGGCGGCTTCCCCACCGCTCCACGGCGTACGGCATGACGATCGAGCCGAGGAAGAAGAAGAAGCCGGACAGCGCGAGCAGGCCGGAAATCGTCCCGTCCGCCATCGCGTAGCGGAACTTCAGGATGACGTTCAGGAACGGGCTGAGCAGCCCGTACGCGAAGCCGGAGCTGAAGACGAGCAGCGACAGCGCCAGCAGGAACGCCGTCGCGCGCCGCTTCCTCGGCTTCGGCGCGGCAGGCGCCGCGGAAGCCGGGGAGGCCGTCGGCCCCGCGGCGGCTTCCGCCCGGGCGTGCGTGGACGGCAGCAGCAGGCCGCGCAGAATGCCCGAGAGCCCCAGGCAGGCGCCGGCCACGAAAAAGGCGTACTGGTAAACCGTCGTGTGGCCCGGCAGCCATTGCGGCAGATAGCCGCCGAGCCACGTGCCGACGCCGGTGAAGAACGTGAACATGGCGAACAGCAGCGAATAGGCGCTCGTCTCTTCCTTTTTGGTGCGGCAGTACTGGAAGATCAGCTGAATCTCGGAGTTCACGACCGCCGTGATGCCGAGCGACCAGATGAGCTGGGCCGCCGTGATCGCGGCCAGGCTCGTGGCGACGCCGAACAGCGCGAGCGCCAGGAAGGCGAGCAGCATGCCGGCGACGAGCATCGTTTTGCGGCCGATGCGCCTCACGGCGATGCCGGCGGGCAGGCTGGCAAGCCCGATCGTCAGCGCCCCGAGTGACGTGATGCGGCCGATGTCGTCATTGGAGAAGCCGAGGTCGAGCAGATGCAAATTAAGAATGAGGGCGAAGATGCCGGAGGCGATGCCGAATAAGCTCTCCGTCGCGATGAAACGCTTCACCCCCGGGGATAAATCGCGAACCAAATTGGCGGTGTACGTCCACATGATGATGGTGCCTTTCCTCTAGCTGCGTAATGTGCGTAATATGCGCGATGCGCGCGTATACGCTTCATTGTACACGGCCGCGTCAGCCCGGTCCAAGTTCTTTTTCCGGAACCGCGAGCCTGAAAAAGCCGCCGGCCTCCCCGTCGCAGCCCTTGAGCGCGTAGAGGACGATCCCGTCCTTGCCGGCCTGCCTGGCGATGCCTGCGCATGTCGCGGCCGGACGGCCCAGGTCCTTGCCGAAGGCGTCCATCGCGTTGTCGTACGTAAAATGAATGGTCTGCCCGTCGTAAACCAGCTCGCTGATGATCGGGTCGCCCTCGATCGTGTATGCCGTGACGCGCACCTGCGCGGGTTCGTCCTTGCCCGATTCGACCCGCTCCGCGAACGCCAGCCACTTGTCCAGGTTCGTGTACCGTCCGTGCACGTTCACGACGTCGCCGTTCTTGGCGGCTTCCTCGGACGCGTAGGGCTTCGCCGGCTTCGGAAAGCCCGCGGCCGAGCCGCCGGCCCCGCTGCCGTCGCTGCGTCCGCAGCCTTCCAGCAGCGCGGCGGCCAGCAGCACGGCGGCCATCGTTTTGGTCATCTGCGTTTCCCCCTCCGATTAATGGACGCGCCTGCGGGGATAAGGTTGCAATAACGACTCCCAAATTAGGAATTATCAAGGATGTTTCACCCTGACCCCCGCCTAGGACTCCGTCCACGCCACGCTCCGCAGCAGCCGATGCTTCATCAGCTGCAGGACGAAATCGGCGTAATAATCCGGCCGCACGATGGCGGCATAGACATGGTTCGGATACGCGTAGAACAGCACGTCGGTCAGCACGTCGTTATCCTCGAAATAAGCTCTGACCGCCTTCAGCCTCGGCACGAGCGTCTCGGCATCGTCAAGCAGCTCGATCCGGAATTCGATGTCGTCGCCGTTCGGGCTTTCCTGCATGCGAATGCGCTTGTCGTCAAACTGATACGTCAGCATTTGGCATTCCTCCTCCTTACATTAAATACCGCGCGTAAATATAACCGGCCGCCAGCGCGACCGACAGCAGCATGAGCGGGAACGCGACTTTCATGTAGGCGACGAAGCGGATCGGGTGGCCTTCCTTGGCGGACAGGCCCGCCGCGATGAGATTGGCGCTCGCCCCGATCAGCGTGCCGTTCCCGCCCAGGCAGGCGCCGAGCGCGAGGCTCCACCAAAGCGGCTCCAGGTTATCGATGCCGCGCGCGCCCATTTCCTGTATGAGCGGAATCATCGTCGCGACGAACGGGATGTTGTCCAGGAACGCGGAGGCGATCGCGCTGAGCCACAGGATCAGCATGGACGCCGCGGCGACGTTGCCGTCCGTGAGCTCGATCGCCTTGGCGGCCAGATCGGCCATGACGCCGGTCTCGACAAGCCCCGAGACGAGGATGAAGAGGCCCGCGAAGAAGAAGATCGTCGGCCATTCGATCTTCTTGAACGCTTCCTCCATCCGGTGCTCGCCCGTGAGCAGCAGCAGGAGGAAGGCGCCCGAGAGCGCGACGGCGGCGGATTCCAGATGCAGCGCCTGGTGCAGGAAGAACCCCAGGATGGTCAAGCCCAGCACGGACAGGCTCTTGACGAGCAGCTTGGCATCCGTGATGAGCTCGGATTGGTCCATGTCCATCAGGTTCCGCATCCGCTCGGGCGTCGTGCGCAGCTGCTTGCGGTACAGCAGCGCGAACAGCGGCACGTACGCCGCCATGACGATCGCCGCGATCGGGGCCAGGTTCGCGAGGAACGCTCCGAACGTCAGTTCCTTCACCGCGCTGCCGATCATGATGTTGGGCGGATCGCCGATGAGCGTGGCCGTGCCGCCCACGTTGGAGGCCAGAATCTGCGTGATCAACAGCGGAATCGGCGAGAAGCCGAGCTGCCGCGCGATGCTGAAGCTGATCGGCACCATCAGCAGAATCGTCGTCACGTTGTCCAGGAACGCGGAGGCGACCGCCGTCAGCAGCGCCAGCGCGATCATGATCGGGACGGGACGGCCTTTCGCCTTCTTCGCGGCCCAGACCGCCGCGTACGCGAACGCCCCCGTGTCGGCCGCGACGGCCACGATGATCATCATCCCGATCAGCAGGCCGAGCGTGTTGAAATCGATATGGTGCAGCGCCGTCTCCTGATCGACGATGCCGAGCGCGATGACGAGCAGGCCGCCGATCATGGCGACGATGGTACGGTGGATTTTTTCCGAAACGATAAGTGCGTAGGCGGCCGCGAAAATGCCGATCGCCCAAATGGCTTGTTGGTCCATGCCTTCCTCCCTCTAGCGGTTCTTCGCGTTTACCGGCTGCCTTCATTTATGCCCGAAAAAAGACAAAAAGAGCCCGTCGATGACAGGCTCCTCCGGTAACGCGTTATGCGGTTATGTTCATTTATTATCCTACATGACGGACGGGGGCGCTGTAAAGCAAAATCGCCCGCGGTGCCCGCCCGCTCACCGCGGCTTGACCGGGCTCTCCTTCAGCAGCGCCGCCAGCTCCGACGTGTACCGGGCCAGCCGCACGCTGATTTCGGAGCGCATCACGTCGCGCGTCATGCCGAAGCGGTCCTCGTAGCCCCGGCAGTAGTAGCGGTGGTACACGACGAGATCGGACTGCTCCTCGTTCAGGATCCGGATGTTCCGCTTCTTCAGCTCCCGCCGCAGGCCGTACAGGTCCTGCGCGATCCGGTCCAAAATCTTCTGCCCCGCCATCAGATACGCGCGCTTCAGCACCGTCGTCATATGCTCCACGTCGGCGATGCTCTTCTCCACCATTTTCTCCATGTGCGGCAGCAGGATATAGTCGCGCAGCATGGCCCGCTCCTCCGTCGAAATGATGCCCCGCTCCCGGGGCGCCTGCGCGCGCGCGGCCGCGGCGCCTTGCCCGTTCTCTCCCGCTTCCCCCTCGTCGTAGCGCTCCACGTGCTCGGTCAATAACATTTTGGATTTCCAGCGTTCGTTGCCGTCCAGCTTGCTCATTTGTAGTGTCCTCCAATTTGTTCCGCCCTTTCGCGCGCCACGCCGGCCTCCAGCAGCGACGAGGCGCGCATGATGGCCGTGCTTCCGTACCGTTCCTTGATGGCGTCGATCATCCGCTCCTTGCGATAGGCGCGGGCGCGGTCCTCGAACAGCGTCAGCTGTATGACGTTGTCGTCCGTCAGCTGCGACAAGGCGATGCTGAGCCGGCTCACCGGCAGCCCGTGCCAATGCTCCCGGAACAGCTTCAGCGCGGCGGCCGCCACCTCGTGGGTCAGGGACGTCGGCTGCGGCAGCGTCAGCTGCCGGCTGAACCAGGCGGAGCGGGCGCCGTCGGTTTCCGCCGCGGCCACGGACACGACCGAGCCCAGGAACCGGTTGCGCCGCGTGCGCTGGCATACCTCCACGACCAGCTCCAGCAGCACGACCTCGATGTCCTTCAGCTCGCGGTACAGGTTCCAGCGCAAGGCTTTGCCGTGGCTGACCGACTTCAGCTGATGCCGGATGCCCGGCTCCACCGGGCTCGGGTCGATCCCCCGCGCGGTCTGCCAATAGTAGCCCGCCTGGATGTCGCTCTGCTTGCCCATCTCGCGCCGCATGCGCCGCTTGAATTCGCCGAAGTCCATCCGGGCGATGTCGCCGATGCTCGACAGGCCCATCCGGTTGAAATGCCGGGTCATCGCGGAGGCGACCATGAACATCTGGTGCACGGGCAGCGTCCAGAGCGTGGATTCCAGCTTGTCGTACGACAACTCGAAGACGCCTTCGTCGGTCTTCTTCGCGTAATTGTCGGTCGCCATCTTGGCGAGAATCTTCGTCGGGCCGATGCCGACCCGCGACCAGACGCCGGTCGACTGCAGCACGTGCTGCTGAATGCGCGCGGCCAGCTCCTTCGGCGACCCGCCGAAGTAAGCGAGCGAGTCCGTCACGTCCAAAAACTGCTCGTCGATGCTGTACGGCTCCACGAGCTCCGTATACGATTCGAAAATACGGGTAATCAATAACGAGATCTGAATGTACGTCCCCATACGGGGCCGGATGACGACGAGGTCCGGACAGCGCGCCATCGCCTCCCCGACGCGCGACGCCGTCGTCACGCCGCGGGACTTGGCGATGGGGCAGGCCGCGAGCACGATGCCGTTCATCCGCGCGGGATCTCCGACGGCGACCGGCTTGTCGCGGTACTCCGGGTGCGCCGCTTTCTCCACGGAGGCGTAGAAGGACTGTCCGTCGATCAGAAAGATATGCCTCGACATCTATGAACCCCCTCAGGAACGCGAATATATGTTCGTATGCCCTTATTATATACCGAATACGCGTTCGCAATGCAAGGGAAAAATCTCCCTGTCCGTCCGAATTCCGCGCCTGCCCGCGCAGCGGAAAAAAGCGGCAGCCGCGCGCTCTCGCGCCCGCGGCCCCCGCCGTTCGGACAAGCGAAGCCGCGCGGCGCGCCGTTCGACGGCGGCCGCGCGGCTTCGCTTGTCGTTTGCCGGCGAACGCCGTTCGCGCGTTCGCCTCTTCCCCGCTCGCTTCCGTCCGCTTACGGCAGCGCGAGCAGCTCGCCCAGCCGGTCGATCGTCCGCCCCGGTTCGGCCGCCATGCCGTCCGGCCACGAACGGCCGAGCCGCATCCAGACGGTCGCCATGCCGAAGCGGGCCGCTCCCTCCACGTCGTTCGCGGGATGGTCGCCCACGAACAGGCACTCCCCGGCGCGGAGCCCGAGGCCGCCGGCCGCCATCGCGAAGAGGCGCGGGTCCGGCTTCTTCGCGCCCGCTTCCTCCGACACGAGTATAAGGTCGAACGCGTCCCGGATGCCGAGCCGGTCGAGCTTGCCGTATTGGGTGGACGCCTTGCCGTTCGTGATCAGCCCGGTCCGGTACTTCGCCCGCGCCCGCGCGGGCACCTCCCGCGCCCCGTCCATCAGCACGGCGCAGGGCAAGTAGGCGCCCCGATAAAACGCCGCCAGCTCGTCCGGGTCCTGCTTCCGCGCCCAGGGCAGCTCGTCCAGCAGCTCCGCGAACAGCGCCTCCCGCGGCTTGTAGCCGTCCATGTCCGGCTCCGCGACGCGCGCCCGCAGCGCCCGCGGGTCCTCCGCGTGCCCGAAATACCGCGCGAAAAAGGCGTCCATGAAGCCGCCGAACATCCGCGTGCGGTCGAGCACCGTGTTGTCGAGGTCGAACAGCACCGCCTTGATCCCGTTCGCCCCGAAGCTTCCCGCCGCGAAGCCCCCGACTCCGGAATCGGGCCCTTCCGCCCCGACCCTTTCCGAATCAAGCCCTTCCGGTTCAAACCCTTCCGTCCCAAACGCTTCAATCGAATTGCCTTTCGGTTCGCGCTCTTCCATCCGCCATTCCTCCCAAACCTTTGCGAGTCCGGTTCTCCGTACCAACCGCCGCCCTTCAAGCATTCGCCGTCCCGGCCGCGCGACGCCCGCGCCGACGGGATGCTTCGCGCCGTCCAGGATGAACCAGCCGTCGCCCGCGGCGACGAAGCACAGCTCGAAATAATCGTGAATCTGCAGCGGCGTGAACCAGGCGGCGTCGGTCAGCCGGTCGATGTAGACGAGGTTCGGATACTCGGGGCTGAAGGGAAGCTCGTACCGCAGCTCGTCGGGGGCCAGCCGCAGCGTCGCGCGGGCCGACGGCCGGGCGATTTCGACGAACGCGGGCCGCGGGCCGTACGGCTCCTTCATGGCGCGCTCCCCGCCGCGTCCGCCCCGCCCGGGTCTTGCACCATCGCGATGAAGGCGACCGGGCCCGCTTCGAACTCGGCCGCCGCGCGGAAGCCGAACTTCGCGTACAGCCGGATCGCCCGCCGGTTGAACGCGGCTGCCGTGAGCCGTTTGGGCCGCTCGCCGCAAAGCTCGTCCGCGAAGCGCAGCACGGCCGCGAAGAACGGCGCGCCGAGGCCGCGGCCGGTCAGCTCCGGCTTCATGCCGAGGCCGATGTCGAGCCAATCCCCGCCGTACGCGTACGTCCCGTTCGGCACCCGGGCCGCGGCGCCCAGGCAGAGGAAGCCGGCGAGCTCGCCGCCGTCGCCGCGCACGGCGGCGTAGCCTCCGGCCAGCATCTCCTCCTCCGCCGCCTCGGACGGCGCGTTGTTATAGAAATCGTAGGGCGCCTCGTACCGCCAGCCGAGAATCTCGGCGGCGGCCGCGCGATTCATGTCCGCCAAGCGAAATTCCATGGGCGGCCCCTCCTTCCCTGTTCCGGCCGGCGGCCGCTTCCTTATCACCAAAGAAGTTCGCCCTCCGCCCCGCGAGTCCTGCCGCCCGCGGGCGGCGAATAATTAAGGCTTCCCGCATTGGGCTTGGAGCGGATTATCCGGTATGATGGAAGGAGTCGCCTCAGCCATGGACAGACACCTACAATCGCACGCAACGGGAGGAATGGAAGATGGAATACACGCGTTTGGGCCGGACCGGCCTCGAAGTATCGAAAATTTGCCTCGGCTGCATGAGCTACGGCATGCCGGAGCGGGGCGCGCACACGTGGACGCTGGACGAGGAGAAGAGCCGGCCGTTCATCCGCAAGGCGCTCGAGCTCGGCATCAATTTCTTCGACACGGCCAACGTCTACTCGGACGGGACGAGCGAAGAGATCGTCGGCCGCGCCCTGAAGGACTTCGCCCGCCGCGAAGAGGTCGTCGTCGCCACGAAGGTGCACGGACGGATGCGCCCGGGCCCGAACGGCGCCGGCCTGTCCCGCAAGGCGATCCTGAGCGAGATCGACGACAGCCTGCGCCGCCTCGGCACGGACTACGTCGACCTGTACCAGATCCACCGCTGGGATCCGAACACGCCGATCGAGGAGACGATGGAGGCGCTGCATGACGTCGTCAAAGCCGGCAAGGCCCGCTACATCGGGGCGTCCTCCATGTTCGCCTGGCAATTCCTGAAGGCGCAGCATACGGCCGAAACGAACGGCTGGACGAAATTCGTCAGCATGCAAAACCACCTGAACCTGCTCTACCGCGAGGAAGAGCGCGAAATGCTGCCGCTGTGCGAAGAGACCGGCGTCGGCGTCATCCCGTGGAGCCCGCTCGCGCGCGGCCGGCTGACGCGGGAATGGGACGAGGTCAGCGAGCGCTCGGAGACGGACCTCTTCGGCAAAACGCTGTACTCCGCCGCCGTCGACGCCGACCGCGCGATCGTGGAGCGCGTCGGCGCGATCGCGGCCGAGCGGGGCGTGAACCGCGCCCAAGTCGGCCTCGCCTGGCTGCTTGGCAAATCCGCCGTCACCGCGCCGATCGTCGGCGCCACGAAGACGCACCACCTGGACGACGCGGCCGCGGCGGTATCGCTGTCCCTGACGGCGGAGGAGATCCGGTCGCTGGAAGAACTGTACGTGCCGCATCCCGTGCGCGGCTTCTAAACGAACGCGCGGCCCGCAAGCGCGAGAAGGCCCCTCGATGACGCGAGGGGCTTTTTCGCGCTTGCCGCCGAACCACGCTCCCGTTCCCCCGCGCTCCCCTTCTCGCGGGGCTCCCGCCCGCCCGTTCGCGGTTTGCGCCGGCCTGCATAATTTTCGCGGCGAAGCCGAAAACTAGCGGTTGTTCCATCATTTAGCATGCCGCGAGGACGGATCATCATGACACAGACCCAGACCCATACGGAGGCGCTCGATGCGCTGCTCGCCGCGGCGCGGCGCTCGAGCGACTTCGCGTCCGGCACGCTCCCGTTCGCGGATCCGCCGATCGCGATCGCGTATTTCAAGACGCTGATCGACGACGAGCTGCTCCGCGAGCATCTGCTGGAGGCGCTCCAGACGCGGCTGCCCGCGCCGTGCCGCAGCCTGGAGGAAATCGCGCGGGCGCTGCCGATCGACGGCATCGAGCTGACGGACGACGTCGGCGCGATCCAGCACAAGCTGTTCAAGGGCCACGTCCTGCTCCGGCTGGACGAGCGGGACCCGCGCTGCGCGCTCGTGCCGCTGGTCAGCCGCAAGGGCATCCGGCAGAGCAACATTACGGAGAGCGAGTTCAGCGTCGTCGGGACGAACGTCGGCTTCATCGAGGATCTGGAGACGAACCTCCGCCTGATCCGGAGCCAGCTGAACGTGCCGAACCTCGTCGTGAAGGAGGTGTCCGTCGGCAGCGTGTCGCGCTCCCGGGTCGCCGTGCTTTACCTCGACGGCGCGGCCAACGAGGATCACGTCGCCCATATGCTGCACCGCCTGAACGCCGTCGATTTCGACGTGCTGTTCGACACCTCCCAGCTCGATCAGATCCTCTCGGACAATTCGATGTCGCCGTTTCCCCTGTTCACGACGACCGAGCGCCGGGACCGCGCCGTGTTCGCGCTGCTGATGGGCCAGGTCGCCGTCGCGAGCGAAGGCTCCGCCTACTTCCTGCTCGGCCCGTCGACCCTGTTCGATTTCTTCCTGTCCACGGAAGACTATTTGCTCCCTTGGGTACTGGCCTCCTTCTTCCGCATCATCCGGGTGCTGGGCGTGATCTACTCCGTGTTCGCGTCGGCCATGTACGTGGCGATCGCGACGTTCCATTACGAGGTCGTGCCGAGCGGTCTGCTGGGTCCGCTCATCAACTCGCGGAACAACATTCCTTTTCCTCCGGTCATGGAGGTGCTGTTCCTGGAAATCACGGTCGAGCTGCTGCGCGAAGCGGGCGCGAGGCTGCCCAAGCGGATCGGCCAGACGATCGGCGTCGTGGGCGGCGTCATTTTGGGACAAGCGGCGGTCGAAGCCGCGCTGACGAGCAATATTCTGATCATCATCGTGTCCCTGTCGGCGCTCGCGTCCTTCGTCACGCCCATCTATAAGATGTCGAACGCCATCCGGTTCATCCGCTTTCCGATCATTATGCTGGCCGCCGTCTGGGGAGGGCTCGGCATCCTCATGGGCTGCGGCTTCCTGCTCGTGCACCTGACGCGCCTGCGGTCGCTGGGCTCGCCGTACACCGCCCCCTTCTACCCGCTGCGGTTCAAGGATTGGAACGACAGCCTGGTGCGTTCCTCGTACCAGCGCCTGAACGGCAGGCCCGGCTACCTCAGGCCGCAAACGCAAATCCGGTACAAGCCCAAGCCGGTCAAGCGCGAAAACCGATTGGACAAGGAGTGACGCCATGGCTGCGGTCCCCCCGTTCCTCCGCGCGGCCGCGGCCGTCGCGGCGGCCGTCCTGCTGAGCGCCTGCGGCAGCCGGCAGGTGATCGACAAAATCAATCTGGCGCAGACGGCCAGCTACGACTTGGCCGGCAGCCGGACCGAGACGGCCGTGCTGGTCGGCGATTACGCCAAAAAAGGCGAGACCCGGGCCGAGCTGCTGCGCACCGGATCCGCTACGCGCCTCGACATGATTCCGCGGCTGCAGGCCAAGTCCGGCAAGACGCTGCAGTACGGGCAGCTGCGGATGGTCGTCTTCGGCAAGGCCTTCGCTTCGCAGGGAATCGACGACATCCTGGAAAATTTCTTCCGCGATCCCAAAGTATCGAGCCGGCTCCAGCTGGCCGTCGCAGACGGCGAGGCGTCGAAGCTGCTCGCGGAAGCGGGCAAGCAGCGCGACGCGTCGTACCTGCTGACGCTCGTCGAGGACAACATGAAGCACGGGAATCTGCCGCGCCTCGGCTTTCAGAAGACGCTGTTCGACTACTACGGGGAAGGCCGGGACATCGTCCTGCCCTATCTGACGACGGAGCGGGGCGAAATCGCGGTCGGCGGGGCGGCTTTGTTCAAAGGGGACGCTTACGCGGGGCGCGTGGACGCCAACGAGGCCTTCCTGCTGAAGCTGCTGGCGGGCAGCGCCCGCGACGGCAGCTATACCGCCGCCCTGCCGGGCGCCGCGGACCGCGACAGCCTGGTCATCCGGTGCCTGTCGTCCAAGACGAAGCTGCGTCTGCTGCAGCCGGGGCCCGTGCCGGCGATCCGGTTCGACGTCCGGCTGAACGTCCTGCTCCAGGAAGTGCCGCACGCGATGCGCGCGATGTCGGACCGGGAATTGGCGAAGCTCGAGGAAGAGCTGCGGCGCTTGCTCGAAGGGCGGATCGAAGCGTTCGCGACCGACTGCGCGAAGAAGGGATTGGACCCGCTCGGGCTCGGGGATTTCGCGCGAAGCCGGACGAGGGGATGGCGGGCGGAGACGTTTTACGCCGCGTATCCGTCCCTGAAGGCCGAAGCGAAGGTCGACCTGCGCATCGCGCAGACGGGCGTGGGCAAAATGGGGCATAGATTGGCGAGGTGAGCGAAAAGTGAACGCGGAGACGAAAAGCGCGCGCTATACCGTGTCTTCCCTGCATCTGCTGAGCGTCCTGTACGTCAGCGCGGTGGACATCAGCCTCATGGGCTTCCAGCGCGAGGTCGCCGAAGGCGCGGGCCACGACGCCTGGGTCGCCGTCATCGCGGCGGGCATCGGCGTCCATGCGGTGCTATGGCTGATGTACGGCACGGCGTCGCGCCTGCCGCACGCGGACGCCACGCTCGCGGCGATCAACGTCCGCTGCTTCGGGCGGCTGCCGGGCGGCGCGCTGAACGGGCTGTTCATCGTATTCGCCCTGCTCGGCGCCTTCCTGACGTTTCGCTCGTACGTTGAAATTTGCAAAACCTGGATTTTCCCGTCGATGAATATTTGGCCGTTCAGCCTGCTCCTGCTCGTGCTGGTCTATTACGCGGTCAGCGGCGGCTTCCAGACCGTCGCGGGCTTCTGCTTGTGGGGGCTGCTGAGCGTGCTGCTGTTCGTCGCGCCGTTCACCTTCATGCTGCTGCCGATGCTTCATCCCCAAAACCTGCTGCCGCCGTTCGACCATTCGCTCCCGCAATTTTGGGTTTCGACGAAGGAGATGGCCGCCCAATATCTCGGCATCGAGGTGCTGCTGGTGGCGTATCCGTTCATTCAACACCCCGCCAAGTCCCGGCGATGGGCCCACGCGGGCATGCTCCTCGCGACGGGCATGTTCATGCTGATGCTCCTCATCGCCTGCATGTACTTCAGCGGGGGGCAGCTGCTGGAAACCGTCTGGCCGACGCTGAACGCGATGTCCGTGCTGGAGATTCCGCTCATGCAGCGGCTGGAGTACCTCATCCTCTCCATCTGGCTGCTGAAAATCGCGGCCAATATCTCGCTCGCCCTATGGGCCGCGTGCCACACGGCGAAGGTGGCGTTCCGGGCGAAGCCGCGCGTCATGCTCGTCCTGTCGCTGCTCCTGCTCGCGGCGCTTCCCTGATCGTCGAGGAAGCCATCGCGCTTGCGATCTTCGTCCTGCTGCTCCTCCCGTTCCTGCGCCGGGGCGCCAAGTCCTAGCGCCGCCGTTTCAGGTCGTTTTCGCCGGGACCTCTTCCCCGGCTCGGCGTCCTTGTTCCCGTTCGCGCGCGGACCGGGCTTCCGCCGAACTTGAACACGAGCACGCCCGCCGCGATGACGAGCACGCCGATCGCCTGCCGCGGCGTCACCGCAGCCTTCGCCAGCCCCATCCAGCCTTGGGCGTCCCACAGCAGGGAGAACGCCAGCTGCGCGGTCAGCGAGATCGCGACGGCATACGTAGGGCCCAGCCGCCGGATGCCCTGCACGAGGCAGGTGACCACGCCGACGCCGAGCAGGCCGCTGAACCAATACCACGGCTCCATGGAACGGAATTCGAACAGGCGGCCGCCTTCGGACAGCAGCCCGAGCGACAGCGAAGCCGCGAAGCCGAGGCCGAGCACGAGCGCCGTCGTCGCCGCGCCGCCCGCGCGTTCGCTCACCTTGCTGTTGAAAATATTTTGCGCGCTCACGAGCGCGCCCGCGAGCAGCGCCCATAGCATTCCCGTCAGCATCCCGATCGCTCCTATTCGTAGATATTGCGTCCCGCCCGAGCCCGCAGGCCCGCCCGGTCCTTCACGGCGATGAACCCTCTGCCGCGTTCGATCAACCCTTCGTCCGCGAACTGTCGCAGCACGCGGTTCACGTGCCGGTAGCTCGTGCCGATCTGGTTCGCGGCATCCCGGAGCCCGGAGGTGCCGAGCCGTCCGCCGTCCGGCGCGTCCGGCTCCTCGAAGGTCACCGCGAGCAGATAGCTCGCGAGCCGCACCTCGACCGGATGCATCAGATTGAAGCTGAGCGAAAGCGACTTGGCGAAAAACTTCCGCGACACGATGTCGAGCAGAAACCGCAGCAGCGGCGCGTGGTCGCCGGCGTGCTGCCGCAGCCGCGCGTACGGCGCGCCGATGACGAAGCCGGCCGAGACGGCCTCCACCGTGTTCAGGATCTCCGCGCCCTGCACGTATTCGATGTCCCCGATCGCGTCGAGCGGCGTCTTGAAGCTGAGAATCAGCGTCTTCCCCTCCGCCGACGTCGTGTAGATCTTGATCTTTCCCTTCACCAGCACGTACAGCCACCCCGCCGGATCGCCCTGCCTGCACACGAACTCGCCCGGCTCGAACCGGTACAGCCCGATATGCGGCAGCAGCGGCTCCGGAAATACGCGCTCGAGGCCGTACTCCCGCATGTACCGCGCCAGCAGCCCGCGATCCTTCGCTTCCTTCATCTGCGCTTCGCCCTCCTTCTCATCGGACTTCCTATTGCCGGATCTTCTCCTATAGCAAGAGTCTTCCAGCAAGAATCTTCCCGGCGCTGGCCCATTATCCCTATTGAAGCCCCAGTATGGCCACGCCCGCGATCATGATGCCGATGCCGATCAGCTGCGGCGGCTTCATGCGCCGCTTCGGCACGCCGAACCAGCCCCGGCCGTCGATGACGAAGGTCAGCCCCAGCTGCGCGATGAGCAGCACGGACGTCGTCATCGTCGCGCCGTTCTGGCGAATCGCCTGCACGCTGCTGAAAATGACGACCGCGCCGAACGCCCCGCCGATCAGATAGAGCGGCTTCACCCGCTTCAGCTCCCGCCAGCCGGCGTCCCGCGAGGCGAGCAGCATCGCCAGCGCCGCGACGAAGCCCGTCAGCTGGGTCAGCGCGGCCGCCTGCCATGTCCCGATGCCCGCGCTGATCCGCGCGTTCGCCACGCCCTGCAGCATGATGAAGAAGCCGCCCAGCACCGCGAATACGATTCCTTTCACTGCCCGTTCCCTCCCGCGCTTCATGTCTTCGTCCATTAAATAACGGCTGCCGGGGCGGCGGGAAGGACATATGTCCCAAACGGCGAAAAGCGTGCGTGCGGCAGCACGCGGACGCGAAGCGCATGGCGGACGGCCGGGGGACGCGGCATGCATCGGCGGACGGCCGCGCGTGCGCGTCATGCGGACGCCGCGACGCCCGCGGTTCGCGCGCGTTCTCGCGAACGGACCGCGAATGGGCGCCCGCCCGCAGCCCGAAGAGGCCGCCGACTCGTCGTCGGCAGCCTCTTCCCCGCGCGCGGCGGCGGCTTGCCGGGCGCGCGGCAGTTCCTCCGGCGCCCGGCAGCTCTTCCCGCGCCTGCTCCCTTCGGACGCTTGGCGCGGCCCCGACGCGCCGATCCGGCGTCCGCGCCTTCGCCTTCGTTTATCGCCGCTTGCGAGGCCCGCGCCTACCGCCGGTTCCAGCCGTCCTTCAGCGGCACGATCCGGTTCAAGACGAGCCGGCCATCGGCGGCAGGCTTCGGATCCGCGTAGAAGAATCCGTGACGGATTAATTGAAACCGGTCCTCCGGCCGCGCGTCCCGGGCGGCCGGCTCCAGCAGCGCGTCCTCCGCCGCGACGAGCGATTCCGGATCGAGCGCCGCCGCCCAGTCCGCGCCGCCGCCGTCCGTTTGCGGCAGCTCGCCTTCCCGCAGCAGCTTCCCGTACAGACGCACGTCGGCGCGGACGGCATGCTCCGCGGATACCCAGTGGATCGTCCCTTTGACCTTGCGTCCGGCGAAGCCCGTGCCGCTCTTCGTCTCCGGATCGTACGTGCAGCGCAGTTCCGCGATTTCTCCGGTGGCGGGATCGCGGACGACCTCCTCGCAGCGAATGAAATACGCGCCTTTCAGACGCACTTCCGCGCCGGGACTGAGCCGGTGGAAGCCCTTCGGCGGCTCCTCCGTGAAGTCGTCGCGCTCGATGTAGAGCGTCCGCGAAAACGGCACCTCCCGCTTGCCCAGCGCTTCGTTCTCGGCGTTATTTTCGATCGGCAGCATCTCCGTCTCGCCCTCCGGATAGTTCGCAAGGACGACCTTGAGCGGGCGCAGCACCGCCATCAACGCGGGCACGCTTCCCTTCAAATCCTGCCGCAAACAGTGGTCGAGCAGCGAGATATCGACCGTGCTCTGCGTGCGGATGCCCCCGATCTCGCCGATGAAGCGGCGGATGCTCGCCGGCGTGAAGCCGCGCCGGCGCAGGCCGCGCAGCGTCGGCAGCCGCGGATCGTCCCAGCCGTCCACGAAGCCGCCCTCGACCAGCTGCCGCAGAAACCGTTTGCTCGTCACCGCGCCCGTCAGGTTCAGCCGCCCGAATTCCCGCTGCCGCGGCGGCTCGGCGACGCCCAGCTCGCGCAGCACCCATTCGTACAGCGGGCGGTGGTCCTTGAACTCGATGGAGCAGAGCGAATACGTGATGCCCTCGATCGCGTCCTGTATCGGATGGGCGAAGTCGTACATGGGGTAAATGCACCACGCCGTCCCGGTCCGGTAATGCTCGGCGTGCAGGATGCGGTAGAGCACCGGGTCGCGCAGGTTCATGTTGGGCGAGGCCATGTCGATCTTGGCGCGGAGCACCTTGGACGCCGCCGGATAGTCGCCGCGCTTCATGCCTTCGAACAGCGCCAGATTGTCCGCGGCCGCGCGGTCCCGGTACGGGCTGTTCCGGCCGGGCTCCGTCAGCGTTCCGCGATAAGCCGCGACCTCCTCGGGGCCGAGGTCGCAGACGTAAGCCTTGCCCTTCTCGATGAGCGTCACCGCCGCCGCATGGATGCGGTCCGAATAATCGGAGCCGTAGTAAATATGATTTCCCGGGTCGTACCCGAGCCACTTGATGTCCTCGATAATCGCGCGGACGTACGCCATGTCTTCCTTGAGCGGGTTCGTATCGTCGAAGCGCAGGTGGAAATCGCCGCCGTGCCGCGCGGCGATGTCATGGTTCGTCTGAATGGCGTACGCGCTCCCGATGTGGAGATAGCCGTTCGGCTCGGGCGGGAAGCGGGTACGCATCGGTCTTCCGAAAGGATGGGACGCGAGTTCCTCCTCGATCGATTCCGCCAAAAAATGTTTCGCTTCGGCATGTTCCTCTGTCATGGCAAGGCGCCTCCTCAACGCATAATTGAGGCGGATGCATCCGAGCGCCGCCGGGCGGCATCCGCGAAAAACAAAAAAAATCCCACCTCCAAGACCGTCGGTCTTGGGGACGAAATTTTCGCGGTGCCACCCCAGATTCGCTAATGCGTCGCCGCATTAACCTCTTCGAGTACGGCGCTTGCGCGAGGCAAGGCGATACTCTAGCCCTGTAACGGGAGCGCCCGTCATGCCATCCCCGCGCGGGCGGTTCCGGCATGCCGCTCCGAGACTTGGTTCGCGGCGGGCGCCAGGCTCCCTCTCAGCTGCCGGAGCTCTCTGGACAAGCGCGTCGTCCGCTACTCTTCTCTTCATCGCGTTTGCGTTTGCGATTGTGTTTCTGTGATGCTTCCAGCTTACCAAATCCCGCCGGCGGCTGTAAACCGGCCGGCGCGCGGATTTTCCGGCAGGCGGGAATTTCCCAACAATTGAGGCTGGGTATTCCGCATCGAATCGCGTACGATTGATTCTTGAACGGCGCCATGCGCGGCGCCGAAATGCGAAATGCGACTACGATCGGAAAGCGAGACATGCGTCCATGAATGCCAACGGTTCCTTCGGTCGTCCGATTCTTGCTCTGATGCTTATTATCGGCATGACTTTCGGCTTTTATCCCCATGCGACAGCGGCCGCGGCGGCGCCGGCCGCCCTGCCGTACGACGATATACGCGACAATTACGCCGCGGCAGCGATCGTGAACATGACGAAGCTCGGGTTCGTGACCGGAACGGGCCTGCGCCGGTTCGAGCCGGACAAGGCGATCACCCGCGCCGAGTTCGCGACGATGCTTGAGCGGCTGCTCGGCATCCGGCCGGTCTCCGCCGCCATCCCCGCGTTCGCCGACGTTCCGGTCTCCGCCTGGCATTACGGCTGGGTGCAGGCGGCGATTCAATTGAACCTCGTGCAGGGCGCCGCGCCGTCGCGCTTCGAGCCGAACCGGCCCGTCACCCGCGAAGAGGCGGCCGTCCTGCTCGCCCGGGCGGCGAAGCAGTCCCTGCCGCCGGCGTCTTCGGTGCCGGACGGCCTGTACGGGGACGAAGCGCGGATCGGCGACTGGGCGCTGCCCGCCGTCTACCGGCTCTGGCAGCGGGATCTGATGGGCGGCGACGCCGGCGGCTTCCGCCCGCGGGACGCCATCACGCGGCAGGAAGCGGCCGTGCTGCTGAACCGGACGTGGACGCACGCCGATTGGGCCGCGGAGATCCAAGCGGCGGCGCCGTCCCCGATCCAGCTCGGCTGGCAGTACGACCAGACGACGCTGCAGTACGAGGCCCAAGTCGCGAAGTCCGAGGCGAATACGCTGTCGCCGCGCTGGTACTTCCTCGGCAAGACCGGCGCTCTCGAAGACGGCACGGACGCCGCGCTGGCCACGTGGGCCCATGCCCGCGGCAAACGCGTATGGGCGATGGTCGGCAATCACTCCGACGCGGCCGCGACCCACGCCATGCTGGCGAGCCTGGGCAAGCGGCAAGCGTTCGTGCAGCAGCTCGCGGACCGCGTCCGGCTGCATGGCCTCGACGGGCTGAACATCGATTTCGAGAACATGCTGCCCGAAGACCGGGACGTCTTCACGGCGTTCGTCGCGGCGCTGGAACAAGCGCTCGACGCCTCGAACGCCGCGGTGTCCGTCAACGTCTCGCCCGATGTCGGCACGGACTGGACCGCCGTCTTCGACTACGCCGCGCTCGCGAACGCCGCCGATTACGTCGTGCTCATGGGGTACGACGAGCATTGGGACGGCGATCCGATCGCGGGCTCGGTCGCTTCGTTCCCTTGGGTACGCCAGGGCCTGGCGACGCTTCTGCGGGAGGCGCCCGCCGGCAGGGTCATCCTCGCGCTGCCGCTGTATACGCGCCATTGGACGCAGACCGGCGGCGGTCCCGCGACCTCCCTCGACATCGGGCTCCCGGAACAGAACGCCCTCGTCCGCGCGAAGAAGCTCTTGCCCCGCTGGGACGACGCGCTGGGACAGTACTATGCCGAGTACGCCGACCGGACGCGGCTGAACCGCCTCTGGCTGGAGGACGGCCGTTCGCTGTCCCGCAAGATCGGGCTCGGCGCCGCGAACGCCGTCGCCGGATACGGCTATTGGTACATCGGCGGAGAGAGCTCCGATGTGTGGACGAGCGTCCGCAATGCCATCCGCTTCGACGCGTATACGTTCGCCTAATCGGCAAGCGAACGCTCTTCCGCGGCGGCGCAGCGCGTCAAAAAGGCGGCATCCGCGCGATGCCGCCTTTTCGGGTACGCGTTCAATCGAGCGCGGGATCGTTCGCGCCGCGGTCCGTCCGAACCGTATCGCTGGCGTTGCCGTAGTCCTCCAGCGTCTTCCACGCGTCCGCGTCGTCGAACCGGCCGGCATTGGCCCGGCGGCCCGATCCTGCGCCGGACGGCGGCGCGGTCATGACGTCCTCTTCCGGCGGACGCGCCTCCGACAGCGTATCGGACGCATGCGCCACGCAGCGTCTCGCGGCCGGCAGCGCTTCGAGTCGCTCGAAGGGGATCGGCTCGCCGCAGATCTCGCAGATCCCGTAACGGCCGGTCGCGATGCGATCCAGCGCGGCCTCGGTTTCCTCCAGCTGCCCGTCCAGCCGCTCGTCGATCGCCATGTCCCGTTCGCGCTCGAACGTCTCCGTGCCCAAGTCCCCGGGATGATTATCGTAAGCCGACAGCTCGCCCGTCGACGCCGTTTCCGACGCCGCGGCCGCGCCGTCCGCGTCTTCGCGTTCGAAATGATCCTGCAGCTGCCGCCTCTCCTCCAGCAGCAATTGCTTCAATTCCTCTACTTGTCGTTCCGTTAGCGGGTTCATCGGCAGGTCTCCCCTTTCCGGCTTTGAAGGCAAGCCATACCTTCGTATACCCTCCGGCAGCGGATGATGACGCACGCGGCGAAGCCGTTCACCCCTGATGCTTCAAGTAAAACAGCAGGCCCGCCCGATCGACGTCGGCAAATTGCAGCGGGTCTTGCGCCATCATGCGCCGGATCTCTTCGACCGCCACCCAGCGGGGCCGCAGCGTTTCGTCGCCCGATTCGAGCAGCTCGCCCGCCGCCTTGCAGCGAAAGTAAACGCCGACGGAATCGATCGGCCCTTTCGTCGTCTGATACGCCGCGAACGGACGGATGCACTCCACCTCGAAATCGGGATTGATGCCCGCGGTCTCGATCCGCGTCTCCTCGCCTTCGATTTCGACGAGATCGAGCCCCGTCTCTTCCTTGACTTCCCGAACGAGCGCGGCGACGAGCGATTCGAACGGCTCGATTCGCCCGCCCGGCAGCTCGATGCGCCGCGGCCCGCCGGGCTTGTTCCGCGTTTGGACGATAATTTCGGCGCGATCGCCGACGGTGCGCTCGATAATCGCGCGCGAATTGACGTAGAACATGCCTGAAACCCCTTTCCGCTTGGTATTCGGTTAAGAATTCCACGCCCCGGCCTCGGGGTCCTTCCCTTCCTACCCTTCCGTTCATCGATGACCGTTCAAGCGCGAAAAAGACTCCGTCCCCTTATAAGGGACGGAGTCTTCGGTATCGCAAGCGCCAATGCGCGGGTGTTAGCCCAGCGTTTTGTCGCCCGGTTTCCAGTTGACCGGGCACAGGCCGCCGGATTGCAGCGCCTGCAGCACGCGCAGCGTCTCGTCGACGCTCCGGCCGACGTTCATGTCCGTCACGACCTGGTAGCGCAGGATGCCTTCCGGATCGATGATGAAGAGGCCGCGGTGCGCCGCGCCTTCTTCGCTCAGGATGCCGTAGGCGTGCGCCGTTTCCTTCGTGAAGTCGGACGCGATCGGGAAGCGGACCGGACCGATGCCGTTCTTGTCGACCGGCGTCTCGATCCAGGCGCGGTGCGTATACACGCTGTCGACGGAAGCGCCGAGCACTTCGCAATCCAGGCTCTTGAACTGTTCGTACGCGTCGCTGAAGCCGACGATTTCCGTCGGGCAGACGAACGTGAAGTCGTACGGCCAGAAGAACAGCACGAGCCATTTGCCGCGGTAATCGGAGAGCGAGACGTTCTCCTCGAGCGTCTCGAGGTTCTTCGTGGAAGTCAGCGTGAACTCGGGCGCGGGCAGGCCGACTTTGGCGAACGGGTAAGCGACGGTTGGTTGCATGGTCATGGTTTAAAATCCTCCTGTGTATGTGAATGAATGGGTTGGCGACGGACTAGGCTTGCAGCTCGGCGACGGCGCGGTTCAGCTGCGTCTGGTTGAAGCCGAGAATTTTGGCTTCGCCGATGACGGTCACGGGCACGGAGCGCATGCCCGTATTCCACAGTTCTTCGGCATACTTCTCGTCTTGGTCGATATTGCGTTCCTCATAGGCGACGCCGCGGTCGCTCAGGAACGATTTCACTTGCTTGCAGAAATTGCAGTGCGTGCTTGTATACACGATTACGGGATTGGCACCAGACATAGTTATTCCTCCTTAAGCGGATGTCATTCAGACGGTTGCGGCGGAGAACGCTTCGGACGCTTCCAGGAACCGTTCGGCGTCGAGCGCGGCCATGCAGCCCGTGCCGGCGGCGCTGATGGCTTGGCGGTACCGGTTGTCCTGGACGTCGCCGCACGCGAAGATGCCGGGGACGTTCGTTTCCGTGGTGCCGGGCTTCACGACCAGGTAGCCGTGGTCGTCCGTCGTCAGCTGGCCGCCGAGAAATTTGGTGTTCGGCGTATGGCCGATGGCGATGAAGACGCCGTCCGTCTCGAGCAGCTCTTCTTGGCCGGTCGCGTTGTTCAGCGCTTTAAGTCCTTTCACGCCCTTGTCGTCCGCGACGACCTCGAGCGGCGTGCGGCCGAGCGCCCAGCTGATTTTGGCGTTGTCGCGCGCTCTTGCCTGCATGATTTTGGAGGCGCGGAGCTCTTCGCGGCGGTTGACCACGACGACTTCCGAGGCGAAGCGCGTCAGGAAGCTTGCTTCCTCCATGGCGGAGTCGCCGCCCCCGACCACGACGATTTTCTTGCCGCGGAAGAAGAAGCCGTCGCAGGTGGCGCAGGTGCTGACGCCGCGGCCGACGTTGTCGCGCTCGCCGGGAATGCCTAAGTATTTCGCCGAGGCGCCGGTCGAGATGATGAGCGTTTCGGCCTGCAGCTCGCCGAGCCCTTCCACCTTCAGCGTGAACGGCCGTTTCGACGCGTCGACCTCGGTCACCCAGCCGGTCTTGAACTCGGCGCCGAACCGTTCCGCCTGCTTGCGCATGTTGGCCATCAGCTCCGGCCCCATGATGCCGTCCGGGAAGCCCGGGAAATTCTCCACTTCGGTGGTCGTCGTCAGCTGGCCGCCCGGTTCCGGGCCTTCGATGACGAGGGGGTTCAGGTTCGCTCGCGCTAAGTAAATGGCGGCCGTCAATCCGGCCGGGCCGGTACCGACGATAATCGTTTTTCGCATAGGGTTCCCTCCGTTTTTATATTTAGATTTAGTTTAATTATTGGGTACAAAAAAATCATACCATCCATGCGCGAGGCTTGCATGAAGGTATGATGAAGCGATCATGAAGGAACGATGAAGAGTCGGTAAAGGTTCGATGAAGAGTCGCGCGGTTCCCGAACAGGACGCCGAATGCGGCCTAGTCGAGCCGGCGGAAGCGGTCTATTCCAGGCGGATATTCGCTGGGCGACCCCGTCACGGACAGCCGCCGCAGGTCGATGCCGTCGCGGACAGCCGCAGGGCGGCCTCCGTGTTGCCGAAGGCCGCCCTGCGAATGGCGCGTACGCTTACTCGCCGAGCCGGTAGCCGACGCCGCGAACGGTCGCGATATAGACCGGCCGCTTCGGGTCGTCGCCCAGCTTCTGCCGCAAGCTCTTGATGTGCACGTCGATCGAATTGCTTCCGCCGAAATAGCCGTCGCCCCAGATCGCCTCCATGATTTCCTGGCGGGACAGGACGCCGCCGTCCGACGTCAGCAGCACGCGCAGCAGGTCGAATTCGGTCTTCGTCAGGTCGATCTTCGCGCCGCGGTGCAGGACGATGATTCGTTTCAGATCCATCTCCACGTCCTTGAAGCGCAGACGGTCGGCTGACGCGTCGGTCTGCGGCTTGCTCTGGCCCGCGAGAGCTTCGATCTTCGCGAGCGCCGTCTCGAGCGCCGACGGCCATGCCAGCGTGTGGCCCTCCGGCACGGGCCGCACCGTGCGGCTGCCGACCAAATAGAGGCAGTCGGCCGAGCCGGCCGCCTGCGCCGGGACGACCTCCTCGGTCCCCCACGTGAGGTCCACGACGACGAGGTCGTTTTGAAGCAGGGACAGCACCGACTCCTTGGCGCTGTGGAACATCAGCACGTCGTAGCAGCGGGCCATCAGCTCCGAGACGAGCCCCTGCAGCCGCGCGGGAAACGGGCTGATGACGACGATTCTTCGCGTCGTATCGCAGAACGCGCCGTCCGGAAAAGCATCCGCGTTCAATGCGTCGATAGGCTGGCCGACGTCCGACATTCCGCGCACACCCCTTTGAATAGAAATTGTTCCTCCGAAATCGCGTACCCGGTCTCTTCCTCGATCCGCCGAAGCCATTCCTTCGGCGAGACCGTCAGCACTTCGCTGACTTTCCCGCAGGATACGCAGACGATGTGCTGGTGATCCTCGGTCCGCGCGTCGTAGCGGCTGGCATCCTTCTCGAGCTTCAGCTCGCGGATGAGCCCCTGTTCGGTCAAATAGCGGAGCGAATTATATACGGTCGCGTAAGCGACGCTTTGGCCTTGGCTCTTCAGGCGGTCGATGATGTCCGAAGCGGTCGGATGGTCGTGCGAATGGGTCACGATATCCAGGATCAGCTTTCGGGGCGCGGTCAACGTTTGGCGGGACATCCGAATCCCCTCCTCGCAGTTTTTAGACTTAGTTTAAATTTAATCCTTCCGGCCGCATTCGTCAAGCTGACGTCGCAGCGGTTCAACCGCCCTTCTTCCGCCCGTCGTAGGCAAACATCGTAATGCTGTAAAAGAACCGTCCGGCTTCGCCGAGCGCCTGCTGCTCCTGCAGAAAAGCGGCATAGTCCGCCTCCGCGACCAAGCCCCGCTTCGCCATCGCGCCGAAATCCATGGCGCGGTCGTAGCCGTAACGACCGGGCTCGAAGCGCGTATCCGTCAAGACGAAGGCGTCCACGGCGCCGTCGAACAATCCGCTGCCGTTCACATGCTTCCACAGCCGGCGGCCCATCCAGGCATCGCAATCGTCCATCCAGGCTTGCTGCCAGTCGCTGTATGCCTGCACGAGGCGGCGCACGCGGGCTTTGTCCGTGCCGTCGAACAGCTGGGTATCGAAGTCGAGATGCGCCATCACGGTTTGCCCGCCGGGCTTCAGCACGCGATGGATTTCGCGGAGCAGCGCCGCTTTATCGACGATGCATTCCAGCAGGTTGATGGAATACACCGCGTCGAAGCAGCCGTCCTCGAACGGCAGGCCCGCGGAAATATCCATCGTCCGGAAGCGGAACCGCCCGTCGCCCGCCGCCGCCGCTTCGGCTTCCGCGATCGCGGCCGCGGACGCGTCCACGCCGTCGTACGACGCGTCGCGAAGCCGTTTCCCGAGCGCAAGCAGGTCCCCGCCAGGTCCGCACCCCAAATCGAGGACGCGCATGCCTTCCCGCAGCTCGAGCTTCCCGAGCACGAACGTCTTCAAGTCCTTCTTCTCCATGGTCGACCACTCCCCTTCGCATCTTTGGCCCGCTTGAACCGGGCCGCCCGGAAAAACAAAAAAGCCCTCGTCTCTATGATTAGAGACGAGAGCCATGTTCCCGCGGTACCACTCTACGTGCCGATACGCGCTTCGGCCGCTCGCCGGAATAACGGCCCTTCGCCGGATTCGCCTACTTCGTTTCGGCGGATCATCTCCCGGGTGCGCTTCGTGTCCGCGCGCACGTGCCGGCTTCCACCGCCCCGGCTCGCTGCGACGTGCATCGCGGAACTACTCTCCCGTTCATGGATCTTCGAATATGAGCTGTCGATCGAATTTCCGACTATGCACGGCAAGAAACTTATTCCAGTTATAACCCGGCGGCCGAAGCGCCGTCAAGCGCGAATCGCGCCGCGTGCCGCACCCAAGCGGCTAGAACCCGTACACGCGCCCGAAAAACCGCTTGATCAGCGCCGCGACCGTCACGCTCGCCTCCTCGAGGAGGAAATGGCCGCCGCACAGCAGATGCAGCTCCGCCCGAGGGAGTTCCCGCCCAGTCCAACGCGATTTCCGGGCGCAAGCGCGGACCCGGGGCCAACCGCGGCGAAGCCGGTCCTGGCATGCGTCCCGACGCCGGGCCCGAACGTCCCGATCGTCCGTCCCTAAGACGGCCGAACGCCCGCATGGTGAAAATCGCAGTCCCGCGTATGGTCGTCGACCATCCCGGACGCCTGCATCAGGGCGTAGCAGATCGTCGATCCGACGAACTTGAAGCCGCGCTTCTTCAAATCCTTGCTGAGCGCGTCGGACTGCGGCGTCGTCGCCGGCACCTCGGCGGCGGAGCGCCGGTCGTTCCGGATCGGCGCCCCGCCGACGAACCGCCAGATATAAGCGTCGAAGCTGCCGAACTCCGCCTGCACCTGCAGGAAGCATCGGGCGTTCTCGACTGCCGACCGAATCTTCAGCCGGTTGCGGATGATGCCTTCGTCGGCCGCCAAGGCTTCCAGCTTGTCGTCGCCGTACGCCGCCACCAGAACCGGATCGAAGCCGTCGAACGCCCGCCGGTACCCTTCGCGCTTCTTCAGCACGGTGTACCAGCTGAGGCCCGCCTGCGCCCCTTCCAGCGACAGCAGCTCGAACCACTTCCGGTCGTCATGGACGGGAACGCCCCATTCGAAATCGTGGTAATTCTGATAAAGCGGGTCTTCGTTGACCCAGGCGCATCGTCTCGGCATCGCTCGTCCAGCTTCCTTTCAAAGGCATGTTTTCGATCGTGATTGCTTCCCTAATCGTAGCACAAACAGAACATACGTTCCATTGTTTTTTCTGCTCTCCCTTAACGTCGCCGCAGCGCCGAAAACGGCCGTCCGGCCGCATCGAAAGCGATGCGCCCGAACGGCCGTTCCGGCGAGCCGAGCGCGAACCCGTCACAGGGTCAGCTCGATATGGTGGACCGCCCGATCGTCCGCGAGCGGGATGGCCGCCCCTTCCTCGGACGCCCCGGCATGAAGCGCCACGGCGTTCCCGTCGATCGCGAGCGCCGACAAGCCGCCCGTCTTGCGGGACGGATTGAGAACGCGGATGCGGTATTCGGCGCTTTTGTACGCGTAGGTCATCTCGAATTCCGGCCAATCCGACGGAATGCACGGCTTTACGATCAGCCGGTCGCCGTTGCGCTTCAGCCCGAGAATCCACTCCACGCCGGCCTGGTACATCCAGCCGGCCGCTCCCGTGTACCACGTCCAGCCGGCATGGCCGCGATGCGGCGGCTCCGAGTAGACGTCGGCCGTCATGACGTACGGTTCCCCGACGTAGGTACGGGCTTCGAGCTGGGATTTCGTATGCGAAACCGGGTTGAACAGGTTGAACAGCTCGAACGCCTTGTTCCCGTCCCCGAGCAGGCTCCAGGCCACGATGCTCCAGATGACGCCGTGCGTGTACTGGCCGCCGTTCTCCCGGATGCCCGGCGGATAAGCTTGGATGTAGCCCGGGCTCGGCTCCGTCTTATCGAACGGCGGGGTCAAAATATGGGCGATGCCGAGGCTCCGGTTCACGAGCTCGCGGTCGAACGAGCGCATCGCCTGCTCCGCGCGGTCATGCGGCGCCATGCCGGAGATGACCGACCAGGATTGGGCGATCGCGTCGATCCGGCACTCGGCGTTATGCACGGTGCCGAGCCAGGTGCCGGCGTCGGTGAACGCGCGGCGGTACCATTTGCCGTCCCAGGCCGCTTCCTGCATCGCTTCCGCCAGCTCGCGGCGGGCGTTCCGGTACCGGTCCGCCCGCTCGCCGTCGCCGCGCCGCTCGCAAACGTCCGCGATGGCGCGCAGGACATCGCCGAGGAACCAGCCGAGCCAGACGCTCTCGCCGCGCCCTTGCGGGCCGATGTTGCTCATGCCGTCGTTCCAGTCGCCGATGCCCATGAGCGGGAGCCCGTGCTCGCCGATCCGGCCGAGCGAGCGGTCGATCGCGCGGAAGCAGTGGTCCAGAACCGTGCCGCTCTCCCCGGACAGCACCGTCTCCTCGTAACGTTCGTGTTCGTCCGCGGATAACGGCCCGCTCTGCAGATACGGCGCGGTCTCCTCGAGGATGCTTTCGTCGCCCGTATGCGACAAGTACCGCGCGACGGCGTACGGCAGCCACAGGAGGTCGTCCGAAAACTTCGTCCGGATGCCGCGGTGCGTCTCTTCGTGCCACCAGTGCTGCACGTCGCCCTCGAGATACTGGTGCGAGGCGTGGCGGATGATCTGCTGCCGCGTCATTTCCGGACGGCTGTGCAGCATCGACAGCGAATCCTGCAGCTGGTCGCGGTAGCCGAAGGCGCCGCCGGCCTGATAGAAGCCGGAGCGCGCCCACATCCGGCAGGACAGCGACTGGTACAGCAGCCAGTTGTTCAGCATGTAATCCATTTCGGCCGACGGCGTCTTCACCCGGATCGTGCCGTTGATGCCCTTCCAGTAGGCGCGCATCTCTTCGAGCGCCAGGTCGCAGGCCTCGGGCTCGCGATACTTGCGGGCGAGCCCGACCGCGGCTTCGCGGGAATCCGCGCAGCCGAGCAGGATGTACACGACGCGCTCCGCGCCGGGCTCGAGCGCGACGGATGCCTGAACGGCCCCGCACGCGTCGTGCGACGGGCCCGTCTCCCCGGACAGCCGCGTCCGGCGCATCGCGGCCGGCTCCTCGAGATCGCCCTCGCGGCCGACGAACGACAGCCGGCTGCCGGTCCAGGAACGGTCCGCCTCCCCCGCCGGCGGGTTGACGGCCAGAAACGCCGTCGCCTCGCGGAACGTGTCCTGATATCCGTTGCGGGCCAGCAGGACGGCGTCCGCCGCCTCCCAATCCGTGACGATATGGGACGCGGTCCCTTCGCGGTGAACGCCGATGACCCATTCGGCGTAGTACGTGACGGACAGCCTGCGGACATCGTCCGTAACGTTGCGGAGCCGCAGCCGGACGATCTTCACGGCATCCTCCGGCGGGACGTAGACCGTCATCTCCTGACGGATGCCGAGGCGCTCGGTCTCGTAGCGCGAGTAGCCTTGGCCGTGCGCCACGGCGTACGTCCCCTCCGTCTCCCGCTTGCGGGAAGGCGCGGGGCCCCAATATTCGCCGCTGTCCTCGTCGCGGACGAAGACGGCCTCGCCCGGCGGATCCAGCGCGGGATCGTTGGACCACGGCGTCAGCTTGCATTCCCGGCTGTTGCGCCACCACGTATGCCCGGTGTAGAGCTCGGAGGCCAGGCAGCCGAACGTCGGATTCGCGATCGCGTTGATCCACGGCCCCGGCAAGCGCTGGCCGCCGCGGAGCACGATCCGGTATTCAGAGCCGTCCGCCGCGAAGCCGCCGTAGCCGTTGTAGAACGCCAGGCCCGCGGCCTCGTCGCCCGACGCGGCGGGCGCCGGGTAGCGGTTCGGCGCCGCCGCGGGCGCCAGCCCGGGCGGCTCCGCGCCGCGCTTCGGCTCGTGCGGCTGCAGCTGCGCCCGCAAGCTCGGACCGTCCGCTTCCAGCACGAGCCGGGCGACGGCGAACAGCAGGTCCTTGTCCGCTTCGGGCTGCGACGCCGCCGCCACGATATGAACGCCCGCCCCGCCTCCGCGGTTCGGCGCGAACTGCTCGACCAGCCGCAGTATCGCCTCCCGCAGCTCCTGCTGGTACCCGCCGTCCGATTCGTTCCAGACGACGAGGTCGAAGAGCACGCCTTTCTGCCGCAAATACTCGTACCCGACCAACAGCTTATGGACGAAGGGCAGGTTCGACGTGTCGGCGATCCGCACCAGCGCGACCGGACGGTCGCCGGACACGCCGTGCGCCCATAGTCCGGGCTGGCCTTTCGCGTTCGCTTCGATGGCCGCCTCCTGTTCGGGCCGCAGCGCCGACGGATACAGCACGCGTCCGGCCAGCAGCTGGTAAGCCGCCGCGTCCGCGTCCGTAATCCGCAGATGCTGCAGGTCGATCTGGCTCCGCGTCCAAGCGAGCCGGAACGAGCGCTCCGCCTGCTCTTCCATCGTGAGCGAGGCCGCGATCTCGAGCGCCTGCTCCCGGCTGTCGGCGACGCCGGTTACCGCCGTGAGGCTGACCTGTTCGCCCGGCTCGAGGCGAAGGCGCCTGCGCAGAATGAACGCGGGGTCGGCGACCGAGCCGGTCGCCCCGCCGAGGCGCGCATCCAGCCCCGCGGGCTTCGCGAGCGAATGCCCCCGGCCGATGAAGGCGGCGCGATCGGTCTCGAATTCCGGCTCGCCGAGGCCGCTTCCGCTTCCCCCGAAGGCGTGGAACGCCCAAAGGGAGCGCTCGCCTTCGCCGCGGGGCCGCTTGCGGGCGAGCAGGCACTGCGCTTCCGGCGCGTATTCCGTCTGGATGAACAGCTTCGTGAAGGCCGGATGCGCCTTGTCCGCGTCATGGTCCGCCATCGCGAGCTCCAGGAACGTCGTCGCCTCGAGCACGCGAGCCTCCCCCGTGCCGTTCGTCAGCGTGAGCCGCCGCAGCTCCGCGTTATGCTCCGCGGACACGGTGACGTCCAGCCGCGTCTCGATGCCCGCGTCCTCGCGCAGGAACGTCGTCCGCTCCTGCATGAACTGCACGCGCTGCTTGTCCGCCGGCGCGCGGCACGGCTGATAGGACGGCGACCAGCAGACGTCGCGGGCCGCGTCCCGGATGTAGAGGTAATTGCCCCACGGATCGAGCACGGGATCCTCGCGCCAGCGGGTCACGTCGAGCCCGTTGTACCGAATGAACCCGGCGCCGGTTTCCGTGACGACCGTCGTCAGCGCCCCGTTGCCGTGCACGTTCGCTTCGGGCGCGGGCGCCGGCACCGCCGCGAACTCGCGCAGCGGCACGTTCTGCGCGGGCTTGGGCTCGCCCCCGCTCCGCGTCCGGCCCGGCAGCTCCCGCGTCAGAACCGCCGATTTCGGCGGAATGCGCTCGATCAGCAGCAGCTCGGCGGCCCGGACCCGTTTGTCGGCATGGAAATCGTCGATCATGCAGTTCGGCGCGAGCAGGTTGGCGAGCGTCAGCAGGCTCATGCCCTGGTGATGCGCCATGAAGCTGCGGATGACCTTGTGCGATTCGCCCTGGGGCATCCGCCCCGCCGTGAAGTCGATCGCCTCGTAATAGCCGTATTGGCCTCGGGCTCCGAGCGACTCCATCCGGTCCAGGCTGCGCAGCCCCTCCCGCAGCGCGTACGGCAGCGCCATGATCGTCGCGTACGGCGAGACGACCAGGTCTTCGTCCAGCCCCCGCTTGAAGCCGAGGCCCGGCACGCCGAACGCCCGGTATTGGTAGTTGAGCTGATAGTCGTAGGCGTAATAGCCCGATTCCGAGATGCCGAACGGCACGCCGCGTTCCTTCGCGTATTCGATTTGGCGGCGCACGACGCCGCGGTACGTGCTGTCCCAGATCGTGCCGGGGTACGTCCGCATGATCAGCCACGGCATCATGTATTCGAACATCGTGCCCGACCACGAAATCAGCGCCGTGCGGCTGCCCTGCTTCTTGGCCGTGCGGCCGACCGCGAGCCAGTGGGCGACGGAAATTTGGCCGAGCGCGATCGCGACGAAGCTCGTCTGCCTCGCCTCCGACGCCAGCAAATCGTACAAAATCGTGTCCCGCCGCCCCGAATCGGCGTGATAGCCGAGCACGAACAGCTTCGCTTTATGGTCGTACAGCTCGCGGAAGTCCGTCGCGACGATCAAGCGCTCCAGCCGCTCGGCCAGCTCGTAGCCGCGACCGATCCACGCCGCCGCGCCCGGCTGGATCCGCCCTTCCGGGTTCCGCTGCCGCCGCTTCGCTTCGTAGAGCTCGTCCGGACGAGCCTGGTCGAGCTCCAGCGCGAACTCCGCGCCGACCGCCGCGAGCGGTCCCGGCGCGGCGCCCTTGGCCTGCCAGCCGTCCGTCCGCAGCCAGCGGAGCAAGCCCTGCTTGACCGTCATGAGGCTGGCCACGAAATTGCCGGAATCCACCGTCGAGACGTACGCCGGGCGCAGCAGCTCGAGCGTCGAGGTATCGTACCAGTTGTACAGATGCCCGTGCCATTTCTCCATCCGTTCGATGACGCCGACGGTCCGCTCCAGGCGCTCGACCATATCCGGCGTCGCGATAAAGCCGAGCTCCCGCGCGGCGACCGCGGCCGACAGCAGGAAGCCGATATTGGTCGGCGACGTCCGGTGGGCGACGCCGTTCGCCGGGTCGATCTGCACGTTGTCCGGCGGGAGGTAATGATCCTCGGGTCCGGCGTAATCTTCGTAGAACTGCCAAATCTCCTTGGCCAGTCCGCGCAGCCGTTCCGCCTCCGCCGCTTCGAGCGGCCGGCTTGCCGCCAAGGCCGGTCCGTCCAGCCACCGCACCGCGAGCGGAGCCAGCGCCCAGAACAGGCACAGGGCGAGCCCGAACCACAGCGAGCCGCCGGTCGCCCGGAACGCCGTCGCCGCCGCGAACAGCACGATGAGGGCGTAGCCGCCGCCCGCGCCGAGAATCGTTTGCCGCCGTGCTTTCCCTTGGCTGCGCTCCGTCTGGGAGAAGCTGGTCCACTCGAGCAGGCGGCGCTTGCTGACGAACATCCGGTACACGGTCTTCGCGACGGCGTCCAGCAGGACGGCCGTTTGGAACGGCAGCGTCCACAGTCCGATTCCCGCCAGCACGAGCGTCGCCCACAGCCGCCGCGGCCGCGGATCCGCCGGATCGAGCGCCGCGAACTGCCGGATAAGCGGCAGCAGCAGCGTGAGGAGCAGCACCGTCAGCCAGCGCCACGTATAGCCGGGCAGCACCGTGACCGCGAGCGCGAACAGGACGAAGAGCGCGATCGGCAGCAGGCTGCGGCGCAGGTTGTCGACGATCTGCCAACGCGTGAGCAGCGACAGATCGATCGGCCGCAGCGCGCCCCGGCGGTCGCACAGCTTGGCGCGCAGCCAGCAGAGCAGCTGCCAGTCGCCGCGCACCCAGCGGTGCATCCGTTTCTGGAAGGAAAGGAACGTCGACGGATGCTCCTCGATCAGCTCGATGTCGGACACGAGACCGGCGCGCAAAAACCCGCCTTCGAGCAAGTCGTGGCTCAGCACCGTGTTGTCGGGAATCCGTTCGCCGAGCAGCCGGCCGAACACGTCGACGTCGAAGATGCCCTTGCCCGTGAAAATTCCGACCCCGAGCGCGTCCTGGTACGGGTCCGACACGGCAAACGCGTAAGGATCGATCCCGGGATCCGACCAATAATACGCGAGCCGCGAACGCATGGCGGAATCGTGGCTCGTGCCGACGCGCGGCTGAAGCACGCCGTAACCCTCGACGACCCGCGTCCCCGCCGCGTTCAGCCGCGGCCGGTTGTACGGCAGATGCAGCGTGCCGATCAGCCGCTGCGCGCTGCCGAGCGGCAGTTGGGTGTCGGCGTCGAGCGTGATGATGTAGCGGATCCCCGGCAGCACGCCCGCGTCGCCGTGCCGGATCTCGTAGCTCGTGTCCCCGCCGCCGCGCAGCAGCTCGACGAATTCGACCAGCTTGCCCCGCTTGCGCTCCCAGCCCATGAACACCCCTTCGGCGGGATTCCACCGGCGGCGGCGCTGGTAGAAGTGGAACGTCGGCCCGTCCTCGCCGCCCCCGTAAAGGTCGTTCAGCCGGTCGATCTTCGCCTTGCCGGCAGCGACGAGCCGGTCGTCGGACGCGAGCCGTTCCTCCGCCGCGTCGGCGAAATCGCCCAGCAGGGCGAAGTGGACGTTCCGGTCCCGGTTGGCCAAATAGTGGATCTCCAGCCGGTCGGCAAGCTCCTCCACTTCCTCCGCGGTCGACCAGATGGCCGGAATGATCACCATCGTCGACGCGTCCGCGGGAACGCCGCAGGAAAAATCGTACCGCAGCAGCGGTCTCGTCCGGCACAGCCGCTCGATGCCGAAGTGCAGTCCCGTCATGACCCATTCGCTGACCGGGAAGAGCAGCGCCGCGACGATCGCGGCGGCGCCCGCCGCCGTCAGGCCGGCCCGCCCGCCGCCGATCCAGACCGCCGCCGCGGCCGTCAGCAGCGCGAACAAGACCAGCAGGGACGCAAAATAGCCCATGGGCGCGCGTTTGGCGACGCTCGCGCCGGGCATGCGCTTCGGGCTGCTGCATTGTTTGAGCGAATGGACGAGGCGTTCGACGCCCTTCGGCTCGAACAGGTAAAACGCCGCGAACGCTTCGCGGGCGAGATCGCCGCGGTCTCGTTCGTCGCGCGCGCCCGCCCCGTCCGGCGAGGACCCCGCGGCCGGGCCGGCGGCGGACGCCGGCGCGCCGGCGCGGCGTTCGAATTCGTGCTTGGCCAGCGCGAGCGCCTGCGCGGCGACCAGCGTTTCCGGAACGCGCATGCGCCGCGCGAGCTCCGCGATCCGGTTCAGCAGCT
Source organism: Paenibacillus sp. UNC496MF (assembly GCF_900113915.1). Lineage (NCBI taxonomy): Bacteria > Bacillati > Bacillota > Bacilli > Caryophanales > Paenibacillaceae > Paenibacillus > Paenibacillus sp. UNC496MF. The sequence goes on from NZ_FORE01000005.1 coordinate 131,994, forward strand.
CGTTCCGGCTGGACGCGTCCAGCCGCACGTAAAGGCCGGAGGCGTCGTCGCGCATCGTGCGGTCGAGCAGGCTGACCGTCGCGAACAGCTCGTTCCAGTCGCGGCGCTCGTTGCTCCGCAGGCTCGTGATCAGATTGCCGGCCTTCGCCTGATAGGCGGTTTGCAGCTTCGCCTCGTACGTGACGACGCGGTCGAGGTCCTCCGAGCCGTTCTCGTATTTGCAGACGAGCCATTCGCGCACGGCCGCCGAGTCGCCGGACCATTCCCGCAAGTGGCTGATCAGATGCGCCGCCCACGGGCCGGACAACGGCTCGCTTTGGCCCGCTTGTTCCAGCGCTTTGCCGATGACCTCGGCGTTCAGCTTGGCCGGCTCGATCCGCCCGAGCAGTTCCTGCACCTCGCCGCATACCTCGCGCCGGTCGCGGACCATCGCCATCGTCTCGGCGATCCGGCCGACCAGCGCGATTTTCAGCATAAGCGGGATCGAACGGGTCTCGGCCAGCGTCAGCACGGACACTTCCTGGTAGGCGTTCAGATACGCCGCGAGCGTCTCCTCGCCCAGGACGCCGTCCACTTGGTCGAGGTAGGCCGTGCAGACCGCGTGAATGCGCAGCTTGCCGTCGCCGCGCAGCCGGGGCATGGGCGGAAAGGTCCGCTTGGCCAACTGCAGGCGGACGTCGAGCGCTTGCTCCTCGATGAATTCCGCGTTGTCGAGCAGCCACGCTTCCGCCTGCTGCCCGCAGCCGGGCGGCCCGTCCTGCAGCCTCGCCGCGAAAGCCCGCAAGCCCGCGATGTCGGCCTCGAACTGCCGATGCAGGTAGCCGGGCTGGCCGGCGGCGGCTTTGACGTGCTGCTGCAGCGCGAGCTCGTGCGCGTGCTGGCTTATTTTCTCAATCGTTATCGACATGAACAGGTTCCTCCGGAGTAATTCGGTGAATGAATGGACTACCAAATTATTCCCATCGGAACGGCATTTTATGAGCGGTCGGCCGGTTTTTCCCGGTCCTATTTTTCGCGGCAAGCAAAAAACAAGCCCCCGACGGCGGCGTCGGCGGCTTGTTTTCGGTGCCCGATAAGGCGCGAAAACGATCGCTAAGCTAGCATTTAGGCGGCATATTGGTGCCGTCGTCTACGCGATCATTCCGTTCTTCGGACGCTATCCTTCGACGACGTCCGCCCGCAGGTCGCTCGCGACGTCCATCATCTTCGGAATGACGGCCTCGTTCGTCCCGGACGCGTACAAGTCCCCCTGATAATGGCGGAACGGAATGACGGCGGAACCGATTCGCCAGAGGAAAAAATCGCCCGGAATGGTGACGGTCGTCGACCCGTGAACCGTGTACTCCGGCGTATAGTCGAAGTCCGGCTTGTCCTCGAAATACCGCTTGCATTCCTCAAGCGAGATGGACTCCCCGTTGCCTTGCAGTTCGCGCGTGATGCGATAACGCTTGCTCATAACCATGCCCCCGTTCCGACTGTTAGGATTGACTGCTGAAGCGATGTCCGCGCGGCCATCCCGATCCGCGGATTCCGGAGATTTCGCCGCCGCCGAATGTAAGCGCCGAACCGGCAGCATACTGGAACATAAGCTCCAATTCGCCCCCGCCCTGGCGGCTGATTCCATTCCCGAAGCATTCCGCCCGCGGGTACGCGCTTTCTTCTCCTTCCGGTTCCGGCGGCATTTCGCCGAACGGACATGCGCGCGAACCTCCCGGCTCGCGTTAAACTCATGGGCTCCATTATAACATGCCGCGAAGCTTGACGAATAATTTCCTTGCATTTCCACAAACTATGAAATAGATGTAAATTTTGACATAAGGAGCCGCCCCATGAGAGTCATCGCCGGCTTGTTTTCCACGCTAATGCCCGGATTCGGCCAAATTTACAACCGCCAGTTTTTGAAAGGCATCATCTTCGTCATTTGCGAACATTTCGACAACGTCGCCGGCAACATCAATTCCGCGATTCACCTCGACTTCAACGGCCACCATGCGCAGGCGGTGGGCGTGACGGATTTCGGCTACATGCTCTTTTACCCCGGCTTCTACGCTTACGCCATCTGGGACGCCTGGTATTACGCCAAGCCGGGCGCCGATAAAGCGAAAACGGCGATTCCGTACCTGATCGGCGGCTTCGCCGGCGAGTTTTGCGCGATCTTCGCCAACCGGCTGCCCTTTCCGACCCTTATGGCCGGCCTGTCCATGCTCGTGCCCATTTACGCCGGCATGCTGATCCACCGCAAGGAAGGGCAATCCGTGCCGGAGCCGTCCTTGCAAGCGCCATCCGAGCCGCCGGCGACGCGCCAATGACGAGCGGCTTGCGGTGAGCGCGGAGCTTGGCTGCGCCTGCCGCTTGCAGGGACTTGGTGTTTTCACAGTTCGAGCCGCATGCGGACCATCCTCGACGCGTGACCCTCCAGCTCATCCTCGAATTCGCCGACGGCTTTGAAGCCTTTGGCGGTATAGAAATTCATGCCCGTCCGGTTATCCGCCTCGACGTTAGCGCACACGAACTTGGCTCCCGCCGATCCGGCTAGACCGGCTTGAAGCAGCGCCGTGCCGATCCCCTCGCCTTGATGCCCGGGAAGCAAATAGATGGCCGCGAGCTCCGCTTCGCCGCCTTCCCGAACGCGCGAAAAGTTCGCGAACCCGACGATCCCGCCTTCGCGTTCCGCGACGAGCATGAGGGAACGCGCCAGCCGCATCGCCATCATCTCGTCGCCGTAAGCGTTCCGCAGGAAGCGGTCCTGCGCGTCCGGCGGGATGATCCCCGCATACGCCGCGTGCCAGCTGGCTTCCGCCACCGCCCGTACTGCCGGGATATCCTTCGGCTCCATGGCTCGAATCATGAATTCCCCTCGCTTTCGGGTGCGCGCTGACCGATCGGATGCTCGCCCACGAAGCCCAGCATCAAATCGTTCACCTGCTCCGGATATTCCCGGACCATACGGGGCCGGTGGCTGCCGCCCGCGATCACCGCCGTGCGCGAGCCTTCGATCAGCGCGCCGAGCCGCCGGATCTTCGCTTCGCCGACGAACGGATCGTGCTCGCCGGTGACGAGCAGCGACGGACAGCGGATGCCGCCGAGCTGCGCCTCGGTCAGCTGCGGGTACAAGCGCCAGTCGCCGCGGACGGCCTCCTCGTGCCGCTCGGCCATCAGCCGGATCGTGTCGTCCTTGCCGTGGGCCAGCAGCCATTCCGGCTCGTATTCGTCGGCGCCCTCCGGCTCGGCGAAGCCGCTCGTGCCGATCGTCGTCAGCGTCGCCACGCGCCCCGGATGCAGCGCGGCCCCGTACAATCCGACGTTCGCGCCGAGGCTGTAGCCGATCCAGTGCGCCTTCGCGATGCCGAGCGCGTCCAAGAACCCGATCGCGTCCTCCGCGAGCCGCGGCGTGCTCCATGCCGGACTGTCGCAGCGCGACCGCCCGTGGCCCCGGAAATCCGGATAATAACACGTATAGCCGCGCTGGAAGTCGAGCAGCTGGCCGGCGAACGCCAGGATGCCCCGGGAATAGCCGCTGTGCAGGAACAGGATCGGCTCGCCATAGCCCATTTTCTCGTAAAACATGTCCACGTCGCCGGCGCGCGCGTAAGGCATGTCCCCATCTCCTTTCGTTCAGATGCCACCGCCCCGGATGTTCGAATGTTCCCGCGCTTCCTCCGCCGGAATAAACGCGTCCGCCCGCGGGTTCTGGAGCGCCGGCCTATAAGAAAAAGCCGCGCGAACGCGGCTTTCCCGGTCGACCCGGCACAGCGGGCCGCAAGGCTACAGGTTCTCGTCCGCCACGCCGTCCAGCCACGCCGCGATGCCCGCGATCGCGGTAGGAACGCTTCCCGGTTCGAACGGCGAAGGCAGGCCCGCGGAGGCGACGAGCTCGAGGAACGAGCGGCTTCCGCCGGCGCGGCACAGCCTCAGGTAGCTGGCCCAAGCTTCCTGGTAATCCTCGCGCATCCGGTTCCAGTAATGGAACGCGCACAGCTGGGCCAGCGCGTAGTCGATGTAATAGAACGGATAGTGATAAATGTGCAGCTGGCGCTGCCAATACCCGCCGTTCTCCAGGAAATCGTTGCCCTCGTAATCGCGGTGCGGCAGATAGGCCCGCTCGATGTCGCGCCACATGCGCTTGCGATCGGCCGGCGATGCGTCCGGATTGGCGTAGATTTCGTGCTGAAACGCATCGACCGCCGTGATGTACGCGACGCCGAGCAGCGAGCCCGCGAGATGGCTGAAGCGGTATTTCTCGGCATCCTCCTTGAAGAAATGCTCTATCCACGGCCAGGCGAAAAATTCCATGCTCATGGAGTGGATCTCGCAGGCTTCCGACGTCGGGAACAGGTACTCCAGCACGCCCAGGTCGCGGCTCTCGTACGATTGGAACGCGTGGCCGACCTCGTGCGTCAGGACGTCGATGTCGCCGGCGGTGCCGTTGAAGTTGGAGAAAATAAACGGCGCGCCGTATTCCGGCAGGAACGTGCAGTAACCGCCGCCCTGCTTGCCCTTCTTGCTGACCAAGTCCATGAGCCCGCGGTCGATCATCATCCGGAAGAAGGCGTCCGTCTCCGGGGACATCTCCGCGTACATCCGCGTGCCCTGCGCCACGATCCAGTCCGGGTCGCCCTTCGGCGTCGGATTGCCCGACGGAAAGCTGAACGACTCGTCGTAATACCGGAGCCGGTCCACGCCGATGCGGCCGCGCTGGCGCTCCTTCAGCTTCGTGGCGACCGGCACGATGTGCGTCAGCACTTCTTGGCGGAAGCGGCTGACCAGCTCCTCGTTGTAATCCGTGCGGCTCATCCGCGCGTAGCCGAGCTCGGTGAAGCTGGCGTAGCCGAGCGTACGGGCGATTTTCGTCCGAACCTTCACGAGCTTATCGTAAATATCGTCCAGCTCCGCCTCGTGCCCGGCCATGAACGCGTAGCGGCTCTCCGCGGCGCGGCGGCGCGTATCGCGGTCGGTGGATTGCTCGAACGGAATGAGCTGGGGAAGCGTCCGCTCCTCGCCCTCGAACGGAATTTTCGCCGATGCCATCAGACGCGCGTAAGCGGAGACCAGCTTGTTCTCCTGCTGGAGTTCTTCGATGATCGCCGGCGCGAACGTCTTCAGCGACACCTCGGCGAGGCGGAACAGCTGGCTGCCCCAACGGACTTCCAGCTCGGCGCGGAACGGCGATTCGACCAGCGCGCGGTAATACGCCGTCGCGTATTCCTGCACGACCGGCTTGATCTCGTCCATGTATTCCTGCTCCGCTTTGTAGAAGGCGTCGTTCGTATCGACGGAATGCCGAATCTCGACGAGCTGGCATTGCGTTTCGAATTCGCTGCGAAGCGCGTTGACGGCTTTCATCGCCTCGCTTTGCGCCTCGGCGCCGCCGGCCTCGTTGAATTGGCGGATCAGCGCGCTATACCGTTCCCCGATCGCCTTCGCGTCGGGCCGTTCGTAGGCGTACTGGGCGAATTTCAACGTTTCCAAAGTCATCCTATCCCTCCGTTATCGTGGTTCTCCGCCCGGCATAGCCGAACGCATCCACCCGGGCATCCGGGCCGTTACGCTAAATATTTCAACAATAGGCGGCGGATTCCTGCCCGGGGCGGCGGACAACTGGAAATTTCCGGGGGGGGGGGGGCGGCTTACGCGTTCAGATCGTAGCCGATCGACGAAGCCCGCTTAAGGAAGACGGGACGCACGGCCGTCGTCCGAACCGGCGGTTTCCGGCCAAGTCGCCGCCCGCCGTTACCGCCCGTCCGGAAATCCCGGCCGATCCCGTGCGCGGCAGCCAGGCTACAGCAGCTTCCTCAATGCTTCCGCGAGCGAGACCTCGCCTTTCACGGACTCGGTCCCCGTCCGTTCGAAATCGATCCAGCCCGAATTAAAGCCGTCGAGCATCGCGAGCCTGCCGCCCAGCCGGTCTTCCGGCGCGCCTTGGCCGATGAACGCTTCCGCCCATTCCGCGCGGGGAATCGCTTCGGCGCGCACGTCCCGGTTCAGCAGCGCGGCCAGCGCGGCGGCGAGATCGGCGGGCGAATACGCCGCCGGGCCTTCCAGCTCGAGGCGGCGGGTGCCGCTCCACCGCTGCCGCAGCGTCTTGGCCGCGATCGCTCCGATATCCGCCGTGGAGATCATCGGGATCTTCCGGTCCAGCGGATAAAGGCTATGCGCGATCGCGCCCCGTTCGCGCGCGGGAGCGATGTCCCACAACGCGTTCTCCATGAACCAGGCGGCTCTCAAAAACGCGCCGGGCATCGGCAGCCTTCCGAGCTCCCGCTCGAAAATATGCAGCGATTCGATGATGCCGAGCCCGCGGTCGCGGTGGGCGCCGACGGACGAGAGCGCGACGAACTTCGGCGTTCCGGCCGCCTGCAGCGCCGTTCCGATCGCCTTGGCGAAGGCGTGCGTCTCGGGAAAGCCCGCTTCGGGGTAGAATAGCGGCGGCAGCAGGACGAACGCGCCGTCCGAGCCGGCGAAGGCGGTCTCCAGCGCCGCCGCGTCGCGATAATCCGCGAAGGCGACCTCCGCGCCCAGCGCCTTCCAATCGTCCGCTTTCCGTTCGTCGCGCAGGACGGCCCGGACCTGATGTCCCTCCGCCAGCAAATTTCTTGCGACCGCCCCTCCGACTTGTCCCGTCACGCCCATAATCGTATACATGAATGATGCCTCCTTCGTCGTTTGCGTTTATCCTACCACGAGAAGTTACATGTTTCAAGTTACAATTTTTATAAATTGTAACTTGAAACGAAAGAGGCAAAACAATAGCCGTCGGGGCGCGTCTCCTTCGACGCGGCCGCCAACGGCTATGTACCAAGTCCGATCAAACGTTTCGTGCCAAGAACGCCGCAACCGCGCGGCGAGCCGTCTTCAGCTGCCCGCGCCGAGACCGTGCAGCGTCAATTGCCAGACGGCTTCGAAGCCGGCTTCGGATTCGGGCGTGTCCCACTCCGCGGCATGCGCGGCATGATGGAACCGGGTAAACGCGTAGAACACGCCCGCCGCGGCTTGCCGCGCATCCTTGCAGACGAACGCGCCGGAATTCGCGCCCGCCTCGATAATGCCGGCCAGCTGCTCCGCGAGCAGCCGGGCATGGCCCTCCAGCGCGCCTTCCGTCTCCGCGACCAGCGCGGCGTACATCGCGAACAATTCGGGGTCCTGCCGCGCGCGTTCGCGCTTGAATTCGCGCAGCGCGGACAGCCAGCGGTACAGCTTCGTCTCCGGCGGCGCTTCTTCGGCCAGCACGGCGCCGAGCGGCTCGAATACGCCTCCCATCCATCGTTCCACGACCGCCAGGCGCAGCGCCGCCTTGTTCTCGTAATGCCGATACAACGCCGCATGGCTGACGCCGAGCGCGCGGGCGACATCGGACATGTTGGTCTTCGCGAGCCCGAATTTCCGCAGCGCGCCTTCGGCGGCATCCAGGATCGACGCCTTGGACAGTCCGTCTTCCGCCACCGTGCGCACCTCCTTCCGCTGGACGCGGCCGGGCGGCGCTTCGCGCCGATGCGGCCGCATCGCGTTTTGAGCCCTATTATAGCATAGATGACCGGCCGTTCGGCGGCGGGGTTAGTTGACGGTATAGACGCCTGCCTTGTACGTCAGCGTATACGTCATGCCGGCATCGGTCAGCACCGCGGCCGCGATGCTGTCCGCCACCAGCCGGCTGTTCCGTCCCGACGCGTCGACTTTATACAAGCCCGGCTCGTAGCCCTTGGCGACATAATAAACGCCCGTCTCGCCGACCGCGTACGAAGCGGCCGGCCGCTCGCTCAACCGGGCTTCGCGCCCCGTCGCGAGATCGTAGCGGTACAGCGTGCCGGGATCCCACGCGCCGGCGTTCGCGGCCAGCTCGGTATAGTAGAAGGCGCCGTTCGCGAACCGGACGTTCTGCGCCTTGCGGGCCGTAAGCGTACGCGGATTCGCTCCGGCAAGATCGACGCTCTTCAAGCCGGCGGACGCGCCGTCGACGTAGACGATCCCGCCGTTTACCAGCCAAAACGAGCTCGCCGCGCCCGTAAGCTTGACCTGCGTGCCGTCCGAAAGCCTGATTTTGTATACGGCCGCAACGTCCTTCGGGTCGTTCTCCAGGTAGCCGAGCGTGTAGAGCCAGCCGTCCTGAATCGCCAAGCTCGCGTTCCCCCCGAGCCCGATGCCGTAATCGTCGATCGTGCGGGTGATGCCGTACGTGAACCCCTGCTGCCCGAATGCCGAGGATGCGCCGGTCTTCCGATCGATTCGGACGAGATTGCCGCTCGCGTCCGCCATCGGATGGAAATCCGTCATGTAAAGATATCCGCCGTCCTCCGCATAGTTGATGACGCTTTTCGCGTCCGCGACCTCCGTCAACGCCGCTCCGCTCACCTTGTACAGCGTCTCGCCGCCCATCGTCAAATCCCCGGTATGCAGGATCACGCGCAATTCCCCGCCGTCGCCGCGGATATCCGTTACCCAGCCGTCCTCCGGCTTCCATTGCGGAATGGCGGCGATCGTCCGGGATTGGCCGGACGCGAAATCGTAGGCGTCCAGCTCGGAGGCGCCGCCGACCGCCGTCACGAAATACAGCTTGCCGTCGATCGCCTTCGCGGCATGTAATAGCGGATTGCCCGGAAGCTTGACCTCGGCCGCCTTCCCGCCGTCGGATTGGCGGTACAGCGTTTCGAAGGCGGCGTTCGTCCGATACGCGGTTTTGTAATAGTATGCCGCATTGCCGAATTTGCCAAGCGGCGTCGGCGCGTTCTCGTACGCGACCGGCTTGCGGGGATCGGTCAGCACCCGCTTGATGCGGTCCTTGACCGCCAGCGTATCCGGACTCGTCAGATCGACGCGCTCGCTGCCGATCAGGATGAGGCCGTCGAGCCAATCGATCTCCTTGTCCAGCGCCTCCGCCGCGCTCCGTAGCGGCAGCACGATCCGGCCGTCCACCTGGAGCGGCGCGGCGTCCATGCCGACCGGCTCGCCGTTGACGAGCATCGTCTTGCTGCCGACCGCGAACTGGACGCGCTTATGCAGGTTCGGGTTGCTCAGCAGCACATCCTTCGGGCGGGCCGCCTGCCACACCGCGTCCCAGCTGCCTTTTCCCAGGTCGGCATTCGTCGCGAGCGTGCTCAACAGCCGGATCGGGACGAAAACGCGGCCGTTCCGCTCCACGATGTCGTAGTCGCTGTACAATAAATCGGTCAACTGCCCGTTCAGGAACGCCTTGTCGCGGTAATCGAACGGCAGCACGATCAGCCGGTCGAACGCTTCGCGCAGCGTCGCCTTGCCCGGCGAATCCGCCGCGGCGCCGTTCGGCGCGGGTCCGAGGACGCCGCTCATCAAGCCCGCGCACGCGAGCGCGGTAATCAGCCGTTTCTTCATGTGCATCCCTCTCCTTGGTTCTGAATTCGCCTATCCGGATCCCCCCAATTATGGACGCAGCTGGAATGGAATTGTTGCAGCGGATCGGCGGCTCGTTCTTGCGCATGACAAAAAAACCGCCGGCAGTCGCCGACGGTCAACGGAGCAGGCGGAGCTTATGGACACCGTGCGCAGGGCGCGCTTTCGCGTTCGGTTGGCGCCGGCGGACGGGAACGCTAACTGCGTTTCGCGATCTCGCTTCGCAGCATGAAGGTGAAGGCGAGCACGAAGATGCCGAACCATAGCGCCGCGAACAATACGAGAAACGTGCCCAGGCCGAGCCCGAGCTTCTTCGAAGCGTAGACGGATACGGCGGTGGCGCCGAGAACGGACAGCACCAGCGCGTTGTTCTTGATTCGTTTGATCGGCACGCGAATGTTTTTCCGTTTCATTGCGACACGCTTCGCGCGCGGTACGCGGATTTCGGGTACGGCGCGGAAGCTTCCTCCCATCGATCGGGCAACCGGACGAGCAGCCGCCGGGCCCAGCTTCTTTCGAACCTCAAATGACGATCCTGCAATAACGAACCTCTATTGTACGACGATCCTGTAATAACGAACCTCTATTATACATGAAATCCGTCGTTCGGTGTCCGAATCCGGCGAAATCTTGCCGGCGCGGCGCAAACCGATCGGACGCCAGCCGAAAAAAGCCCGCGCCAAGCGCGGGCTCCGGACATTCGGTACGGCCTGATGCCAACGCGTCAAAACCCATGCCCCGCTTGCGCCAGCGGCCGCCGCTACCGATAGGCCCGTTCCGCGGACAGCGGAGACAGCGCCCGGGTCCGATCGAAATATATAAAGGCGTCGTAGCGTTTCGGTATCACGGTCGGCACATAATTGCCGCGTTCGCTCGACGGGCGGTACACGACGCCGATCGCCCGATGGCCGAGCTCGGTCTCGTCGAGCGCGGTCGCGTCTCCGCCGAACAGCAGCAGCTTGTCCCAAGCGCCGCTTCGATGCAGCCGTTCCTCCCAGCTGCCGGCGATCGCTTGCGGAACGGGCATCTCCTCCGCCGGCGCACCCCAATCCTTCCCCGCGACGACCGTGCCGGCATAGCTGCCGTAGCCGACCGCGAACACGGCTTCCCCGCGCTTCTCGCGCAGCAGCTGGCCGACGTTGACCATCCCGTCCGCGGCCATGTCGGTCGCGCGCGCATCGCCGATGTGCGTGTTATGCGCCCAGACGACCGCCCGGGCGCCGGGTCCGTGGAACGCGGACAAACGCTCCAGCGCTTCGACCATGTGGCGGTCCCGCACGTTCCACGATTCCGCGTCGTGCCGGATCATCGTGCGGTAGTACGCTTCCGCGCCCCGGACGGCGAGCGCGTTCATCTCCGCCGAGAGCGCTCCTTCGCGGTCGCCCGCATCCGCTTCCTTCCGCTTGTCCTGCAGGCGGCGGAGCAGCTCCACGACCTCGTCTTCGCAGCCTTCGCCGTAGAGGGCGGCCGCCGCGCCGTACCGCTGCTCGTCTTCCCCGTGGGGCTCGAAGCAGGCGAAGGCGCGCTTGGCCGCCTCCAGATCCGAACCGGGCCGCGCCTCCAGGTAGCGCAGAATCGCGTCCATCGACTCCCACAGGCTGTACACGTCGATCCCGTAGAAGCCGGCCTTGTCCGCTTCCGCCCGTCCGGCATTGTAGGCGCGAAGCCAGTCGGCAAGCTCGGCGATATCCCGGTTCGCCCACATCCACGCCGGCCAGCGTTCGAAATCGCGAAGCGCGGAACGGGCGTCCGCGCCGCCGTCCGAATGGCCTTTGACGTAGCGGTTCAGCGTGAAGCAGGACGGCCAATCGCCCTCGACGGCGACGAAGCGGAAGCCATGGTCGGCGATGAGCCGCTTCGTCAGCGCGGCCCTGTCGGCATAATAATCGGTCGTGCCGTGGGACGCTTCTCCCAGCAGCACGTAATCGGCCCGGCTCGCCCGGGCGAGCAGCTCCCGCGCGCCGTCCGGTCCCCGGTACGGCCTCGCCAGCTTGCCGATCGCCTTCAGCACGGCATCTTCCATATTCCCAACCCTTTCGCTTGCGACATGCTGGAGATCAGAAGGAGTTTGCGCGAAAAGGATGCGGGCTATGCGGAAATGCGGTCGCAGGAGCGGGACGATGAGCAGGCCAAACGAGCCGGACGCAAGCACGGGACGAATAAGCAGAACGAATAAGCGGGACGAAAGCCGCCGGCAGTCATCGGACTGCGAGCCGGCGGCCCTTCGTCGTACGGGTTACCCGAGCAGTCCCCGCGCCAGCATCGACTCGGCGAGCAGCACCGCGCCCTTGCCGGCGCCCAGCTTCGTGTTGTGGGAGACGAGGACGTACTTCACGCCGCCGAGCACCGGTTCGTCCTCCAAGCGTCCCATGCTCGTCGTCATCCCGCCGCCGAGCTCGCGGTCGAGGCGCGGCTGCGGGCGGAACGGGTCGTCGAACAGCCGGATGAGCCGGTCGGGGGCCGAATGCAGCGCGCTGCCGGCGAACGGATTATACCGTTCGACCGCGTCCTTGATCTCGGCCAGCTCCGCTTGCCGATTCAAGCCGACGAACACCGACTCCGTGTGGCCGTCCGAGACGTTCGCGCGCGTACAGATGCAGTTGACGTCGATTTCCGCGGGCGAGATGCCGTCTCCGGCGTAATCGCCGAGAATTTTCAGCAGCTCCCGGCGCACCTTGCCCTCCTCGTTCGGAATGTACGGGATGATATTGTCCAGAATGTCCATCCCCCGCACCCCCGGGCTGCGCCCTGCGCCGCTCAGCGACTGCATCGACACCATGAGCACGCTGCGGATGCCGAATATCGCCTGCAGCGGCTTCAGCGTGACGGCGAGCCCGGTCACCGTGCAGTTCGGCACGGGCAGCACGTAGCCTTTCCACCCGCGTTCCCGCTGCTGCTTGCGGATCAGGTCCGCATGATCGTCGTTGACGCCCGTGATGAGCAGCGGCGTATCGTCGAAATACCGGAAGGCGGAAGCCGTCGAGAAGGTCGGCGTCGTTCGCGCGAACCACGGCTCCAGCTCCTGCGCGAGCTCCGATTCGATCGCCGTGAAGATCACGTCGACCGCCTCCGGGCGGAACGTCTTCGAGGACGTCACGGGAACGTCCAGCATATCGTCCGGCACCGGCGCTTGCTGAACCCACCGGGAAGCGCCGTTCGCTTCCCGCAGCGCTTCCCGGTACGTGCCGACCGTCCGGGACGTCACCATTCGAACCACTTCGAAATTCGGATGTCGGGATAAGGCCTGCACGAACTGCTGGCCCGCCATGCCCGTCGCGCCGACGACGGCCGCTTTCAATCTTGTCATCGCTCTCACTCCTCGTTTTGTTAATCCCGCACCGCATGCTTGCCGCGCGCCCCCGAGCGGTCTTACGGATAATCCGCCCATACAAAAAAATCCCGCCCCCAAGACTATCGTAGTCTCAGGGACGAGATTGCTATGCTCGCGGTACCACCCGGATTCGCGGATTCGTCGCCTCCTCCGCCTCTTCGAGTACGGCATCACCGCATGGCGGGACGCGATACCCTAGCTCTGTAACAGGAGCGCCTGTCGCGCCATCCCCCGAAGGTTCCCGCGCGCTGCTCGGAGGCTTTCTTCGGCCAGGCGCGGCTTCGCTCCTTTTCAGCTGCCGGAGCTCTCTGCGGAAGCGCTGCTTGGCGTACTCTTCTCGTCGTCGCATGTCGATGTTAGCCAAGAGATTACCAGAGAACCGGGGCGGTGTAAAGCGAAATGTTCGTTCCTTCGGCAGCAAGTCCGCCCGCGCGGTTCAATTGCGTTCGCGTCCGCGGCCGCTTACGCCCGCGGCGCGATGCGCGCGATAACGGGATAATGGTCCGACGGGTAGCGGCCGTCTATGTCGCCGCGGTCCACCTGCACGGCGGATACCGTCAGCGGCGCGTTGACGAACAGATAATCGATCGGCTCGCCTTCCGTGCCGCCCCGGAAGTCATGGAACGTGCGGCCGGGCGATGCCTCCAGCGCGGCGTACGCGTCGGTCAGCTCCGAGCGGTCGCCGTCGATATCGGTCTGTCCGCGAAGGAACCGGATGACGCGGTCGCCCGGCTCGGCATTGAAGTCGCCCATGAGAATCGCCGGACGATCCTGCCCCTCGCGCGCCATGCTCCGCAGCACGAGCCGCATGCCCTGCTCCCGCGCCTGTTCCCCGATATGGTCGAGATGCGTGTTGTATACGGCGATCTCGCGTTCCGGCGACCCGGCGGCGCGGAAACGGCCCCATGTGCAGATGCGCGGCAGCGAGCTGTCCCAGCCCACGCTGCCCGCTTGCTCCGGCGTCTCGGACAGCCAGAATTGCCCCTGCTCAAGGAGGTCGAAGTCGGCCTTGCGGTAGAAGATCGCGCAGTGCTCGTCCTCCGTCCCGCCGCCGCGGCCCTCGCCGATCCAAGCGTAATCCGGCAGGAGCGCGTTCAGCTCCTCCAGCATGTGCAGGAACCCTTCCTGGATGCCGAACAGGCTCGGCGCGTGCGCCCGAATCGTCGCCGCCGCCGCTCCGATACGGTTCGGCCAAGCGTTATCCCCGTCGTTCGCCGAGGAGTTCCTAAGGTTAAACGTCATCACGGTCCATGCCATGGCAAATCCCCTCCGGTTAGGTGCTGTCAAACCCGCCATTATTCTAACATGGAACCCCTTACAAGGATAGGGCTTGGCCGCAACTCCGTCGCCTCCGCCCGGCGATCCGGCCCGGGTTCATCGCCTCCGTCTCACAGATGCGAGCCGCCGCTGGCGTCGATCAGCTGCCCGGTAACCCACCGGCTGTCCGGAGACGCCAGGAACGCGACGACGTCCGCGACGTCCTCCGGCTGCCCCCATCGGCCGAACGCGGCGTAGCCGGCGCCGAACCGCTCGGCCTCGGGATCCTGCAGCATCCCGGCGTTCATGTCGGTCGCGACGAAGCCGGGCTGCACGGCATTGATCGTAATGCCGCGCGGCGCGAGCTGATTGGCCAGCGCGAGCGTGAGCGCGTTGACGGCCCCCTTCGTCATGCTGTACGCCGGGACGGCCGGCAAGGAAATGCGCGTGACCGCGGACGACAGATTGACGATGCGGCCCCCGTTCCGCAGCCGCGGCAGCGCTTGCCGAATGAGGAAGAACGGCGCTTTCGCGTTCACCGCCATCAGTTCGTCGAAGGCGGCTTCCGTCGTATCGCCGATGGCGGCCGGCAGGCCGATGCCCGCGTTGTTGACGAGGATGTCGAACCGGACGTCGTCCGTGCGCGCGGCCAGCGCCTTATCCATCGCTTCGCAGAGTCGCAGCGCCCCTTCCGCCGAACGAAGCTCGGCCCCGATCGCGAACGCGGATCCGCCTTCTTGTTCGATCTCCCGCACGACCGCTTCCGCGCGCTCCCGGTTCCGCCCGTAGTGCACGGCCGTCAGCGCGCCTTCCTTGGCAAGCCGCAGCGCGACCGCGCGGCCGATGCCGCGGCTCGCGCCCGTCACCACGGCGATTTTCCCTTCCAGTCTGTTCATGTTCCCAGCTCCTCTCGCGTCGGCGGGCTTTGCCCGCCCCGCTTTCTGTTATACCACGGGGCGGATTTGGAAATATTGCGCTCTCATTGCAGGAAGGCGGCGCGAGCGGGGCCGCATGCAAAAAAGCCGCGCGATGCGCGCGGCTCCCTCCGGTTCGCTCAAAGCTGAATGAACACTTTGTTCGCTTCGACCTTGACCCGGTACGTCTGCAGCTCCTTGCAAGCGGGCACGCGGACCGCGGCGCCGGTCGGGATATCGAAACGCCCGTTATGCTTCGGGCATTCGATCAGGTTCCCCATGACGAGGCCGTCCGCCAGATGGAACCGGCCGTGCGTGCAGAAGCCGTCGGTCGCGTAATAATCGCCCTTCTCCGTCCGGTAGACCGCGAAGGTCCGCTCGGCGAGGTCGAAGCGGATCACGTCCTCGACGTCGATCTCGCCCGCCTCGCATACTTCCACCCATTCTCCGTTTGTCATTACGCTTCGCTCCTTGTGAGATCGTCCGCTTCCGGTACGCGCTCGGGGCCGTAGCGGTACGGCTGCGCCGTGACCGGCAGCGGCTTCACGACGACGTACGCCGGGTCGCGCTTCTGCTTGCGCAGCGCGGCGAACACTTCCTTCAGCGCGGCCCGGAAGCTCGGACGCGCCTGCGGGCAGTCGTGCTTCATCGCGTCGTGCAGTCTCGGCAGCGCGTGGAACGGCACCATCGGAAACATATGATGTTCGACGTGGTAATTCATGTTCCAGTACAAATAACGGAAGATCCGGTTCATATAGATAGTACGCGTGTTCAGCCGGTGGTCCAGCACGTCCTCGTAGAGCCCGAGATGCTGCGTGACGCCGAACAGGAGCACCAGCAAGCCGCCGTAGAACGACGGCAGGACGATATACATCGCGGGCAGGATGCTCCCCGTGAACAGGCAGGCGGCGATGACGGCCAGGAAGATCAGCAGGTAAACGCGGGCTTCGCGGAACGCTTTCGGATATTCGGATGCCGGAATGTAGTCCTTCTCCTGCGCTTCCATCCGGCCGACGGCGTGCAGCGCGAACCGTTTGATTTCGATCGGGCCGCCGTAGAGATGGAACAGCTGCATGTACAGGATTTTCCAAATCGGCGGTCTCGGCGTAATGATCTCCGGATCCCGGCCGACGATGATCGTATCGGTATGATGGCGGGCGTGGCTCCAGCGCCAAGGCGTGGCGGACCGGAGCACGCAGAACGAGGCGATATGGTAGACGGCGTCGTTCATCCACGGCGTCTTGAACGCGGTGCCGTGCCCGCATTCATGCCATCTCGAATCGCCGGGCGTCGCGTAGAGCAGGCCGTAGAGGAAGAATGCCGGAACCGCCCACCACGTCCCCCAGGATAGATAACCGAGGCAGCCGAGCACGATCAGGCCGCCGAACCAGATCAGCGTGTCCCGGATCGCCGGGCCGTCCTTTCGCTTCATCAGCTCCTTCATCTTCGCGCGCGGAATCGCCGTCGCGTACCATTCCGCCGACGCAAGTCCCATCTCCTCCGCCCGCTTGCTCTCGATGCCCTGCAAGCCGTAATCCCTTCGCTGCACGACAACTGCCATCGTGTACGCCTCCTTTTTCGTTGCTACGCTTCGTGTGCCCGGGCACGGACATGCCCAAAAAAGAAAGCCTTACAGGCTTTCGGGAATATAAATGTGCGTCTCCGTAAAATGGTGCTCCGCCTCGGGCTGCTTGCCGGCGAACACGCGGTCGAACAAAATCCGCAGCGACAAGTAGCCCTGCCGTTCCGGGTTCTGGACGATCGTAAAATCGATGATCCGCTCGCGCAGCCCCTGCTCCGCCGCCGGCAGCAGGTCGTTGCAGACCACGCGAATCCGGCCTTCCCTGCCGTGCCGCTTGATGGCGTCGACGCAAGCGGCGACGTCTCCGGTCGCCATATAGATGCCGGCAAGGTCCGGGTGCCGGGCGAGGACGCGGTCCAGCCGTTCGAACGTATCGGCGTAGCGGTCGAAGCCTTCGATCACGGCCACCGCTTCCAGCCGGCCGCCCCCTTCGGCGAGTCCTTGCCGGAAGCCTTCGACGCGCGAACGATGGGCATGGAACTTCAGGCTGCCCGTGACGATGACGACCTTCGCTTCCTCCCGCAGCACGCGGTTCATGAGCCCGGCCGCGACGAGGCCGCTCTTGCGCAGGTCCTGGCCGACGAAGCAGAGCCGCTTGCTCCCCTCGACGTCCGAATTGAACGTGACGACGGGGACGCCGCGTTCCGCGGCGAAGTCGATGCTCGCCCGGATCAGCTCGTCGTCCATGACCGAGAACAAGATGCCGCTCGCGCCCGCTTCGACGAGCTCGCGGATCGCGGCGGCCCCTTCGTCGGGGCGTTCGTTGTCCACGTAGCGGTAATCGAGGCGGACGCCGAGATCCTTCAGTTCCTCGGCGGCGGCGCCGATGCCGCTGCGGATGAATTCGAAGAATTGGATGTCCTTCGGCGGCATCACGATGCCGAATACGATCGGTTTTTTCTGATAAGCCAGCGCCTTGGCGGCCAAATTCGGGACATATTGCAATTCGTTCGCAATCTCGAGGATGCGGTCGCGGACATTCGGCTTGACGCCGGGCCTGCCGTTCAGCACCCGGTCCACCGTGCCCCGCGAGACGCCCGCTCTTCGTGCGATTTCCCTGATGGTTACGGTCATGATTCGCTCCTAATCCTGGTAGTGTGCTCGGGCACATTTCTCATTATAGAGCGAATCGCCGGCGCTCACAAGCCTATTTTGCGGCCAAGCCTTCCTGTTCGGAGGCGTCTATCGGATACGCGGCGAGCCAATGCGCGGCTAACCGGCGCATGCCGGCGCGCATGCCGCGCTAGACGCCCGCCTGCTTGAGCTTCCCGTCGAGGAACGCTTTCGCGCGCGGAATGTCCGTCTCGTCCAGATGCTCGATGATGATCGGGATGTTCGGGTGCAGCTTCGCCAGCCGCTGCAGGTACAGATCGTAGTTCAGCTCGCCGAGCCCCGGCGCGGGCAGCTCGACGGCGCCGGCGCCGCGGAACGAGTGGGATTCCGAGGCATCGATGGCGGCGTGCTTCTCGCCGGTGTCCTCGGCCCGCTTGCAGTCCTTGGCGTGCGCGATTTTGATGCGATCCCCCAGCATGTTGAAGATGCGGTTCAGCGTCTCGTCGACCCGGTCGATGTTGTCGTCGGTGAAAAAATTCGTCGGGTCCATGAGCAGCCCGAGGCCCGGATGGTTCACGTCCGCGAACAGGCGCGCGACTTGGTCGACGGAGCCGATGACGTTGTTCACGTAGTTTTCGACCAGGAACACCGCGCCGTGGTCATAGGCGAATTTGGCCAATTCCTCGAGCTGCCGGCACGTCTCCTCGTACGCCTCCTCGGTGCCGTTGCGGGGATCCCACACCCAGTCGCTGTCGGTGTTGAACGTGCCCGTCTCGCTGACGACGTAGGGGCTGCCGAGCTCCCGGGCGAACTCCAGGATCTTCTTCACGCCCTGCACGTTCCGCCGTCGCTTGACCGGGTCGGCATGGATGAGGTTCGTATAGCCGGAGATGCAGACGATCGGCAGATTGGCGTCGCGGAACGCGTCGCGGATAACGCGGCATTTGTCCCGCGTCAGCGATTCCGGGGCCAAGTCCATGTCCTTGAAAGCCAAGTCGAGCTGCACGCAGGAGAAGCCGTCCCTCTTGATGCGCGCGATCGACTCCTGCAGCGTGTACGGATAATACGCGTTGAAAATCCCCACTGAAAGCATGAAGCATACCCTCCCGTAACGGTTAGTGTTCGCCGAGCGCGTCGGCGAACCGGATCGTCCTGCCTTCGGCGATCGACCGGTAGCAAGCGTCGACCGCGGCCATCGTGCGCAAATTGTCCCGCCCGCCGATCTCGGGCTCGGTGCCGTTCTCGACGGCCCGCAGCAGCTGCGCCATCGTGCCCTGGAACGCGTCCGGGAACCACACGCGGTCCCAGCGCGGGCGGATCCATTCGTTCGGCGCTTGGCGGGTCGTGAACGCCAGGGTGCTCGGGCAGCGCTCCGGGTATGCCGGCCAGCCGATCGTCCCCGCGGCCATGCCGTCCAGCCCCTCGACGCGCCATTTGATGTACAGGTCCTTCTCCGTGCCTTCGCCCGGCCATGCCCAGACGTCGTCGAGGCTCGTCGCCATCAGCTCGCCGGCGTACCGGAACGTATACTGCGTGATGCCGTCGAGATGCGGGAATGCCGAGCGCGGATCGCGGCGCGCCACCGCCGTGACGGTCTCCGGGTCTCCGAACAGGTAGCGGAACGCGTCGATGTGATGAATGCCCATGTTGAGGAGCTCGATGCGGTCGTACCGCTCCAGAAACGGCTGCCAGTGCGGAATGGCCCGCATCTCGATCGTCGCGAGTACCGGCTCGCCCAGGAGGCCGCGATCGAGAATCGCTTTCAGGGCGCGGATCGACTGGTCGTAGCGCATGTTGGAGTTGACCGCGAGCTTGATGCCCGCCTCTTCGCACAGCGCCACGATTTCGCGCGCTTCGCGCGTGTTCATCGCCAGCGGCTTTTGGCACAGAATACCCCGGATATGGGGCTGCTTGACGGCTTCCCGCACGATCTCGAGCTGCCGGTCCGGCGGGAAAGCGACGTCGAGGATTTCGATGTCCGGATTCCGGACGAGCTCCTCCCACGTGCGGTGCACCTTGGGAATGCCGCGCAGCTCGGCGGCGGCCCGCGCGTTCCCGTACGTGCGGGAGGCGATGGCGACCGGGTTGAAGCCGGCGTCGCGGTAGGCGACCAGATGGCAGTCGCGCATGATGAAGCCCGAACCGATGCAGCCGATCCGGTGATCCATTCGCTTCGGCAGCTCCGGCGCGATGATCGATTCGAAATCGATAGGCTCCATGCGATCTTCCTCCTTCGCGTCTTACTTTTGGTGGTCTTCGATCCAAATGTCCGTCTCGAGGCGTCGCTCCTCGCCCGCGGGAAGGCCCTGCGCCCCCGTCAGCTCATGCTCGTAAGGCAGATTGAAGGCGTCCGTCACGTACGTGTAGGGCTCGATCGAGAACGCATCGTCCCAATCCGGACGGAACAGCAGCACGAACCGGAACGCGCGGTCGAGCCGGTACGCGATCGAGTAGCCGGCATCGCCGAGCGCGATGCGGCAGACCGGATCGGCCTGCGGGTCGAGCGTCAGCATCGCGCAGCCGAGGGGCGGAAGCTCCGCGAGCGGCGCGCCGCCTTCGCTTGCGACGGCCCGGCTAAACGCGGTGGCGGACGGCCTGCCGGTCGCGAACGACAAATTCGTGATCGGCCATTGCTCCCGGGCCGGCACGCTAAGCGCCGCGCGGGCGGCGCCGTCTTCCGGGACCGCGAAGTACGGGTGCAGCCCGTAGGCGAACGGTGCCTCGTCCGTTCCCTCGTTCCGGATGACGCTCTCCATGCGCAGCCGGCCGTCCCGCAGCCGGTACGTGACCGTAAAGGTCAGCGCATGCGGAAAATAAGCCAGGATATCGGGGTGGTCCGCGTACCGGAACCGGCTGGACGCCCACGCCCCCTCGGCTTCGTCGGCGCCGAAGCCGAGGATCTCCCACGCGCGGCGGCACAGCTCGCCGTGCAGATGATGGTCGGGCGGCTCGTTGAGCGGGAGCCGGTAATCGCGGCCGCGGAACGCGAAGCGGCCGTCCCGGATCCGGTTCGGCGGCGACAGCACGGGCGTGCCGTACCTCGATCCGGCCTCGTCCCGGAGCGTCCGGAGCGGGACCGGCGTCCGGATCGCGTCGCGGCCGCCGCTCGCGAAGGCGAACAGGTTATTGCCCGCACCCGGAAGCAGCCTCGCTTCGGAGCCGGTCCCCGCGTCCGTCAGCACGACGACGGACATGCCGTCCTCGTCGCGCAGCGCCGCTGCGTATCGATGCATGCGACATCCTCCCTTTTCGTTAGCATTGCGTTGAACCGCCCTCTGATAGCGGTTACATTCATTTCGTGCTCGGGCACATAAATTATATAACGGACTTTGGATTCGTACAATAGCGTTTTCGATGGGGCCGCATACGAAAAAACCGCCGAACGGCGAGCCGCCCGGCAGTATTGCTGGCACGACGATATGGGAATACGGGCTGACGCCGCATCCGCTCATTTCGACAACCGGCGATTGAACCGGCGATGCCAGCGCGCTAACGCCAGCGCGACGGCATAGAAGCACGCCGAATACCCCAAATGCCAATGCATATAAACGATAAACCGTACATGGACCAGCAGCGCTTCGAGCAGCATGGCAAAAACCAGCCATGCCGCGGCATAGATCCAGAACCGTCGCCTGCTCTCCGGCATGAAGTTCACGTACAACACGCCGAAGGACGGCCCCAGCACGAGCTCGAGCCCATGCACCCACAGCTGGAAGCCGGGTTCCGCCTACCCGACCGCGTTCGGCGTTCGCGCCAAAAAAGCAAGTCCTTCACAAGAACTTGCCCGCTGAAAAGCCCGTTGCGATAAACGGTTGCCTTCGCTCGCCGACCGAAGCTTCAGGACGGCTCGCGCTCGAGATCGCCGATCATGTTCGCGAGGCGGCCCGCGAGCTTCACGATATCCGCATAAGCGGCGACGGTCAGTTTCTGCCGTTCGGCGGCGGCCTTCTGCCTCGCGGCCCGCGCCGCCGGCCCCGCGTCGTAGCCGTCCTCGCCGTCCCCGTCGGCCGCATGGGCGCCGCCCTCGGCTGCCGCCAGCCGGCCGATCGGCCGGCCTTCCGCCAGCAGCGACCGCATGTCGGCGACGTCCCCGGGATGCAGCTCCCGCCGGGCTCCCTTCAGCGGATTGCTGGCGTCCAGCCGCGCCGCGACTTCCGCCAACTCCGCATAATCGTCGGCGGTGACGGGGGATGGCTGCTCGTAGCCGCCGTCCTGCTCCAGCGCGGCATCCAAGCGGGCATGCAGCTCCCGGAGCGCCTGCAGCGTCTCGTCCCGGTCCAACCCCGGGTCGGTATCCAGCTCCGTCAGCACGTCAACCGTCGTTTCCTCGTCGATGCTCGCCTTGTAGACGGTCCTCCGCTCGATGACCGCCTCGGCGGCCGCGGGCAGTACGGGCAGCGCGGCCTCCGGCCGGATGTACCGGCGCCGGAGCTTGGCGGACAACTTGCCGGCATAGCCGCGCCCGTCGTCTCCCTCCAAGCGGAACGTCCGGCCGGCCGCGTTCAGCGCGGTCAAGCTGCCGCGGACCGGGACGAAGACGGACGTCGTCTCCGTCGCGTCGATATAGGCGCTCACCTCGCGCAGCAAGCGCGCGTCCGCATCCACGGCGCGGCAGTCGCCGGCCGGAGTCGCCCACTCGAAGACGACCGGCGCCTCCGGCTGCGCCAGAACGGCCGCCAGCCGGCCGAAGGCCAGCACGGCCGGCGCGCGCATCTCCCGCAACCGCGCCCGTAAATCGTCGGTTACGCCGCAGCCGGCCGCTTGCATCAGTTCGAACAACCGGCCGACGGCTCCGGTCGCGGGCGTGACGCCGAACAAATCCGCCGTTCCCGCCGACGCCAGCCGGACCGCGTTCAAGGCGCGAGCCGTCACGACGAGCGCGTTGTCCCGGCGAATCGCCGCGGCGGCGGTCTTCGTCCCGTCCGTCCAACGAACGTCGAGCGAAGCGAGGACGTCCTGCAGCGCGGCGGCCGGTTCCCCGCCCCCCTGCGCGCCGAACGCCGCCGCGCCGCCGTCCGTCCGCGCGTACAGGCCGATGACGTCGCGCCCGGTCTCGGCCGCTTCCGCATCGGCCGTTATCCAATCATGCCGTTCCAAGTCGGTTTCACCTCAAAGCCATTCCATAATCGCGGGCCGCGGCCCGTTATCGCTCGCTCGCTTCAATCCTATCCGGCTCGGCCGGAAACGCAATGACGGCCTCCGTGCCGGTCGAATCGGCATGCAGCGTCAGCTCGCCGCCCATCTCCAGCACGATCTGCCGCGAGATGAACAGGCCGAGCCCGTTGCCCGAAGGCTTCGTCGTGAAAAACGGCATGAACAGCTTCTCCAGAACGTCCGGGGGAATGCCCGGCCCGGAATCCTTGACGACGATCGCCGCCTTGCGGCCGTCCCGCCTGACGGCCAGCGCGAGCGTGCCTCCGCTGCCCATCGCTTCGAGTCCGTTTTTGCACAAGTTCAGAACCACCTGCTTCAATTGCGCGCCGTTCGCAAGGATGTCCGCATCCTCGCCGGTCAGCCCCGATAGGTCCAGCTGCGTGTTTTGCATGTTTGCGTCGACGTAGATGAGCGGCAGCAGTTCCTGCAGAAGCGCCGAGGCGTTCAGCCGGGCGACGGAGCTTTCCTTCGGCTTGCGCAGCCGCAGCATTTCGCTGACGAGGTCGTTGATGCGGGCGAGTTCCGACAGGATAAGCGGGATGTAGGATTGTCCGCCGAGCCCTTGCGCCTTCAGCTGCTCCCCGAGCAGCTGCACGAAACCGCTCACGGCCGTCAGCGGGTTGCGAATCTCGTGGGCGGCGCCGGCCGCCAGCTGGCCAAGCGCGGCGTTCAGCTCCGAGACGCGCAGCATTTTCTCCATGTTTTTGCGCTCCGTGATGTCGACGGCCGATCCGAAAATGCCCGTAATCGCGCCATGCTCGCGGCTCGGGCTCAACGTTTTGTACAACATCCGCCCCATCAGCTCGAATTCGAGGCTGACGGTCTCGCCCCGCCATACCCGCTCGTAAAGGTCGCCTTCCTTCTCCATGCGCCCCGGGAAGAGCTCGCGCACCGTCCGGCCGTAGCTGTTCGCCGTCGTGTAGCCGAATTCTTCCGCGATTCGGCCTTCGGCAAGCACGTAATAAAACTCGTTGTCCGCGCGCCGCTTCATCTTGATGACCAAGGCGTCCATGGAGCGGATCGTCTGCAGCAGCTCTTCCTGCACGGATTCGTACCGGTAGTTCTCGATCGCGGTCACTTTCGTGATGTCCCGGCCGACGGACAAATTGCACTGGACGCCGTCGATCGTCACCGTCTCGACGGATAGAATGAACGTCAGCGTCCGGCCGTATTTGTCGCGCGGGTTCAGCACCAGATCCTCGACGCAACCTTGCGCCGCAAGCTTGGCCTTGAAAGCGTCGCGCTGCGCGGCGCCGTCCCACGCGTGCAGATCGAACGCGGTCAAGCCCTTCAGCTCGTCCGATTCGTAGCCGAGCCGCTCGGAAAACGACTTATTCGCATAAATGATTTCGCCGTTATCGAAGGCCGTCACGCATATGAACTCCGACTTCTTGTTGAAAAAACGGTTCAGCAGCAAGTGCAGCAGCTGCGGATTTTTTTGATGAAAAAGCTCATGCTCGAACGTCTCCCGGAATTCCCCCATGCCTGCCCCCAACTTCCCGCGTCGTGTCCCTCGGTGTCATTATAAACGCTTGGCCGTTTCCGGCAAAGTGGCGTATTTTGACTTCCGGCGTCAATTATCGGCTTGCGGCGCCGCCGGGCATAAAGGCACGATGCGCGCCGCGATGTTCAATGCGGTCCTCCGGGCACGGCCTCGTTCATCGCGTCGTAATGGGTATCGCCCAGCCCGTAATCGGGAAATCGGCGATGCCGCTCCCGAATCAACGCCTCCTTCGGCCGCCGCGCGTTTCCGCCCCCGTCTCGCGGCGCCGGCGTCCGCCGTTGCGTAGTCATTCTCTCCTATCATTCTCTTTCGACGGCCCGCCTTCCTGCCTCGAAACGAAAGATCGGGCACAGGCGCGGCTCGCCGCCCTCGACAACGCGTTAGCTTCGTCATAGAATACCCCAGCAAGCCTGCTTGATCATTCCGCCATTCGGAGGTGCGCCGTGAAGAAGAATCGAACCCTGCAGCGTTCGTCCAGGGTCAAACGGAGCAAGCCGGCCGCCGCGCGCAAGTCGGGCAAAAAGTCCGCGCGAGGCGCCCGGTCGATGAAGCAAGCACGGAAATCACGCCGGCCCGCGCTCGCGGGACGTTCCCGCAGCCGCGCGGCAGGCGGGCCGTCCGCTCGCCGCAATGCCGAATCCGCCAACGAGAGCGCCGTCTCGCTCCGGGTTCCGGCGCTGCAGCTGCCCGAAGCGCGTCCGTTCGTTCCGCAGCCGACGAATGCGCGGATGCTGTCGGGCGAGCGGCTGTCGATCCTGTACGTCGTCCACGCTTTCTACCCGGATTCGTATACCGGCACGGAAAAATTCGTCTTGAACCTCGCGCGCGGCATGATGCAGCGCGGGCACCGCGTGAAAGTCGCGACGTATGGCGAACGGCTCCCGGAGGACGCCGCGGATGCGGACGGCATCGCCTGCGCGTCTTACGAGTATGACGGCATACCCGTCTTGGCCTATCGCGACGTCCGCGAAGATCCGGCCGGAACCACCGACGTCGCGGAGAATCCCCGGTTATCCGCCTGGGCGGAAGCGGTGCTGCTACGGGAGCAGCCAAGCCTCGTCCATGTCGCGCACGCGATGCGCGGCTTCGCGTTCGTGCAGGCTTCGATCCGGCTCGGCATTCCGTACGTGATGACGCTGACGGATTATTGGTCCGTCTGTCCCCGGCTCAATCTGGTCCGGGTCGACAAGCAGCTGTGCGGGGGACCCGAAGGCGGGGCGGCTTGCCAGACCCGTTGTCAAATTCCGCAGGCCGGGGACCGCTTGCAGGCGATCGCTTCCCTGCTGCAAGGCGCGCGGCGCCTGTTCTCGCCTTCGATGTTCCTTGCCGCTTACGTGCGGCACGTACTGCCGGATTTGACCATCGAAGCGCTGCCGCACGGCATGCGAAGCGACACGCTCGCCGCCAATGCCCGCACGTACCGGAGAGGCGCGCCGCTGACGCTCGTCTACGGCGGATCGCTGAGCGAGCACAAGGGCGTGCACGTGCTCGTCCGGACGATGTCTCTCGCGCGGTCGCGCCGGCTTCGGCTCCGCATCTACGGCGACGGCAAGCCGGAGTACGAGGCCGCGCTGCGGAGACGGGCCGCCGGCGACCGGCGCATCACGTTCCACGGCGCGTATGCCGAGTCGGATCTTCCCCGCCTCTATCAGGAGGCCGATCTCGCCGTCGTGCCCTCCGTCTGGTACGAGAATTACCCGCTCGCGCTGCATGAGGCGCTGGCTTCTCATGTGCCGGTCATCGCCTCCAACGTCGGAGGCATGGCCGAGAAAATCGTCGACGGGCTGAACGGGTATACGTTCCGGGTCGGGGATGCGCGGCATTTGGCGGACCGGCTGCGCCTGCTGCTCCGCAAGCCCGGGTTGATCAACGGTCTGAAGGCGAACATCCGGGCCAATCCGCTGCCCGCGGCGGAGGAAGAGCTGGGCGCCTACGAATCCGTTTATTTCGAGCATGCGCGCTGACGGCGGCGGGATTCCGGGCAGCGATGCGGCTGCCGGAACCGGCTGGCGCGTATGAACCGGCCGGCCCGCAAGAACCGGAACGCAAAAAAGCCGCCAAGGATGAACCTTGGCGGCTCTTATCGCGGGCATCGGCGACACCGCGCCGAGCCTGGTCGCGTCAATCGTAGGGGAGCGTCGCGCCGTCTTGCTCGGCCGACTGCGTCACGCGCTCCACGAGCCGGAGACTGGCAAGCCCTTCGGCGATCGGACACAACTCAGGCCCCTCGCCCCGCAGCGCCGCGACGAACGCTTTCGTTTCCTCCAGATAGACGTCGCGTTCTTCGCCGAACGCCTTGCGCACCGGCTCGGAGCCCGACGTGAAGACGAACTCCGCCCGGTTCGGGCCGTCGAAATACGCGGTCAGCTTGGTGCAAACGACCGTGAAGGAGCTGTTCCACTCCGACGGCACCGCGCTGTTGGACGCGCAGATCGAAGCCATGGCGCCGGACGCGAACCGCACGACCGCCGCGCTGGTGTCCTCGACGGTATAATCGGGCACCTCGCGGTGCGCCAGATTCGCCGTGAAGCCGCTGATCCGCGACGGCGTACCCAGCAGATGCATCGCCATGTCGTACGTATGAATCGCTTGCTCGAACACTTGTCCCCCGGAACGGCTGCGGTCCCGCCACCAAGGCGCGTGCAGCGAGTTGCAGTCGTAGCGCCCGTCGAACAGCGTCGGCGCCCCGGCCGTGCCGTCCGCCAGCATGCGCTTCAGCTCTTGCACCGCCGAGCCGAACCGGTTGTGATAACCGACCTGCGACGCCACGCCGGCCTGCTCGACCGCGCGCGCCATGCGGGCCGCCCTGTCCGAATCGAGCGCGATCGGCTTCTCGACGAAGACGGCGATTCCCCGCTCCGCGGCGGCTTCCGCTTGGCCGATATGGCCGTCGGGCGGCAGACAGACATACACCGCGTCGAGCTTCTCCTTCTCCAGCATGTCCGCGTACAACTCGTATGCGGCCGCGCGGCCGCCCGCGTGCTCGGCGGCGAACGCCTCGGCCTTCGCCTGCGTCGTCCCGCAGACGGCGGTCACGTTCACGCCCGGCAGTCCGTTCAAATGCTTGGCATGCAGCCGGCCCATTCCGCCCAAGCCGATGATGCCGACTCGCAATTCTTTCCCCACGTCCCCCGCACCTCCATGCGTTTTCCCGTACTTCCCATTCATTATAGGGCGGACGAAGCATGGCTTACACTGCATCTTTGCGACGCTGACGGCGAAAGTCTTTTCGTCAGCTATTCGAATCCTGATCGCGTTCGTTGCGGTATTTGAGCGGCGAGACGCCCGTTTTGCTTTTGAAGAAGCGCGAAAAATCGTCGGCATCCTCATACCCCGTCAGCCTCGCGATCTCGGCGATCGGCCGCTTCTCCATCTCGAGCAGTTGCTTCGCTTTGCGCAGGCGAAGGTGCAGCTGCAGCTGCATCGGCGTGATGCCGAAAATGCGCTTGAACTGGTTGGAAACGTAAGTCGGGTGCATGTGGTACCGTTCCCCCAACCCGGCGAGATCGATGCGCGCTTCCGGAGCATCCAACAGCTCGTTCAAAATCGCCGTGAACGCGTCCGCGTAGATCGCTTTCAGCCGGACCTCGGGCCGCGCGAGCGCGCTCTCGATCAGAATCGCCGCGAGCTCCTGCGCTTTGGCCCCCGCCATCAAGCTGTCCGCGAGCGACCGCGGCCGTTCCGTGCACTGCCGGTACTCGAGGAATATCCCTTCGAACCGCTCCGGCTCGGGAATGCGGAAGACCGGCGGAAGCTGAAACCATTGCAGCGCGTCGATGCAATCCGCGATCGTAAGCGTGAAATGCCAGGAGAGGAAGGTCGCCGGCTCGTCCGAATCTTTCACGAGATCGTGAAGCGCGTGCGGCGGGACGAAGAGCGCTTCTCCCTTCCGCGCGCGGTAGTCCTTGCCGCCGAAGCGAAGACGGCAGGCGCCTTCCCGAACGAAAGCGACGACGTAAAACGGCAGGACGCGCTCGCGCTGCTGAAGCTCCGTACGTCGATGTAGATCGTGCTGCAGGATTCGGAGCGAAGCTTTCTCGATCAGCTGCAGCCATGGTTGCATGCCGTTCATTGATGCCTCCTGATAAATGATGGATTAAAAATGATAACAAAATAGACTTCTTTACATTATAAGTGAGATTGCGAGAATAGAAAGGGGGAAATTTGTACGGAATATATCATCCACAAGAACCATATTAAGGAATTACAAGCGGATAGACGGCATATTTCCCGCTTACATTCGACGTCGGCGGACAAAATTCTCCCTTGCTTTCCGACTGCATATTGAATCCTCTATTCCGCTGCTGCTTCGAAGTCTCGTCATTCGCTCGCCTAACCTTCGTCGCCGCTCGCATGCCGCCGCAAAGAACCGAACGCGAAAAAGGCGTTCCCGGGCGAACCGGAAACGCCGTAATCTTCTTCGTCTTGCCGCGTTTAGTCGGCTTGCGGCGTCTGGCCCTTCGGACCGCCCGGATTGCGCGCCGCGAACGTTACGCAATCCGTCGCCAGGATGACGGCGCGGCCGTTCCGTTCGATGTCGAACGCAAGCGGCTTGACGGACCGCATCGGGATGTCCCATCCGGCAAAGCGGCCGTCCAACAACGCCAACAGGTCCGGCGTCGGCAGATTGATCTCGAACATCGGGTCGAGCGGCTCTCCGGTCAGGACGTCCGTCTCCGTATTGCCGGTGCCGGCGATGACGCAGACGATGCCGCCCGCCCGCGTGCCTCGGACCATGTCGCCGAGTTTCGCATCGAGAGCCGACCGCGAGCATAGATGCTCCAGCGTCGAGACGGCGATGATGAAGTCGTACCCGCCCGGTTCGATCGCGAAGGCTTCGATGCTCGACAGCACGGGCCGCAGGCGCGATTCGACGCCGTACGTCCGGCCGTATTCGGTCAAGCGGGCGATGGCCGATTCCAGCAAGTCCACGCAGACGACGGCGCCTCTCCGTCCCGCCAGCTTTTCCGCGATCGGGATGCTGTTCCGGCCGACGCCGCAGCCGAGATCGAGCACCTGCAGCTCCTCCCGGTCGTCGAACGCGTCGAACAGCTCCATGACGGTCCGCACGGGTTTATGCAGCCAAGAGCCGGGCGCGAACAGCCGGTGATTCCGGTAGCAATCGTCGTGATACGCCTTCTCCTGCCCGCGGATCAAGGCGATTCGCCCGCCCTCCCGTCCCGGCGCAAGTTCCGGATCGGCATTTCCTATCGAGACCGGACGTTCCGCCGCCTCCTCGTGTTCATGCTTCGTCATGTGCCCGCCTCCGTTGATAGGTCATGAAGTCCGCAGCACGCCGATGATTCCCGTCCCCCGGGTGTAGCCGCCCTGCGCCATCGCCGGATCGACGCTCCACAGCCCGGCTATGCGCCGTACATCCTCCTCGTCCGGGAATACGGGGTCAGCCGCCTCCGGACCTGTAAACAAGCGGTTGTCCGTTCGTTCCTCTTCGCTCGGCTCGCCCCGATCGAACACGATTGCTCCGCTGCCGGCATATGCGAAGCCGCGAACGATTACCCCGTCCACCGACCTCGCCCAGGCGCGGTAGCCGACGACGCGATGCGTCCCGAAATAGCACGCTTCGCCGAAGGCGCGGCTGAGCGCCTCCAGCGCCGGAAGCGGACCCGATTGCCCGTCGCCGGTCAATTCCGGCATGGCCGGCTGAATGACCAGCGTCCAACCGTTGACGGGCGGCGTCACGAAGCAATAGCCGGCGTCGGCCCCGGCCAGACCGGTTCGCCAATTGGCGCGCTGCCGCCCGTTCAGCCGAAGCAGGTCGGCGACTGCCCGCGTATCCGTCGTACGGACGGCGAACCATTGGCTGCTATAGCCGAACGGGAGCGGAAAATCGGGCTCGTCCGCGAACGCGGCCGGGACGGCTTCCCCGCCGGACTTGCCGGCGGGCGGCCGCATGGCGCGCTGCCTGCGCTGGTAATGCCATATCCCGAATATCAACGCAAAAAACAAGACGGCCGGAACGGCCGCCGCAACGATTGGACTCACGATCGGTTATCCCCTTCATGCTGCAGTTTCTTGATGAAATAATAATGCCGGTGTCCGGCCGGCGCATCCTCGATGACGGCCAGCTCGGCATAGCCGTGCCTCGCGTAAAACGCCGGCGCCTGGAACGAGAACGTGTTCAGCTTCACGAACGCGCAGCCCCGCATCCTCGCCTCGCGTTCCGCCGCCTCCAGCAGCGCGGATCCCGCGCCCCGGCCGCGATAGGCGTCATCGACCCAGAGAATGTCGACTTCGAACCAGTTCCAGCAATAGACGCTCAAGACGCCGCCGATGATTCGGCCGTCCGCATCCCGCTGGACCAGGTTGATCTCTTCGTAGCGGCCGCGATACGCTTCCGGCAGCCGGCTCGCGTTATACGCGATCAGCCGGTCGCGGACGCAGCCGCTCTCGTCCGCCGATGCGGCCGCTTCGGGCTTCGGCAGGTTCATGGTTCGTTTCTCTGCTACACGAAGCTCTTCCTGCACGCCGGGCCGCACGGTCAGCGTGCCCGCCGCTTCCTCCGGGCTTGCGCCCCGCGCGCGGTCCAGCTTGTCCGCGTAGAAGCCGATCGCCTTCCCGTATGCCGCGATGCCCGAATCCCCGCTCGTCTCCGCAAGCTGGCTCAATAAGATGGCCATCGCTTCGGCATGCCGGTTCAGATTATGCAGCGTCATCGCCCGGAAAGTCTGGAACTCCCGGCGGCCGGGGTACTCCCTGACGGCCTCGTCGAACAGATCCAGCGACTGCTCGTACCGGCCAAGCGTCCGCAGCGTGCTGCCCAAACCGAGCAAGGCGCCCGCCCGGTCATCGCCCGCAAGTCCGCAGCGAAGCGCCCGCTCGTAATGCGGGACCGCTTCCCGTTCCAGCTCCATGACGTCGTGCACCCAAGCCAGCTGGTACCACGCTTCCGCGTTGCCGGGCTCCTCTTCGACCAATTGCTCGAGGACCCGCTTGGCCGCCTCCGGCTCGCCCCGTTCGCGCAGCGCGATCGCGCGCTGCAGGTTCGTTTGCTTCATGCGTAATGACATCCTTCTGTCTTTGGCTTCTGTCTGATTTTGGCTTCTATCTGTGTTTGGCTTCTGTCTTTTGGCTGCTGTCCGATTCGGCCGCCTACATGTCGGAAGCGCCCGGCCGCCATCCGGTTTGTTGGCTCCATTTGCTCGCGCTGCGCAACATGTCCCAAATGTACGGTTCCTTCTCCTCCACATAACGGTCCCGCTCATGGCGATGCGACTTGGCGAGCGAATGCTTGATCGCGGCGTACCGCTTCGCCTCGTGCGCGTGCGCGCGGACGTAATCGCGGAAAAGCAGCGACAGCTGCTCCGAGAAGCTGCCGTGCTCGCGAACGTGGATATGCGTCCGGCGCATGCCCTCCGACTCGCGGTAATACCGCTTCGTCAAATCCGGATTATCGGCGCGCAGCACGTACCCGAGGCCGGTCAGCGCATCGGAAATCGCCTCGAGATCGGTTAGCCCGCGGGCGGAAACTTGCACGTCGATGACCGGTTTGGCATCCAAGCCGACGATCGACGTCGATCCGATATGGTCGATGCGAACCGCGCGGTCCGCGAGCGCGCGTCTCAGGTTGGCGCCGATGTCGGCGAATTCCGACCGCCAGTTCGCGTCGAACGGCACGATGACGACGGACTCCTTCATGATTTCACCTTCTTGACGGCTGCGAACAGCACGTAGCCGATCGCCAGCAGCACGAAGCAGACGGCGAATCCGATGGCGTAGCCCGTCCAGCCGACGTTCAGCACCAGGAAATAGCTGTCATGATACTGAAAATCGTTTTGCTGGCTTTGCATCCGGGCTTGCAGCCCCAACGCGATAAAGTAGACAAACCACGGCATGACGGCGGAAATGCCGATTCCTTTCAGCAGCAGACGCAATTTCATAGTCAATCTCCTTTCGCGGATGAACGTCAAATAAGGAAACGCCGATGCTTTGCGCCAAAACGATGGTGACGGACTTGTTTACGTAAAACGACGGTCGGCTTGCACCTTAGACGGCCCGGCGGTCTGCGGTCGAACGGCTTTTCGGAGATCCGCTCTTCAGGGGAACCGCTCCCGATCGTCCGCGTTAGGCGCCGGACCCGCCGAGCCTGCGCAGCGCATGGCCCAGCCGGTAAAGCTCCGCCAGCTCCTGCCGATCGCCGTCCAGAAAACGCCGAACCGCTTCGTCGATCGGAACCGGTTCCACGAGGACCACCCGCTCGCCGTCCGGAGGGTTCAGCGGCATGCCGACCAACTCGACCTCCCCGTGCCCGACGAGCCGGCGGAACCGGGGATGCGGAATGTACGGCCGGTATGGCGCCGGCGCGCTCGAACGGCAATCGAAATAGCCGAATACTTGAAAATCGGACACGAGCTCCGCGCCCAGCTCCTCCAACAATTCACGCCGGAGACCGTCCCGATGCGGCTCGCCTTCCTCGAGCGTGCCGCCGGGCAGCTCCCAACGGCCGTTATCCAGCCGAATCATGACCACGCGGTCGCCGATATGCGGCACGATGCTGACGTTGCTGACGAGCGATAGGTCCCCGGGATCGTCGGCCCGCACGAAGCGTCCCGTCACCGGTCCCCAATCGACCGTCCCGGACAAGGTCGGATAATGAATGGCATTCCATGCGACCAGCTCGTTCTCCTCCTTTTTTCCCTCGGCCCGCGCTCTCTCACATCCAAGCCGACGATAAAATCGCGCCCGAGGCCATAAGGATCAAGCCCCTCGTCCAAGCCCGTCCCAGCCTGCGCGAGCGATCCGACTTGTACCAGCCGTTAAACTGCAGCGCGTTACGATACAGCACGACGAACAGGGCGAAGTTGCCGGCGCCCCGCAATAACGACGGCCGAGGCTCGCCGAACGTCCCGAAAACGGCTCGTTCCATCCCGTCGAGCAGGAAGAGCGTCAGGAAAAGCAACACGACGATTCGTGCCAGTTCGAGCAGAAAAGCGGCCCCTTTAACCATGCTGAACTACCTCCTTCTCTCCCGCGCTCGACGATTGACCGGCGCTGCCGCTGCGCTTCGCTGCCGTTATCCTGGACGGCATGGTGTTGAAAAGGGTTACAATTTCCGGCAGAAGACCGGATGCGCGGCCAAGGGCACGTCAGGAACCGTCTTCCGGTCGTCTGTCGGCCGGCTTCGCGGCGATTCCGTCCCGCTCCATCGCTTCCTTGGCCGCGTTCCGGCGCGGCAGGCGATAAAGCACCTCCGCGAGCTGAAGCACGATGACGGCCAGCAGCGCCACGACGACGATCTTGAACAACATGCCGCATTGCCCTCCTTCGGCTTGGCGTTACTCGGCGCCGATCTGCGTTTTGACCAGCCGGACGAAGGTCTGCTGCTCCGCTTCGGGCGGCCGCTCCGTCAACCGCGCGGCCGCCAGCGGCAAAATCCAAGACTCCACTTCCCGCAGCTGGATGCCGGTCCGTTCCAAATATCGCGTTACATAACCGCGGACCAAGCCTTGCCGCAGCGCGTCGACCGTGCTGACGAGCTCTCGCGGCGTGCCCGGCGGAAGCGCGCCGTACCGCAACAGCAGCATCGTCCGCGCCGCGTCGCAGGCCGGATGTCCGCTCGCGCCGTTCATCCAATCGATGATCCAGGCGCCGTCCGCCACCATGATATTGTCGGGATGGAAGTCGCCGTGGCACAGCTTCGCCGCGTCCGGCAGCGCGTCCAGCCTTCGCAGCGCCGCCTCCTTCTCCGCTTCCGTCAGCCGCTGCGCTTCCCGGATCCGCGCCTGCAGCGTCCCGCGCTGCGACGGAAGTCCAGGAGGCGCATCCAGCTCGTGGACGGCGGCATGCAGGTCGGCCATCTGCCGGACCAGCCCGTCCGCGCGTTCGGGCCGGGCGAGCATGGCGGCGAGCATGGATTCGCCGGCGATCCGTTCGAAAACGATGCCTTGGCGTCCGTCGATCTCCAGCCGCTCGAGCGGAAGCGGCGTGGCGATGCCGGCTTCGCGCGCGCGCCTGCCGACGCGGAACTCGTCTTCGATGAGCGGCACCGGGATCCCGGGGCGGAAGAGCTTCAGCACCGCGGACTCGCCATAGGGGTACACCTCTGCCGTACGGCCTTGCGCGAACGGTTCCGGCAATCGGCGCATGCGTTCGCTCCTTTCTCGGTCAGAGATCGATTCCCCTATGAAACGTCAGCACCGCGCGCTCGTCCGCGTCCTTAGTAATGCCAGAGAACGACGCGCTGCGTTGACTGCGTCATGAATCGCCCTTGAACCCCAGGCCCTTCACGGCCATTGCTTCGCGGATCAGATCCACTGCCTTCGGCCCGATGCCGTGCAAGGCAAGAAACTCGCCGGCGGACAGCCTGGCCACCTGCGCCAGGCCGGTCAAGCCCGCGTTCGCCAGCGCGCGCCGCGCCGGCTTCGACAAGCCGGCCGGCAAGTCGGTGCCCGGCAAGCTGGCGGGTTTTGCTTCCATTATGTCATACCCCCGTTTCGTTGAATAGGTACGGCTCCGGCCGCGGTCCGACCGTTGTTGAGATACACGTTCCGCCTTTTGCGGTCCGCCTCATCCGCCGTCCCCCTGCCCGCTCCTTGCCAAACCGGCTCACTTGTACTTCCGGTCGAATTCGGCGCTTCTTTCTTTAACTACGTCGGAATAGCGCCGAATGATCCCTATAAAAAAACGACTTTCATAGACGAGGATAGCCAATCCGATCACCGCGAGACCGATCGCCAGCCCGTGCGCCCAGGCGCCGCCCGTCTCCCGCAGCGCGGCCCTGAACCGCCCGTCCGACGTCTCCCAGAACGTCATGTTCGAAGCGTAGACGGCCGCCGCAATAGCGGTCCCGACGTACAACAGAATGCCCCCGATCAGCAGGAAGCCGCCCATCAGCATGCGTTTCATCGCGTTCACCTCGCTTTGCGCGTCCCCTTCTATTATAACGGCATTCTAAATATTGGAAAACAAAAAAAGGCCGAATTGTCCAAAATTGACAACCCGCGCCTTCCTTTTTCATCCATAAATCGCTTCCGTTCGGCTCAATCGCCCCCGCCTCGCGTCCCCATTCGGGCCCAAATGCGGTTGCCGGCATAGACCGCGAGCAAAAACGCCGCATAGACGCAGACGGCCGCGATCAGCGATTGCCGGTCTCCCGCGAGCCGTCCGCCGATGAAGGCGAAGACGAGCATCGCCGGCATTTTCCCGAGCAGCGACGCTCCGGCATAGACGGCGAAGGGGATCGGCAGGGCGGCGGCGTACACGTTCACCGCCTGCTGAGGGACGACCGGCAGCAGCCGCGCCACGACGATCGAGCGAAACGGGTAGCGCTCGACGAGCGCCGTCCACCGCTCCGTCGCGCGATGCTTGCCGAGCAGCCGCCGCGCCCGGCCGCGCAGCGCGTACCGGAACAGGCCGTACATGACCAGGGCGGCCAGCCAGGCGCCGGTCAGGCTGATCAGCGCCCCGGGAAGCGCGCCGTACAAAAATCCCATCGTGCCGATGACGACGCTGAACGGGATCACGGGCACGAACGCGAGGCCCGTGACGAGCAGCAGCATGAGCGCCGGCGAGGCGTCGCCCGACTGCATCCAGGCGAGCAGCGCCGCTCGGTTCGCCCATACGGCCGCCAGCAGCGCGAGATAAGCCGGCACAGGCAGCCAGCGCTTCCTGGCGGTTGCGACTCCGTTCGGGGATCGTTCCATGTCGGCTTCTACTCCTTGCGCTAGCATGCGATAGGGAGCCGGCTTGTCCAGCCGGCCCGCATCAGGTACCTCCCATTATAACGCCAATCCGCGGCGGGAGAAACCGCCGGGCCGCCCGTCACGAAGAATACGCGAGCGCGAACGATAGATTCGCCCCGTTAGCCGCCCCGAATCGCGAACTTCCGTCTTTCCGTGCATCCGTGCGCGTGCCTAAAATCTCCGAAGCAAGCGCCGCATCAACAAACAAAACCGGCGACCGCCGAACGAGGAAGCCTCCCCGTTCGGCGCGCCGCCGGCCAGTTGCCTATTATCAGTGAGCCGTCAGCTTCAGCAAGACCGATTCCGCGGCCTCGAGCGGCACGCGCAGCTCGCCGCGCGCTTCGGAGACGGCGCCCGACCACAGCTCCTTGACCTGCCAACCGGCGGCGTCGCCGCCCGGAACGACGCGTCCGAGCGGAATCGTTTTCGTCGCCGGCGCCGACTTGTCGAAGTTGAATACCGCGAGCAGCACGACGCGCGTTCCGTCCTCTTCCTCCGACTCCAGCATGAACGCGTCCGCCGCGCCGGACCCCGTATGGCTTTCCACGGGCACGAACGCCCGGCCGAGCCGGGCAACCGCCAGCACCTCCGCGTTCGGCAGCCACGCAGCCGCCCGTTCGCGCGCCTCGGGCTTGCGGAAATCGTCGCCCATGAGGAGCACCGTGCCGCTGACGACCGACGCGTTCAGCCGGCTGCGCCCTTCATGGGGGGCCGTCGGATCCTGGTTGAAGCTCTTGTACAGGACCGTATGGTCGGGATCGTTGAACCGGTACAGCGCGTCGTTCGCCCACCAGGCGCCGGTCAGCGCGTTCAGCATGTATTCCGTGTCCGCCAGCAGGCCGAACGCGTCGCAGGAGATGCGCCGGCTGTGCCCGTATTCCGACGGGAAGAGCGGCGCGATCGACAGGTTGATATGGAACGGCCGGCCGATGCGCGCGGGATCGAGCAGCGCGCGGATATAATCCATGCCGACACGGTACGCCTGAATGCCCGTCTGCGCCGACGCGTCGTAATGCCGGCCCTCCAGCGCCCCGTGTCCGAGAAAATCGAGCTTCACGTATTCGAAGCCCCGCTCGACGAACCGGTTCAAATGATAGGCCGTGCGCTGCAGGCTGCCGGGATGCGTCGGGTCGATCGCGAGCCCGCCGTCGAGATCCGGCAGCAGCCGCCCTTCGCGGTCGCGCAGCAGCAGCTCGTCGTAGGTATGGCGGCCGTCGGTGCCTTCGACGACGCGACCGGCATCCTTGCCCCAGAAGGCGAACGGCGTCCAATAGATGCCCGCCTTCTGGCCGTTGCCCTTGACATGGGCGACCGCCCGCTCCAGCTCCTCCGGCGTCAAGTTCGTCCAGAACGAGTCGAAGTTGATATAGACGACGCCGTCGTTATGAAAGCCCCGATCCTGCATCCCGCGCAGAAAATCCGAGGTCGACGCGTACAGGTCGTAGTCCAGCTTCTCGGCCGCCGCGGACCAGCTGTTCCATCCGAACGGCACGCCGTGCGCCCACGGCAGCGCCGGGGCGATCGCCGCGTTCGCCCGGCCGAACGCCTCGAGGCCGCGCCGGTAGTCGGCATAGGCGCCGATCCAGATATCCGGCGATGCGATCGACCGGCCCGACAGCGCGCCGTGCGGAACGCTGTCGCGCGTCAGCTCGTCGGCGGCGCCGCCGAAGACGGCGATCGACTCGACGGCCGTCGCGCTGCCGCTCGAGAGCGTCAGCCCGGTCTTCCACGCGTCGTGGCGGATCGAGCCGAGCACGACGCCCCGGCGGGACGCCGGCTCGTACACGGCCGTCGCCTCGTAGCTCGCCGCGGCGCCGGGCAGCGCGACCGCTTCGTAGCGTACCCACTTGTCGTTGTCGAACGGCACGCGCAGCGCCGCGAGCGCTTCCCGTTCGCCGGCCGGTCCGGCGCGCAGCGCGCCGGACGCGGCGTCCGCGAGCAGCGGCGCCATGTAATCGGACGCCACTTCCCCGCCGTCCACCGCTTCCAGCTCGAATGAAACGACGAAGCACGGCTGCACTTCGTATACCGTGAACTGCTGCCTCACGGCCGGCAAGCCCGCCGCCTCATGCCGGACGGTCGCCCGCACGCCGCGTCCCAGAGCGTCTTCGACATCCCGGACCGTCCCGCCGGCGACCCCGCGCATCCGGTAATCCTTCTCCGTGCTAAGCAGCCGGTTCCCCAGCCGGTACGCCGCCGACGCGCCGGCCAGCGACGCCCCTTCTCGCCAGACGGCGCCGTACGTCCCCGTAGCCAAGTCCACGGTCAGCGTCAGCGCGCCGTTGTCGATCGTCAGCGCCGTCTCCCCGATCGCAGCCGCGATCCGCGTTTGTTCGCTCTTCATCTCGCATCGCCTCCGTTTCGACGGATAAGAGGGGGCTTTGCAGCCCCCTTCGTTATCCGGTTATTTCCAAAGCTCCATGCGCGTTTTGTAGTTATCCGTGATGGCCTTCTCGACGCTCTCGTCGCCCGCCGCTTTCATCTCCGCCAGCATGGCGTCGAAGCCGGCGTTCGCTTCCTGCTCGGACTTCGAGATGATGATCTTGGTCAGCGACTGCTTCATGATGTCCTGCACCTTCTGGTAGCTCAGCGATACCGGCGTGCCGCCCTCCGGGTTCAAGTTGTCGTACGGCGACGTGTCGTAGACGGAATCCAGCAGGTTCTTGGACGCCATCTGCTCGATCTCGCCGCGGTTCAAGCGGGAGACGTCGTACGGCGTGCCGTCGGAGCCGAGCCCGTTCTTGATGAACCAGGTCCACGTCCGGATGCCCGTCTTCTTCGTCTCGCCCGCCCAGTCGTCCTTCAGCGCCTGCAGCACGTCCGGCTTCGGCGTATGCTTGCCGTCCTTCAGGTCCCACGTCTGGCCTTCGACGCCCCACATAAGGAGGTACTGGCCTTCTTCGCTCGCCAGGTAGTTGATGAACTTCATCGTCTCTTCCGGATGCTTGTTCTTCTTCGTGATCGCGATCGCGTCCCAGCCGAGCGGGCTGCGCGGTCCGAACGTCGTCTGCGACGGGTCGGTGCCCGGCGCCACGACCTTGTAGGCGAACAGCTGCTTATCCGCGCCGCCGTCCTTCTTCAGCGCGCCGTTGGCGTTGCCGAGATCCCAATACGCCGATACGGTCGAGAACACGATGCCGTTCGAAATCTTCTGCTCCCACGTCTGCGACTTGTTGACCGCCCAGTCCTGCTCGATCAGCCCTTCGCGGTACAGCTTGTTCATATAGAGGATCATCTCGCGGTATTTCGGGTCCTTCACGTCGAATTTCAGGCTGTCGCCGTCCTCGTAGTACGGCTTCATGCCCCACATGCCCTTGAACGTGCCCAGCACCGCGCCCATGTTCTCGGCGTTCAGCGTCAGCGGAATCGAAGGCTTGCCGTCGATCGTCGGGTACTTCGCCTTGAAATCCTTCAGCAATTGTTCGAACTCGTCGGTCGTGAACGGCTGGCCGCCCTCCGCCTTGTCCGGCGCGAGCTCCTTCAGCATGTCCTTGCGCATCTGCACGCCGAACACGGGATCGTTGTCCATGCCGTACCAATTCGACAGGTAATAGTTCTTGCCGTCCTTGAATCGCGTCTTCGATAAAATATCGCCGTACTGCGACTGCACGTCCGGCCCGTATTTGTCGATCAGGTCGTTCAGCGGGATGATCGCGCCGGCCGCGATGTACTTGTTCACGATGTCGCCGCCGCGGTCCATCAGGATGATGTCGGGCAAGTCGTTGCTCGCGAGCATGAGGTTCAGCTTCTCCGACGGATTGCCGGTCGGCTGCTGGATTTCGACCTTCACGCCGGTGCGCTTCATGATTTCCTGGGCGACCGGATTATCGAACGCGGCGCCGGTGTTCTTGTCGAAGAAGGTCAGCGTGATCGGCTCCGACGGCTTGTTCGCGTCCGTCTGGTCGCCGCCGTCGTTCGCGGGCTGCGCGTTCGTGCCGGCATTCGAGCCGCCGTTCGCATTCGAATTCGTATTCGCCGCGTTATCGGACCCGCCGTCGCCGCAGCCGGCCAGCAGCGCGGGCATAAGCGCCGCCGCGAGCACGACGGGCAGTACCTGTTTTTTCTTCATGGAACGTATCCCCCTAGATCCGTAGTGGTTGCGATCCGCCATGCGGACCATCCTGTCTCGCTGATGCGCGTCTTCCGAATTCGGCAGGCCGGGCGCGACTATGGCCGGCGGTCACCCCTTTCATGGCCGGCATTGCCGGCGCCATTGCGGATCAGCTCTTGACGGAGCCGAGCGTCATGCCTTTGACGAAATACCGCTGCAGGAACGGGTACACCATGACGATCGGCAGCGTGGCGACCATCGTGGCGGCCATCCGGATCGTATCCGAGGACACCGCCAGCCGCTTGCTGGAATCCGCCAGCTTCTGGGCGTCCGACACCATCGCGCCGGTCTGGTATTGATTGAGGATCTTGACCAGCACCGCCTGCAGCGTCTTGAGGCTGGACTTGTAGGTGAACACGTACGAATCGAACCAGGCGTTCCAGTGGCCGATCGCCGTGAACAGCGCGATCGTCGCCAGCACCGGCGTCGTAAGCGGCAGGATGATCCGGAAGTACACCTGCAGGTCGTTCGCGCCGTCGATCTTCGCCGACTCCGAAATTTCCTGCGGCAGCTGCTCGATGAACGTCCGCACGAGAATCATGTAGAAGACGTTCATGAGCCCCGGCAGGACGAACACCCAGAACGTGTCGATCAGGTACAGATTCTTCAGCACCATGTAGTACGGGATGAGCCCGCCGCCGAAATACATCGTGAAGATGAAGTACAGCGTGACCGGCCGCCGGAACGCCAGCTCGCGGCTGCTGAGCGGGTACGCCAGCAGGCTGATGACCATGACGGTCAGCGGCGTGCCGATCACCGTCCGCGCGACCGTCACCCAGACCGCGTGCAGAATCTCGCGGTCGGTCAGAATTTCTTTGTAGCTGGTGAAGTTCAGCTCCCGCGGCCAGAAATAAACGCCGCCCTTGATCGTATCGGACGCGCTGTTGACCGACAGCACGAACACGTTCCAGAACGGATAGAACGTCACGAACACGACCGCGATCAGGAACAGATGCACGATGCCGGTATACAGCACGTCTCCCGTCGATTTGCCTCTCATGTCTCCACTCCTTTGCGTGATGGCTGCGGCTTAGAACAGCGCCTGGTCATGGACCTTCTTGGCCAGCCGGTTGACGGCGAGCACCAGGACGAACGCCACGAGCGACTTGAACAAGCCGACCGCCGCGCCGTAAGAGAACATGCCGTTCTGCAGGCCGTACCGGTACGTGTACGTGTCGATGACGTCGGAATACTTCAGCACGAGGTCGTTCTGCATCAGGTACTGCTGGTCGAAGCCCGCGTTCAGCACGCCGCCGACCGCGAGGATGAGCAGGATGACGATCGTCGGCCGGAGCGCCGGCAGCGTGACGTGCAGCATTTGCCGGACGCGGCTCGCGCCGTCGACCTTCGCCGCCTCGTACAGCTCGGGATTGATCGACGTGATCGCCGCGAGGTACATGATGGCGTTAAAGCCCATGTCCTTCCACATGTTCGAGAAGCCGATGATCCACCAGAAGTACGGGCCGTGCTGGAAGAAGGCGATCGGTTTGTCCGTGACGTGCAGCAGCATGAGCAGCTTGTTCACGAGGCCTTGCGTCGACAGCACCGAGATGATGATGTTGGCCGCGATGACCCACGAGATGAAGTGCGGCAGGTACGAGACCGTCTGCACGAACTTCTTGAACGCCCCGAAGCGCACCTCGTTGATCGCGATCGCCAGGATGATCGGCGCCGGGAAACCGAGCAGCAGGCTGAGCAGGCTTTGCGCCAGCGTGTTCCGGAGAATGATCCAGAAGTCGCCGCTTTCGAAGAAATACTTGAACCACTGCAGCCCCACGAACTCGCCGCCGAAGAACGACGACGCGAACGAGCCTCCGGGCGTGTAATTGATGAACGCCATATACAGGCCGAACATCGGCGTATAGGAGAACAGCAGGGTGCAGATAAAGGCGGGCAGGATCATCAGCCATAGCAGCTTCTGGCCGCGTAACCGTTTCCAATTGCCCGGGCGCCGTACGGCCGGCAGCGGGCCGAGCGCTTCCGCGTCGGGTTTCACGATTGCTTTCCTCCGTCCACTTAAGTTGTCGTCTCGCATCGGAACAATCCCCATTATAGGAGACGGCCGCCCTTCCATCCATGCAAACATTCGCCGATTCATGCTCCAAACCGCCGCAGTTGCTTTCGTCCCATTGTTGAAATCCGCCGGCCGCACTACAATAATGAAGCGGCGATCGCCATAGCCGGGCGCCGCGCTCGCGCGATCTTCCGTTTCATATCGATAAAGGGATAAAAGGGGGCAGCACCATGTATTCCATCCTGCTCGTGGACGACGAAAAAATGGAGTTGGATACGCTTTCGCGGTACGTCCCGTGGGACGCGATGGACATCGCGGTCGCCGGCACGGCCAAGAACGGCCGGGAAGCGCTCGAGCTGGCCAAGGCGCTGGACCCGGACGTCATCCTCACCGACGTGCGCATGCCGATCATGGACGGGCTCGAATTCGCCAAGCGGGCGAAGCAGCACAGCAAGCGGGTCAAGATCGTCTTCCTGAGCGGCCACGACGAATTCCAATATATCAAGGCCGCCATCGCCGTGGAAGCGTCCGGCTACCTGCTGAAGCCGATCGATCTCGACGAGCTGCGCCAGCTGATGGAGAAGGTGAAGCTGAAATGCGACGAGGCGCGCCTCGCGGAGCAGACGATCGCGATGGCGAAGGAGAAGCTGCTGCGCGCGCTGTTCCTCGAACCGGGCGATGACGCCCGCGAAGAAGCGGCCGCGAAGCTGCTGCGCATGGACGGCATGCCGGAGCTGCTCCGGGGGCCGCTCAAGGTCGCCTCCCTCTCGGTCGCCTGGATCGGTGACGACGGCGGCTCGGCGTCCGGCGAGCAGGCGCCGAAGCAGCTCGAAGCGAGCCTCACGGAAGCCGTCCGCGCCCGGCTCAAGGCGCTTGGCTTCGCCGGCGGGCTGATCGACGGGGAATACGGCGATTTCGCCGCGCTGTTCCCCGCCGCCGATCCCCGGAACGACGACGCGCTGTGGACCGGCCTGCAGCGGGAAATGGCGGAGAGCTTCCCGGTTCGCCTCACGATCGGCCTGTCCCGGCCGGGCGAGCGGCCCGAGGACGCGTACGCCCTGCTCAAGGAAGCGCGCGCCGCGGCGGAGCACGCCTTCTACGTCGGCAAAGGCGCGCTGATCCGCGCGGAAGCGGTTCGGGAACCGAGCACCGGGGAGGTCGGAGTCGAAGCGTACCAGGCGGCGCTGCTGCGCGCGATCGGCCAGCTGAAGCCGGACGAAGCGGAGCGGGAGATCGACCGTTTCATGGAAGAGCTGAAGACGCGCCGCGTTCACCGCCATCCCGCCCGGGCCGCCGCCGTCCGCCTGCTCTCGGGCGTGAAGCATCAGCTCGGCCAGGCGGTCAAGGACGCCGAGGCCGCCGGCCCCGTCCGCGGCGAATGGGACCTCATGAACGGCTGCGAGGTGCTGGGCGACATCGGCGATTATTTGAAGCAAGCGTGCGGCAGCCTCATCCTGGTCCTCTCGGAGAAGGACCGGGACCGGCATCTCGGCATCGCCCGGAGCATCGAGGCGATCATCGCGCGCGATTATCGTTTGCCGCTGACCGTCGAGGACATCGCGAAGGAAGTGTATCTGTCGCCGAACTACGTCCGCACGATTTTCAAGGAGAAGACCGGCCGCACCATTCTCGAGGCCATCACGGACATGCGGATGGCGCGCGCCTCCGCCCTGCTCGCGGACCGCTCGCTGAAGATCCACGAGATCGCCGGGCGGGTCGGCTACGAGAACGTGTCGTACTTCTGCTCGCTGTTCCACAAGACCGCCGGCGTCACGCCGAACCAATACCGCAAACAATTTTATTGACGCCGGAGGAGAATCCTTGTGCGACGCCCGCTGGAACGCTACCTCATCCGCCCCTTCCTGGACATGCGCCTGCGCAACAAGCTGTTCGTGGCGCTCGGCCTCGCGTCCGTCGCGCCCCTGCTCTTCTTCGCCGTCTACTCCTACGAGACGATGAAGAACGAGCTAAGCCGCCAAGTGTACGCCAGCATGGCGACGACGACCGATCAGATCGGCGCCAACCTGAAAATGAAGCTGGACTCGTATTCCAAAGTGTCCTCCTCCCTGTACCTCGACCGGCGGCTGCGCGATTTCCTGTCCGCCGACTACACGAACAGCAGCGCCTATATCGACGGTTACGATTACCTCGACGGCGTGTTCCGGAACATGCTCGTCACCAATTCCGATATTACGAGCATCTCCGTCTACCTGGACAATCCGACGCTGCCCGTCGACGAGGTCTACGTCCGGCGCGCAAGCGCCGCCGACCGGCTGACCCCGTGGTACGAAGCCGCGAGCAAGGCCTACGGCAACGTCACGTTCACCGCGATGCCGGCGACGAGCCCGACCGACCAGCAGGTGACCCAGGGGGTAGAGGAACGCAAGCCGTCGCGCATCGTGCTGGCCCGGCTGCTCGACAACGACAGCCTCAATTACCCGTACGGCATCCTGACGATGGACATCCCGGAATCCGACCTGTACGTCCTCATGGCGAAGGAGAACCGCAACAAGGACCTGTTCATCGTATCCGATAAAGGCGTCATCATCTCGGCGCGGGACAAGGCGAAGCTGAACCGTCCCCTCGCCGCGTTCGTGAAGGGCGCCGACGCAAGCGGCGGACGGACGGGCAGCTTCCTCGGCCAATACGGCGGCGAGCGCGTGTACGT
This sequence comes from Paenibacillus sp. UNC496MF, assembly GCF_900113915.1. Taxonomy (NCBI): domain Bacteria; kingdom Bacillati; phylum Bacillota; class Bacilli; order Caryophanales; family Paenibacillaceae; genus Paenibacillus; species Paenibacillus sp. UNC496MF. The sequence goes on from NZ_FORE01000005.1 coordinate 176,641, forward strand.
CGTCTACTACGTCATCGGGAACGGCTGGAAGGTCGTCTCGATCGTGTCCTACGACAGCCTGCTCAGCAACGTGAAGCTCGCGTTCTCCCGCCTGTTCACGATCGCGATCGTCTGCATCCTCATCGCCATCATCCTGATCTATATCGCGGCGCGGATGTTCACGAAGCGGATCGAGAAGCTGCTGCAGATCACGCGCCGGATCGAGCGCGAGGACTTCGACGTCTCGGCGGGCTCCGTCTCGCAGGACGAGGTCGGCCGGCTCATGTTCGCCATGACGAAGATGGCGGGCCGCATGAAGGCGCTCATCAACGAAGTGTACAAGAAGGAAATCGCCAAGAAGGAAGCCGAGATGAACATGCTGCAGGCGCAAATCAATCCGCACTTCCTGTACAACACGCTGGCGTCCATCTCCGCGCTCGCGATGCGCAGCGGCGACGGCCGGATCCAGTCGATGGTCACGCATCTCGCGAAGTTTTACCGGATCTCGCTCAACAAAGGCAAGACCATCGTCAGCCTTGGCGAAGAGCTGCGGCTCACGAATTCGTACATCGCCATCCAGCAGCTGCGGTTCAACGGGCTGCTGCACCTGCACGACGACATCGACGAAGCCGCGCTGCCGTATCCCGTCGTCAAGCTCGTGCTGCAGCCGTTCATCGAGAACGCGATCAATCACGCGATCTGGGACGACGATGCCGGCTTGAACATTCTACTGAAAGCCCGGATCGAGGACGGGACGCTCGTGCTCGAGGTCATCGACGACGGCATGGGCATGCGCCCGGAGACGCTGCAGCGGTTAATCGCCGGCATGGCCGGCGACGACGGAGGCGCGGCGGGCGAAACCGCGGCCGGCGCGGCCGGGTCGCCGGGCGGCCCGGGCGGCGCCGCGAGCGGCGGGTACGGGATCCGCAACGTCGACCGGCGCATCCGGATGACGTTCGGCGACGCGTACGGCGTCCGGATCTACAGTCGGCTCGGCATCGGCACGACGGTCCAGCTGCGGATGCCGCTGAGCGGTCCGCTGTAAGCCGCGGCGCGGTTGGGCACGGTGACGCACGGATGCCCGAAGATGCGATGGACGCCGAAGCGGCAATCGAGTCGCGCAAGCAAGGCGCCGATCCGGTTACCGCGGCCGGGCCGGACGATGAACGCGGCTCGAGGCACACGCGGATGCGGCGAACGGCGCCGGCACCGGAGCGCCTCGATCGTTCGCAGCCACGCAAAGAGACCCGAGGGGCGATCGCCCCCCCAGGTCTCTTCTCTTGTTCGCGCTCATAGCCTGCGCTGTTCCGCCGGTGCCCGTCCTACTTCGGCTCCAGCTTGAACAGCTTCGATTCCGCGGCGCCGAGCTGCACCGTCAGCTGGCCGGATACGGTCGCGGCGGCGTTCGCCCACAGGTCGGTCGCCTTGTAGGCAGCCGCGTCTTTCAAGCCCGCCCGGGCCAAGTTTATCGTCATGGCGGCGGCCGTCTTGTCATAATTGAACACGGCCAAGTAATACGTATCCTTGTCCTTCAGCACGAACGCGTCCGCCGCCCGCGCGCCCGTGTTGCCTTCGACCGGACGGAACGCTTCGCCCTTCTTCGCGAGCGCCAGCACGGCTTTGTTCGTCAAGAGCGCCTTCATGTACTCCTGCGCCCGCGCGTCGTGCACGTCGTCGGAATTGAGGAACACGGTGCCCGAGATGACGGCGGAGTTCACGCGGGAACGCGCCTCCTCAAGCGATCCCGCGCGGGCCAGCGCCATATGGTCGGGATCGGTGTAATGGTAAATCGTGCCGTTCTGCCACCAGCCGTACGTCAGCGCGTTCAGCTCGAATTCCGTGTCGGCTATGCTGCCGAACGTGTCCGTCGCGATTCGGCGGCTGTGCGCGTACTGGCTCGGGAACAGCGGCGCGATCGACTCGCTGATGAACATTTGGTCCGCGACGAGCTTGTCGACGTACGCCATGCCCTGATTGTACGCCTGGGTGCCCGTCAGCACGTTCGGATCGTCATGCTTCCCTTCGAGCGCGCCGTGCGTCAGGAAATCCAGCTTGATGTATTCGAAGCCCAGCTGCTTGAATTTGTTCAAGTAATAGTCCATCCGCTGCTTGGCGCCCGGATGCGTCGGGTCGATGGCGTACGCGCCGTCGAGCTTCGGCAGCGGCTTGCCGTCCTTGTCCCGCAGGATGATGTCGCCGTATTTATACGTCGCCGAGCCTTCGACCGGCTGGTCCATGTTGTCGCCCCAATAGACGAACGGCCCCCAATAGATGCCGGCCTTCTGCCCGTTCCGCTTGATCGTCGCCACCGCGTCCTTGAGCTGCGCGTCGGACAAATTGTCCCAATACGAATCCATGTTCACGTACGTCGTGCCTTCGTTGTTCAAGCCCTGCTTCTGCAGGCTGGCCTTGATGAAGTTCGACGTATCGATGACGTCCTGGAACGTCAAGCGGCTCTCGTACGCGGCCCAGCTGTTCCAGCCGACCGGCACGCCTTCCGGGACGCGCTCGCCGAACGCGAGCGGCGGCGCGATGACCGCGTTCGCCCTGCCGTAAGCTTCCATGCCCGAGCGATAATCGTCGTAGTAGCCGACGAAAGCCGTCGGCGACTGCACGAGCGTGCCCGTCACCGTGCCGTGCGGCTGCGAATCGTGGGTCTTGGCGGAAGAAGCGCCGCCGTAGACCTCGAGCGCGTTCAGCTTGTTGTCGCCGCCCGCGAAGCGGATGCCCGTCTTCCACGTGTCGTGCGTCACGGAGCCGACGACGAGGCCGCTTCGGCTCGCGTTGTCGTAGACCGCGGACACTTCGTAGCTCGTGTCGGAGGAGTTGATCGGCACGCCTTGGGAGCGGATCCACATGTCGTTGTCGTACGGCACCGCCAGCACGCGGCCGTCGTTCGCGCCCCCCGCGTCGATGCCCCCGGCCGTATTGGTGACGACCGGCGCGAACCGGTTCGTCGCGATCGGGGCCGCGCCCTGCGCGTCCGTCCGCGTCAGGAAGAACGTCTCGCCGGCATAGATCTGATAGACCTGCGTCAAATCCGGCTGCCCGTCCTGCTTATTCACGATTTTGAACGAAATCCCCTTGCCGAATCCGTCCTTGATCGGCTTCACGTCGGCCATCGCGAACGTATGCGTGCCGTAACAGCTGCTGGCCAGATCGCCGAACTTGCTGTAGACGCCCTTCGCGACCGTCTTGCCCTGCCACGCGTAGGACGCCATGCCCGTCTTCAGGTCGATCGTGACGGCGTACTTGCCGTTATCGACGACCACGGTCCCGGCGAATTGCTTGACGGCGATCGCTTGCACCGTCTTACTGGCGACGCTCGCCCCCGGCTGCGCCGGCGTGTCGGCCGCGCGCTCGCACGGCTGCACCGCGCTGCCGTCGCCCGCGGTGACGACGAGCTTGTCGAAGTCCGGCGCGTAGCCGCCGCCGTCGGAGAACAGGATGGCGTTATCGCCCGTCTTCAATTGCGCGGCGAACGCGTACGTGCCCGTCGTGTTCCAATCCGCCGTCGCCGGGAACAGGATGTTTTGCGCCGCGCCGCCGTTCACGCTGACGTCGGCCGCGCGGGCGTCGCCCGAAATGTAATGCACGGTCACCGTGTAGCTGCCCGCGGCCGGCATCTGGATGCCGTTGAACTGCAGCGAAGCGCCTTGGTATACATTGCCGACCTTCTTGCCGCCGGAGCAGCCGCCGCATTCCGCGACCTTCGCGTTGCCGGTCAGCGCGTTCGCCGGCGCTTCGGCTTCATAGCCGGACGCGAGCGGGGCGAGCGCGATCCGGTCGATGTCCGGCGAATATTGCCCGCCGTCGGAGAAGAGGATGTCGTTCTCGCCTGGGTTCAGCGTGACCGTCAACGACTGACTGCCGACCGTGTTCCAATCCGCCGTTTTCTCGAAGTCCACGTGGCGCGCTTCGCCGCCGTTGACCGAGATATCCGCGCTGCGCGGATCGCCGGAGATGTAGGATACGGTCATCGTGTAGGCGCCGGCCTCCGGCACCGTCACGTGATTGAACCGCAGCGAGGCGCCCTGGTACAGGTTGCCCACCTTCTTGCCGCCGGAGCAGCCGCCGCAATCGCTCACCGCCGCGTTGCCCGTCAGCGCGTTCCCGGGATCCTCGGCTTCGAAGCCGTCGTTCGCGGGCTTGACGTCGATTTTGTCGATGTCCGGCGAATAGCCGCCGCCGTCGGAAATATCGATCGTATTGGCGCCCTGCTTCAGCGTCATCCGGATCGTCTTGGCGCCGAGCGAGTCCCAATCGGCGGTCTTGGCGAAGTCGTAGTGCTCCGGCGCGCCGCCGTTGACGCGAATATCGGCGCCGCGCGGATCGCCGGAAATATAAGCGAACGAGACGTCGTATTGGCCGGCCTCCGGCGCTTCGACGTCCGCGAAGCGCATGCTGCTGCCCTGGTACAGCCCTCCGACCTTCTTGCCGCCCGAGCAGGCCGCGCAATCGGCCGCCGACGCGTTGCCCGTCAGCGGATTGCCGGGCGCTTCGGCTTCGTAGCTGGCGATCGGTTCGTCCGCCGCCGCTTCGGCGATCAGCGCGGTCTGCTGCGCGCCGTCCGGCACGGAGGGATCGGCCTTCAGCGTCGGAAGCGAGCCGGCGCCGTAACCGATGCAGCTGACCGCCAGCAGCACGGCCGCGATCTTCGAAAGCGTTCTCATCATGGTCATCTCCTTCTCTTGTGCGAGTTGTCTCGTCGTACATGTCTCACTCTAATGGAGCTTTCGCGGAGCCGCCATATCCGAATCCTCCGAAACATGCCGCAAACCGACCGAAAAAAAGGCCCTGAAGGACCCTCGCGCGCAAAAAAGGACGAACGGCTTGGGCCGTTCGTCCCTTCGATCGACTGCTTCGATTTACAAAGCCTTGCGCATGTTCACGTGCGGAATCCCCGCGTCCAGGAACACGTCGCCGGGCTCGGTCTCGTAACCGAGCTTATGATAGAAGCCTTCCGCCGTCACCTGGGCGCCCAGCACGGCCGCCGAATAACCCGCTGCCTTCGCGTCTTCCTCCATCGCCGCCAGCAGCTTCCGCCCGATGCCCGTGCCGCGGTACGGGAGCAGGACGGCGATGCGCTGCATCTTCGCGACGCCCGGCTCGTACGCCTTCCACCGGCCCGCCGCGATCGCCTTGCCGTCCGCCTTCACGACGAAATGATGGCACGATGCCGGCGTCTCGTCGTACTCGTCGCGCTCTTCCTCGGGCGGCACCTTCTGCTCCTCGACGAAGACGGTGAACCGCACTTCGATCGCTTCTTCCAATAATTGGGGCGTGTCGATTCTTAAGATTTCCATAAATGACTTTTACCTCTTTCCGTTGTCGATGAATCCGTTGGCATTGGGCTGCAAATCCGCCTGCTGCCCGGCCGAATCGTTAGCGTAATAATCTTCGATCGGCCCTTTGAGAAAAGGGCTGACGGTGCCGAGCGCGAACAGATGAAGTTCGTGCATCGCCCGGGTGCATACCGTATAAAAAAGCCGGCGTTCGCTCTCCTCGCCGTACCCCGACGGCTCGCCGGACGCATCGTAGACGAGCACCGCGTCGAACTCCACGCCCTTGGCCAAGTACGACGGAATGACGACGATCCCCGGCTCGAACGTCGACGTCTCCGACTGCACGAGACGCAGCGGCACGCGGTCGCGCAGCGCTTCGTAGACCGCCTTGCTCTGGGCGCCGGTCTTGCAAATGACCGCGATCGTGCGGTTGCCGTTCGCCGCCAAGCCCGCCAGCCGCTCTTCGATCAAGCCGTTCAGCGCGTCGGAATCCGCCGCGACGGTCAATACCGGCTTGTCGCCGCCCCGGTTGAACGGCTCGATCCGGTCGCCGTCCGGGATCAGCTTGCTCGTGAATTCCACGATCGGGCGCGTGGAGCGGTAGCTCTGCCGGAGCACGATCGTCTCCGTTTCTTCCGACGCGTAGAGCGAAGCCAGCGCGGTGAAGCCGGTGCTCGCCTCCTCGGACGCGTGCGCCTGAATCGACTGGTTCAAGTCGCCAAGCGCCGTAATCCGGCTGAACGGGAACAATCGCTGCAGGTAGGCGAATTGAAACGCCGTATAATCCTGCGCTTCGTCGATCAGCACGTGCCGGACCGACGTATTCGTCTGAAAGCCGCGGATGCGCTCCACCACGTACAGGAACGGCGTCGCGTCCTCGTAGGCCATCTTCTTCACGAGCAGCCGGTCGATCGTGTCTTTGCAGATCGCCTCCCACTGCCCGGGCAGCTCGATGCCGGCTTGAGCCGCCGCCGCGGCGGCCATCTCCGAATCGAGGAACAGCTTCAAGAACGTCGAGCGCACATCGACGAACGTGAGCTTCTTGATGCGCGTCCGCGTCGGCTTGACGGCTTCCATGACGACGTATTGCCCGAGCAGCTCGCGCTCGCGGTCGAAGTCGTCGAAGGATTCGTCCTTCAGCTGCCGGTTTTGGCGCCGCAGCGTCTGGTACGCTTTCAGGTACGTTTCTTTGTCGAGCAGCTCGACCGCGCCGTCGACCCACGGCTCCGTCCGCGCCGTCTTTTGGCGTTCCTTCAATAGACGCAGCAGCCATTCCGCCGTCAGGCGCATCCGGTTCGGCACGGAGATCGAGCGGTCCAGGCCGTAGAAATGCGCGCCGATCGCTTCGCCGGACACGAGCGTCTCCTCGCGGAACCGGACGTCGCGGAACACGAGGCCTTCGCGGCCGAGCACGCCCAGGAAGCCATCGATCAGCCGCACGAAGCCCGTCGTCGCCTTGTAGCGGATCCCTTCCATCCGGGAGCCGTAGCCGGGCTCGAGCTCGGCGCGCAAGGCGTATTCCAGCTGCGCGTACGGATTTTCCAGCTTGAAGGAATGGCCGAGCCGAGCCGCCAGGTAGTCCTGGAACGTCGTCTGCTGCATGTTCTCCTCGCCGAGCTCGGGCAGCACCGTGGAGACGTAGCTGTTGAACATCGGGTTCGGCGAGAACAGCACGATCTGATCCGCGTTCAGCGTCCCCCTGTAGCGGTAAAGCAAGTAAGCGACGCGCTGCAGCGCAGCGGACGTCTTCCCGCTTCCCGCGGCCCCTTGCACGAGCAGCAGCCGGCTTCGCTCGTTGCGGATGATCCGGTTCTGCTCCCGCTGAATCGTCCCGACGATGCTCCGCATCTGCGCGTCCGACTGCCGGCCGAGCACCTCCTGCAGCAGCTCGTCGCCGATCGTGACGCCGGTATCGAACAGGCTGACGATTTCGCCCTCCCGGATGACGAACTGGCGCTTGAGCAGCAGCTCGCCTTCGATGAGCCCCGACGGCGTCTTCAGCTCGGCCGGCCCCGGCGGGTAGTCGTAGTACAAGCTCGCGATCGGCGCCCGCCAATCGTAGATCAAATAATGTTCGTCCGCGCGGTCGCGCAGCGAGGCGATGCCGAGATAGACCCGGTCCGCCTGCGCTTCGCCGTTCTCCAGAAAATCGATGCGACCGAAATAAGGCGAGGATTTGAGCTTGCGCAGGGTCTTCAGCTGGCGGGCGGCATGGCCGTGCGTGCGCTCCCGTTCGGACAGGATTTCGGCCTGCTGCTTCAAGCTCGCGAACGTCTCGGCCATCTCGGCCGAATCTTCGAAATTGACGGTGACGTCGTCCCAGAAGTTTTTGCGGATGTCGACCATTTCCAGGTGCGTCCCGGACGTCTGCAGCTCCAGCGCTTCGATGCTCCGGTCGACCTGCCGGACGACCTCGTCGACGCGCCGCTGCTCGGCCGTCCATTCCGGCTCTCTCTCGCTCACCTTCATCACCCTTTCCCCGTTATCGCCACAATGGTTATGTAGACATGCGACTCCCCTTCAACCGCCGTTCGCGCGAACGACGGAATCGAAGGGGAGCCGGTGCACCGCTTATGGTTACGCGTTGACTTTGCTATGTCCGAACGTCTTGGCCGCCTGTTTGGCTTCTTCGATCGCCTTGGCCTTGATCTGCTCGGCCTTGTCCGCCATCGCCGCCATGCCTTCGCAGAAGAGGCCTTTGAAGTCCGTCACGCCCATGAAGGACATGATGCTCTTCAGGTGGCGATGTCCGCTTTCCATGCCCATGCCCGGACCTTCTGAATATATACCGCCGCTCGCTTGAATATGAATGGCGGCTTTGTCCGGCAGCAGCCCTACCGGGCCTTCCGCCGTATACTTGAACGTCTTGCCCGCGACGCAGATGGCGTCGATATAAGCTTTCACGATCGGCGGGTACGAGAAGTTCCACATCGGCGAGACGAAGACGTACTTGTCGCCGGCCACGAATTCGTCCACCAGCTCGTTGAGACGCGCGACCTTCGCCTGTTCGCCGCCGGACAGCGCCGTGAACTCGCTCCCTTCGCGGAGCTTGCCCCAGCCGCTGAAGACATCGGCGTCGATATGCGGAATCTGCATGTTGTATAAGTCCAAATGCTTGATTTCATCCTGCGGATGAGCGTCTTTGTACGCGTCGATGAAGGCCTGTCCCACGGCCATGCTGAACGACTTGGAATGGTCGTGCGGATGCGCGGTGATATACAATAATTTCGCCATGGTCGAATGCGATCCCTGCCTCTTCGTTAAAGTGGGTTGACACGCCCAATAGGGTGCGCCGCCGCGAAGAGGTTCATGTAACGGGAAACCGCGCGGCCGTTCGAATGTTGCTGGTCGGTCTGCTTGATTTACCCGAATGTCGCGGCCTGCCTTGACGGTACGGCCCAAGCGCATAACGCATGGCGAATCCGCGAAAACTAATCGAAATACCGCGCGTGCCAACCGCCGCAGGCGTCCGTTTCCGGTCTGCCGTCTTACAGTTATAGCATAGTCTGAACGAATATGCCACTCGCATGCTTCAGGCCGGCCGGCTGGACGAATCGTCCTTCAACATTTCGAGGAAACGCGCCGCTTGGGGCGGCAAATCCTCCTCCGCCCTCGTGTACAGCATGACGGGACAGCGCAGCTCGACGCCGTCGGCCTTCACGCGAGCCAGCTCTCCGCGGCCGACCGCCTTGCGCGCTTCCAGCGCGGACACGAGCGCGAGCCCGATGCCGGCGGCCGCCGCATGAAGCGCCTCGTGGGCGCCGCCGACCTGAATGGACGCCCGCGGCGCGGGCATTCCCCGCATCTCGCACAAGGCGGCGAGCTGCTCGCGCGCGTCGCAGCCTTCCTCCCGCATCACGAACGGCTCGTTCGCGATCGTCCGGAACGGGACGCGCCGGCCCGCGAGCGGGTGATCCGGCGCGGCGACGAACCACAGCTCGTCCTCGCGCAGCATCTTGCCGAAGAGGCCCGGATGACTGCGGCAGCCGCCGCTGACGAAGGCGGCGTCCGCTTCGTAGCGCCGCAGCGCTTCGAGCGCATCGTCCGCGCGCAAGGTTCGCAGCGCGATCGCGACGCCGGGGTTCGCTTCCCGGTAGGCCGCCAGCAGCTCCGGCAGCAGGAAGCTGGCCGGCAGCGAGGTCGCGGCCATGCGAAGCTCGCCCGCGGCTCCCGCGGCGTAGGCGTTCATGTCGCGCGCGATCTCGCGCTGCAGCGCGTATAAGCGGGCCGCATGCGCCGCGAGCCGTTCACCCGCCTCCGTCAGGAAAATCCCCCGCCCTTTCGGCGCGAGCAGCGCCCGGCCGAGCTCGGCCGACATGTTCCGCACGTGCGCCGTCACCGCCGGCTGGCTGATGCCGAGCGCTTCCGCCGCCTTCGTTACGCTTCCCGTGGCCGCCACATGGTGAAAGACGATCAATCCGTATAAGTTCATCCCGCGTTTCTCCTCGCTTGCCGGTTACTCGGCCATCCCTTTACAATCATAATAATTTCTTATACCGCTCTTACTATTTCGAGATTGGGCTTATTAAATGATTGTTATATATTGTAGGTTTCGTCGGGGACAGCCACAAGCGAACACCTATTAAAAAAGCGCTAAAGTCCGCGCGTCCATCGCCTAAGCCAAGCGGCGGCGCGCGTCCGACGACAAGGATGCGGTCCGATAGCAAAAGGCCGATCCGGTTTCGGAACGGCCCTGGCTTTGGTCAAGAAGCGATCAGGAAGCGAATGCGCGCGTCCTCAATTGGCTTTCGCTCGGAATTCAAGCGACATGCTTATGTCGGACGCGTCGGCTGCGCGGTCCCATGAGCTTCGCGATCCGCGAGCGGCAAGTCCGGCAGCGTTACGGTAATGGTCGTGCCGGCGCCCGGCTTGCTGCTTGCTTTCACCTCGCCGCCGTGCAGGTCGACGATGACTTTGACGATGGACAGCCCGAGCCCGCTGCCGCTGCCGTTCATCCGGCGCGACCGGGATTTGTCGGCCTTGAAGAATCGTTCGAAAATATGCGGCAGGTCCTCTTCGGAGATTCCGATGCCGTTATCGGATACGCAGATGACGGCGCCGCCGGCCGTGCGCTTCGCCTCCACGGACACGGTACCGCCCTCCGCCGTGAATTTCAGGCTGTTCGTCAAGAGATTCATCCACACCTGGGAGAGCAGCTCTTCGTCTCCGTTCACGAACACCTTCTCGTCGAGATTGACGTCCATGTAAATATCCTTCTCCGACCAGACCGGCTCGCAGGCGAGAATCGTCGACCGCAGCTGCTGGTCCAGCCGGTACGTCTTCGGGTGCAGCTGCTGCTGATCCGCCTCCAGCGTCGTCAGCTTCATCAGGTTGTCGCTGAGCCGGGACATCCGCACGCTCTCCGCTTCGATGATGCCGGCGTAATGCTGGCGCTGCTGGTCGTCCAGCCCTTCCTGCTGGAGCGCCCGGGCGAAGCCCCGGATCGAGGTGAGCGGCGACTGGATTTCGTGCGACACGTTCGAGATGAACGCCTGGCGCATTTGCTCCATTTGGTTCAACTCCGCCGCCATGTCGTTGATGCTCGTCGCCAGCTCCCCGAAATGCCCGCGCATCCGGTCGGCCTTGTCGATCGACACCGTGAAGTCGCCTTTGGACATCCGGCGAATCGCCGAAATGTAGACGGAGAAGCCGCCCTGCTCACGCCAAGGCCGGCCGATCAGCAGCATCAGCACGAACATGAGCAGGAAGCCGAAGAACACCGTCATGACCTGCTGCCAGAAATCCTGGTACAAGCTCGGCGCGGGTTGCTCCAGAAAGAGCGCGTACGGCTTGCCGCCGAGCGAGACCGGCACGCCCGCCTGCGCGACGCCTTTGGAGAACGGGTATTTCCGCTCGACGTGCGCCGCCGCGTCTCCGGCCAGAACCAGATTGAGGTTGGCCGGGCTCATGACCGGCTTGTCGGAAGGGCTGGAACCGCCGCCGGACGCGGCGATCCGGATGCCGGACGCGTCCGCCAGCGCGACGGCGTATCCCCGTTCCTCCGCGGCCGCCTGCAGCGTCGCCGGCCATTCCCCGGGCGGGCGGCTCGCCAGGGTGGCGCCGATCAAGCGGCCGTCCTGCGCCAGCCGTTCCGTGACGGTCGCGCGGCCGTGGCGCTCTTTGACGAAGCCAATGACGGTGAACGAGGCGGCGAAGCAGGTGTACGTCAGCAGGTTCATGAGCAAAATGCCCGCGATGATCTTCAAGGTTTGCTGCCAGATCGGCGGCCGGGAGGCGGAGCCGGACCGGGCGCCCGGCGCTTTCGGGTTCGCGCGGGGGTTGAAGCCGGTCTTCGCGCTGCGCTTCGCGCCGGACGATGGGCCGGATGCGGCGGCGCCGCGCTTCGCGCCGGCATTACAATCATGACCGCTAGGGTTCATGGGCGTCACACCTCCAGCCGGTAGCCGAGCCCCCGGATCGTCTGGATGCGGAATTTGCACCGTTCCTCGGGGAATTTTTCGCGCAGCCGCTTGATATGCACGTCGACCGTGCGCTCGTCGCCTTCGTAATCGAAGCCCCACAGCTGCTCGATCAGCTGCTCGCGGGAGAACGTTTTGCCGGGATAGCTCGCCAGCTTGAACAGCAGCTCGAACTCCTTGAGCGGGAGCGCCACCGTCTCGTCGCCGACCGTCACCGCGTACGTCTCGCGGTTCAGCGAAACCTTGCCAGCCTGCACGCTCTGCGACGTCGCGATCCGGTAACGCTTCAGCAGCGCCCGCACGCGCGCCACGAGCTCGAGCGGCTCGAACGGCTTGACGAGGTAATCGTCGGCGCCGAGCTCGAAGCCTTTGATTTTCTGGCTCGTCTCGCCCTTGGCCGTCAGCATGAGGACCGGCAGCTCCGTATCCCGCCGAAGCTCCCGGCACAGCTCCCAGCCGTCCATGTTGGGCATCATCACGTCGAGAATCACGAGCTGCGGCTGGGTCGTCCCCAGGACGCGGAGCGCTTCCTCGCCGTCCTCCGCCTCGACGACCTGAAAGCCCTCGCGGACCAGAAACAACCGCACGAGCTCGCGAATATGGGGATCGTCGTCTACGACCAGCAATGTCGTCATGGCCATCATCTCCGCTTGTAGTCTGAGTCGGACCTGCTTACGTTGGTCCTTGCCGATTAACTATAGGACCGGTTCGTGAACGGAATATGAACGCGGGAGGAGCGGACTGCGCCGGTTCGTGAACGCGAAGCAGCGAACCGTTCGGATGGTTGTACCCAAGCAGCCGGATCGCTTCGGCCGCGACGCGCGCGGGCGGCCAAAGTCCGCCTTGTTCGAAGCGCTCCCGAAAGAAGGGCTGCAGCGGAAAATCCGCTTCGCTCCGCTCGCGTGCGTCCGCTTGCATGCGAGTATCCGTCATGCCGGGATCGAGGGCATAAGCCAGAATCGGATGCGGCCGTCCGGCCTGTTCGTCGGCGATGCAGCGCGTCAGCATGTTCAGCGCGGCTTTGGCGCTGCAATAGAGGCTCATCCACGGAGCGGAGTGAACCGCGAGCCCGGACGTAACGTTGACGATCCGCTTGACAATCGGCAGCGGCTGCGCATGGCGGACGAAAGCCCCGCATAGCGCCATGGGCGCGATAAGGCTCGTTTGGATATGCGCCGTCATCTCCGGGACGCGAATCGCTTCGATCGGCCGAATCGGCTCCAGCATCGCCGCGTTGTTGACGAGCAGCAGCTCCTCCGGAGCCAACGCCGCCACTTCCGCGAATAGCCGGTCCGCCATCGCTTCGACTTTCCCTGCGTCCGACAAATCAAAGGAGACTGGCGTAAATCGTTCGAGGCCGGACAATATGCCGGACGTCGACCGGGCAATGCCGATAACGCTATAGCCCTTCTCGTGCAGCGTGGCGGCAAGCGCCTCCCCTATGCCGCGGGAAGCACCGGTGACGATGGCCACTTTGGTCTCATTCGCCACGATCAACCCTCCTTAGCTCATTCATCTCAATCATTCCGAAGATTTCAATTTCTTACGGCGCCGTACACACGATTGTTGGCGACTCCAGCCCTCACGCTTCCTTCGTGCTCCGTTCCAGCCGCTCGGTCTCCTCCTCGATCCGGCTTGGATCGATCCGCTCGAACAGCAGCTCCAGTCCTTCGACCGGGCGGCCGGCCGGCACGGATGCCGGACGCCAAGCCGGCGGGTCCAGCGCGAGGAAGCCTCGGAGCTTGCCGCAGGCAAACGGCAGAAACGGCTCCAGCAGCCGCGACAAGTTGACGATCATCTGCGTGCAGGCGTGCAGCGTCTTGCCGCAGGCCTCGCGGCTCGTCTTGATCTGCGCCCATGGCTTCTGCTCGTCGTAATACTTGTTCGCGCTGCGGATGAACGCGAAAATCAGCTCCAGCGCCTCCTTGAACCGGCCCTGCTCGATCAGCGCCCCCGCGTCCGCGTACAGCCGCGCGATGACTGCCTCCCACTCGCGGTCGAGGCTGCCGTCCGGAATGCGGCCGTCGTACGACTTGGCGACGAACGCCAGCGTGCGGTTGACGAAATTGCCGAACGCGCCCAGCAGCTCGCCGTTATGGCTGTGGATGAACTCCCGCCAAGAGAAATCGGTGTCGCGCTTCTCCGGGCCGTTCGCGAGCAGAAAATACCGCACCGAGTCCGGCTGGTACCGGCTCAAGACGTCCGGCACCCACACCGCCCAATTGTTGCTCGTCGAAAATTTCTTCCCTTCCAGCGTCATGTACTCGCTCGACACGATGCGGTCCGGCAGATGCAGGCCGCCCCCGCCCATCAGCAGCGCCGGCCAGATGAGCGTATGGAACGGAATGTTGTCCTTCCCGTGGACGTAATACGCGGTGATCGGGTCTTGCCCGTCGAGCCAGAACGGCTCCCAGGCGCCGCCCGTTTCCTCGCTCCACTGCCGGCTCGCGGACAAATAGCCCGTAACGGCCTCGATCCAAACGTAAATCTTCTTGCCCTCGAAGCCGTCCAGCGGCACGTCGATGCCCCAGGCGAGATCGCGGGTCGCGGCGCGGTCCTGAAGGCCTTCTTCCAAATACCGCTTCGTCAGCTGCTTCGCGTTGTCCTTCCAGTCTTCGGATCGTGCCGCGTAGGCGGCGAGCGCCTCCTGGAACCGCGACAGCGCCAAATAATAGTGGTCGGTCTCCCGCTCGACCGGCGGGTTGCCGCACAGCTTGCAGGTCCGGTCGGTCAGATCGGACGGATCTAGCAGCGTAGAGCAATAATCGCATTGATCGCCGCGCGCCCGGTTCCCGCAGACGGGACAGGTCCCTTCGACGTACCGGTCGGGCAGAAACCGCCGGTCCGTCTCGCAATACGTCTGCATCGTCGATTTCGTGTACAGCCAGCCGTTCGCGAGCAGCTTCAGGAACTGCTCCTGCACGACGCGCCGATGGACGGGCTGATCCGTGCGGGTATACAGATCGTACGAGAATCCGAGCTGCCGGAAGCAATCGGCGAACTCCGCATGATACCGGTCCGCGATATCGCCAGGCTCGACGCCTTCCCGGATCGCCTGCACTTCGACGGGCGTTCCGTGGCAGTCGCTGCCGGACACGTAGAGCACCCGATCGCCCTTCAACCGGAAATACCGCGCCAGCACGTCGCCCGGGAGCACGCTGGCGAGCCGCCCCAGATGGAGCGAGCCGTTCGCGTACGGCCACGCGCCTCCGATAAATATCGTCGCCATTCCATTACCTCCTTATATGATTCGAAGCTTGCTCCTCCGCCGCACGGCGGGCCGAGATGCGGAGGGCATGCCGATCGGCGCCGAAACGCCAAAAAAGCCCCCGTCCCCAAGGGACGGGAGCTGCATGCTCGCGCGGTACCACCCAAATTCGCGAATGCCTTGCGGCATTCGCCTCTGCGGGTACGGCGCCTGCGGCGCGTACCCAGCACGGTAACGGGTGCGGAACCCGGCGCAGCCTACGTCCGCGAACGGATTCGGTGCGCGGCTCGGAGACCATGTTCCCCGGGTCGTCTTCGCCCCTTCTCAGCTTTACGGGGTTCTCTGTCGAAAGACGGCGAGCGGGTACTCTTTCTCTTCTTCGCCTGTGCGGATTTTCCAAGTTCGTGTAAATCATAGACAATCGCCTCGCCGAAGTCAAGCGGACGGCCGCCCGAATGCCGCTGCGGAGGCGCGGTCAAGCCCGGTTGCCGCGCCCGGGCAGCATGCGGTCGGCCAGCCAGGCGAGGCCGATGCCGGCGGCGTAGCGAAGCAGATCGACGGCCAGGAAGCCGTGGCCGAGCGCGAGTCCGCCGAGCGTCGTCTCCCGCAGCCGGTCGATCCAAGCCGCCCGGTACAGCTGGCTGAACTCGTCGGCGCAACACGCCAGCAGCGCCGCGAGCGCGGTCCCCGCCGCGCCCCCGGCCCCGCGGCCCGGACGTATCGTCCGGAAGCCGAGGTAAATCATGGCCGCCCAGAGCGCGTCCCCCGCATGCTCCGCCAGCCATGCCGGCAGCGCGTCCGCGTACCGCCTGGAAGCAAGGCCGAGCAGGACGACGGCGACCGTCGCGGAGGCATAGCCGACCCGCAGCCGCCTGGTCTTTTCGATCAAGACAAGTCCCCCCTCGCCGGGCCGCGAAGGCCATCAATACGGCAAATTATCGGTTGGATTGCCGTTGCCGCCCGCGCTGCCATTGCCGTTCTGCGGGCTGTCGTCCTTCTCCTTGCCGCGTCCGACGACCTCCAGCACCTCCAGCAGATCCGGCGGCGTCAGCAGTTCGACCGGCGACACGCTGCGATCGAATTGGAAGAAGTCGCCTTCGATCAACGCCACGTAGCGGCCGTTGTACGTCGCGAAATGAACGGATCGGCCGAACTCCGCCAGCGGTCCTTTGACCGACACGTCGCCGAGCTTGAACGCCACGGTCAGATTCGGCTGCTGCTCCACGAGCCGGTCCGCCGCGGCGACCACCTGCTCATGCGACCAGGCTTCCTGCAGCTCCCGCTTCTCGCTCGCCGCCCATGCCTCGTACTGATGCGCCTCCTGCTGGCGTTCCTCGCTTTCGTGGCCCTGCCACTTATCCTCCATGTATTCGTGCACCATCGTCAGCACCTGCTCGTTCATGAGCTCGGGCATCGCCTTCTCGTAGCTGACGAACCGGAGGAAATCCTCGAAGTAGCGCGCGTGCGACGCCTGGTGGATCTTCAGCTCCCAATACTCCAGCATCCCTTCCTCCGGCATGTACGGGTATTGGATCGACTTCATGTTGCGGGCGCTGATGGCCATCTCCACGTGGGAGATCAGATTGCGCTCGTCGGTGATGCGGGCGATCTTCGGCTCGAAATCGCACTTCAGCACGAACAGAATCGGCTGGTCCGTGTATCGGTTCGGCGTGGCGTGCACGACGATGAACGCGCCTCCGCGCACCGCGGCGGCGTCCATGTACAAGCGCACGAGCTCGTCCGCGAAGCCGTGAAATTCCGTCGCGTCCGCCGCGGTGCGCAGCCGTTGAAACGTATTGTAATTCGGGTTGCTGTCGAGCTCGTAGCCCGGCTCCGCGATGAACCGGCCGATCTTGGTCGGCGCCGCGTCCGTGGCGGGATGGCGCTCCGCCTTGCGCTTCACGATCCGCGCGAACTCGCCGTCCAGGAACGATTTCAGCTCGCTGTCCGCGTAATCCTCCCGGTCCATCGTCTGATAATGGGTAAACGTCTTGGCCGCGTTGTTGTCGCCGCCCTCTCCTTGAACGACGAAGAACGATAAATAGTCCACGATAAAATCCATGCCGGTCACCGAACTCCTTTTGCGAAATGCTGCGCGTGCGCCGAGAACGGCGCCCGAACGTCTAGCATAGCACAAACGGCGCGCGCTGTCGTGACCGGATGCGCGCCCGAACGCCACTCCGCGGGACGAGACGCGCACGAAGGCGCATCCGAAGAAGCGAGCGGTTAGGCGTCGAAACTGGCAGCCTCAATCCATCGCACCCGCGCCATCGCTGGAAACGCTTGCGGCATCCATATAAAAAATCCGCCTGCGCGAACGCAGGCGGATCTATTAACGCATCGTCACACCGCCGCCGGCTCGGCGACCAGCGACGTCAGCTCGCCGCAGTAGAGCAGCTTCAGCTTGTGCAGCGCGCGGGTACAGGCGACGTACAACAGCTTGGCGTCGTTGCCGCCGTAGCTGACGCCGTCGGCATCGGCCACGAGCACGGCGTCGAATTCCAGCCCTTTGGCCAAATACGCCGGCACGACGGTCAGCCCGCCGCCGTAGGCTTCCTGCTTGCTCTGCACGAGCGCCGCCTCGATGCCGGCCTCGCGAAGACGCGCCGCGATTCCGTCGCACGAAGCGATGTTGCGGCCGAGCACGGCGATCGTACGGTATTCTCCGCTCCGCTGCCAATCCCGGACCGTCGCGGCGACGTCGTCGAGGCGCCGTTCGTCGGTTGCGGCCCGGATGACGTCCACCGCCTCGCCGCTCCGGAACACCGGCACGGCCGGCTTCACGCCGTCGCCCATGCCGCCGAGGACGCGATTGGCGAACTCGATGATTTCCATCGTCGAGCGATAGCTGCGGTCCAGCTCGTAGTAGCCGGTGTCCGCCTCGGGGAACAGCGACGTCAGCTCCGCCCAGCCGTGGATGCCGGCGTAGCCGTGAATTCCCTGCTGCAGGTCGCCGAGCACCGTCATGGACGACTGGCGCTGGCACAGCTTCAGCGCTTCCAGCTGGAACGGCGAGTAATCCTGCGCTTCGTCGATGACGATATGGTCGTACGGCGACCCTTCGAAACCGTTCAGGCGCACCTGGACATACACGAGCGGCGCCAGGTCCTCCGGCCGGATCAGCGCGGCTTTCAGCTGCTTGATCGTCGCGGCGGCGCTTTTGGCCGGGAGCAGCGCCTGGGCGGCGGGCTCGGCGAGCAGCGACGCGTACAGCTGCGCCGGCGTCGGCGCCGGAATTTTTTTGGCATAGGCGTTCAGCTTCGCGTTCAGCTTGGCCTTCAGCTTGGCATCCGTCTGGCGGCGCGCCTTCCATTCCGACTCCAGCCAGCGCTTCAGGCGGCTGACGAGCCGGGCCCGGCGCTTCATGTACGGCTCCCCGACGTCGTCGGTCGCGAGCCACTCGGCGATCATCGACGGCGTCACCCGCCACCCGGCCATCGGCTCGAACGGTTCGTCCGGCATAAGCGACGCCTCCGTCAGCGCCAGCTTCGCGTCGACGAGCGCCTTGAAAGCCAGGCTACCCTTGACGCGGCCGGCCGACGCGAACAGCTCCTCCCGCGTGCGCGGCTGCTCGAACCAGTACGCCATCGGATCGTACGCCTCGTCAAGCCGGACGGTTTGCCCCAGCTGATCCAGTCCCCAGTCCGCGAACGTCGTCTGCAAAATATCGCCGACGCCGAGCTCCGGCAGCACGCCGGAAATGTAATCCAGGAACATCCGGTTCGGCGCGAAAATGACCATGCGGTCCGCGCGGACGCTGCCCGCGTACCGGTACAGCAAGTAGGCGAGCCGGTGCAGCGCGACGGTCGTTTTTCCGCTGCCCGCCACCCCTTGGATGAAGACGGCTTTGTTTTTGTCCGTCCGGATGATGCGGTCCTGCTCCTGCTGGATGGTCGACACGATGTCGCGCAGCTTGTTGTCCTTGTTCTCGCCCAGCCGGTAAAGCAGGAATTCGTCGGTGACGCTCTCGTCCTCCTGTCCCCGGACGTAGCTGTCGACGACGCGCTCGAGCTTTCCTTCGCGCACGAGCAGATTGCGCTTCAGGTGGACGGTGCCTTCCACCTCGCCGTCCGGCGACTCGTAGGCGATGGGCGCCTCGCCGCCGCTGAAGGCGTAAAACAAGCTCGCGACGGGCGCGCGCCAATCGACGACCATCACTTCGTTGGTCCGCTGATCGGCCACCCCGGCTTTGCCGATATAAAGCGGCTTCGGCGCGGGCTTCGCGCCTTCCTGAAAGTCGATACGTCCGAAATACGGCTCGCGCTCCGCGACGGT
This sequence comes from Paenibacillus sp. UNC496MF, assembly GCF_900113915.1. NCBI lineage: Bacteria > Bacillati > Bacillota > Bacilli > Caryophanales > Paenibacillaceae > Paenibacillus > Paenibacillus sp. UNC496MF. The sequence goes on from NZ_FORE01000005.1 coordinate 195,807, forward strand.
CAGCCGCTGCTCCCGCTGCTCGCGCTGCAGCTCGAGCATTTGCTCCGTAAAATCGTTGCCGGTATAGCGCGGCCCGATCTCGCGCAGCTGCTTGCGGATGTCGGCCAACACTTCGTCGATGCGCTTCGCCTCTTCTTGAAAGGCACTTTGAACGGTCAAGTCAGTTACCTCCCTCATCGACGCATGCCGATGCGAACGACGCGGCCGGCGCCGCCTCCGAAACGACCCGGCCGGGGCCGGAATTCGAAAATGAAGGCGGCGAAAGCCGCATTCGCATGCGGCTTGGTCTGTTCGTATAAGTCATGTAATCGGTGCGTCCGTTAGGAGCATGAGTGCCCACTATAGCATAAGCGGCGAAGAACTGTCAATCGATGCCATTCGGCTTGCGGTTCGATCGCGAGCGGCTCGGCCGGTAGCGGCGGGTCTTCGATCGCGAGCCCTTCTCGCGGTTATCGCGAAGGCCGGCTTACAACGACTCCAGCCAAACGATAATGGCGATGTGGGCGAGCAGCATGACCGGAATGCCCGCGGCGAACGCGGCATGCTTCGTCTTGTGCCGGAACAGCCGCATGGCCGCGAACGCGCCGAGCGCGCCGCCGGCCGCGCTCGTCCCGAGCAGCTTGCGCTCCGGGATGCGGTGCCGGCGGTCCTTGACCGCCCGGATCTTGTCGACGCGCATGAGCGCGAACGCATAAATATTGATGATCAGCAAGTAGAGCGCGGCGATTTTTTCGATCGTCGTCATGGGTAGGCATTCTCCTTTGGCATGGCGGGCGGCTTGAATCGCAAGCCGCCGGATAGGCGTGAGGCCGGCGTGCGAGGCGACCGACGGAGCGTTCGGCATGCGGCGCGGCGCTGCCGGAGCGGCAATCGCCGGGCCGACGGGATGACCGCTCAACGCGGCGGACGCGGCTTGGCCCGGTTGGTCGCCGGCGCCTCGAGCGGGTCGTCCGGCCAGTAATGCTTGGGGTAACGCCCCTTGAGGTCCTTCTTCACCTCGAAGTAGGCGTGCTCCCAGAAGCTGGCCAGATCCTGCGTGACCTGTACCGGGCGATGCGCCGGCGACAGCAGGTGAATGGTGACGGGCAGCTTGCCCCCGGCGATGCGCGGCGTCTCCCGCAGCCCGAACAGCTCCTGCAGGCGGACCGCCAGCACGGGGGAAGCCGGATCCGCGTAATCCACCGGAACTCTCGAGCCGCTCGGCACGGTCAAATGCGTCGGCACTTCCTTCTCCAGCCGCTGACGATCCTGCCAGGACAGCAGCGATTCCAGAATCGCGACCATGTCGAGCCGCGCCAGATCGCCCCGTCCGCGCATGCCGCCGACGTAGGGGCCGAGCCACTCCGGCAGCGCAGCCAGCAGCGCTTCGTCGGAAACGTCGGGCCATTCCGGATTGTGCGCGTGCATCAGGTTCATCCGGTCCCGCAGCTGCTTCGCCGCTTTGGACCACGGCAGCAGCCCGAGCCCCTGCTCCGCGAGGCCGGCGAGCAGCGCCGCCTGCACGATCGCCGGATCGGGATCGGCCCACTGCGTTTCCTTCAGCACGATCGCTCCGAGCCTGACCCGGCGGCGGGCCCGCACGCCTTCCGCCTGGCGGTCCCATCTCGCTTCCGTCTCGACGAGCAGCAGGTCGCCGAAGTACGTCTCCAGCTCGTCCGGGCCGAGCGGCGCGGCGAGCTGGATGCGGCCGTCGCTGCCGCTGTCCTCCAGCTCGGCGACGGCGAGGTACGCCGCGGCCGAGAGCGGCTGCAGCTCCTGCACGGCGGCGCCCCGCCCGTTGCGGAGCAGGAAGCGGCCGTCGGCGCGCCGCTGCGCGATGCGGTCGGGGTACGCGAGCCCGAGCAGCACGCCGCAGGCGGCGTCCGGGCGCGGCGCGGCTTGCGGCGGCGCGGCCGAGCCCGCGCTCGGCGATGCGCCGCCGCCCGCGCCATGCGCCGCGCGCGGCGCGATCCCGGCCGCGCGCATCCATTCGCGCGCTTCCGCGTTCAGCCGCTGCAGCGCGGCGGGGTCCGCGGCTTCGCCGGCGGCGCGGCCGCGCAGCGCGTCGAGGCGCAGCCGCATGTCCACGCTGCGCGAGCGCAGCACGTCGCGGTCGCCGAGCAGCGCCGCCAGCTCGCAGGCGAGCGCGCCGAGCCCGAGCGGCTTCGCCGCGAGGACCATATGCGCGAGCCGCGGATGCATGCCGAGCTCGGCCATCGCCTGGCCGTGCGGCGTCGGTTTGCCGGCGGCGTCGAGCGCGCCGAGCTCCCGCAGCAGCTCGGCCGCCTGCGCGTACGCGGCGGCCGGCGGCGGCGTGAGCCACGCGAGCTCGCCGGGCGCGTCGATGCCCCAGACGGCGAGCTCCAGCGCGAGCGGCGCCAAGTCCGCGCCGAGCAGCTCCGGGTCGCTTTGCGGTTTCAGCTGCCGGTGCTCGCTCTCCGTCCACAGCCGGTAGCAGACGCCCGGCGCCTCGCGTCCGGCGCGGCCGCGCCGCTGATCGGCGGAAGCGACCGAGACCGGCACCGTCTCGAGCCGCGCCATGCCGGTGCGCGGCGAGAAGCGCGGCACGCGGCTCTGGCCGCCGTCGACGACGATCCGCACGCCGCGGACGGTCAAGCTGGACTCGGCGATGGACGTGGCGAGCACGATCTTGCGCTCGCCGCCCGCCGCGGCCGAGACCGCTCGGTCCTGCGCCTCCGGCGGCAGCGCGCCGTAAAGCGGCAGCACGGCCACGCCAGGCGGCAGCGACAGCCCTGCGGCGCCGCCCGACTGCGCCGCGCGGAGCAGCTGCTCCGCGCGGCGGATCTCGCCCGCGCCCGGCAGGAAGACGAGCGCGTCGCCGTCATGGGCGCGCATCGCTTCGATCGCGCGGCGGGCGACCGCCTCCTCGATCCGGCCCGCGACCGGCTTCGGCTCGTAATGGGTTTCGACGGGATAAGCCCGTCCTTCGCTGACGAGCAGCGGCGCGCCGCCGAGCAGGTCCGCGACCGGTTCCGCTTCCAGCGTCGCCGACATGACGAGCAGCCGGAGCTCTTCGCGGAACACGGCTTGCGCCTGCAGGCAAAGCGCCAGCCCCAGATCGCCGTGCAGATGGCGTTCGTGGAATTCGTCGAAGATAACGAGCCCGACGCCTTCCAGCGACGGGTCGTGCTGGAGCATCCGCGTCAGCACGCCTTCCGTGATGACCTCGATCCGCGTGGCCGGACCGACCTTGGTATCCATGCGCACGCGGTAGCCGACCGTGCCGCCGACCGCTTCGCCGAGTGAACCGGCCATGAACCGCGCGGCCGAGCGGGCGGCCAGCCGGCGCGGCTCCAGCATGAGGATGCGCCGTCCGGCCAGCCACGGCGCGTCCAGCAGCGCAAGCGGCACGCGCGTCGTTTTCCCCGCGCCGGGCGCCGCCACGAGAACGGCCGACGTCCGCTCGGCGAGCGCCGCGCGCAGCTCGGGCAACAGGCCGTCGATGGGCAGGGCCTCCGCCGATTTGATTTTAGGTTGTGATGGATCGTTCATAGCCGAAATTCCCCTGTCTTGTCAGTTCCTACGCTCGTATTCCTACGCTCCATTATAGAGACGATGCCCCGAGCCCGTCAAAAAAAAGCGGCCTTCTCCTGCCGCCGCTCCATCGCGCGCGCAACGCAAAAACGCGCAAACCGTCCGGCTTGCGCGCTCACGCTGCCGCGAACTCGCGCGGCGTCTCCAGTATCCGTCCTCTTTTCGAGCCTATCGCATCGACCGGCCTTGGCGCCTCCGCATCATGCTTCGCCCTGCGTCCGGACGGCCTCCTCGACCGTGCCGTATACGAGGCGCCCGATCGCGTCGCCGAGCGCGGTAGCCGCGCCCGCGTACCGGTGCGTCCGTCCGTGCCGGCCGGTCTGGCTGGCGCCGATCGCGATGGCGTCGGTCGTCGTACCCGTCGCCGGCAAGCCGTGCTTTTGGTCTAAAATGCCGCAATCGTGCAGCGCCGCCGACTTCGCTTCCGTCGCGGTGATGACGGCGTTGACCATCGCGGACGCCGTCATGCTGCCGTCGACGAGCACGAACAGATTGATCGTGCCCGGCGCGTAAGCCGGGAACGTCTCGCGCGCGCGTCCCGCCCGGGCGGCGTTGCCGGTGCCGGCCGTCGCGCAGCACAGCAGCCCGAACGCCTCGCCCGCCGTCTCCGCGACGGACGCATGCGTCAGCTTCGCCGCGGTCAGGAACCCGATCGTCGTCTCCGGCGAATAGCCCCACAGCGCCAGCATCCGTTCGTAGTCGCGCGCGGGATCCGAACAATCGTAATCGAGCGGCACCTCCCGGTTGACGAACCGGTCGGCCGTGCCGTAGCCGCCGCCGTATACGGCGCTGCTCAAGACGTAGAAAGGCTTCTCCGTCTCGATGACGAGCCGGTCCGCCGCCAGACTCATCGCCATGCCGGGACAGATCGTCGATGCGAACGTTTTGCTTCCCGTCCGAAACGGCTGGGTCATTCCCCGACCCCCTCCGAATCCGGACTGTCCGCGGCTAACCCGGCGATCGCTTTCAGCCGGGCGACGTCGACATGTTGCCGCACATGCGCCGCCAAACGCGCGAAGGCCGCCTCGCGGCGCTCGTTGAACCGCACGCCGCCGTCCGCGGGCGCCCAGCCTTTGGACGCGCGGAGTCCGTTCAGCCAAGCCCGCCGGAAGTCGTCGTTATGCAGGACGCCGTGCAAAAACGTCCCCCATATGCGCCCGTCCGCGCTTGCGCAGCCCTCCTCCGCTTCGCGTTCCGCCGCTGCAAGCCCACCGTTAAGCCGGCTCTCGCTCAGCCTGAACGGCCTGACCGCCTCTGCCGCAGGCTCCGACGGCCACCCGCGCTCAGCCGCTGCGCGCTCGGGCCGCCATTCCACGATGCCGGTATGAATCTCGTAGCCCGCGACGGGATACGCGGTCGGCAAGCCGGGCAGCGCGACGTTTCCTTCCGCCCGGACCGTCCGCTTCTCGGCCGAGAACCGCACGTCGAACGGGAACCAGCCGAAGCCCGCCAGCTCGGGCCGGTCCGACTCCGTGCGGTCCGGATCGCGCAGCGTCTCGCCGAACATTTCGTAGCCGCCGCATAAGCCCACGATGTGCCCGCCCTGCCGCCGATGCGTTTCCAGCCGTTCCGCCAGGCCAGACGCGCGCAGCCAGAGCAGGTCGTCGACCGTGTTTTTGCTTCCCGGCACGATGACGGCATCCGGCTCGCCCCATTGCTCCGGGCGCGTCACGAACCGAACCGCCGCATCCGGCTCGGCGCGAAGCGGATCGAGGTCGGTAAAATTCGAAAGATGCGGCAGCCGAACGACGGCGATGTCCAGCGCATGCGTCACGCGGCTCGAAAACGCTGCCCCGCCGGCCTCCGCCCGGATGGCTTGATCGAGCGACAGCGAATCTTCGTCCTCCAATCCGAGATCGGCTAGATACGGCACCACGCCCAGCACCGGCTTGCCGGTCCGCGCCTCCAGCCAGTCCAGTCCCGGCCGGAGCAGAGACGCGTCGCCGCGGAACTTATTGATGACGAAGCCGCACACCCGAGCGCGCTCCTCCGGCTCCAGCAGCTCGAGCGTGCCGACGATCGACGCGAAGACGCCGCCCCGGTCGATGTCCGCCGCCAGCACGACCGGCGCCTCCGCCCAAGCCGCCGCCCGCATGTTGACGATGTCGCGGTCCTTCAGATTGATCTCCGCCGGGCTGCCCGCGCCTTCGAGCACGACGGCGTCGTATTCGCCGCGCAGGCGCCGAAGCGCGTCCCGCACGATCGGGCCCGCTTCGGCAAGCACCTCCTCCCGGTAGGTCCGCGCCTCGTAATCGCCGAGCGGCCTGCCGTGCACGACGACCTGCGACACCATGTCCTTCTTCGGCTTGAGCAGAATCGGGTTCATGTCGGTCGTCGCGAGAATGCCGCAGGCATCGGCCTGCATGCCCTGCGCGCGGCCGATTTCCTTGCCGTCCCAGGTGACGTAGGAGTTGAGCGACATGTTCTGCGATTTGAACGGAGCGACGGAATAGCCGTCCTCCCGCAGGATCCGGCACAACGCCGTGACGAGCAGGCTCTTCCCGACATCGGAAGCCGTCCCTTGGACCATCAAGGTTCTGGCCGGCTGCGCGGCGCGCGATTCTCGGCTCATACTTCCTTCGCCTCCCTCTCCGGCATCGGCCGGGCGAGCAGCGCCCGCAGGGCCGCTAGCAGCGTCTCGTTGTCTTCCCGCAGCCGCACCGCGACGCGAAAATAACGCTTGTCCAGGGCGCCGAACCGGGACGCGTCTCGGATCAGAATGCCCAGGCGCCCCAGCTCCTCCTGCAGCCGGTCCGACGTCCAGCCGATCCGGCCGGGAATTGCCGCCAGCACGTAATTGACCGCCGCGCCGCCGTACGCCGTCAGACCGAGCTCCGTCAGCCGGGCCGCGAGCCAGGCGCGCTCTTCCCTCGCCCAGGCGACCGTCCGGGCCGCGTACGCGGCCTCGTCCAGCACCGCTTCGCCGATGCGCTGCGCCAGCGAATTGACGCTCCACGGCACCTGCAGCGCCGCCAGGCGGCGGATGAGCGCAGGCGATGCCGCCATGTAGCCGAGCCGGATGCCCGGCACGGCGTAAAACTTCGTCATCGACCGAATCACGATCAGACGGTCGCGGGACGCGGCTTCCTTCAGCAGGCTGAGCTCCGGTTCGTTCGCTGCGAAATCCATGAACGCTTCGTCGACCGCCGCCATGGCGCCGCTAGCCAGCAGCTTCTCCACGACGTTCCGCGCGACGCATTCGCCGGTCGGATTATTCGGCGATCCCAGCATCCATAGCGTCTCGCCGGGCGCCAGGCCCGCTTCCCGGAGCTGCCGCAGCATCCGATCGACCGCTTCGCCGGTCAGCCGGAACCCGTCTTCGGCCCGCAGCCCGATCGCCCGGACCGCGCTGCCGTTCTTCTCCGCGGCCTCGCGGTATTCGCCGAAGCACGGCTCCGCGAGCACCGTCGTCTTCGGCTTCAGCGCTCGGAACAACAGATCGATCAGCTCGGCCGCGCCGTTGCCGACCAGCAGGCCGTCCGCGCGTACGCCGTGCCGGGCGGCAAGCTTGCCGCGCAGCCCGCGAACCGCGGGATCGGGATAACGCGCGATTTCCCCGGCGTCGGCGTAGCTCTTCAGGATATGGCCCACGCAAGCCGGCGGGCCGAACGGATTCATGTTGGCGCTGAAATCGACGAACGTCTTCGGTCCGTCCTCGGCGCCGTACAATTCCCGGGCGGTGACCCAATCGCCGCCATGGCCGTACCGTTCCAACATATTACCACGCCTCCTTCTTAATGCAGCTGCAGCACGAGCGCAAACAATAGGATCGCCTCGAGGATTTCCGTCATCGCGCCGTAGGTATCGCCGGTCAGCCCGCCGAGCTTGCGGCAGAGCCGCCACGCCAGCAAGGACCCCGCGGCCGCCGCGAGCGCGGCCGAAACGGCGATCGCCGCGAGCCAGCCGCCTTCCGGCGCCGGAAGCGCCAGCGCGGCGACGCCCGTCAGGACGGCCTGCACGGCCGCGGCCGCCAGCGCATGCCGCGCCTTGACGCCCCGGAACAGCACGGCCATCCCTTCGTCCGCCCGCGCGAACGGCCAGAACGCCATCGCGACCGCGACCCACAGCCGGCTCCAGCCGCAAGCCAGCGCCAGCAGCGCCGCTTCGGCCGGCCAGTTCCGCCCTTGCTCCAACCAGACGTCGAGCAGCGAGAACTTGAAGAGCAGCAGCACGATCGCGGCCAGTACGCCCATGGCGCCGACGCGGCTGTCCTTCATAATCTCGAGCATCCGTTCGCGGGAACGATGGCTGAACACGCCGTCGGCCGTATCCATCAGCCCGTCCAGATGCAGCCCGCCGGTCAGCAGCAGCCAGAACGCGACGAGCAGCACGGCCGCCGGCATCGCGGGCACGCGTCCGGCCAAGCCGGCGCCCGCGGCCGCGGCCGCGCCGCCGATGACCGCGCCGACGACGGGATAGTAGACGACGCTGCGCGCCAGCATCTCCGGCGTGAAGGGAATCGCGACCGGCACCGGTATGCGCGTCAGCAGCTGAAACGCCGTTCCCGCCGCTTGCAATTCCCGTTTCAAGAAGCCGAAAGCCGTAGCAGCAGCCATGCCGCAAGCACCCCCGCAAAACAAAATAGACTGACCATGTACAGCAGCCGTATCGTCCGCACGATGTCGGCCGGCTCGATCGGCCGCAGCGGCCACCCCATCCGGGCGCGCTCGCTCACCCGGCCGAAGTACACGTTCCGGCCGCCGAGCTCGATTCCGAGCGCGCCCGCCGCCGCGGATTCCGGAATGCCGCTGTTCGGGCTCGGGTGCAGCCGCGCGAACTGCCGGACGGCCCGAATCGCCCTGGCCGCCGACAAACCCGGCGTCGCCCAAGCCGCCGCGGCCATCAGCCCGCCGCAGAGGCGGGCGGGGATATAGTTGAGCGCGTCGTCGAACCGGGCGGAAGCCCAGCCGAAGTGCGCGTACCGTTCGTTTTTGTAGCCGACCATCGAATCGAGCGTATTGGCCGCCCGGTACAGCATGGCCAGCGGCGCCGCGCCGAGAAGCGCGAACAGCAGCGGGGACAGGAAAGCGTCCACCGTGTTTTCGGCCACCGTTTCGACCGCCGCGCGGGCGGCATCCTTCGCCTCCATGGCCGACGTGTCGCGGCTCACGATGTAGCCTGCGTAGGTGCGCGCTTCGTCCAGCTTTCCGGCGGCAAGCGGCCGGAAGACGAGCATCGCCGCGTCCTTCAGCCCTTTGACCGCCATCGTCGTCGAAACCAGCCAAGCGGACGCGGCGTAGCCGAGCCAAGGATGAATCCGGGCGGCCGCGAAGCAAATCGCCCACGTCGCGGCCGCGGCCGCCAGCACCGTGACCGCCGTCAGCGCCATGCCCCGCTTCCGCAGCGCCGCCGCGCTTAATTCAACGCCCTCCGGCCTCAGCTTGCGCTCCAATCGGGCGATGAGACGGCCGATGAGAATCACCGGGTGCGTCAGCCATTTGGGATCGCCCGCCGCCCAATCGATCGCGATCGCCGCGGCAACGAGCAGCAGCGTCTCCTGCAGCGAGTAGAAGAGCATGCCGGTTCAATCCTCCTCCAGCCGAAACGCGTGCCGCTTGAGGTCGAGCGGGATGCCCGCCACGACGAGATAGGCTTCGGCGCAATGGCCGGCCAGCTTGCGGTTCAACCGGCCCGCTTCGTCCCGGAACCGCCGCCCGAGCGGGTAGGCCGGAACGATCCCGCTGCCGACCTCGTTCGTCACGAGCAGCAGCGGACCGGTATACGCGTCAACCGCGGCAATCAGTTTATCGAGCTCCGCTTGCAGCCGGTCCTCGTTCGCTTTCGTCTCCTGCTCGCCGTCGGTTCCCGGGTCCAGCCGCAGCAGCCAATTCGTCAGCCATAACGTCAGGCAATCGACGAGAACGGCCGGACGGCCGGCGCCGCCGGCCTGCTCCCGCTCGAGCTCGCCCAGCAGCCCGGCGAGCGCGAGCGGTTCCTCGATCGTCCGCCAGGCGTAGCCGGAGCGCTCGCGCTGCTGCCGGTGCAGCCGGGTCCGTTCCTTCATTTCGTCATCGAAGCTCTGGGATGTCGCGATATAGACGCCGCGGTCCGACAGCTTGCGGGCATAGGCCTCGGCGAAGCCGCTCTTGCCGCTTCGCGCTCCGCCGGTAATGAAGATCGCCATACTCTCTCCCCTTCGTTCCGATTATTGGCCGGTCTTTCGCCGGTCTTGCGCAGGTCTTCCCCCGTTCGCGGCGCCGTTACTCTCTCGACACGCCGGCGCTCTCGAACGTCGCCATCTCACGCATGACGCCCAGCGCCGCGTCCACGAAATGAAACGCCAGCACGGCGCCGGTGCCTTCGCCGAGCCGCATGTCGAGATGGATCATCGGCTTCAGGCCGATCCGTTCCAGCAGCCGGGCATGCCCCTGTTCCTGCGAGAGATGCGAACCGAGCATGTACGGCACCGCCTGCGGCGCGATGGCCGCCGCGACCAGCGCGGCCGCGGACGAGATGAAGCCGTCGACGACGACCAGGCATCGATTGGCCGCGGCGCCGAGAATCAAGCCGGCCAGTCCCGCGATTTCCAAACCGCCGACCTTGGCGAGCGTGCCGATGGGGTCGGAGCCGTCCGGCGCGTGGAGCGCGATGGCTCTCGCGACGACGTCGACCTTATGCCGGCGGCGGTCTTCGGCGATCCCCGTCCCGAGTCCGACGGCCTCGTCCGGCGTCAAGCCGCCGAGGGCGGCGCAGAGAGCGGCGCTCGCCGTCGTATTGCCGATGCCCATGTCGCCGGTCGCCAGCATGCGGTAGCCGTCCCGCGCCAGCTCCGCCGCGAGCTCGAAGCCGCTCCGAAGGGCGGACACGGCATCCGCGCGGGTCATCGCCGCTTCGCGCGCCAGGTTCGCCGTCCCCTTGCGGGTCTTGCGGACAAGGAGCGCCTCGTGCGCCAGATCGGCGTTCACGCCCATGTCGACGCAGAATACGTCGGCGCCGGCGCCGCGGGCGAGCACGTTGACGGCCGCGCCGCCGGCAAGGAAGTTCATCACCATCTGCGGCGTCACCTCCGCCGGAAACGCGCTGACGCCTTCCTCGCAGACGCCGTGGTCGCCCGCCATGACCACGACGGCGCGCTTCGAGACGTCCGCCGCGAGCTCGCCCGTAATACCCGCCGCCTGCGAGGCGATCCGCTCCAGCAGTCCGAGACTGCCCGGGGGTTTCGTCAAGCTGTTCAGACGGCGCTCCGCCGCTTCCATCGCCGCGCCGTCCAGCTCGTCGATTCCGTTAATTAATGCCATAAATTCTTGTTCATTCCCGAACCCGCCATTCAAATCCGAGTCCGCTCCATATCGCTCAACCATTTTCTCGCTTCCTTTCCCGTCTGCTTTCGGCCGGCGCGGCTTCCGGCAGCAGCAGCAGCTGCGGCACGCCGGTTTCCGGATGCGGCAGCACGACCGTCCGCGCGCCGAACACCCGCGCGACGAGCTCCGGCCGGACGACCTCGGAGGGCGGGCCGAACGCCTCGATTTTCCCTTCGCGAAGCACGAGCAGCTCGTCGCAGTAATGCGCCGCGAGGTTAAGGTCGTGCAGCACCGCCACGACGGTCAGGCGCCGCTCGGCCTGCCACCGCTTGACCGCATCGAGCAGCTGCACCTGGTAGCCGATATCCAGATATGTCGTCGGCTCGTCAAGCAGCAGCAGCTCCGGCTCCTGCGCCATCGCCTTCGCCAACGCGACGCGCTGCCGTTCGCCGCCGCTCAGCGCGTCGATGGGCCGATCCTGCATATCGGCGAGCCCGAGCTCCCGCAGCACGCGTTCCACCGTGCGCTCGCCTTCTTCTCCTTCTTCGCCCAGCCAATTCTGGTACGGAAACCGGCCCATCGCGACCGTTTCCCGCACCGTGAAGCCGACGGCGGGCAGTCCGCCCTGCTGCAGCACGGCGACGCGCTTCGCGAGGTCTTTGCGCTTGTAGGCCGAAACCGCTTTGCCCTCCAGCAGCACCTCGCCCGCTGCCGGCCGTTCCGTGCCGGCAAGCAGCCGCAGCAGCGTCGATTTGCCGACCCCGTTCGGTCCGATGATGCCGTACATCGCGCCTTGTTTCCATTCGAAATTAATGTCGTTAAGTACCTGTCGGCCGCCGAGCGATAGCGCGACTCCTTTGGCTTCGATCATGCCGGGCCGCCCCCTTGCAGCACTTTGCGCCGATAGAGCAGGTAGGCGAAGAACGGCGCGCCGATGATCGCGGTCACGATGCCGAGGGAGATTTCCTTCGGGCTCAGCGCCGTCCGCGCGAGCGTGTCCGCCCACACGAGGTAGAAGCCGCCGCCCAGCGCGGAGAGCGGCACGATGATCCGGTAATCCGGGCCGACGAGCAGCCGGATCAGATGCGGCACGACGAGGCCGACGAAGCCGACGACGCCGGCGACGGACACCGCGACCGCGGTGAGCAGCGTGGAGACGACCAAGACGATCAGCTTCGTGCGCTCGACGTTGACGCCCAAATGCGCCGCGTGCCTTTCGCCGAACGCGAAGAGGTTCAGATGCTGCGCATACCGGATCATGACCGGCAGCCCGACGAGGAGGAACGGCGCGATCAGCTTCGCGTGCGACCAGCTCCGCGCGCTCAGGCTGCCCAGGAGCCAGAACATCGCCTCGTTGACGACGTTTTGCGACAGCGTGACCAGGAAGGACACGACCGCGCCCAGGAAAGCCTGGATGACGACGCCGGACAAGATCAGCGTCTCGACGTTCATTGCCCCCCGCGCGCGGGCCAATCCAAAGACGGCGAGCAGCGTCGCCATGCCCGTGACGAACGCCACGAGCGGCACCGTCCAGAGCCCCAGCGCCGTCTGCAGCCCGAACACGATCATGCACGCGGCGCCGACCGAGCAGCCCGATGCGACGCCGAGCGTGAACGGATCGGCTAGCGGATTGCGCAGCACCCCTTGAAAACCCGCTCCGGCCAGCGCCAGGCACGCGCCGACGAGCATCCCGAGCACGACGCGCGACAGCCGGAGCTGCGTGACGATGGCGATATCCGCCGCGTCCCACTTGCCGCCGGCGTCCGGCATGCCGGGCAGTTGGTGCACGAGGATGCCCCAGACGTCCTTTAGCGGGAGGCCGGCGGAGCCGATCGACAGGCTGACGACCGTTGACGCAAGCAGGAGGAGCATCGCTGCTCCTCCGTATAGGAATAGTTTCGTCCGCATGTTAGTGGAACAGGTCCGGATGCAGCTTCTTCGCCACGTCCAGCAGGCCGTCCGCGAGGCGCGGACCGACGCGCGTCAGCGGGTCCTGGTCGACTTCGAACAAGTTGTTGTTTGCGATGGCATGGATCGACTTCCAGCCCGGGCGCGATTCGATCGCCGCCAGAATCGGATTTTTCTCGCCTTCCTTCACGGTCATCGACGCATAGACGATGTCGTCCGGATTCGCCTTGACGACGGCTTCCGGATCGATCTCGTACCAGCCCGCCTCCGTCGCGACGTTCGTGCCGCCGGCCAGCGTGATGAGCTCATCCAGAAACTCGCCCTTGCCGACCGTCCAGCCCGGGGAAAATTCGAGGTACACGTTCGGCTTCGGCGCGTCCTTCAACGCATCCGTCACCTGCTGGCGCACCTGCTCCATATGACCGGTTACCGCCGCCGCTTCCGCCGGCTTGTCCAGGATGGCGCCGATCTGCTTGATTTTGTCGATGACCGCGTCATACGTCTTCGGATCCGATGCGTACACGGGCAGCTTCAGCGAGCGGAGCTTGTCGACGACGGCTTGGCTCAAGCTGTACGAGGCCAGAACGAGATCGGGCTTCAGCGAGACGATTTTCTCGATGTCCGGGTTCATGTCGCCGATCTTCGGCTTATCCGCCGCTTCCTTCGGATAGTTGGAATTGCTGTCGACGGCCGCGACGGCGTCCCCCGCCCCAAGCGCGTAGACGATCTCCGTCTCGCTCGGCACGAGCGTCACGATCCGCTGCGGCGCGGCGTCGAACGTCAATTCGGTGCCCGTCGCGTCCTTGACCGTGAGCGGATAGACGGTCGCCTTCGCCGCCGCCCCTGCCTCGCCGCCGGCCGAACCTTGGTTCGCGGCCGGTTCGCCGGACGCGTTGGCGCCCCCGTTCGCGCCGTTCGCCGCATTGTTCGCAGCCGCTTGATTCGCCGCTCTGCCGTTGCCGTTTTCGGTTTTGTCCGTGCCGCAAGCCGCCGCCAGCAGCAGCATCGCCATCCCAAGCAGCAGAAGCGCCGCCTTGCGAATCGTTGGTTTCCTCAATCTGTTCATCTTGTCTCTCTCCCGTTCCGATCATTCTGCGTACCGTTTTTCGTTTGCCGGCCGTTCGTTCAGGCGCAACAAAAAAAGCGTCTCCGACTTCAGTGTCAGAAACGCTCCTGTTCCATGAACGGCGGCGGCTGGCTTTCGCCTGCGCGGCGAACCTAAATCGCTGCGGCGCCAGCGCCGATTTCTAACACCTCCCTAAGTCCACGTAGGTAGCGTTAATCCGCTGCAGGCAGGTCTCCTGACTCGGAGCGTCGGGCGCGACCCGTCTTCCCGGACGCGCGTTCGCGCCCAGTGACATATCGGTCAACCCTTGCCGCGGCCGGGGTTCGGCCGAGGCGCTCCTTACAGTGGCGGGTCCGTGCCGGCTTCTCACCGGTCTTCCCTATTAAGCCGAACCTCGCTTGATTCGCGATCGTCCGGCACCATGCAGCTCGCCTATGCAATTGTCCTGAGCTACTATACCACTCTCCGGGAAGCCTTGTCTACCCGAATCGTCGCCGGGCGGGGGGTTCTTTTGAACGAGTCGTGGCGCATAACTATGATCTCATCGAAATCCGAGTCCATCACCGTCCATCGGGAGGTCTTCCCATGCCCAACCGGAAAGAACGGCGAACGGCCCGCGGGCTTGCCGCGTTGTACGCGGCCGCGGCCGTGGTTGCCGTCGCGAGCAGCCAGAGCGGCCGCAGCGGCGGCCCGGCAATCGCGCCTACGACGACAGACGCCGATTCAGCCCGCGGCTCATCTGCCCGTTCAGACGCAGCGCATTGCCCACGACCGATACGGAGCTGAGCGCCATCGCCGTGCCCGCCATCCAAGGTTCGATGCCTCCGACGGCCGCGAACGGGATGACGACGGCGTTATATAAGAACGCAAACCCGAGATTCTGCCGGATGTTGCGCACGGTCAGCCGGCTGATCAGCAGCGCCTCGGAGATGCCCGTCAACCGGGAGCGCAGCAGCGTCATGTCCCCGGCGTCGAGCGCCGCCTCCGTGCCGCCGCCCATGGCGATGCCGACGTCCGCCGCCGCCAAGGCCGGCGCGTCGTTCCAGCCGTCGCCGGCCATCGCCACGACGGAGCCGTCGCCTTGGAGCTTGCGGATCAGCTCTGCCTTCTCTTCCGGAAGCAGCGAGGCGCGGACGTCGCGAATGCCCGTCATCGCCGCCGCTTTGCCCGCCGCCGCGGGATGGTCCCCCGTCGCGAGCAGGACGCGGATGCCCTGCCGCTGCAGGTCGTCCACCGCTTCCCGGGACGTGCGCTTCACGGCGTCGGCGAACGCGAACGCGCCGGCGCACGCGCCGTCCACGAACGCGTAGACGACCGTTTCGCCGTCCGCCTCCCGCTCGGCGGCGAAGCCGTGCAGCGACCGGTGAATCGTCCAGGACCGTTCGGCGGCGAAGCCGGCGTTGCCGACGGCGACCGAACGGCCGTCCACGGTCGCCTCGATGCCCTTGCCGGGATAGGCCGCATACGCGGACGACGCCGGCACGACCAAGCCCGCGCGCCGGGCCGACTCCCGAAGCGCGTCCGCGAACGGATGCCGCGACCGCTCTTCCGCGGCCGCCGCGAGGCGAAGCAGCGAGGACGGGGCGCCGTTCAGCGCGCTGATGCCCGTCATCGTCGGCTTGCCTTCCGTCAAGGTACCCGTCTTGTCGAGCACGATCGCGTCTAGCTGCGCCAGCCGTTCCAGCGCGCCCGCTTCCTTCAGCACGATGCCTCTGCGCGCGAGCTTGCCCGTCGCCAGCACGAGCGAGATCGGCGCGGCGAGGCCGAGCGCGCACGGACAAGCCGCGAGCAGCACGGCGAGCGCATGGATCGAGGCGGTCTTCCAATTGCCCGGATCGAGCCGCAGCAGCCACAAGGCCAAGGTGCCGAGCGACAAGACCATCATGACGGGGACGAACACGGCCGCCAGCCGGTCCACCCTCCGTCCGATCGACGACTTCGTCGCCTGCGCCTGCCGCGTGATCGCCGCGATGCGGCTCAGCATCGTTTCCCGTCCCGTCGCCAGCACCTGCATCCGCAGCGTCTGCCCCCGGACGGTCGTCCCGGCGTACACGCGGTCGCCCGTTTCCCGCTTCACCAGCCCGCTCTCGCCCGTCAGGAACGACTCGTCCAGCGTCGTCTCCCCTTCGGCGACGAGCCCATCCGCCGGCACGCGCTCGTTCGGCTCGACGAGCAGCCGGTCCCCGGCGCGAATCCGGTCGAGCGGAATCCGTTCCGGCTTGCCGCCGCGGACGACGACGGCTTCTTTCGCCTGCAGGGACGCGTAGCCGTCCCCGTCCTTCATCGCCCGTTCCGACGCGGCCGCCTCCAGCAGCTTCCCGCCGAGCACGGCTGTGATGACGACCGCCGAGGTCTCGAAGTACAACGCGCCGCCCGTCATCATCGCGATGTAGCTGTAGACGTACGCGGCCGTCGTGCCGATCGCCACGAGCACGTCCATGTTCGCCGTCCGCTCCCGCAGCGCGTAGAAGGCGCCGAAATAGAACGGCATGCCGATAAAAAACTGCACGATCGACGCCAGCAGCAGCTGCAGAATCGGCTCTTCGATGAACGACGGCACCGGAACGGCGCTTAGCGCGGGGTAATGGTGGGCCATCGTCCACAGCAGCGGCAGCGTCAGCGCGCTGCCGGCGAACACGCGCAGCTTGAGCGCGTCGATCTCCGATCCGCCGTCCTCCCGCCCGTGCGGATACGCCTGAAACCCGATCTGCCCGATCCTCTCGATAATGCCCGCCGGGGTCGCCGTTCCCGGGGCAAATGTAATGTAAGCGGACTTGGCCGCATAATGCACCGAAACGCCGGATACGCCGGGCAACCGGCCGACCGCGCGTTCGATCCGGGTCGCGCACGCCGCGCAGCTCATGCCCTGAATGCGCAGATCCAGCACTTCGTCCTCGTGTGGAGGCTGCATGGCCGCCCTCCTTCGCCTTCTCGATTGAACGTCGGCCGCATCACGGCCGCAAGACAACCCAAGCTGTCCTACTCTCCACTATATGGCGGCGAAGGATGCCGCATGATCATAAAAAAAGCACCTTCGCATCGAAATGCGAAAGTGCCGTTTTGCGGTTGCTGCCGTTACTCGCCCTTGACGACCTCGCCCGGCCAGCTGAGCATGCCGCCGAGCACGTTCACGACCTCGTAGCCTTGGGCCGCCAAATAATCGCACGCCCGGCTGCTGCGGTTGCCGCTTCTGCACATCAGGTACAGCGGTTCCTCGAAGCCGTTCAGCTCGCCCAGCCGCTCCACGAATGCGGATAACGGCATGCTGACCGCTTCCTTGATATGGCCGTCCGCCCATTCGTCCGGTTCCCGGACGTCGATGAGGCTCAGCTTCTCGCCCGACCGCAGCCGGGTTTCCAATTCGCTTGCCGTAATTTCTTCCATCGTCTATAACGCTCCTTCAAGCTCGAGTTGCCGATCTTATATGCATTTTACCTTCTGCTTCCCGCCGATGTCCAGTTGCCCCCGGCAATCAAAAGAAAAGCATCCGCGTTCGCCGCGGATGCCGCCTTTCGCTTATGGACCGGTTTAGACGCGGACCGCCGTGCCGCTCACCGCGACCATCAGCATGCCCTCGCGGACGACCTCGTAATCGATGTCGATGCCGACGATCGCGTTCGCGCCCAGCCGGGACGCGTTGCTCGACATTTCGTTGAACGCCACGTCGCGGGCTTCCTTCAGCTTCGTCTCGTACGCGCCGGAACGGCCGCCCACGATGTCGGTGATCGAGGCGAACAAGTCGCGCACGATGTTCGCGCCCATGATCGCTTCCCCGGTCACGACGCCCAGGTATTCTTGAATCGGATTGCCTTCAATCGTCGGCGTTGTCGAAAAAATCATCAAAATCCCTCCCAATCGGTATACGTATAAGTCTGATACGTCCCGGCTTGCCAAAACGTTTCAAATTCCGCGGCATTTTGCGGCCGACTCCCATCGCCCGCCCGCTTGCGACGGTAGAATGACCACATCCCGCCGCCTTTATGCAAGCGTCACGCGGACCTCGTCCGTCCTTCCGGCCCGTGCTTCGCCGACGGCGGCCTCCGCTTGGCAGCCGTCATCCTGCAGCCGAGCAGCACCAGCGCGGACCAGAGAATCAGGTAGCCGTTCCACAACGACTGGAAATCCCCGTGGAAGTTGGCGTACGGGCGGTTCAGCCGGAACGGCGTCCAGACGTATTCGCTTATCCGAAAGGAGGCGATGGCCAGCAGCAGCAAGCCCACGGCGGCAAACGCGCCCGCGAGCCTGCGGTTCCTCGCCGCCCGGTAAAACAACGACGCGACGAACACGCCGAACATCGCGGAGGACAGCGGCGCCACGATCAGCGCGCTGACGAGGCGGTTATGGTCGCCGGTGACGACGATTTTCGCCGCGAACAACAGCAAGCCGAAGGCGGCGGCCGTCGTCCACAGCAGCGCTTTCGTGCCCGGCGCGGCCGATGCCGGAAGCCGCTCGAGCCCGGCGGAACCTCGCCAGCGCATGTACCGCCTCAGTAGAAGCAGTCCCGGAACGGCTACCCCGATAAGCGAGAACAGGTATTGCAGCAGCTTATAGACGCCGTAGCCGCCGATCTCGGCGCGCAGCGGCGGAAACCAGCCCACGAACGCGCCGCTGCCGTGCGTCCAGGCGTCCATGAAGATATGCGTCCAATACCCGATGTACAAGGAAACGAGGAAAATCAGCCATGTACGCGCGGAATTGAGCTTCCATGCATCCGAGCTCAGGCTTGCGGCAAACCGGTCCAGCCCGCCGGTCGCCGGGAGCAAGCCCGGCAGCGCCGGCTTGACGACGGCGTGGAATGCCGCCGCGGCCGCGATGCTGAGCGGCAGCCCCTGCACGACGAAGCCGCGGAACGAATGGCCGATCGTCTGATAGGATTGCAGCGCCATGAAGTACTCCATGTCGGGAATCATGCTCCCGAGCACGAGGCCGGTCAAGCTGAGCTTCGGCGCGAGACGGCGCAAAGGCACGGCAAACAGCGGATGCGAGAACGTGAACGGCATCCGCTACTCCAGCCCCCCGAACTTATCGAGCGGCCACAAGCGGAACACGGCCCTGCCTTCGATGCTCGACAGCGCGATCGGTCCCAGCATTCGGCTGTCCTGACTGTTTTCCCGGTTGTCGCCCATGACGAAGAGATGCTTCGCGGGCACCGTATACGGCACCTTCATCCCGTTCGCGTAGCTAAGTCCCTTCACGTACGGTTCCTCGAGCTGCTTGCCGTTCACCAAGACATGGCCGTCCTCGGTGAAGTCGATCGCGTCCCCTGGAAGGCCGATCACGCGCTTGATGAGCCGCTTATCGCTCTCGGGCCCGTCAATGATGACGATATCGCCCCGATGCGGCGATTCGAAATGATAGCTGAGTTTGTCCTCGATCAGCCGCTGCCCGTCCACGAGCGTTTTTTGCATCGATATGTTTTTGACCTCGGTTTGCGCGAAGGCGTAATTCTGAATGAGCAGCGCCGCCGTAATCGCGATGCCTAGCGTCACGCTCCAATCCCGCAGCTCGCGGATCCATGGCTTTTTCATCGCATTCAAACTCCTTTCCGGTTTCCGGCATCGTACGTCCGCGGGACCCGCTACCTAATACGACAAAACCCGCCGATAAGTTTCTTTCCGAGGAACTTCCTGGTTAAAAAGGATTGCTCTTCCTTGGGACCTGATATACAGTAAGTACGCTGTCATTCGAAATCCATGCCAAAGGAAGTGAAGGTTCCGTTGTCCGCTGAAGAACAAGCCGGCGAACGTCCCTTGATCGCCGCGACCCGCGCCGACCACGCCGTCTTCGTCGTCGTGACGCTGCTCTATTGGTCGACGCTGTACGTCTACGTCCCCATCCTGTCTCCGTTCATGAAGAGCGGCGGCTATGCCGACGACCTGATCGGCATCGTGCTCGGCAGCTACGGGTTCGTGCAAATGCTCGTGCGGTTTCCGCTCGGCCTGCAATCGGATAAGCTGCACAAGCGCAAGCCCTTTCTCATGCTCGGCATGATTACCGGCGCGATCAGCTGCCTGCTGTTCATGGTGCCCGGCTCGTGGCTCTGGCCGCTCGCGGGCCGCATGATGTCGGGCGTCTGCGCCTCGGCGTGGGTCGCGTTCACCGTCCTGTACGCCGCTTACTTCGCCGCATCGGACGCGACGAAGGCGATGAGCAACATCAGCGTCCTCACCGTCGCCGGCCAACTGATCGGCATGATCTTAAGCGGCTGGCTGTCGGACGCGTACGGCTGGAACGCGGCCTTCGGCGCCGGCATCGTGCTCGGCGCGGCCGGGCTCGCGCTGGCCTTCGCCGTCAAAGAACCGCGCGAAGGGGTCGCCCGCGCCCCGATCTCGCTCCGCCACCTGCGGGAGGTCGTCAGCACCCCTTCCTTGCGCCAAGTCTCGACGCTGTCGATTCTGGCCCACTCCGTGCTGTTCATTACGATGTTCGGCTTCACGCCGCTGAAGGCGACGTCGCTTGGGGCCTCGGCCGGCCAGCTGACGCTGATCGTCGTCGCGTTCATGGTTCCGCACGGACTCGCGTCGCTCGTAACCGCGCGCTGGCTCGTGCCGCGCTTCGGCACCTGGAACGTCATCGGCGCCGCCTACCTGTTCAGCGGCCTCTTCACCGTCGCGATCGCCTTCTCGCCGAACCTCGGCCTGCTCGCGCTGACGCAGGCGCTGAACGGCTTCGCGCAGGGCATGCATCTGCCGATTCTGCTCGGGCTTGCGATTCGGCCGTTCGCCTCCGCCAAGCGGGCGACGGCGATGGGCTTCTACCAGGCCGTCTATTCGGTCGGCATGTTCGCCGGGCCGTTCCTGGCCGGCTTCGTCAACGACCGCTTCGGCCGGGATTACGGCTTCTGGCTCGGCGGCGCGTTCGCCGCGGCGGCGCTGGCGCTGACGCTGTACTGGAAGCGCTCTACCGGCTCGGCCCCCATCTAAAAAACACCTGCCGTTCGCGCAACGCGTCGAATCGGCAGGTGTTTTTCCTAGCTTACATGCACTCTTCCGGTTCTTCCGTCCGTGCATCTTCCAGCGAGATTTTTTCCGCGACCGTATCCCGGATGACGGATACGACCGTCTGCAGCAGGTAGTTGATGTCCGCTTGGCTTTGCTGGAATTCCGTGATGATCGGAATGCCGTCCAGCTCGTCCTGCAGCGAATCGATTTCCTTCTCGATCTTCGCGACCATGTCGGCGTTCTTGAACGTCGTCTCGAACGCGACGGCTTCTTTCTGCTTCTTCTTGATTTGGGCGATCAGGCCTTGAATGCGCTCGTTGCCTTGAATCTGCTTCTCGGCGCGCTGGAACTGCTGCACTTCCTCGGAGGAGAACAGCATGTTCGCCAGCTCCTTGGTCTTGGCCATGATGTCCGCGCGAACGATGATGTCTTCCGTATTGAATTTCGGCACGCCGCAGCTTTCGCCGTGATCATGCTCGTGATCGTGTTTCGCCGTTTGTTCGTTTGCCATCGTATCCAGCTCCTCTATATCGTTAAGATACGGCTTCCTGCCCGAATGCTTCCGCAACCGCCTCAGCCTTGATGTACCATGTCTGCACGTCCGTCACGCGCGCGTGAATGAACTGCCCGATCCACGACGCGGGGCCTTTGACGTGCACGAGCTTGTTCGTGCGCGTGCGGCCGGACAGCATCTCCGGATTGTTCTTGCTCTGGCCTTCGATCAAGACCTCGACGGTCTCGCCGTCCAGCAGCAGGTTGCTCTGCAAGCTCAGCTCGCCGATCAGTTCGTTCAGCCGCGCCAGACGCGCCTTCTTGACGTGCGGCGGGATATTGTCTTCCATGCCAGCGGCAGGCGTGCCTTCGCGCGGCGAGTAGATGAAGGTATACGCCGATGCGAAGCCGACCTCCTTCGCGAGCGTCAACGTTTCTTCGAACTGTTCGTCCGTCTCGCCCGGGAACCCGACGATGATGTCGGTCGTCAGCACGGCGTCCGGCAGCGCCCGTTTGATTTTGTTCGCGAGCTCCAGGAATTGCTCCCGCGTATACTTGCGGCTCATCCGCTTGAGTACCTCCGTGCTGCCGGACTGCATCGGCAGGTGGATGTGCTCCACGAGGTTGCCGCGCGTGGCCAGCACGTCGATCAGATGGTCGTCGAAATCCCGCGGATGGCTCGTCGTGAAACGGATGCGCGGAATATCGATTTTGGCCATGTCCGCCATCAGATCGCCGAAGCGGTAGTCGAGATCCTCGAAGTCTTTGCCGTACGCGTTGACGTTCTGCCCCAGCAGCGTGATCTCTTTGAACCCTTGCCGCGCGAGCTCCCGCACTTCCGCGATAACGTCCTCCGGACGCCGGCTGCGTTCCTTGCCGCGCGTATACGGCACGATGCAGTACGTGCAGAACTTGTCGCAGCCGTACATGATGTTCACCCAGCCGCGCATGCCCTCGCGCTTCTTCGGCAGATTCTCGATGATGTCGCCTTCCTTGGACCACACCTCGACGACCATCTCTTTGCCGAAATACGCGTCCTGCAGCAGATACGGCAGCCGATGAATGTTATGCGTGCCGAAAATCAAATCCACGAACGCGTGCCGCTGCATGATTCGCCCGACGACCGATTCTTCCTGCGACATGCATCCGCAGACGCCGAGCAGGAGCTCCGGCTTCTCGAGCTTCAGGTGCTTCAGGTGGCCGAGCTCGCCGAATACTTTGTCTTCCGCGTTCTCGCGCACGGCGCAGGTGTTCAGCAGTATCACGTCCGCCTCGCTGCGATCCTCGGTCGGGAGATACCCCATTTGCTCGAAGATCCCCTTCATGACCTCGGTGTCGTGCTCGTTCATCTGGCAGCCGTAGGTCGTGATATGGTACTTTTTCCCTTTCCCGAGCTCCTGCAGCTCCGGCGGAATGGCGGATTCGTAATGGACCCGGATTTCTTCCTTGCCCCGGCGCTTCTCGTCCTTGTAGCTCGGCGCCGAGTTGATCGTTATGTCTCTACCGTTGATCCGATAGGTCGTTTTTCCGTCCTCTTCCTTCAGTACCTTCGCGCCCGAAAAGTCGAAGTACTTCGAGAAGTCCTTCTCGGTGGTGCCCACGCCGTCACGTCCCCTCTTTATACGCATCCATTCCCGCATTATATCAAAATCTGCCGCGATTAGAAAGAAGAAGCAACGCCGCTTCAAGGCTACGATGGCACAAAAAAGCGGTGCCGCTTGGCGGCACCGCCCGTTTACCCGATGATCTCCGCCTCGTCGCCGGTCTTGGCGCCCGCGGCGTTCGCTTCGTCGGTATCGATATGCATGTCCAGCGCGAAATCGGGCGATACCCGCGCGACGACGTTCTCGAGCACGACGCCGCGCTCTCCGCTTAAGCGGACCGACAGCTTCTGCTTGTCCGAGATGCCCCAGCGCTCCGCGTCGCTCGTGTGGAAGTGGATATGCCGCGCGGCGACGATGACGCCTTCTTCGATCGTGACCTCGCCGGCAGGTCCTTTGATCGTAATGCCCGCGGAGCCCGCGATGTCGCCCGATTCGCGGACCGGCGGATTGACCCCCAGCGCGAACGCGTCGGTGCGCGAGATTTCGAGCTGCGTGCGCTTGCGCACCGGGCCGAGAATGCGGACCTTCGCGAAGCTGCCTTTCGGTCCGACGACTTCGACCGTTTCGTTCGCCGCGAATTGGCCCGGCTGCGAGAGCGGCTTGAAGACGGACAGTTCGGCCCCCGGCCCGAACAATTGGTCGAGATGCGCCGGAGAGAGATGGATGTGGCGGGCGGAGACGCCGACGGGAACTTTTTTCATGCTAGCACCTGCTTTTCTTCGAGTAGTCTTGGGTTGCGCGGCGTCGACGGGTCGCGTTGGCTCGCCTTCGACCGCCGGTTGTGTTCGATTTTCCATGGCTTCGCCGCGTCCGGCGTAGGGCCCTCACGTTCAAGAAGGCACGCCGTCCGGAGAGAGCGGCATGCCTTCTTGATCACGCGTTCGCGCGATCGGGGATTATTTGAATTCCGCGACGAGCTTGGCGAATTGCTCCTGGGAGAGCGCGAGGTCCTGGTTGGCCAGACCTTCCGGCTGGAAGCCGCCGATCATGGACTCGTACGATTGACGTTCTTTGTTTTGATAGATCAGGCCGGTCAGCATGCCGTTCGTTTCCATGATTTTATTCATGGCCGCGATGCGGTTGGACGGATCGTAATCCGGGAATTGGTCCAGGTTGACGATATTCTCCTTGAACCAGTCGTACGTGTTCACTTTGTTGAACGTGACGCACGGGCTGAACACGTTGATCAGCGAGAAGCCTTTATGGTTGAGGCCGGCTTCGATCAAGGCCGTCAGCTGCTTCAGATCGCTGGAGAAAGATTGCGCGATGAACGTCGCGCCGGCCGACATGGCGATTTCGAGCGGCGACAGCGTGGACTCGATCGAGCCTTCCGGCGTCGATTTCGTTTTGAAGCCCTCGGCGGAACGCGGCGACGTTTGGCCTTTCGTCAAACCGTAGATTTGATTGTCCATGACGATGTACGTCAGGTCGATGTTGCGGCGGATCGCATGGACCGTATGCCCCATGCCGATCGCGAAGCCGTCGCCGTCGCCGCCGGAAGCGATGACGGTCAGCTCGCGGTTCGCCAGCTTGACGCCTTGGGCGATCGGCAATGCCCGGCCGTGAATGCCGTGCAGGCCGTACGCGTTAATATAACCCGAAATCCGGCCGGAGCATCCGATGCCGGAGATGACGGCGAGGCTTTCCGGCTCCAAGCCGACGTTGGCCGCCGCGCGCTGGATCGCCGCCTGGACGGAGAAGTCACCGCAGCCCGGGCACCAGTTCGGTTTTACGTTGTTGCGAAACTCTTTGAATGTTGCCATGTTAGACCAACTCCTTGCATGCTTTGTGCACTTCGGAAGGCAGGAACGGATTGCCGTCGTATTTCAAGACGCTTTTGATTTTATCGGCGTGACCGGCATGCAGCTTCACTTGGTCGGCCAGCTGGCCCGTCGCGTTGTTTTCCAGTACGACGACCTTCGAAGCCGCGCTCAAGTAAGGCTCGACCAGATCCGCCGGGAACGGATGGATTTGGCGGATGGTCAGGTGGTTCGTTTTCAGGCCGTCCGCTTCCATACGAACGCGCGCCTCGTCGATCGTGCCGCCCGTCGAGCCCATGCCGATGATCAGGAGATCGGCTTCCGCATGCGGAGCGTCCGCGCGAACGGCATCGCGAATGTGCAGGCCGTTCAGCTTGTTCAGGCGTTTATCCATCATGTTCTTGCGGTTTACCGCGCTTTCCGACGGACGTCCCGTTTCGTCGTGCTCGACGCCCGTTACGTGGTGCAAGCCGAATTTGTCGCCCGGGATGACCCGCGGGGAGACGCCGTCCTCCGTCAGCTCGTAGCGCTTGAAGAGCTCGTTCGGCTGGAGCTCCGGCAGCTCGCGAACGAGCTTGCCGCGGCTGATCGGCACTTTATTCAAATCCAGCTGCTCGCATGACTGCTTGCCGAGCGACAGCTGGAGATCCGTCATCAGGATGACCGGAACTTGGTATTCTTCCGAAAGGTTGAACGATTCGATCGTGTCGTAGAAGCAGTCTTCGAGCGACGCGGGCGCGATGACGATCTTCGGAATTTCGCCGTGCGTGCCGTACACCATCGCGTTCAAGTCGGACTGCTCCTGCTTCGTCGGCAAGCCCGTGGACGGACCGCCGCGCTGCGTATCCACGATGACGAGCGGGGTTTCCGTCATGCCCGCGAGGCCGATCGCTTCCATCATGAGCGACAGGCCGGGACCGGCGGACGCGGTCATCGTGCGCACGCCTGCATAGTTGGCGCCGATCGCCATCGTCACCGCGGCGATTTCGTCTTCCGTCTGCACGACGGTGCCGCCGAATTTGGGAAGCTTCTTGATCAAGTATTCCATGATCTCGGACGCCGGCGTAATCGGATACGCGGACATGAGGCGGCAGCCGCCGGCCAGCGCGCCGAGGCCGATCGCTTCGTTGCCGATCATGAACAGCTTCTGCTTGCCGTCGGCAGGCTCGAGCTGGAATTCTTCCAGCGGTCCGCCCGCGAGCTCGAGCACGAAATCCGCGCCGCGTTTGACCGCCTCGATGTTTTTCTCGACGATGGCCGGACCCTTGCGCCCGAACTCTTCTTCGACGGCTTTATTGAATACGTCGATTGGCAAGCCGAGCAGCGCCCAGGATGCGCCGGACGCGACCATGTTTTTCATCAGCGACGTGCCGAGCTCTTCGGCGATCGACGTGATAGGCACGGGAAATAGACGAGCATTGATCCCGTCCGGAAGAACCGGGTTGAACTTGGCGTCGGCTACGACCACGCCGCCGGTACGCAGCTCATGGGCGTTCAAATCGATGCTTTCTTGGTCGAACGCGACCAAAATATCGAGATCGTCCGAAATGGCAAGCTTCGGCGTCGTGCTGATCCGGATTTTGTTGTTCGTGTGGCCGCCCTTGATCCGCGACGAAAAGTGGCGGTAGCCGTACAAATAATAGCCAAGCCGGTTAAGCGCCGTCGAGAAAATACGGTCGGTACTCTCTACGCCCTCCCCTTGCTGCCCCCCGATTTTCCAAGACAATTGACTGATCAAAATGCCCATCTCCTCTTTGAATGAACCTGCAATATTTTCGACAACATTAAAAATCGGTAAATGGATTCTAGCTTATAATCAAATAAATTTTATGTCTCTAAGTACTAAAATGCAAGCTGTTCCCGCTTTTTTTCGAATAGTTCTTTTCGATTATACCCATACCGCTGCGAGATTGAAATAAATGGAATCGTTCATTGCGGCAGATGCTTTGCCAAAAACGTCATCGCGTTCGTTTCGAAGAACGCGCCGACCAGCGCATCGGAGTAGTTCGCCGACAGCGCATCCTGCAGCCGGTGAAGCTCCCCCGGATGGGTCAGCTCGCGAACGTACTGGTCGATTCCGTCGAAATCCGAGCCGAACATCAGCTGGCGCTCGCCGCCAAACTCGCAAATCCGTTCTACGTGACGCAGCACGTCAGCAATTGCGGCAGGCGCGCGCGTCGAAGACACGAATTGCGGAACGAACGTCACGCCGATCAGCCCGCCGGCGGCGAGAAGCGCCTTGATTTGCTCGTCCGTCAGATTGCGCGGATGCGGGCAAAGGCTGCGGCAGTTGGAATGGGAGGCGATGACCGGCTTCCCCGACAGCTGCAGCGCATCCCAGAAGGCGCGGTCGCTCAGATGCGATACATCCACTAGTATACCCAATCTATTACATTCTTCTACGAAGGCTCGGCCTTTTTTTGTCAATCCGCCGCCGCGCGGCTCGAGGACGCCGTCCGCTCCCCAGTTGGCGTTGTTCCAGGTGAGGCCGGCCGCCCGTACGCCGAGCGCGAACAGGATGCGCAGCATCGCCAGGTCCCCCTGCAGGCCGTCAGCGCCTTCGAGCGACAGCATGGCTCCGATCGTCCCCGGATTCCGCCGGAGCGCCGCCACGTCCCCTGCCGTGCGGATAAACGCCATCTCCGGCAATGCGAGCACCTTGCGGTAGAAGAGATCCACGCTTTGCAGGAGGGGCACCATCGTTTTCTCCATCCGGTCCGGGATATAGAGCGCGAACGTTTGAAACGTCGAGCCTGCCTGCTTCAAGCGGGGAAGCGTCACGTCCAGCTTGCCTTGGTCGTCCCGCTCGAACGAGAGCGTCGGGTCCTCCAGCAGCTTCCAAATGACGTCGCAATGAAAATCGGCTTTACGAACGGGTTCCATCGCCATCTTCCTTCCGTTTACGGTTTTTGGACTCCTTTAATGATTAGAAAACAATGCAAAAAAACCTGCCTACGTCGTAAACAGGTCAAGTCTCTAACATGATTGGTCCGGACTCCGGCTTTATCTGGGTTCTACAATGAGCTTGATCGCCGTACGATCTTCGCCGTCGATGACAATATCCGTGAATGCCGGAATACAGATCAGGTCCACGCCGCTCGGGGCTACGAACCCTCTCGCGATCGCGACCGCCTTGACAGCTTGATTCAACGCACCAGCCCCGATAGCTTGCAATTCAGCCGCTCCGCGTTCACGCAAAACGCCGGCAAGCGCTCCTGCAACAGAATTTGGATTAGACTTTGCTGAAACTTTTAAGACATCCATGGAAAGTGACCTCCTCGGGAATGATGGATGAATACCGCTATTCAGATAGTATTCGAGAGAGGCGAAAAAATTCCTTCTTTCTTGATGCTTTGTTTGCTAAATCTTCTGAATTGCAAGAATCTTTCATAGAGCAAGATGTTCCGGATCGGACGCTTACGGCCCTCTCGTGTCCTTCCTCGTTACTATTAGCCGGAAACGCGCGAAGCTAAACAAGCATATGACCACCGCTATGGCGAGCTCGCGCACAAAATAAAAAAATGGCTGCTACATGAGCAGCCATTCCGTTTCCGTCAGCCGGATTTTTTGAATTTTCTTCGCTTTGCCCGTCGCATCGTCGATCTCGACCGCAACCGCGTGCAAATGCCAGTCGCCTTCGTCGACGACGAACCGAGCGGGCAGCTGGGTCAGAAACTTATGCAGGACGGGGCCGCGTTCCATGCCGAGCACGCCTTCCATGGAACCCGTCATGCCGACGTCCGTGATGTACGCCGTTCCGTTCGGCAGCACCCGGTCGTCGTTCGTCTGCACATGGGTATGCGTGCCGACCACGATCGAAGCTTTGCCGTCCAGGTGCCAGCCCATCGCGATCTTCTCCGACGTCGCTTCCGCGTGGAAATCGACCAGGATGTTTTTCGTCTTTTGCGCGAACTGCTCGATCAGCTCGTCCGCTTTGCGGAACGGGCAATCGATCGGCGGAAGGAATGTCCGGCCCTGCAGGTTGATGATCGCCAGCTCTTTCCCGTTCGCTTTAATAAGCGTCGCTCCCTGCCCGGGCGCCTCCGGCGCAAAATTCGCCGGCCGGACGATCCGCGGCTGATCGTCGATCCATTCGAAAATATCTTTGTTGTCCCACGTATGATTGCCCATCGTGATGCCATGCACGCCGGCGTCCAGCAGTTCCTTGACGATCGGCGCGGTGATCCCCCGGCCGGCAGCGGCGTTTTCGCCGTTCGCGATGATGATGTGCGGGGCGTATTTCGTTTTGAGCGCGGGCAGCACCTTCTTGACGGCCGCGCGCCCGACGTTGCCTACGATGTCGCCGATAAACAATACGTTCATGTCGTTCCTTACCTTTCTGTCATAAACCGGAAAAGTGGCTGCCAGGCAGCCACTTTTCCGGTTCAATCTGCTATGCGGTTATTTGGCATATTCGACGGCCCGCGTCTCGCGGATGACCGTTACTTTAATATGCCCCGGATAATCGAGCTCGTTCTCGATCTTCTTCGTAATGTCGCGCGCCAGGCGGAATGCCTCGGTATCGTCGATTTTCTCCGGCTGCACCATGACGCGAACCTCGCGTCCGGCTTGGATCGCGTACGATTTCTCGACGCCGTCGAACGATTCCGAAATGTTTTCCAGCTTCTCCAGCCGCTTGATGTACGTCTCGAGCGTCTCTCTTCGTGCACCCGGTCTAGCGGCCGACAGCGCATCCGCAGCCCCGACCAGCATGGCGATGACCGAAGTCGCTTCGCAATCGCCGTGGTGGGAGGCAATGCTGTTGATGACGATCGGGTGTTCTTTGTACTTCTTCGCCAGCTCCACGCCTATCTCGACGTGAGATCCTTCCACTTCATGATCCAGCGCTTTGCCGATGTCATGCAGCAATCCGGCTCTTCTTGCAAGCGTGATGTCCTCGCCCAGCTCCGCTGCCATCAGACCGGTCAAATACGCGACTTCCATGGAGTGCTTCAGCACGTTCTGTCCATAGCTCGTACGGTATTTTAAACGGCCCAAAATCTTGATCAAATCCGGGTGCAAACCGTGTACGCCGACTTCATACGTCGCCTGCTCTCCGTATTCGCGGATGCGTTCGTCCACTTCCTTGCGAGACTTCTCGACCATTTCCTCGATGCGCGCAGGGTGGATGCGTCCGTCTGCGACGAGCTTCTCGAGGGATGTCCGGGCAATTTCGCGGCGGATCGGATCGAAACCGGACAATATGACCGCTTCCGGTGTATCGTCGATGATGAGATCGATACCGGTCAACGTTTCCAGTGCGCGGATGTTGCGGCCTTCGCGGCCGATGATGCGACCCTTCATTTCTTCGTTCGGCAGCGCGACGACGGACACCGTCGTTTCGGCTACGTGATCGGCCGCGCAGCGTTGGATGGCCAGCGAGATAATATCGCGAGCTTTTTTGTCAGCTTCTTCCTTCGCTTGCTGCTCGATCTCTTTGATCATTTGCGCCGTTTCATGGCGAACCTCTTGCTCGACGTTGGTCAGAATGACTTGCTTGGCTTCCTCCATCGTCAGGTTCGAAATGCGCTCCAGCTCTTGAAGCTGCTGCTTGTAGAGTGAATCGATCTGCTCTTGCGTTTCTTCGATCCGCTTCTCTTTGTTGGCTACTTGTTCTTCTTTGCGTTCCAGCGCTTCTATTTTTTTATCCAACGACTCCTCTTTCTGAATCAGTCGTCTTTCAAGACGCTGTACCTCATTGCGACGATCGCGAATGTCTCTCTCAGCTTCGGTACGGAGCTTGTGGACTTCATCTTTCGCCTCGAGAACCGTTTCTTTCTTCAGCGCCTCCGCGTCTTTCCTCGCATTATCTACGATTTGGCTTGCGGCTTGCTCGGCACTGGAAATTTTGGCCTCGGCGATCGATTTTCGAATAAAATAACCGACACCAAAGAAAATTGCACCAACAACGAGAGCGATCAGGATAGTTGCCCATACTGGCATTATCTCACCTCCTCGTTGTTCACCAAAGCAAACGCTTGGGACAGTATTTGGTTTTTTCCAGCCGGTTTTTAGCTTTCACACTTAATTTGGCGAAAATAATGGTTTCGAATCAATTTTTGGAAGGAAAATCGATTCTGGATGAAAGAATACAAATTCATTTTATCTGTTGTGAAAATCAATTGTCAAGCATATGCCCATCTTCGTCCTCGAGTTCGCTTTGCGCGGCCGCTTTGACCGCCTCTCGGACGGCGCCCGAAGGGAATCCTCTGCGCAGGAGAAACGCGGCCAGTTTATGCTTCCGTTCCCGCTCTTCGCCCTTCAGATGCGGCCATTTCTTGATCGCGGCGTTCACGGCGATCTCCGTCTCCGATTCTTCGTTCAACTTAGATGCGGCCTCCTTGGCGGTATCGCGCTTGATGCCGCGCTGCAGCAGCTCCTGCTGCAGGAGACGTCTCCCCTTCGATTGCGACCGCATCCGCTGGGCGGCGTACAGCTCGGCATACACCGAATCGTTCACCAGCCCTTCGCGTTTCAGCCGTTCGATCGCTTTGCGGACAGCCCCCTCTTCCAGCTCTTTCTTGGCCAGATAGCGGCCGATTTCCTTCTCCGTCCTCTGCCTCGCTCCTAAGTAAGCAAGCGCCAAGACGTACGCCCGATGCTCGCTGTCCTCGTGCAGAATCTGCTTCAATTCGTCGGCATCGATCTCCCGGCCTTTGAACAGCCGAAATTTGATGAGCAGGTCTTCGTGCACGCTCGTGAACGGGTCCCGGGCATCATTGACAAACAGGTGATACCGCTGCTTTTTCTTCTTGTCTTGTTCGACGCTTGTGATCGTAAGAATAAGATCCACACCTCTCTCCTAAACAAAGAAGCACCTCGTCAAAGGTGCTTCTCGAATCGTATAGGCTCGCTTATGCTTTACTTGCTTATGCTTTATTCGAGCTCGAGTTCCAGCTCATCGTCTTCCTCGTCTTCGCTGAACGCGGCGGCGTTAGCCGTTGCGGCCGCCACGTTACTGGCGTCGCGGATCTGTTTCTCGATGACGGAGGAGATATCCGCGCGTTCCTTCAAGAATTGCTTCGCGTTCTCGCGGCCTTGACCGAGGCGTTCGCCGTTGAAGGAGAACCAGGCGCCGCTCTTCTGAATGATATCGTGTTCGACGCCGATATCGACGATGCTGCCTTCCTTCGAGATGCCTTCGCCGTACATGATATCGATCTCCGCTTGCTTGAACGGAGGCGCGACTTTATTCTTCACGACCTTGATGCGCGTACGGTTGCCGACCACGTCGTTGCCTTGCTTGATCGATTCGATGCGGCGGACGTCGAGACGGACCGTCGAATAGAATTTAAGCGCACGGCCGCCTGGTGTCGTCTCGGGGTTACCGAACATGACGCCGACTTTCTCGCGCAACTGGTTGATGAAGATCGCGATCGTCTTCGACTTGCTGATCGCGCCGGAAAGCTTCCGAAGCGCTTGCGACATCAGACGCGCCTGCAGGCCGACGTGGGAATCCCCCATGTCGCCTTCGATTTCCGCTTTCGGCACGAGCGCCGCGACGGAGTCGACGACGACGATATCGACCGCGCCGCTGCGAACGAGCGCTTCGGCGATTTCGAGCGCTTGCTCGCCCGTGTCCGGCTGGGAGAGCAGCAACTCGTCGATGTTGACGCCGAGTTTATTGGCATAGGAAGGATCCAACGCATGTTCCGCATCGATGAATGCGGCTTGTCCGCCCGCGCGTTGAACTTCCGCGATCGCATGAAGCGCTACGGTCGTTTTACCGGAGGATTCCGGTCCGTACACTTCGATAACCCGGCCTCTAGGGAAACCGCCGATGCCAAGGGCAATATCTAACGCGAGCGAGCCGCTGGATACGGTCTCGACTTGCATGTGAGTCGATTCACCAAGTTTCATAATGGAGCCTTTACCAAATTGCTTCTCTATTTGACGCAGAGCCATTTCAAGCGCAGCTTTACGATCCGCCAACGAACTCACATCCTTCATGATTTATACTCTCATGATACCTTGTTTTAACTGCTTTGACAAGACTTTTTACGAACATATATTCCTATTTCTCTATTGGCCAATAGAGCGCATAAAAAAAACCGCAGCAAAGTAATCTTCGCCACGGTTCTTCCGTCTAGAGTCGATTATAGTCGATCCCTATCGGGTTGGCAAGCTTTAATTTTACACGATCCGCTAGGCATCTTCGCGGTCGGACAAAGCCTGCCATAACCGGTACAGCAGCGATTTGGCGGCGCGGACCCGGATCATCTCGCGGTTGCCGTTCAGCGTCGCCGTGAACACCTTCGTTTGCTTACCCCGTTCGGCGAGGCCGAAATAAACGAGGCCAACCGGCTTGCCCTCGGACTCCGATGGTCCCGCGACGCCGGTGAGCGAGACGCCGAAGTCGCTCTCGGCCAACTCCCGCGCCCGTTCGGCCATCAGCGCGGCCGTCGACTCGCTGACGGCTCCCGGCGCGCCGGGACCTTCCAACTGCGACAGCGGAATGCTGAGCAGGCGATGCTTCATTAAATTCGTGTACGTCACGACGCCGCCCGTAAACTCGCCGCTGCTTCCGGGAATCCGGGTAATGAGCTGCGCCAGCAGCCCGCCCGTAAGGCTCTCCGCGCTCGCCAAGGTGCGTCTGGACGCCCGCAGCAAACGAATGACCGCTTCTTCCAGCGTGATGTCTTCCCTGGCATAGAGATGCTGCCCGACGCGCTCGCGAATCGCCTTCTCCGTCTCGTCCAGCCTGCCGTTCGCCTCGAGCTCGCTCAACGCTTTCGTCGACAGCCGGATCGCCACCTCGCCTTCCTTGGCGTACGGCGCGATCGACGGATCCGTCTGGTTCTCGATCAAGTCGATGAGCGCGTTCTCCAGGCTGGACTCGCCGATGCCGGCGAACTTCAAGAGCCGCGAATACAGGCGCCGTTCCTCGTTCATGACGGTGCGCAGCCAAGCTTTAGCAGGGCCGTCGAACATGGGCTTCATCTCGCGCGGCGGCCCGGGCAGCAGCACGTAATGCGTGCCGTCGGCCGTAAACGCGTTGCCGACCGCCAGCCCCGCTTCGTTGTGCAGCGGTTCGCTGCCCTCGATCAGGTTCGCTTGCCTGCGGTTGCTTTCGACCATATGAATGCCGCGCGAGGCAAACATCGCCTCGATTTTATCCATGCTCGGCTTATGCTCTTCGATGGCACGGCCCAAATATTCGGCCAGCGCGTCCTTCGTCAAGTCGTCCATCGTCGGGCCTAAGCCCCCTGTAAACAGAATCAGATCCGCGCGGGTACGCGCCAATTCGATCGCTTGGCGGATGCGGGCGGCGTTATCGCCCACGACGGTTTGAAAATAGACGTCGATTCCCATTTCCGCGAGGCCTTGCGACAAGTACGTCGCGTTCGTGTTGACGGTTTGGCCGAGCAATAGCTCCGTGCCGACCGCGATGATTTCTGCGCGCATGTGAACATCTCCACTTCGTATGTATAGGATGGGCGAACTGAACCGGAACGCAAGAGAAGAAAAGCATCACTCTTCCATGAACGGCGAAGAAGTGATGCCCGACTGTCGAACTATGCGGTAAGCGGTATGAGGTTTTTGTTTTTGACGAAGTAGTCGATGCCCGAGTATACCGTAATGATCGCCGCCGCGTAAATCGAAATCTGATCGAACGGAAAGTCGAGGAAGGCGAACGGGAAGTTGTTGAGCAGCAGCGCGATGATCATCGTGATCTGCACGGCCGTCTTCCACTTGCCCCATTTGCTCGCCGCCACTACCGTGCCCTCGAGCAGCGCGATTTGCCGCAATCCCGTCACCGCGAACTCGCGGCTGATGATGACGATGGCGATCCAGGCATGCAGTTTCTCCATCTCCACGAGGGAGATCAGCACCGCCGCGACGAGCAGCTTATCCGCCAGCGGATCGAGCAGCTTGCCGAGGTTGGTGACGATTTTGTTCTTGCGCGCGATGTAGCCGTCGAGTCCGTCCGTGCTCGCCGCTACTATGAATACGAGCGTGGCCAGGATTTGATTCCACGTAATGGAAAAATCGGAACCGTCGAACGTGAGCGGCTTCAAATCGACGTTGATGAGCAGCAGCACCATGATGATCGGCACCAAGAAGATGCGTGCGAGCGTAATGCGGTTGGCCAAATTCACTTAGAGCCCCTCCCCGGACATGTCGAATTCGTAAGCGTGCGTGATCCGCACCCTTTGAATTTCGCCGATCGCGGCCTTGCAGTTCGAAATAAACACTTCGCCGTCGATTTCCGGAGCGTCGTAAGGCGAACGGCCGACGTATACGTCGCTGCGACCGTCGTAACGTTCGACAAGCACGTCGATTTCCTGGCCGATGTACTTGCCGCTCAAATCCTTCGACACTTGGCGCTGGATTTCCATCAGCGTATTGGAACGCCATTCCTTGACGTCGTCCGGCACGGCGTTCGGCAGGCGAACGGCCGGCGTGTCCTCCTCCGGCGAATACGTGAAGACCCCGAGCCGGTCGAACTTCATTTCGCGGACGAAATCGCACAGGCGATCGAAATCCTCCTCGGTCTCGCCGGGGAACCCGACGATGATCGACGTGCGCAGCGCCACGTCAGGAATCTGCGCGCGAATGCGGGAGACAAGCTCACGCGTATCGCGTTGGCGGCCCGGACGGCGCATGCGCTTCAGGATGGAATCTTCGCTGTGCTGCAGCGGCATGTCGATATAGTTGCACACCTTCGGGTTGGACGCGATCGTCTCGATCAACTCGTCCGAGAAGAACCCCGGATAAGCGTAATGCAGGCGCACCCAGGCGATGCCTTCCACTTCGCTGACGCGGTTGAGCAGCTCCGGCAACATGAACTTGTCGTACAAATCCGTGCCGTAGTTCGTGGAATCCTGCGCGATCAGGCTGACTTCCTTGACGCCTTGGTTCGCGAGCTGCCGCACTTCGTCCACGATCGATTCGATCGAACGGCTGCGGAACTTGCCGCGCATAATCGGAATCGAGCAGAACGTGCAAGCGTTATCGCAGCCCTCCGCGATTTTGACGAACGCCGTATAGCGCGGCGTCGTGACGAGCCGCGGCAGCTTCTGATCGTAGTCAAACGCCGGATTGCCGACTTTGACCGGCCGTTTGCCGCGCAGCGCTTCGTCGACGATATCGGTGATATGGTGGAAATCGCCCGTTCCGACGATGCCGTCGATTTCCGGCATCTCGTCCATGAGCTGCTGCTTGTACCGCTGCGTCAGACAGCCCGACACGATGAGCGCTTTCAACCTTCCGGTCTGCTTTAGCTCCGCCATGTCCAAAATGGTATTCACGGATTCTTCCTTGGCGGCGTCGATAAATCCGCACGTATTGACGATGATGACGGTCGCATCGTCTGCCTGGTCCACCAAATGGTAGCCTCTGGCATCGATCAATCCCGACATGATCTCGGAATCGACGAGGTTTTTCTCGCATCCCAACGTTACCACTTTCACTCTTTCAGTCATCGATGTGTCCCCCAAACCCCTCCGAAAAGCTATCTTACCCAGTATAATACATGGCCTATGCAGTGTCAAAACAGGAAAAAGCCCCGAAAGGCCGCGATTTCGGCGGCAAAACGGGACCTCGCCTATGTACGTTAACGGCGCTTGCCGTCCTTATTTATAGTTCGTAAACTGCAGGTCGATCTGCAAATCGGCGCCTCGCAGCAGCGCCATAACCGCCTGAAGATCGTCTAGGCTCTTGCCGGTTACCCGGATGGAATCGCCTTGGATCTGGCTTTTCACTTTGATTTTGGAATCGCGGATCAGCGTGTTGATTTTTTTGGAGCTGTCCTGTTCGATTCCTTGCTTCAGCTTGACTTTTTGCCGGACGGTTCCCATCGAAGCTGCCTCGACTTTGCCGAATTCCATGTTTTTGATCGGAACGCCGCGCTTCATCATTTTGGATTGCAAAATGTCGATGACGTTCTTCAGCTTGTATTCGTCGTCCGAAACGACGACCAAGTCGGTCTTCTCCAGCGTGAAGCTCGTTTTCGTTCCTTTGAAGTCGAACCGGGTGTCGATCTCCCGCTCCGCTTGCGTGATCGCGTTGCTCAGTTCCTGCATATCGACTTTCGACACGATATCGAATGAATGATCCGCCATTGCGCTGCAGCTCCTTTGTCTTTCCTTTTCTTGTCACGTATTATAACGTATCCCGCTCCGCAAGAAAAGGCACCCGGGACCATAATGCCTGCAGTCCGGATGCCTTTGTTGTGGCGAACATCAGGGCGTCGTTCCCGCGTTCGCCGCGTTTCCCGTCCCGGTCGTGCCCGTTCCGGACCCGGCGGATTCGCCTTCCACGGGGGTAAGCTGAATTTTTCTAGAACCCGCTTTATTGCCGTCGTCGATTAATACACCATCGACGGTTACGTCTACGGTATTCGCGTGCGCCACCGAAATATACACTGGTCCATCCGCATCGTAGGAAACGCTATCGTCGCTTTCCAGCGTCTTGCTCAATACCATTTTTCCGTTATGGCTTTTTTGGTAAACACCGACCCATACCCGTCCCGTGGATTTGAACTCGATCTTATGAGCGCCGCCCGGAGACACATTGTAATAATCCGTCGTGCCCGACGTCCGGTCGAGCGTCAGCGTCGTCGTCGGTGCCGTCGGCGGCGGAGTCGTCTCGCCCTCCGACTGTTGATCCGGCGGCGTTGCCGAATCCGTCCCCGTGCCGTTCGTCCCGCTCCCGTTAGAAGCTCCGCCTCCGTTCGTCGATCCGCCGCCCGTTGTCGCGTTGCCCCCGTTGTTCCCCGTACCCTTTTCCGGATTCGTCGCCGGAGGCGTCGTTTCGTCGGTCATCTTCGTCTGATCCGCCGAATCCACGTTCTCTTTGCTTGGCTGCTTAATGGCGAAGATATAGACGAGCACGATGATCAGCAGCAGAAACGACCACATGAGCGCCCGAAAGCCCCATCGGCTTATGCGGTCGGACGTATGCGACTGGCCGCCGGACCGACGCGGCCGCTGAACGGGCTCGATTACCGGCTGCTCCGGTACGCTCGACGGAATCTCCTTATTATAGAGACGCAGTACTTCTTCCGCGTCCAGTCCGACGGATTCGGCATAGTTTTTCACGAATGCGCGTACATAGAACGAACCGGGAAGCACGCTGTAATTGCCTTCCTCGATGGCTTCAAGATAACGCTTGCGGATTTTCGTCAAGTCCTGAATATCGTCCAAGGACAGGCTTCTCTGTTCCCTCGCTTTCTTGAGCAATGCGCCCAAATCCGACATGACCACACCTCCTTATCATTATTGGCTCACCGGTATTAAAAATCATTAAAGCCCATCGTGAACGATTCGTACGAAATTTCTTCGTCCGGCGTATTGCGAAGCTCGATGATATAATCGAAGTCGCTGTATTCGAATGCCGACTCTTTTACGAAAATATCGGGATGCTCGATGACTTTCGTCGAAGGCATCGCCATGATTTCCTGAAGGAGCGCATGATGCTTTTCATTGGAACGAATGGTGCTTACGATCCCGTCGATAATAAAAATATTGTTCGGCGTCATTTCCTCTTCGGACAGCTGGCTGCGGACCGTCTGGCGCAGGAGCGTCGAGGACACGAACGTCCATCGCTTGTTCGAACAGACGCTGCCGGCGATGATGGATTCCGTCTTGCCGACGCGCGGCATGCCCC
This sequence comes from Paenibacillus sp. UNC496MF, assembly GCF_900113915.1. NCBI lineage: Bacteria > Bacillati > Bacillota > Bacilli > Caryophanales > Paenibacillaceae > Paenibacillus > Paenibacillus sp. UNC496MF. The sequence goes on from NZ_FORE01000005.1 coordinate 233,964, forward strand.
GCAGGCCGATGACCTGATTTCCTTCTCTTTTAAACACCTCGCCCAAAAAGTCAACCAGCATGCCGAGTTCGTCGCGCGTGAAGCGGAACGTTTTGCGGTCGTCGGAGTCTCGCTCGATATAGCGCCCGTGCCGGACGGCTAAAATATCGACCAGCTTGGGCTCGCGAAGCTTGAGCACCGTGATATTGTCGACCTTCTGCAGCATTCGTCCGAGGATTTCGATCTTCTCGTCGTCGTTCGTCTGCAGCAGCATGCCGCGGGTGCGGTTTTCGACCCCGTTGATCGTCAAGATGTTCACTTCGAGCATGCCGAGCAGCGACGCGATGTCGCCGAGCAGGCCGGGGCGATTCTTATGTATTTTATATTCCATGTACCATTGTTTGAATTCCATCGGAGGCACCTCTGCTGAAAGGATGAAGTTCTTTGAAAGCTTCTTATCGATATGAGAGCAAACCCGCCCGCCGTAGCGCGTTCGAGCTATGAATTTATGCTTTAAAAAGTTTATTCTACAATATTCGTCAAATTCCTGCAACAGGCAGCGAACATTACAGAAAAGCCTCCGCTGGGGAGGCTTTTCTCGTGGGCGTTTACGAATGTTGGACGAGCTTGACCATCAGGCCTGCGATCGTTTTGCGTTCCGATTCATCGCCGACATCCCACAATTGCTTGAGCGTACGCTGCTCTTCGTTCTTCGGATCGACCTTCTCATCCAGGAAGGAGCCGATCTCGTAAGCGAGGTTGGAAATCGTGTCTTCGTTCAACCCCATGCTTTTTGCTTGCTCGACGCGGTCAGATAAAAACTCTTTCCAGGTACCGAAGTTAGAAAGGACTGTTGCCATTGATGAACTTCCTCCTTTGCGTGTTGGCTGTTGATCAGCAACAACCGTATTGTTCGCGCAAGGAGCGACATTTATTCTTCACCGGACCGGTCGTCCGATTTTTTCTCGAAGATAAGGCCACCCGGTCAGGTCAACCAGCCGCCGTTCGGGCTGATGATCTGGCCGGTGATATAAGCGGATTCCGGCAATGCCAAAAAGTACACAAGCGAAGCGATTTCTTCCGGCTGCGCGAAACGGCCGACCGGGATTTCGGATTGGAGCGCCACCTTCTCGGCGGCGTCCAGGTTGTCCAGCATGACGGTATCGACCGCCCCCGGCGCGACCGCGTTCACGGTTACGCCCGACGGCGCGAGCTCTTTGGCAAGCGCTTTAGTAAACGCGTTCATTCCGCCTTTGCTGGTGGAATACAGTACCTCGCACGAAGCGCCCGATATGCCCCAAATCGACGACACATTGATGATCCGGCCGAACCGCTGCCCGATCATGGCCGGCATGAACAGCTGCGTGCACAAGAACATGCCTTTCAAATTCACGTTCATGACTTCGTCCCAATCGTCGTCCGTCACGTCCGCCAGCATGCTGTAATGGGCAATGCCCGCGTTGTTCACGACGATATCGGGCACCATGCCGCGCTGCTCCAGCTTCTCGCGCATCCGCAGCAGTTGTTCCCGCGAACGGACGTCCGCGGATACGGTCAGCACGTTGGCCGCTCCGAGCCGCATGCAGCTGCGAGCGGTCTCGTTCGCAGCCTCATGCGCCTGATTGTAGTGAATGACGACGTTCATGTTCTCCACCGCGAATCGGCGCGCGATTGCGGCGCCGATGCCGCGGCTTCCCCCGGTTACGAGAACGGTCATTTCCTTTAACGTTTTCAAGCTTCTTCCTTGGCTACGATCGATACCGCCATCCGGTCCCAGTTGAAGTGGCTGCGCAGACGCGCGTTGGCTTCGTCGAGCGTGATGCTTTCATAGACCGGCAGCAGCTTGAACAAATCCGCCCCGCGGAAACGGTAACGCGTAAATTCGCTAGCAATCGCTTCGGGGGAGTTCAGCATGCGCAAGTAACCGCCGATTTTTTTACGTTTCGTACGTTCGAACGTATCGACGTCGAGCCCTTTCGCCTGCGCGGCTTCGATCGCTTGGCGCAGCCTGCGCAGCAGCTCGTCGGGATCGCGAGATTCACCGCCGACGACGGAGAACGCGTAGTCCTCGCTGCTGTTGAATTCATGGCCGAACGAATCCGTGATCAGCGTGTCGTCGTACAACGCGTGATAAATCGGCGAGCTGGAGCCGAGCAGCGCTTCGAGCATAAGCTTCGTCGTCAGCTCCGTGCGCAGCAGCTCCTCCGGATCGGACGCGCCGCCGCGCTCCTTGAAGCCGATCATGACCTTCGGCATGGAGACGGGGAGCGTCGTCTTCTTGAGCGGAATCTTCACGGTGTCCGGCTCGGGATCGAAGTAGCGGGTAATCTCGCCCTGCCGCTCGAACGGCTTGCGCGCCTGATTGTCGCGAACGAGCTTCATGACCGTTTCGGGTTTCACGCCGCCGACGACGAACAGAAACATGTTGGACGGATGGTAAAACGTTTCGTAGCAGCGATAAAGCGTTTCTTTGTCGATCTGATAGATGGACTCCACCGTGCCGGCGATGTCGATGTGGATCGGGTGTTTATGGTACAGCGCGTCGATCACGCCGAAGTACACGCGCCAGTCCGCGTTGTCGCGGTACATGTTGATCTCTTGCTCGATGATGCCCTTTTCCTTCTGGACGTTCTCGTCCGTGAAGTAAGGATGCTGCACGAAATCGATCAGCGTCTCCAAATTCGCTTCGATCTGCTCCGTCGCCGAAAACAAATAGACGGTGCGGTCGAAACTGGTGAACGCATTAGCAGACGCGCCTTGGGACGCAAAGGTTGCAAAAATATCGCCCGTCGGCTCCTCGAACATTTTATGTTCCAGGAAATGCGCGATGCCGTCGGGAACCGAAACCGGTGCTTGACCGCCGACCGCGAACCGGTTGTCGACGGATCCGTATTTCGTCGAGAAGGTCGCGTACGTTTTGCTGAAGCCTTCCTTCGGAAGCACGACGACCTCGAGCCCGTTTGGCATGACTTCGCGGTATAACGTCTCTTGAACGCCCGGGTAGGCTAACGTTTCCATTGGCTTCAGCCCTCCTTATTGTCGCGCAGGAAATAGATCGTGTCGAGCTCGGCTTTGCGCGCGACGGCCGCGATCTGTTCCGGCGTGACCGCCTGCACTTCCCGCAGCAGCTGCATCGCCGAACGCTCGCGCTTCGACAGGACGGCGTTGAAGTCGAACCCGATCATTTCGTTGGCGGAATCCTGCAATTCGCGCAAGTGATTGGCGATCATCGCCTTCGTCTGGCTCATTTCCAACTCGCTGTACGAGCCGCTGCGCATCTGCTCCAGCTGCTCCTGAATGATCGTCTTGGCCTTCTCATAGTTGCCGATTTCGATGCCGGATTGAATCGTGCAAATGCCTTTATGTCCGTCAAGCCGCGATGCCGCGTAATAGGCCAAGCTGGCTTTCTCGCGAACGTTGAGAAACAGCTTGGAGTGCGGATAGCCGCCTAAAATGCCGTTGTACATCAGCGCCGCCGGATAGTCGTCGTCGCCGTATCCCGTATTGATGCGCAGCCCCATGTTCAGCTTGCCTTGGGTCACGTCCATCCGTTCGACGACGTTCTGGACTTCCTTCACCGGCTTGGTTGCCGAGGAGACGCCGTAGACGGCGGGCTCGCCCGCGTTGTGGCGGAAGGCTTCAGCGACCAGCGCTTTCACCTCGTCCAACGTCGTATCGCCGACGACGTACAAATCGAACGCCGCCGTCCCCAGCCAATCCCGGTACGTTTTCGTCACGGATGCCGGCGTGATCGCGTCGATGTCCTCCATCCGCCCTAGCGGGTGCAGCCTGTACGGCTCATCCGCGCACATCACTTCCAAGCAGCGCTCGGCCGCATACCGGATTTTATCGTTAATGATCGCTTCGAGCCGCTTGCGCAGGGTATCCTTCTCCGCCTCGACGTATTTGGGACGCAGGACGCCGTTCTCCATGACGGGGTCCGTGACCACTTCGCCGAGCAATTGGAGCGATGCCGCGAGCAGCGGCCGGTCGGACGACACGAAGCGGTCGTTGATGACGTCCATGCGGAATTGCACGATCTGCGAATCTCCGCGCTTGTAAACGTCGAAACCGAAGCCGGCGCCGTACAGATCGTCGAGCCGTTCGCGGAACGCGATCGTTTCCGGCGTGGAAGCGGTGCCTCTGCGCAGCACGAAAGGAATCAGCGCGGCCGAAGTGACCGTCGATTCATGAAGCGGCAAACCCGCGTATAGGGAGATTGAAAAGGTTTTGAAACGCTGCGTCGGCAATACATGCAGTCGAATTCGGTTCAGCTGTCCTCGTTGAAATGGCGAGTTGCTCACGCCTCACGTCCCCTTCCGCTCAAGTGATATAAAGCCAATCTATTCCAATTCCCAGAGATCTATTCCATTCTACCCGATGCGAAAAGGAAGAAGCAACCCGCGTCCTCGTGCGGGCTGCTTCAGCCGACTCTACATGCAGAAAATGTGTTTTCCGATGGTTTTGACCTGCGGACGGGTCCAGATCCACTTGGACGTCGCCGTCTCGGGGTTAAAATAGTAGAGGCAGCCGCCCGTCGGATCCATGCCGTTCAGCGCGTCCTGCACGGCCTGAGCCGCTTTCTCGTTCGGGGTCAGCCAGATTTGGCCGTCGGCGACCGCCGTGAACGCGCCTGGCTGGAAGATCACGCCGGACACCGTATTCGGGAAGCTCGGCGATTTCACCCGGTTCAGGATAACCGCCGCCACCGCGACCTGCCCGATATAAGGCTCGCCGCGGGACTCGCCATACACGGCATTCGCCATGAGCTTCAGATCGTTCGCGGACAATCCGAGCGAGTTGGATTTCGTGACGTCCGATCCAGCGTTGTCGCTTTGATTGCCGCCGGCTCCCGTTCCCGCGTTGCCCCCGCCGCTTACGGCCGTGTCCGCCTCCGAGGGCGCCCAATTCTTGGTCGCCTCCCACAGCTTCAGCTTCGTCTTGGCGCCGACGACGCCGTCGGACTTGAGCCCGAATTTCCATTGAAACCAGGTAACGGCGTTTTTTGTGGAGGAGCCGAACACCCCGTCCACCTTGCCGTCGAAAAAACCGAGGAATTTCAGCCGCCCCTGCAGCTCTTTGACGTCTTTGCCCGACGATCCGACCTTGAGGGTTGCGCTGCTGAACGTTTCCGCCGATTTGCCGAAGTGGGCGTTCTTAAGCGAGAATGCCCCGAACAACAGGAGGACGATGACGATGGTCACCGTAATTAAACGATTTCTCATCTTGGAATCTGCCTTTCTCTTGCAAATGTTTTCGCAAAGCAAGCCGAAGCATATTCCTATTATGAGAAATCGAGGGAACAACTATGCATGAAGCCGAATTATGAACTGATTCGGCCGGCGTCGTATTGATCGATCGACAGCAAAACTTCCCGCGGCTTGCTGCCTTCGTAAGGACCGACGACGCTTCGCGCCTCCATCTGGTCGATCAGCCTCGCGGCGCGCGTATAGCCGATGCGCATGCGCCGTTGCAGCAGCGAGACCGACGCCTGCTTCGCCTCCAGCACGATTCGGACGGCCTGGTCGTACAGCTCGTCCAGCATTTCCTCGCCTTCCGCCGCCGTATCTTCCACTTCCGGAACGAGGTCTTCCTTGTACTCCGCCTCGCCTTGGCCCCGCGCATACGTCACGATGGCCTCGACTTCCTGATCGGACAGAAACGCCCCTTGCACGCGAATCGGCTTGGACATGCCTACGGGCAGGAACAGCATGTCGCCGCGGCCGAGCAGCTTCTCCGCGCCCGCCATGTCGATGATGGTACGCGAGTCGACCTGGGACGAGACGCCAAAGGCGATCCGCGACGGAATGTTGGCTTTAATGACGCCCGTAATGACATCGACCGACGGCCGCTGCGTCGCGATGATCAGGTGGATGCCCGATGCGCGGGCCATCTGCGCCAGCCGGCAAATCGCATCTTCCACGTCGTTCGCCGCCACCATCATGAGATCGGCGAGCTCGTCCACGATGACCACGATGTACGGCAGCACCGCGGCCGGATTATCGGCCATCAGCGTGTTGTAGCCTTCGATGTTGCGAGTGCCCGACTTGGAAAACAGTTCGTAGCGCTTCTCCATCTCGACGACGATCTTCTTCAGCGCGAGCGATGCCCTGCGCGGATCCGTCACGACGGGCGCGAGCAAATGCGGAATGCCGTTGTAGACGTTCAATTCGACCATCTTCGGGTCGATCATGAGCAGCTTCACTTCATCCGGCCGCGCTTTGTACAAAATGCTCGTGATGATGCCGTTAATGCAGACCGATTTCCCCGAACCCGTCGCGCCCGCGACGAGCAAGTGGGGCATTTTGGCCAAATTGCCGACGATCGGCTGCCCGGAAATATCCCGTCCGAACGCGATGGACATTTTGGACGTCGCGTTCTGGAACGATGGCGTCTCCATAACCTCGCGCATCGTGACGACGGATACTTCCGTATTCGGCACTTCGATCCCGATGGCCGATTTGCCGGGAATCGGCGCTTCCATCCGAATATCCTTCGCGGCGAGCGCCAGCGCGATATCGTCCGTCAAGCCGACGATCCGGCTGACCTTCACGCCGGTGGCCGGCTGCACTTCGTAGCGCGTCACCGCCGGGCCCCGCACGACGTCCAGCACTTTCGCGCGGACGCCGAAGCTCTCGAGCGTCGCTTCCAGCTTGCGCCGCGACTCGATCGAATCCGCGGCTTCGCCCGCCTTCCCGCCGCCGTTCGGCTTCTGCAGCAGCGCCAGCGACGGCAGCAAATACGGCTTCTCCGACGGCGGCTTCACGATGCTGCCTGCCGCGTCGGGCTCCTCCTCCTCGTCCGGCGAAGCGATCGCCGGGCTGCGCGGCGGATGAGCCGGCGATTCATCCGGAAAATCGTCGTCCAAACGGTCGGCCTCTCGAACGTCCGCGACCTCTTCATCGTCGTCGAGCGGCTCGTCCGAATCGTAGGGCAGCGATTCCGCCGGCGGACGGGCGGACTCCGCCAGCGGCGGATTCCAAGGCTGCGCCGGCACGGACGGCTCTTCGATCGCGCCCCCGCCTTCCAGCACGGGCGAGCGCCAATCGTCGTCCTCTTCTTCGTCCTGCCAGACGGCCTTCCGGGCGGCGGACTTGCCGCCGGTACCGCTCGCGGCGTCATGCTCGTCCTCCAGCTGCCATTCTTGATCGCCGGGCTCGTGGCCGCCCTCCTGCTTGGACACGTCGTTGAACCACGAGAAGATCGGCGAACGCTTCTTTTTGGTCCGCGCGCTCATGGCCGCCGCGTATGCGTCATCGTCGTCCTCATCGTCCAGGTCGTCCAGTTGCACGGCTTTGCCGGCGCCTTTGGATGACGCTGCTCCTGCCGTTGCCGGCTGGCGCCGCGAGACGATTTTCATGCGCAGCAGGGACAGGAAGCGTCCTCCTCTGACGCGAGCGGCGCGAAGCAGATCGACGTACGATTTGCCCGTCATCAGCATGACGGAAATCGCGAACATGACGATCATGATAAACTTCGCGCCGAAATAACCGAATAACCAATAGAGCAGCGTATACTGGATCGCGCCGGCATATCCGCCGCTTGCCGAATACGTGACGCCGGCTCCTTGCGAATCCGCTGGAGCGTCCATGAGCGAGCCCCGAATGTCGCTGCCGAGCTGCGACAGGATATACGAAGCGGTCAATCCGCCCGTCGGCTCCGTCTTCTGATCCATGACGGCGATCGAGCTCCAAAGCGTGCAGGCGAGCACGACCAGCAGCGCGCCCGTCTTGCGGCTGGACCAGCCCGAAGGCCAGGCCCGCTTGATCATGACGGCCAGACCGACATAGATGCCGACCAGCGCCAAAACAAAATAGAACTTGCCTAATACAAGTCCGAATAATTTCGATAATGCGCGGCCGACGGTCGCTTCTCCGGATAGTGCGATGACGGATACGGTGATCAGCAAAATCCCGTATACTTCGTATTTAAGGCTCGTCCCGACTGAGTGTTTTCTCTTTTTCTTTTTCTTAGCCAAAATCGTCACCTCTGTCAGCTATTATACCATAGGAGCAGGGTGCGATGTGTTACTATTATCCAGCGCGGAGCCCGGTTACGAGGTTGTCGCGCCGTACGCGACGAGCGTCCCGGGCGTCAGCTCGGGGCGCAAATACGCGTCCAGCGGCCCGTCCGTCAGGCGCACGATGCGCCCGATGCCGGGCGCGACGGCTTCGATTTGCAGCCGGACGTCGCCGGCTTGAACGGTCAGATAAGGCCCCGGCTGCTGGCGGATTCCGTCGAGCACGAGTTCGAGCGGCATGACCGAATAAATCGTCATTGCGTCAGCCCTCCAAGCACCGGTGCGCCTGCCGATTGGCGTCTCGCATCGATCAGTTGGTTCAATCGGCGCAGCGCCTGGCCGATCCCGCCGACCTGGTCGATCAGCCCGTGCTTGACCGCGTCGGTGCCGATGACCGTCGTGCCGATATCACGCGTCAGTTCGCCGGTCTTGAACATGAGCTCCTTAAATACTTCTTCCGTGACGTTGGAGTGCGACGTCACGAACCGGACGACCCGCTCCTGCATCTTCTCCAAATATTCGAACGTCTGCGGCACGCCGATCACGAGGCCGTTCAGCCGAATCGGATGAATCGTCATGGTAGCCGTCTCCGCGATGAAAGACGTATTGCCGGCTACGGCGATCGGCACGCCGATGGAATGGCCGCCTCCGAGCACGAGCGTCACCGTCGGTTTCGTCAGCGACGAGATCATTTCCGCGATGGCCAGACCGGCCTCCACGTCGCCCCCGACCGTGTTCAGAACGATCATGATGCCTTCGATTTTCGGATTTTGCTCCGCCGCGACCAGCTGCGGAATGAGATGCTCGTACTTCGTCGTCTTATTTTGCGGCGGCAGAACGATATGCCCCTCCACCTGTCCGATGATCGTCATGCAAAAGATATTGGATTCCGCTGCCGGCGTCGCCGTTTGGCCCAGCTGCTGGATCGTTTCGACGACCGGATTGCCGATCGGCGGCTTGGCTGCCGGCGGCTCCGGCTGCTCCGACTTGAATGTTTCCTCCCACATTGCCTGTCCTCCTCGATGTCATGCTAGGCTTTGCCATGGCTGGCTCTGCATAGTATGGAATCCCCTTGCGGATTTATACGGACCCCCGGGAATAAAAAAACGGCCTCCGGCCGAAGCTTATCGCTCCGCCGAAGACCGTCGTTTCTAGTTGTTCTATGGCTTGCGCCGTGCTTATACTTCCATAATAATCGGCAAAATCATCGGACGGCGGCGCGTCTGCTCGTACAAGAAACGGCCGAGCGCGTCCTTCACGTTCGTCTTCAGGGACGCCCATTCGTTGACTTTATCGTTCATCAGCTTATGCAGCGTCGAGGTAACAATTCGGTTCGCTTCTTCCAACAAGCCCTCCGACTCTCGCACGTAGACGAAGCCGCGGGAAATGATGTCCGGGCCGGACAGAATCGCGCCGTCCTGCTTGCTCAGCGTAACCACGACGACCAAGATGCCGTCCTGCGACAAGAGCTTGCGGTCGCGAAGGACGATATTGCCGACGTCGCCGACGCCGAGGCCGTCGATCAGCACGTTGCCCGCGGGCACTTTGCTGCCTTTGCGCGCCGTGCCGCCCTGGAATTCCACCGTATCGCCGTTATCGATGATGAAGATATTTTCCCGTTCGACGCCGACCGCTTCGCCGAGGTGCGCGTGCTGGCGGAGCATCCGGTATTCGCCGTGAATCGGAATGAAATACTTCGGACGAATCAAATTGAGCATCAGTTTCAGCTCTTCCTGGCTGCCGTGGCCGGAAACGTGAACGCCGGAGACGGAGCCTGGTCCGTAAATGACGTGCGCGCCCAAGCGGAACAGCTCGTCGACCGTACGGCCGACGTAGCGCTCGTTGCCCGGAATCGGCGTCGCCGCGATGATGACCGTATCGCCAGGCATAATGTCGACCTTCCGGTGCGTGGAACGAGCCATGCGCGTCAGCGCGGACATCGGCTCGCCTTGGCTGCCCGTGGACAGCACGGCGACGCGGTCCGCCGCCATTTTATTAATCTCTTCCGGTTCGATGATCGTGCCTTCCGGAATGTTCAAGTACCCGAGCTCCGACGCGATCGTTACGACGTTGACCATGCTGCGGCCGACGACGGCGATTTTGCGCTTCGTCGCGACGGCGGCGTTCACGACCTGCTGGATCCGGTGCACGTTGGACGCGAACGTCGCGACGACGACGCGCTGCGTCGCTTTGCGGAAAATATCTTCCAGCTCGGAGCCGATCATGCTCTCCGACGGCGTGAAGCCCGCGCGCTCCGCGTTCGTGCTGTCCGACAAGAGCGCCAATACCCCGCGGCGCCCGATATCGGCGATCCGCTGCAGATCGGCGTATTGATTGTTGACCGGCGTATGGTCGAACTTGAAGTCGCCCGTATGTACGACCGAGCCTTCCGGCGTATCCAAGCAAACGCCGACCGAGTCGGGAATGCTGTGATTCGTTTTGAAGAAGGACGCCTTGATCGAGCCGAGCTGCACTTCGCTGTCGGCATTGATCAAGATGCGTTTCGTTTCGCCGAGCAGACCTGCTTCCTTCAATTTACCCTCGATGAGACCGAGCGTCAGCTTGGTCGCGTAAATCGGCACGTTCAGATGCTTGAGCACGTACGGCAACCCGCCGATATGGTCTTCGTGGCCGTGGGTAATGAGAATGCCTCTGACTTTGTCGCGGTTTTCCGTCAAGTACGTAATGTCGGGAATGACAATATCGATTCCGAGCATATCTTCTTCCGGGAACTTGAGACCCGCGTCCACCACGACGATATCGTTCGCGTATTGAATGACGTACATGTTTTTACCGATTTCACCGACGCCGCCAAGGGCAAAAATAAGCAGCTTATCCTGGATGTTCTTCTTAGACAAGTGAATTCAATCCTCCTAATCGTACTACGAAATAAGGTGTACCTCGTCCGCCATTTAATCAAAAAATAGCGAAGAAGACACTTTGTTTCATCGCGATATATATTTTCCGAGCTCAAATTACACGGCCGCCCGTTCCTCGCTCGGGAACGTCGCTGCATGTAATCAATAACTAGTGCTGTCGAACGCCGCCCCTCGGCGTTACACTTTTTCAAAAATTTGCCGCACACCGTCACTTGCATTCATTATACATGATTGAAAATAAGAAAAACAAGTAACTGTTCGAGAAGCCGATAGAACGCCGCGCAATCAAAATACAATCGAAATACGCTGCTATGATAACGCTTTCGAAAACTTGCTCGAATAGGCATGTCCGACGCGCCGGCGTGCTTTGAACGCGCAGCCGGTCCGCTGAAACAAAAAACCGATGCTAGCGCATCGGTTTTTGACGAATGCAGCAGTGTACGTCCGGCAGAGCTTTACGCCTCTTGCTTTAAAACGCGGCGCAGCGTCTCTAGCTCGCTCTCGCTCGCCGCGACCAGAGGCAGCCGCACGCCGCCGACCGGAAGGCCTTGAAGCGACAGCGCCGCTTTGACCAGGACCGGATTCGGGAGGTCGAACAGCCCTTTGAAGATCGGCAGTTGCTCGCCGTGCAGCTTCGCCGCTCGGCTTACGTCACCGTCCAAATACGCTTGGATCATCGCCTTCATCGGCTTGCCGATGATATGGCTCGCCACGCTCACGACGCCGTGCGCGCCTACGGCGAGCGCCGGCAACGCCGAGCTGTCGTCGCCGCTATAGACCAGGAAGCCTTCCGGGGCGCCCATGACGATTTCGGCGACTTGGTCGAGCGCCGCGCATTCCTTCGTGGCGACAACGTTCGGCAGCTGCGCCAGACGCAGCGTCGTCGCGGCGGACAGGCTGACGATCGTACGGCCCGGCACGTTATAAAGCATAACCGGCAAGGACGTCGATTCCGCGATGGCCTTGAAATGCTGGTACAACCCTTCTTGCGTCGGCTTATTATAATAGGGCGCGACGAGCAGCACGGCATCGACGCCGCATTGTTCAGCGATACGGGTCACATGAATGGAGTGCGCCGTATCGTTGCTGCCGGTGCCCGCAATAATCTTGCAGCGGCCGCGGGCATGCTTCACGGCGAACGCGAACAGCGCCTGCTTCTCCTCGTCGTTCACCGTCGGCGATTCGCCGGTCGTGCCGCAGACGACGACGCCGTCGCTGAGTTGATCTTCGATTAAGTAGTCCAATAAACGCCCCGTCGTCTCCCAGTCGATCGAACCGTCCGCCGAGAAAGGCGTAACCATCGCTGTAATCAAACGTCCGAAATCCACGATTATTCCTCCTCAGAATTTTGCCTAGCAAAATTCACTTCGTAAGCATGGGTTTGAATTTTGCGCAGCAAGATTCACTTCAACTCTTTAATATCATGCAGTGCGAATTTCGCGTGCAGCGCCTGAAGCGCGCTTGCCATATAGCTCTCCCGCACCAGAACCCATATCGTTGTGTTGGAGTCCGCCGACTGCAAAATCGGGATGCCCTCTTCCGTCAAAGCTTCCACGATCCGGGCCATGATGCCGGGCACGCCGTTCATGCCTCCGCCGATGACCGAGATTTTCGCGCAGCCGTTGACCGCCCGCGGCGCGTAACCGATTTCTTGCAGGACCGCCACCGCTTTGTCCGCGTCCTGGTCAAATACGGTATACACCGCTCCGCCGGGATTGACATTAATGAAGTCGACGCTGATATGATGTCTCGCCATCGCCTGGAACACCTGCAGTTGGACGTCCGCATGTCCTTCCTGCGCCTGCACGGTGATCTGCGTAACGCCGCTCACATGCGCGACGCCGATGACATGCCGATCGCGAACGGCGCCGGAATGAAGGACGTCGCTAACATCCGTGACGAGCGTGCCCTCCTCTTCCGAGAAAGTAGAGCGCACCCGCAGCGGAATGCGTGCCTGCTGGGCGATCTCCACGGCTCGGGGATGAATGACCTTGGCTCCTTGTCTCGCCATGTTCCCGACTTCCCCGTAGCTGATGACGGACAATGCCCGCGCGTCCTTGACGATTCGCGGATCCGCGGTCAAAATCCCGTTCACGTCCGTATAGATATCGACGCGCGCCGCTTGAAGCGCGGCTCCGAGCGCCGTGGCCGACGTATCGCTGCCGCCCCTGCCGAGCGTCGTGAAATCGCCGGATTCCGTAACGCCCTGGAATCCCGTCACGATAACGACGTTGCCCGCCTGAAGCGCATGGCGGATCCGGTCGGTGCGGATTTCCAAGATCCGCGCCTTGCCGAACTGATTATCCGTAATAATGCCTGCCCCGCCTCCCGTTAGCGCGATGGCCGGAATGCCCGCGGCGCGCAGCAGGCTGCACAGCACCGATGCGGAAATGATTTCGCCGCAGCCTTGAAGCAAATCCCGCTCCTTGGCCGGCAGCGCATCGCCGTGCTCCGCGACGAGCGACAGCAGCGTGTCCGTTGCGTACGGATCGCCTTTTCGCCCCATTGCAGAGACGACAACGACGAGTTGGTACTGTCGTTGCCGCTCTCTTTGGATATGCTTGATTACCAGTTCTCTCGCTTCTTTCGACGACAGCGAAGTGCCGCCGAACTTCTGCACGAGGATATGCATGGCCAAACCTCCGTATCCGACTGTGAAGCCCGCCGGATCGTCCGTCTGACAACCTGCTTGCAAGGAGGATGATTATGGTTTCTCGATGGCGATATATTCTGCGATTTGGACGGCGTTCCATGCCGCGCCCTTCAACAGATTATCAGATACGATCCACAAGTTAAGGCCGCGTGCATGACCGAGGTCACGGCGCAGACGACCGACGAAGACATCCGGCTTACCTGCCGCATCGGTTGCGAGCGGGTAGCGTTGCCCTGCCGGGTCATCGACCAGAACGACGCCCGGAGCGTCAGCAAGCAGTTTCTTGACGTCTTCCAGTTCATAATCCTGTTTCAATTCGACGTAAACCGACTCCGAGTGGCCGTAAACGACAGGGATCCGAACGCAAGTCGCCGTCACGTCGATCGACTCGTCATCCATGATTTTTTTCGTTTCGCGGACCATTTTCATTTCTTCGAGCGTATAGCCGTTATCCTGGAACTTATCGATTTGCGGAATCGCGTTGAATGCGATTTGATGCTTCACCGGCAAAGAACCGACCGGCAAAATGTCCGGATTCACTTCGTTGCCGTCGAGCACTTCGCGCGTCTGGCGAAGCATTTCGTCGATCGCGCGGCTTCCTGCGCCCGAGACGGCTTGATACGTGGAAACGATGATGCGGGAAATGCCGTATTTGTCCTGCAGCGGCTTGAGCGCCGCCACCATTTGAATGGTGGAGCAGTTCGGATTGGCGATGATGCCTTTATGTTCGTTCACTTTGTCGAGGTTGACTTCGGGCACGACAAGCGGGGTATCCGGATCCATGCGGTACGCGTTCGTATTGTCGATGCAAACCGCGCCGTGCTCCACGGCGTGGGGGGCAAGTGCTTTCGACACGTCGCCGCCCGCGCTGAACAAAGCGATTTCGACGCCTTTGAAGCTCTCCGGCGTCGCTTCTTCGACCGTATATACCTTGCCTTTGAACGTCACTTTTTTGCCCGCGGAGCGAGCGGACGAGAGCAATTTCAGTTCCGCGATCGGGAAATCGCGTTTCTCGAGCAACCCGATAATTTGTTCGCCTACTGCGCCTGTCGCCCCGACTACGGCGACGTTAAACATCTTCTGCTGTGACATTGGCTGTCGACTCCCCTTTAAAAAAACTTATGTCAAGGATTGCTCCAATTGCATACGGGATGAACTTGCGAGATTTAAGCGCGCTCGACGAGCAGCGGTTGAAGCTGCTTGCCGTTCAAGGCCGCTTCGCACGTTTCGGGCACCAGCTCCATTTTCGCGACGAGCGAATTCGGCTTCTGGATCGGATTATCCTGCCCGAACGGCACGAAATACACGTTTTTGCATACTAATAGTTTCGCGATGTTGGCCGCATTCAATCCAAGCCCGTCGTTGGTCGAGATGGCCAGCACGAGCGGACGCTGATTGCGCATTTGCGCTTTGGCCGCCATAAGGACCGGGCTGTCGGTTTGCGCGTTCGCCAGTTTGCTCGTCGTATTGCCCGTGCAGGGCGCAATGACGAGTACGTCGAGCAGTTTGGACGGCCCCAGGGGCTCTGCGTCGACAATGGTCGAAATGATGTCGTTTCCGGTGATGGCTGTCAGCTGACGCTGCCACTCTGCCGCCGTTCCGAACCGGGTATCCGTCGTAAGAAGCGTCTGCGTAACGATCGGCACGACGTTCGCGCCTTCGTCTACGAATCGCTGGATGACCGGCATGACCTCCGCGAACGTACAGTGAGAACCGGAGAGCGCGTAACCCACCGTTTTGCCTTGCCATTTCATTGCTCATTCCCCCGTAACCTGGAATCTTCCATAATCAATCGGCTTAAACAATCCGCGATGATGCGTCCAGCGGTTTTGGGTGCGACGATTCCTGGGAGACCGGGGGCGAGCAAAGCCTTGATTCCGCGCTTCTCGGCGAACCGGAAATCGGTTCCGCCGGGCTTCGAAGCAAGGTCGATAATGACCGCTCGCGAGGGCAAATTTGCTATAATTTGCGCTGTGACTATCATAGTCGGAATTGTATTAAAAAGCAAGTCAATATTCCCCACGTATTGCAGCAAATCCTTGATATAAAAAGGCTCGAAACCCATCTCGTACGCCCTTGCGAAATGCTCTTCCCGGCGTACGCCGACCTTCACTTTCGCGCCCAAACCTTGCAGCGTCCGCGCCAGCGTCAACCCCGTCCGCCCGATGCCGAGCACCATGCACGACGAGCCGTGAATCGTAATGTCCGTGTTCTGCATCGCCATCATGACGGCGCCTTCCGCGGTCGGAATCGAATTATAGATGGCCACGTCGTCCCGGTCGAACAGTTCGACGAGCGCAATGCCGTGCTTCTGGCACAGATCGCGCAAGTATGGTTTGGCCATGCCGGCGTAAACCTTGCAATGCTTCGGCAGCTTGGCGACGTATTCGTCGGTCAGCACCAGTTCCTGGTCGCTGAACACGGCCACGATCTTGCCTTCGTCGTCGGTCCCGACCGCAGGCAGAACAAGCGCGTCCGCGTTAACGAACAGCGATTCGCTCATCTCGGCCCGGACGGCGCCGTCGAGCGACGAATGAAGCTGATCGAACCCCGCGACCGTCACCGTTGCATCGAGCTCGGTCAGCTTCCGGATGACTTCCAATCCTCGAGCGTCGCCACCTAGAAGCACGACCTGAACTCCTGTCAGCATAAGGGTATCACTCCTTTCAGCGGCAACCGATACGCGCCGCGTGAATCGGCGGTTCGGTCGGCATTACAAACCGCAACCGTCGGCCCGCGTAAAGGCTGCCCGGTTGACAGTTGTTCGCTCTTGGTTATAGACCATCTTATGCACCCGCCCAGAGGGTGGTGAAGCCGTTTTGCGCATTTGCGGCGAAAATGAAAAAAGCACCGGAGCCGAGGCTCCGGTACTTCATTTTCCGAAAATCGAGTCTTTCCGTCAGCCTTTAAACGCCCGTATGCCCAAACCCGCCCGCGCCGCGCACGGTCTCGGGCAGCTCGGCCGCTTCCGTAATCGCAACCTCGGGTACAAGCTGGAACAGCATCTGGGCGATGCGTTCGCCGCGTTCGATCGCGAACGGCTGCTGGCCGAGATTGATCAGCAGCACCTTCACTTCGCCGCGATAGTCCGCGTCGATCGTGCCCGGCGAATTCAGGCACGTGATGCCGTGCTTGAACGCCAGTCCGCTGCGCGGACGAATTTGCGCTTCGAGCCCCGCCGGCATCGCCATCGCGAAGCCCGTCGGAACGAGCTTCCGCTCTCCGGGCTGCAGCGTTTCCGGCTCCGTCACGGCCGCGTGCAGGTCGAACCCTGCGGCCAGCTCGGACATTTTGCGCGGCAGCGGGATGTCTTCGTTGCCGGGAAGCCGCTTAATCGATACTTGATACAAGCGAATCCCTCCCGATGGCCGCAGCCGCTTTGTCGTTGCTTCCGACCATCGCAACGGCGAACGGCACGGACAGGATGCGCTTCGTTACGGCGCGGATGTCGTCCATCTTCACGGCGTCGATCCGTTCCAGCATCTCGTCCAGCGTGAAGTGCCGCCCCAGCATGAGCTCGTTTTTGCCCAAGCGGTTCATGCGGCTGCTCGTGCTCTCTAGGCTGAGAATGAGACTGCCTTTCAGCTGTTCCTTGCCGCGGTGCAGCTCCGCGTCCGTCAACCCTTTCGTCGCGAGGTCGTGCATCTGCTCGAGCGTCAGGTCCAGTACTTCCTTCGTCTGCTTCGGAGCCGTTCCCGCATAGACGGTGAACAAGCCGCTGTCCGCGTACGACGTGTGGTACGAATAAACGGAATACGCCAGTCCCCGCTTCTCGCGGATTTCCTGGAACAGCCTGGAGCTCATGCCCCCGCCGATCGCGTTGTTCAGCAGAATCATCGCGTACTGAAGCGGGTCCGCGATCGAACAGCCCGGGAACGAGATGCAGATATGGTTTTGCTCCGTCTTCTTCTTATGAAACAAATAATTGCCGTTGAAGCTCGGCGACGAGACTTCGCGCTCCGCGCCGGTTGTCTTGAACGCGCCGAAATGCTGCTCGAGCAGTTCCAGCAGCGGCCCTTCCTCCACGTTGCCCGCGACGGCGATGACTGTGTTGTCGATGCGGTAATGGCCGTCCATGTAGCCGCGCAGCGTATCGCCGTTCATCGCGCCGAGCCGGTCTTCAAGACCGAGAATGGAATAAGCCAGCGGATGGTCGCCGAAGGCCGCGCGCGAAGCTTCGTCGTGCACCTTGTCGTCCGGCGTATCCTCATACATGGAAATCTCTTCCAATATCACGTTCTTTTCCTTCCCCAGCTCCGTCGGGTCCATCTTGGAATGGAAGAACATGTCGGCCAGGGCATCCACGGCGATCGGCAAATGCTGGTCCAGTACCTTGGCGAAGTAGCACGTATACTCTTTGGCCGTGAATGCGTTCACGTTGCCGCCGATTCCGTCGAACAGGTCGGCAATGTCTTTGGCGCTGCGACGGTCGGTCCCTTTGAATAACATGTGCTCGATGAAGTGCGAAATGCCGTTATTGTCCGGCGTTTCGTTCCGGGAACCCGTTTTGACCCAAACGCCGAACGAGACGGAGCGGCAGGTCGGAATGTATTCCACAACGACGCGCAGGCCGTTGCTAAGTTTATAGTTGTTCAATCTAGACGCCTCCTACGGCAACAGCATGAAATTATTGACTTCACTATAACAAAATTACGGTCCCGCCTCAACTAAGGACGCCCGGTCGGAGGAAAGCGTGTCGCTGACGGTCCCGAGCATGAGCCCTTTTCCTTTGATCGCCTTGATCATGCCTTCGAGCGCTTGGCTGGACGAATCCGTCGGATGCATGAGAATGAGCGAGCCCGGTTCCACGCGCGCGCGGATCTTCTGCACGATCGCATACGCGGGCGGATGCTTCCAATCGACGGTGTCGAGCGTCCACAGCACGGTCTTCAGTCCCTGCTCGGCGGCCACGTCGACGGTCATCTGATTGTAGTCGCCCGAAGGCGGCGCGAACCAGCGATTGGTCACGTTCAGCGTCGATTTGAGCAGCGCTTCCGTCTTGGCGATCTGATTGTACGCCGCGTTGCGGTCGAGCTGGCTCATATTGGGATGCGTGTAGGCGTGATTCGAAATCTCGTGCCCGTCCGCTTGGATCCGCTTCGCCGCGTCCGCGTTCTTCTTCAGCCAAGAACCGTCGAAGAAGAAGGTCGCTTTGACGTTCTCGTTCTTTAGCGTCTGGAGCATGGACGGGATGTACTCGTTACCCCAAGCGACGTTGATCATGAGCGCGACCATCGGCTTATTCGGATTGCCTTTATAGATCGGGACGCGGCCGAGGTCGTCCAGGTTAACCCTGGGTTTCACTTCCCTGTACACGAACCGGATCGGCTGAGTTTCGGGAGCGTGAAGCATTAACCGATACGTCTTGTCGACGTCGACTTCGAGACCGTTGTAGCCCGGAATCGCTTTCCACACGCGGTCGACGCGCGCATCCACCGGGGCGATCCGCTTCTTCTCCGCCTCGGTTTGTATCGCCTCGCGCAGGGAGGCCTTGCCTTGCGGCGACGGCACGGACGGCGCGGAGGCGAAAACCGCCGCGTCCCCTCGCTTCATCGCGGACACGTAGGCCGACAACGGGCCGTTCAGCCGAACCGCGATCAACAGCGCGCACATGGTCAGCAGCATGAAGATTCCCTTTTTCAGCTTCATGGCGTTGTCCCCCCCTTCTCTTTCATCTTATTATGGCTCGGCCCACAATATGAGAAGAAGAACGCGGAGGATGCAAAAAAGGAGACAGGTTGCCCTGCCTCCTTCCATTCTCAAGCGATGATTATGACTGCTGAGCCGGTACTTCCGGCGTGAGCAGCGCCTTGCGGGACAGATTGATCCGGCCCTGGGCGTCGATTTCCGTGACCTTGACCGTCACTTGATCTCCGATGTTGAGGACGTCCTCGACCTTCGCGATGCGCTCTTGCGCAACCTGCGAAATATGGATAAGCCCGTCCTTGTTCGGCAAAATCTCGACGAAGCAGCCGAATTTCTCGATGCGCTTGACCGTGCCCGTGTAAATCTCGCCGACCACGACTTCGCGGACGATGCCTTCGATGATCTGCTTCGCGCGTTCGTTCGCCTCGGCGTTGGACGAGGCGATGAATACCGTGCCGTCCTGCTCGATATCGATTTTAACGCCGGTCTCGTCGATGATCTTGTTGATGATCTTGCCGCCGGACCCGATGACGTCGCGGATCTTATCCGGGTTGATCTTCATAATGACGATCTTCGGCGCATAAGGCGACAGGCTCGTACGCGGCGTTTGCATCACTTCGTTCATTTTGCCGAGGATGAAAACGCGGCCTTCGCGCGCCTGTTCCAGCGACTGCGATAAAATCGCGCGGTCGATGCCATCGATTTTGATGTCCATTTGAATGGCCGTCACGCCGGCAGCCGTGCCGGCGACCTTGAAGTCCATGTCGCCGAGATGGTCTTCCATGCCCTGGATGTCCGACAGAATGGAGAAATGATCGCCATCCTTGATCAATCCCATCGCGATGCCCGCGACAGGCGCCTTGATCGGCACGCCGGCATCCATCATCGCCAAGGTGCTGGCGCAAATGCTGGCCTGGCTCGTGGAGCCGTTCGATTCCAGCACTTCGGACACGAGGCGGATCGTATACGGGAATTCGGTTTCGCTCGGAATGACCTTCGACAAAGCGCGCTCGCCGAGCGCGCCGTGGCCGATTTCGCGGCGGCCCGGAGCCCGGAGCGGTCTTGCTTCGCCGACGCTGAACGGCGGGAAGTTATAGTGATGCATGAAACGTTTGGTTTCTTCCAGGTCGATGCCGTCGAGAATTTGCACGTCGCCGAGGGCGCCGAGCGTACAAATGCTGAGCGCTTGCGTCTGTCCGCGCGTGAACAGGCCGGAGCCGTGCGTGCGCGGCAGCAGCGCGACGTCGCATTCGATCGGACGGATTTCGCTCAAGGCCCGTCCATCCGGACGGACTTTGTCGTGCGTGATCAGGCGGCGCACTTCTTCCTTGACGATATCGTACAGCACTTCCTTGACGTCGCCGAGCAGTTCCGGCGTCTCCGCGTACTCCACTTCGAAGTGCGCGATGGCGTCCGCGTTCACCGCGTCGATCGCCTCTTGGCGCGCGTGCTTCTCCACGACGCGAACGGCTTCGACCAGCCGTTCTTTCGCGAACGCGCGCACCGCTTCGTTGACGCCTCCGTCGACGGCGTGCAGCTTCACTTCGATCTTCGGCTTGCCGGCGAGACCCTGCAGCTCTTCGATCTTCGCGACGATGCGGCGGATCTCGTCATGGCCGAACATGATGGCTTCGAGCATGACTTCCTCCGGCACTTCGTTCGCTTCCGCTTCCACCATCATGATGGCGTCCTTCGTTCCCGCGACGACGACGTAAATGTCGCTCTTCGCTTCCTGCTCCACCGTCGGATTGATGATGAACTGTCCGTCGAGGCGGCCGACGACGACGCCGCCGATCGGTCCGTTGAACGGAATGTCCGAGATCGTAAGCGCCGCGGACGTGCCGATCATCGCCGCGATTTCAGGCGAGCAGTCTTGGTCCACGCTCATGACGATGTTCGCGATTTGGACTTCGTTGCGGAAGCCATCCGGGAACAACGGGCGAATCGGTCGGTCCGTGAGCCGGCTCGCCAGAATCGCCTTTTCGCTCGGACGGCCTTCGCGCTTGATGAAGCCGCCGGGGATTTTGCCCACGGCGTACAACCGCTCTTCATAGTTGACCGTGAGCGGGAAAAAATCGAGATTTTTCGGTTCGTTGGACGCGACGACGGTACACAACACGACCGTTTCGCCGTATTTGACCGTAACCGCCGCGTTGGCTTGTTTCGCCAAACGTCCCGTTTCCAGCACGAGCGGACGGCCGCCCAAAGTAGTTTCTACGCGCTGCACCATATAGTTCCTCCTTGCCGCGACGGTCCTTCCCGTCTACAAACGGGCGCCATCGCAGGCATTCATATTTCCAAGCGACTTGTATATGAAGTCCGGCCGGCAAACCCAATGCCGGATTCGTATTCACGTTGAGGAGATCAGCCCATCAACGGGCTCTTCGTGTCCATGTATGTATGCAAGCAGGCGATGCGATTTATAAAAAGCAACCCAGCGCAGCCGCCCGTTCCCGGGCGGCATCACAACCAGGTTGCTTTTATCCCCGCATCTATTATCGGCGAAGGCCGAGTTTTTCGATCAATGCGCTGTAACGTTTTACGTCTTTGTTTTTCAGGTAAGCCAACAGCTTGCGGCGTTGACCGACCATTTTGAGCAGACCGCGGCGCGAGTGGTGATCTTTCTTATGCGTCCGAAGATGGTCCGTCAAATTGACGATGTTTTGCGTCAGGATAGCGATTTGAACTTCCGGGGAGCCCGTGTCGTTCGCGTGGGTTTTGTGCTCGTCGATCAGTTGATGCTTGCGTTCTTGCGTAAGTGCCATCCGTGTTCACCTCCTTGTTTCTTAATCGCCGTCAGCCTCGCCGCCGTTCGGTGAATGACGGGCGGCCAAGCTAAGGTTCCGTTGCTGCGCGCGCTGCGAATGAAAAGTACGACTGCGCAACGTCTTCGAGTATAACATAGGTTTAGGCCAGAAGTAAATGCGAATGCTATTTCTTGTTGTAAGCCGTCAGCAGCGCCCGCGCTTGATCCGCATCGGCATGGATCTGGGCGATAAGCTCGTCGACGCCGCCGAATTTTTTCTCCGTCCGCAGGAACGCGACGAATTGAACGGTCACGGTCTTGCCGTACAGGTCGCCGTCGAAATCGAACAAATGCGCCTCCATGACCGGTTCGGGCAAGCTATCGTGAAACGTCGGCTTAACGCCGATGTTCAGCACGCCGGGGTACCGCCGGCCTTCCGTCTCCGCCATGATGGCGTACACGCCCTGGCGAGGAACGAAAAAGCCGTCTTCCTGCCGGATATTGGCCGTCGGAAATCCGATCGTACGGCCGCGCCCTTCGCCCTGCACGACCACGCCGCGCACGGCATAGAGTTCGCCGAGCAGCTCCGCCGCTTCCTCGGGACGGCCGTTCATCAATGCTTCGCGAATGCGCGTGCTGCTTACTTTATCTCCGTCTTGCATGAATGGCTCCACAATTTCCACCCCAATATCCGGTTCGCCAAGCGCCCATAACGTCTCCGGCTTGCCCGCGCCTCTGGCCCCGAACGTGAAATCGAAGCCGACGACGGCCCGTCTCACCCGCAGCGGCCTCAGCACGTCGTCGACAAACTCGGCGGGCGTCACCTTGGCGAAATCCAAATCGAATTGCACGATATAAACGACGTCCACTCCCAACCTGCGGAAACGTTCGAGCTTGTCCTCAAGCGGGGTCAAACTCGCGTTGTAGTGCGGGCTCCTGCCCAGCACTTCCTTGGGATGGGGATGAAACGTCATCACAGCCCCCTGGAGGCCGGCCGCCCGCGCGCACGTCATCGCATGGGAGATGACGTTTTGATGCCCCCGATGGACGCCGTCGAAGTGGCCGATGGCCAGCGCCTTCGGAGACGCGTTCCGGGCCAGCGCGGACTCGCCGATCGGGTACTGCACAGAAATGATTTCCACTGCGGTCACACCTGCTTTTTCAACTTGCTAGTCTCCCGTCGGCGTAAACACTTTGACGGCCTTCAGGGTGCCGGAATCCGCATCCGGCTGAAATACGCCGGCGAACGCTCCGTCTTCGCCATATATGCGGACTAAGGATTCGGGCTCGTAGGGTTCGTGCGCCAAGATCGCCCGAAGAGGTATCCGTTTCCCTTGGAACGCGCGCACGACGTCCGCCTCGCTGACGGTGATCCGCGGAAAATGATCCAGCGCTTCGTCGGGAGGCGTCAGCTTGTCCGCGAGCTCGCCGGCCGCTTTCAACCGCGCGACGTCCTCGAGCGTCAGGCAATTCGCTTCCGTGAAGCCGCCGGACATCGTCCGCGTCAGCTTCGCCATGACGGACGGCACGCGCAGCGCGGCGCCGATATCGACGCAGAGCGTTCGGATATACGTACCCTTGGAGCAGACGACGGAGAAACGGATGACGGGATGCGGCTGATCCAACTGCGTATCCAGCAGTTCCATGCCGTAGATCGTTACCTTGCGCGGCTTGCGTTCCACGACCTGCCCTTCCCGGGCAAGTTCGTAAAGCCGCTTGCCGTCGACGCGCACCGCCGAGAACATCGGCGGCACTTGTTCGATCTCGCCGACGAACGACGCCAAAACGGCGCGGATTTGCGCCTCGGTCACCTTGACCTCGGGCAGCTGCTCCGTGATCGTGCCCGTCAAGTCCTCGGTATCCGTCGCCAATCCGAACTGCATGACGGCCTCGTAGGACTTAGGCCGATCTTGCACGTATTCGACGACGCGCGTCGCCCGTCCGATGCAGAGCGGCAGCACGCCGGTCACCTGCGGGTCGAGCGTGCCGGTATGCCCGATCCGCTTGACCTTCAGAATGCCCCGAACCTTCGCCACCACGTCGTGCGAGGTCCAGCCCGCCGGTTTCCATACCGCCAAAATTCCGTCCATCATCGATCCAGCGCCTCTCTTACGGTTTGCACGACGGTCGCGATCGCGGCGTCCATGCCGTGCTGGAGCCGGCAGCCGGCCGCCCGGACATGCCCGCCGCCGCCGAAGGATTGCGCGATGGCCGCGACGTCCGCCTTGCCCGACGAACGCATGCTGACCTTCACTTCGCCGTTCTCCGTCTCTTTGAACAAAATGCCGACTTCCACGCCTTCGACGTTCAGGGCGTAATTGACCAACCCTTCCAGATCGTCCCCGACCGCGCCCGTCTCCGCCATGTCGGCGTACGAGACGTACAGCCAGGCGATCCGGTTGTCGTCCGAAAACGCCAATCGGCTGAGGCCTCGCTGCAGCAGTAAAAGCTGCGGCTTCGTCATGCGCTCGAGCAGATGGTTGGCGATCCAATAGCCCGGCACGTCCTCGGCCAGCATGCGCGATGCCGCCTGCATGACGCGCGGGGTCGTATTGGAGTAGCGGAAGCCGCCGGTGTCGGTCAACAGGCCGGTATAGACCGCCGTCGCCGCTTCCCGGTCGAACGGGATGCCGGCGAACTCGATCAGATCATGCAGGATCTCGACCGTCGCCGCGGCGTCGACCCGGATCAGGTTATGCGTGCCGAAGGCGTCGTTCGTCGGATGATGATCGACGTTCAGCAGCTTCGCCCCATCCGCGAACAAGTCCTTCACCGTGCCGATCCGGCGGAAATCCGCGCAGTCGACCGCGACGACGCGATCGAATTTTTCTTCGAGCGGTTGCTTGCCGTGATTGACGATGGAAGCGGCCGCGTCCATGAAAAGAAGCCGCGCGGGCACCGCGCCCTCGTTCGCGAGCACCGCTTGTTTCCCCAGCTGCCGGAGCAGCCAGCCGACGACGAGCGTCGAGCTGATGGCGTCTCCGTCCGGCTGCACGTGCGCGACGACGAGATACCGGTTGCCTTCCCGCAGGAAGTCGAGCGCCTCCTGCAGCTGCGCCCGATAAGCGTCCGGCGAACTCGCGCCGTTCGCGGCGGTCATTGCGTATCCCTGCCGCTGCGATCGTTGATGTCGTGTAGAAGCGACTCGATCCGGCTGCCGTACTCGATGCTGCTGTCGAACTTGAACAGCAGCTCCGGGGTATGGCGGAACCGGATGCGCTTGCCCAGCTCCGAGCGAAGGAAGCCGGTGCTGCGCGCGAGCGCCTTAAGCGTTTCTTCCTTCTGCTCGTCGCTGCCCAGCACGCTCAGGTAAACCCGCGCTTGGGACAGGTCGTTCGTGATCTCCACGCCCGTCACCGTAATAAAGCCGATGCGCGGATCCTTGAGCTCCGTCTGAATAATCGTGCTGAGCTCTTTCTTGATTTGCTCGCCTACGCGTCCTACGCGGACTTTGGCCATCGGTCAATCACCTCTCCACGGACTCTAAGATGTACGCTTCGATAATGTCGCCCTCTTTGAGGTCGTTGTATTTATCCAGCGTAATGCCGCATTCGTAGCCTTGGGCCACTTCCTTGGCGTCGTCCTTGAACCGTTTGAGCGATTCGATCTCGCCTTCGAAGACGACGATGCCGCCGCGGATCAAGCGCGCTTTGGCGTTCCGCGCGATTTTGCCCGAGATGACCATGCAGCCCGCGATAACGCCGACTTTGGTCACCTTGAACAGGTTGCGGATTTCGGCTTGGCCGATGACGACTTCCTTGAATACCGGATCCAGCATGCCCTTCATCGCGTGTTCGATCTCGTCGATGACGTTGTAGATGATGCTGTGCAGGCGGATGTCGACTTTCTCTTGCTCGGCCGTTGCCAGCGCCTGCGGTTCCGGACGCACGTTGAAGCCGATGACGATCGCGCTGGAAGCCGCGGCGAGGTTGATGTCGGATTCCGTGATCGCGCCCGCGCCGCTGTGAATGATTTTCACGCGCACGCCTTCGATGTCGATCTTCGCGAGCGAGCCCTTGAGCGCCTCGGAAGAACCTTGCACGTCGGCTTTGATGATCACGTTGAGATCCTTGATTTCGCCTTCTTTAATATGATTGTACAAATCTTCGAGCGTTACGCGCGAGTTCGCGCCGAGCTCGGATTGGCGATGCTTGATGGCGCGGCGCTCGGCGATGTCGCGCGCTTTGCGCTCGTCCTCGAACACGAGGAACGGATCGCCCGCCTGCGGCACTTCCGTCAAACCGGTGATTTCGATCGGCGTGCTCGGGCCGGCTTCCTTCAGACGGCGGCCTTTGTCGTTGACCATCGCCCGGACGCGGCCGAAGCAGTTGCCGGCGACGAACGCGTCGCCGATTTTGAGCGTGCCGTGCTGCACGAGAATCCGCGCGACCGGCCCTTTGCCTTTGTCCAGCTCGGCTTCGATGACGGTGCCGCGCGCCCGTTTGTTCGGGTTCGCTTTATAGTCGTTCACCTCGGCGACGAGGAGAATCATTTCGAGCAGTTCTTCCAGGCCGATGCGCTGCTTCGCGGAGACGTTGACGAAAATCGTGTCGCCGCCCCACTCTTCCGGCACCAGTCCATACTCCGTCAAGCTCTGCTTGATTTTGTCCGGCTCGGCGTCCGGCTTGTCGATCTTGTTCACCGCGACGATGATCGGCACGTTCGCCGCCTTCGCGTGGTTGATCGCTTCGACCGTTTGCGGCATGACGCCGTCGTCCGCGGCCACGACGATGATCGTGATATCCGTTACCTGCGCGCCGCGCGCCCGCATCAGCGTGAACGCTTCGTGGCCCGGCGTATCGAGGAACGTGATTTTCTTATGGTTGATCTCGACTTGGTAGGCGCCGATATGCTGCGTAATGCCGCCGGCTTCGCCGCTCGTGACGTTGGTTTTGCGGATCGCGTCGAGCAGCGTCGTTTTGCCGTGGTCGACGTGACCCATGATCGTGACGACCGGCGGACGCGCTTCGAGGGATTCCTCTTCGTCCTTCTCTTCGATCGTCTCGAATTGATCTTCCTCGACCGGAATCTTCACTTCGACTTCGACGCCGTATTCCGCCGCGATGAGCTGCACGGTATCCAGGTCGACTTCTTGGTTGATCGTCGCCATGACGCCGAGCATGATGAGCTTCTTGATGACTTCCGAAGCGTCCTTATGCAGCAGTTTCGCCAGATCGCCGACGGTTACCGTGCCGCGCACGATGATTTTCTTCGGCGTATTGTCGATCTTCTCGCGGCGATCCTGCTGCTGGTTCCGGCCGCGGTTGTTCTTGCCGCCTCTATTGTTCTTCCCGCCCCGGCCGTTGTTGTCTTCGAATCGCTTGTTGTTGTTGTACGAATTGTTCGAGGCTTTCGGATTGTTGCGTCTCCGATCGTCCGACGTGCCGCCGCGGTTGCTGTTGTCGAACGTGCGTGCCGGCGCGCTGCCGGCGGCGCCGCCCTGACCTTGCGGACGATTGCCCTGGCCGCCGCCTTGACCTTGCGGTCGGTTGCCTTGGTAGCCGCCTTGGCCGCCGCTCTGGCCTTGCGGACGATTGCCTTGATAACCGCCTTGGCCGCCGCCTTGGCCTTGCGGACGATTGCCTTGGTAGCCGCCGCCTTGGCCTTGCGGTCGGTTGCCTTGACCGCCCTGACCGCCGCCTTGACCTTGCGGACGGTTGCCTTGATAGCCTCCGCCGCCTTGGCCTTGCGGACGGCTGCCTTGGTAGCCTCCGCCGCCTTGGCCTTGCGGTCGGTTGCCCTGGTAGCCGCCGCCTTGGCCGCCTTGGCCGCCTTGACGATTGCCTTGGTAACCGCCGCCGCCGCCCTGGCCGCCTTGGCGATTGCCTTGGCCTCCCTGGCCGCCTTGACGATTGCCCTGGTAGCCGCCGCCTTGACCGCCTTGACGATTGCCTTGGCCGCCTTGGTTATGCAGGCGTTGATTCTGATTGTCGCTGTTTGAAGAAGTACCCGAAGTTTGGGCGCTGGAAGCCTGGCCCGAAGCCGGCGAGGGACTGGTCGTCGTGTTGGCGGACGTTGCCGCGTTCTTGGATTGTTCCGTTGTATGTGAAATAGTCATATTCCCCTGTTTTTCTTTCGTATTTTTGTTGCCTTGCTGAACGGATGCGTTGAGCGCGTGCTGCGGCTTGCGCTCCTGCTGCTGCCGATTGGACGATTGGGCCGCCGAAACCGTCGCGTTCTCCTGCGCGCGTTTGGCCGCCGCGTTCGCTTTGATGTCGCGGAAGAAACCTTCCACCTTCGAAACCATCTCATTCTCCATGACGCTCATATGGTTGTTCACGGGCAGATTGAGACGTTTTAGAATCGTGATGATTTCTTTGCTGCTCATGTTGAGCGATTTCGCGTATTCGTATACGCGCAATTTATCTTTGTTGTCTTTGTCTTGTTGTTTAGTCAATATACTCCACCTCCGTAGATTCAGCTAAGCTTTGAACGATGCTTTTGGCAAAACCGGCATCCGTCAGCCCGAGAATGACCCGCTCCGATTTCCCGATCGCCTCTCCCAACGCAATCCGGTCAAAAGCCTCCACGCAGTTCGTGTCGTACGTCGCGCATTTATCCCTAAACTTCTTCTTCGTATTATCCGAGGCGTCCGCCGCGAGGATGACGAGCGCCGCCTTGCCTTGACGGACGGCCTTCAGCACGGTTTCGTCGCCGGTGACCAGCTTCCCGGCCCGCATCGCCATGCCGAGCATGGACAGCGCCTTATGCTTCCTCTGCTTCATCGGGCTCATCCTTGCTTGCGATAAACTCGTCTTCGACGGCGATGAAATCCTGCGCGAGCTGGTCGTAGATCTCCGCCCCGACCGTCTGCTTCAGCGCCCGGTCCAGCGCCCGGCTCTTCTTCGCCAGCCTGAAGCAATCCACCTGTCCGCAGAGATAAGCGCCCCGGCCCGCCTTCTTGCCCGTCAAATCGATCAGAACGGCTTCGTCCGGCGTGCGGACGACCCGGATCAGTTCTTTCTTCGGCTTCATTTCTTGACAAGCCACGCACTTGCGCAGCGGAATTTTTCTCGGTTTCATCCTTCATCCCTCCCCCGGGCGATGGCCCGCCCCGATCAATCGATGGAGACGGAATCTTGATGCATCGTGCTCATCGCCGATTTCGGACGACCGTATTCCTGCTCGGCTTGCGATTCGCTCTTGATGTCGATTTTCCAGCCGGTCAGCTTCGCGGCCAACCGCGCGTTCTGCCCCTTGATGCCGATCGCTAGCGAAAGCTGGTAGTCCGGCACGATGACGCGCGCCATCTTCTCCTGCTCGTACACGATGACTTCGATGACTTTGGACGGGCTCAGCGCGTTCGCGACGTATTCTTCCACGCTCTCCGACCAGCGCACGATGTCGATTTTCTCGCCCTTCAGCTCCGTCACGATCGTCTGGACGCGCATGCCCTTCTGCCCGACGCACGAGCCGACCGGATCGACTTCCGGATTGCGCGAATGCACGGCGATCTTGGAACGGAAACCCGCTTCGCGCGCGACCGAGCGAATCTCGACGACGCCGTCGTAAATTTCCGGCACTTCGAGCTCGAACAGCCGTTTGAGCAGGCCCGGGTGCGTGCGGGACAAGAAGATTTGCGGCCCCTTCGTCGTGTTCTCCACTTTCGTGATGAACGACTTGACGCGGTCGCCGTGTTTGAACTTATCCGTCGGCATCAGCTCGGTCAGCGGCAGCACCGCCTCGACCTTGCCCAGATCGATGAACAGGTTGCGCACGTCTTGGCGCTGCACGATGCCGTTGACGATATCCTCTTCCTTATCGATGAACGCGTTATAGATAAGGCCGCGTTCCGCTTCCCGAATGCGCTGCGTGACGACCTGCTTCGCCGTCTGCGCCGCGATCCGTCCGAAATCGCGCGGCGTCACTTCGATCTCCGCGACGTCGTCCAGCTGGTAATGCGGGTTGATCTCGCGGGAAGCCTCGACCGAGATTTCGAGACGCGGATCCAGCACCTCGTCGACGACGGTCTTCCGTGCGTATACCTTGATGACGCCCGTAAACCGGTTAATGTCCACCCGGACGTTCTGGGCGGTATTGAAATTGCGTTTGTAGCTCGAAATCAGGGCAGCCTCGATCGCTTCCAGCAAAATATCTTTGCTGATCCCTTTCTCTCTTTCGATTTCCGCCAATGCTTCGATAAATTCCATGCTCATTGGAAATGAGTTCCCCCTTTCGACTGGTTCCCTACGTTATGATAAAGCCGCCTCTTCCGTCAATCAGAAGAGGATGGCCAAACGCGCGCTTGCCACTTTCGCGTACGGAATGGCATGCTTCTTTTTGCCGATCTCGATCACGACTTCTTCGCCGTCGAAGGACGCGAGCGTACCCTCGAACTCTTTCAAGCCGCCGATCGGCTCATACGTGGTCACGAACACATGCTTGCCTACGGACTTGGCGACGTCCTCCGGCTTCTTCAGCGGACGTTCCGCTCCCGGAGACGAGACCTCGAGGAAATAAGCTTCCGGAATCGGGTCGTTCGCATCGAGCCGCTCGCTTAAATATTCGCTGATCCGGCCGCATTCGTCGATGTCGATGCCGCCTTCTTTGTCGACGTAGACGCGAAGGAACCAATTGCTTCCCTCTTTCACGTATTCCACGTCCACGAGTTCAAATCCATGTTCGTCAAGAAACGGTTTGACCATGTCCTCGACGGCGCTTTTGATTTTAGGTGTGCTCAAAAACGTTGTACCTCCCATTGCAGCCTGTCGTCGTCGGATAGGCGCGCTGTCCGTTAATTTTTCGGTCGTCTCGCTTACGAAGGAGAATCTCGCTGTCATTCGTACGGGTAAAAAGGTGCAGACAAAACGTAAAGAGTGGGTTTCCCCACTCTTCTGCGAAAAAGTCGTATCATCAGCATTACCAGAAAGATTATACCATAATCACGAATCCGTGACAATACGGTGCGGGCCGTCATGCGCCGAGACGCCGCTTCCCGCTTGCCGCTTTTAAAACAGCGACAGCTGATTGGATTCCGGCAGGCCGCGGAAACAGCCCATGCCCGTCAGCACTTCGACGATCGTCTTCGTGGCTTTCGACTTCTGCTGGAAGTCTTCGATCGAAAGGAACTCGCCGAAGTCCCGGGCCGCCGCGATGTTGCGGGCGGCGTTCTCGCCGATGCCGCTGATGGCCCCGAACGGCGGAATGAGCGAATTGCCTTCGACGATGAAGCGCGTCGCCTCGGAGCGGTAAAGGTCCACGGGCTTGAAGGAGAAGCCCCGCGCCGTCATTTCGAGCGCCATTTCGAGCAGCGAGATGCTGTTCTTTTCTTTCGGCGTGGCGCTGAACCCTTTTTGCTCGATCTCGATAATCCGCTTCAGGATGGCCTCGTAGCCTTGGCACAGCAGGTCCAGGTCGAAGTCCTCGGCCCGGATCGAGAAGTACGTCGCGTAATAATAGATCGGATAATAGAGCTTGAAGAAGGCCGTCCGCACGGCGGATATGACGTAGGCCGCCGCGTGGGCTTTCGGGAACATGTACTCGATTTTGAGGCAGGAATCAATGTACCATTGCGGGACCTTGCAGTTCTTCATTTCCTCGATCCACTCCGGCGTGAGCCCCCGGCCCTTCCGCACGCTCTCGGTGATTTTGAAGGCGAGCCCCGCGTCCATGCCGGCCTTGTAGATCAGGTACAGCATGATGTCGTCGCGGCAGCCGATCACCGTCTTGATCGTGCAGGTCCGGTTCTTGATCAGCTCCTGCGCGTTGCCGAGCCAAACGCCCGTACCGTGGGACAGTCCCGAAATTTGCAGCAAATCCGCGAAGGTCGACGGCTTCGTCTCCTCGAGCATCTGCCGCACGAATTTCGTGCCCATCTCCGGGACGCCGTAGGTGGCGACGGACGAGCGGATCTTCTCCGGCATGACGCCGAGCGCTTCCGTGGAGCTGAACATGCTCATGACCTTCGGATCGTTCATCGGAATCGTCGTCGGATCGACGCCGGTCAAGTCCTGCAGCATGCGCATCATGGTCGGATCGTCGTGCCCGAGAATATCGAGCTTCAGCAAATTTTCCTCGAAGGCGTGGTAATCGAAATGCGTCGTCTGCCATTCGGCGTTCAAGTCGTCCGCCGGATACTGCACGGGCGTCACGTCTTCCACGTCGATGTAATCCGGCACGACGACGATGCCGCCGGGGTGCTGGCCGGTGCTGCGCTTGACGCCGGTACAGCCGGCCGCAAGCCGGGACAGCTCCGCGCCGCGCCACTTCTTGCCCTTCTCTTCCTCGTACTTCTTGGCGAAGCCGTATGCCGTCTTCTCGGCGACCGTGCCGATCGTGCCCGCGCGGTACACGGCTTTCTCGCCGAACATGATTTTGGTGAAATTATGCGCCGTCGCCTGGTATTCGCCCGAGAAGTTCAAGTCGATATCGGGCACCTTGTCGCCTTTGAAGCCGAGGAACGTCTCGAACGGAATGTCCTGGCCTTCGCCCTTCAGCGGCTTGCCGCAATTCGGGCACGGCTTGTCCGGCAGATCGAAGCCGCTCGGATAGCTGCCGTCGAGGAACCATTCGCTGTACTTGCACGCTTCGTTCAGGCACAGATAATGCGCCGGCAGCGGGTTAACCTCGGAGATGCCGAGGAACGTCGCGACGACGGACGAGCCGACCGAACCCCGGGAGCCGACGAGATAGCCGTCCGCGTTGGACTTCTTCACGAGCCGCTCGGAGATGAGATAGTTCGCGGAGAAGCCGGCTTTCGTGATCGGCACGAGTTCTTTCTCGAGCCGCTGTACGACGACCTCCGGGATGGGATCGCCGTAGAGCCGTTTCGCCGTCTCGTAGCACGTGGCGCGCATTTCCTCGTCCGCGCCTTCCATGATCGGCACGAACAGCTTGGACGGGAACAGGTCGAATTTCTCGAACCGGTCGGCGAGCTCGTTCGTGTTTTTCACGACGACTTCGTACGCCTTCGCTTCGCCGAGGAACTTGAATTCGTCCAGCATTTCTTTGGTCGTCCGGAAATGCGCGTCCGGCTTCGTAATGTCCTTCAGCGGGCTGAAGCCGGTGATGCCGTGAATCGTAATGTCCCGGAACATTTTGTCGCGTTCCTTCAAGTAGTGCACGTTCCCGGTCGCGATGACCGGCTTGCCCAGCCTGTCGCCGATTTCGCACACGCGCCGCAAAGCCTGCTCGATCTCGGCACGGCTCGCGACGAAGCCCTTCTCCACGAGATGCATGTAGAACGTTACCGGCTGAACTTCCAGCACGTCGTAGTAGCGCGCGGTTTCCTCGGCCTCTTCCACCGACTTGTTCAGCACCGCTTCGAAAAACTCGCCTTTCTCGCAGCCCGAGATGATGAGCAGCCCTTCGCGAAGCTCGGTCAGCTTGCTCTTCGGGATGACGGCGACGCGTTTGAAGTGTTTCGTGTGGGAGATAGAAATCAATTTGAATAAGTTCTTTTTGCCGACCGCGTTCAGCGCGTAGATGCAGCAGTGGAACGGCCGCGAGTTGGACAGGTCCAGCCCGACGTAGTCGTTCAGCATATGCAAGCCCGTTATGTTGCGGGCCGCCGCATCGCCGATGAGCCCGAACAGCACGCCGCCGAGCGCGATGGAGTCGTCGATGGCGCGGTGGGCGTTCTCGAGACTGATTTTGTATTTGTCCGCCAGCGTGCCCAGCCGATGGTTCTTCATCGATGGATGCAGGAAGCGGGCCAGCTCCAGCGTATCGAGCACGGGATTCGTCACTTCCGGCATCCCGTAGAGCTTGCAGGCGGCCTGGATGAAACCCATATCGAACCGCGCGTTGTGCGCCACCAGCACCGCGTCGCCGATGAATTCGACGAACTCGCGGATTTTCGGCTCCAGCTCCGGCGCGTCCGCGACCATTTCGTTCGTAATGTTCGTCAGCTGCTGGATGTTGTACGGTATATGCTCGTGCGGGTTGATGAACGTCGAGAAACGTTCGATTTCCTTGCCCTCCTGCATCTTGACGCCCGCGAGTTCGATGATTCGGTTGTTCACGACCGACAGACCGGTGGTCTCGATGTCGAAGACCACGTACACGGCCGCCGCCATCGGCTCCTCGCGCGCGTTCATGACCATCGGCACGGCGTCGTTGACGACGTTCGCTTCGAGCCCGTACAGCACTTGGACGTCGTTCTTTTTCCCGGCCTTCGCCGCCTCGGGGAAGCATTGCACGTTGCCGTGATCCGTAATCGCGATCGCCTTGTGCCCCCATTTGGCGGCTTGTTTGATGTAAACGTCGACCGGCGTCACCGCGTCCATCGTGCTCATCGTCGTATGAAGGTGAAACTCGACGCGCTTCTCTTCCGCTTCGTCCTTCTTCTCCTTCGGCGCGACGACCTCGTGCAGGTCGGACGGCATCATGACGAGCTCGGGCTCCATCATGAACCGGTCGTACTCCACGCGGCCGCGCGCCTTGATCCACTTGCCGTTCGCGAGCTGCTTTAGCACCTTCACGTCGTCCTTCGTCTTGGCGAACATCTTCATCGCGATGGAATCGGTGAAGTCCGTGACGTTGAACGTGAACAGCGTGCTGCCGTTGCGCAGCTCTTTCTCCTCGAGGCCGAACACCGTGCCCTGCACGGCGATTTTCTTCTCCTCTTCGAGAATATTCATGATCGGCACGGCTTCCTCGCGGATGTCGTAGCCGACCACGAGCCGGACGTCGCCTTCATCGGCCGGCGGCGCTTCCGGAATCGACGCGGTCATCATCTGCTCGATGACGTCGCGTTCTTCCTGCTGACGTTTCTGCTCGAACGCCTCGTAAATCTCCTGCTTCGAATCCGCGACCTTCAGCTTGACGCGAATGTCGGCCGCGAACTGATCGCGGTAAAAGCCCGCCGCCAGCTCGTCGATGCCTTTTTTCTTTGCCATTTGCAGGCCCATGTCGTCCATCATGTACAGCGTGACGAGCTCGCCGTCCGTCTCGATGCGCGCCTTGCTCATCCAGCCGTTGATGGACGCGTTGCTGTGCTGCAGCCATTCCACGAAGGCCGGCCAATATTCGTGAATCAGCTCGTCCCGCGGCACCTCTTCGCCGTAGAGGAACTGGAAGGAAACCTTCGCGATATGCGAGAATTTCCCTTGAATCGTCCTGCAAAAAACGCCAAAAGCCGGTAAAGGAACCAAGGACGTTTTGCTGATGCAAAACGTCCATTCCCGGTTACTCCGGCTTACGATCACTTTGTCTATATGCCCATCGCCAAAATGTTCATTCGCGATTTGCTGCGGCAGGTCCGCCTGCTTCATCAGCAGTTCGAACCGCTGCCGTTTTTCCCCGGTTTGGTTCATATTGCCCTCCCCCAAAATCAATAGGCCCGAGCAAATACGACGGAATGCTCCGCCTTCTCTCCGCATACCAGACAGGTCGGCTTCCGCTCCGCCGGCTCGAACGGAATGTTCCGGCTCGTAGCGCCCGTCTCTTCCTTCACTTGCCGTTCGCACGCTTCGGATCCGCACCAGCCCGCCAGCACGAAGCCGCGCTGCTCTTCGAACAAGGCCTTCATCTCGTCGAGCGTCTCGACCGAATACGAATGCTCCGCCCGGAATTGCCTCGCGCGTTCAAACATATCACGGTGGATGTCCGCGAGCATACGTTCAATTTCTTCCTTCAAGCTGCTTTGCTGCACGATCCGCTTCTCGCCGGAGATGCGGGAGACGAGCACGACTTGTCCGTTCTCCATGTCGCGCGGACCGAGCTCGAGACGAACCGGCACGCCGCGCATCTCGTATTCGTTGAACTTCCAGCCCGGGCTCATGTCCGTCCGGTCGTCGACTTTGACGCGGATGCCGGCGCGCTTCAGCTCGGCGTAGAGCTCGTCCACGCGCGCGACCACTTGCTCGCGGGTCTTCGGCGGTCCGATCGGAATCATGACGACCTGCGTCGGCGCGACTTTCGGCGGCAGCACGAGGCCGCGGTCGTCGCCATGCACCATGATCATGGCGCCCATCAGACGGGTCGATACGCCCCACGAGGTCGTATGTACGAACTGCTGCGTGTTCTCGCGGTCCAAGTACTTGATATCGAACGCCACCGCGAACTTGTTGCCCAAGTAGTGGGACGTGCCCGCCTGCACGGCTCGTCCGTCCTTCATCATCGCCTCGATCGAATACGTGTCGACCGCGCCGGCGAAGCGCTCGGATGGCGTCTTTTGGCCCATGATGACCGGGATCGCCAAGAAGTTCTCGCAGAAGTCGCGGTAAATTTCGAGCATCCGGTTCGTTTCCTCGCGCGCTTCCGATTCGAGCTCGTGCGCCGTATGCCCTTCCTGCCAAAGGAACTCCGTCGTGCGCAGGAACGGCAGCGTCCGCTTCTCCCAACGGACGACGTTCGCCCATTGATTGATCAGGACCGGCAGGTCGCGGTAGGACTGAATCCATTTCGAATACATGTGGCCGATGATCGTCTCCGACGTCGGACGGATCGCGAGCCGTTCCTCGAGTTTCTCGCCGCCCGCCTCGGTAACCCACGGCAGCTCCGGATTGAAGCCCTCGACGTGTTCCTTCTCTTTCAAGAAGAAGCTTTCCGGGATGAACATCGGGAAGTACGCGTTGCGGTGGCCCGTTTCCTTAAAGCGCCGGTCCAGCTCGTCGCGCATATGCTCCCAAATTTCGAATCCTTCCGGCCGGAACACGATGCAGCCGCGGACGGGCGAATAATCCATGAGCTCCGCTTTCTTGATGACATCGATGTACCAGCGCGAAAAATCCTCGCTCTGCGGCGTAATTTCCGTTACGAATTGTTTATCCTTCGACATGACCGACTAGTGCTCCCCTCTTACCAAGCGCAAAATATCGTTATACGTGACGGCCAGCATCAGCAGCATGAGCATCGCGAAGCCGATGAAATGGACCATGCTCTCGCGGTTCGGATCGACCGGTCGTCCGCGAACCGCCTCCAGGCCGAGGAAGAGCAAACGGCTTCCGTCGAGCGCCGGGATCGGCAGCAGGTTGAATATCCCCAAATACAAACTCAAAATAGCCACCCACGACGTCAACTGGGTAATCCCCTGCGAGGCGATTTGACTCGTCACCTGGGCCGTCCGGACGGGACCGCCGAGATCGTCGAGCTTGAAATTGCCGATGATCAAGTTTTTGAAGCCTTCGAAAATCATGATCGTCATGTTCTTCATCGCTTGGCCCGCGTACTTGAACGTCTCGCCGAACTTGACCGAGCGCGAAGGTACCGCGGCAGTGATGCCGAGCTTGCCGGCGCCGGTGTCGTCGGGCTTCGGCGTGATTTTGGACGTGATCGTCTTGCCCTCGCGAACGACGGTGAAGGTCAAAGGCACGTTGGGCGATTTGCTGATCAAATCGATCATTTTCTCGGAATCGGCCCCGATCTTGACGCCGTTGACGGAATCGATGACGTCGCCGACCTTGATGTCGGCCTTGGACGCCGGCATGCCGGCCACGACGTCGCCGATCAACAGCCGGTCGGGATTCTCCATCGGCACGCCCGCCATCTGGAAGTAAACGCCGAACAGCACGAAAGCCAGGATAAAGTTCATGACGGGCCCCGCAACGATCGCAAGCGCGCGCTGGCCGACGGTCTTGCTGCCGTATTGGCGGTCGAGCGGCGCGATCTGCGTCTCCTTGCCTTTCGCGATCATGAGCGCTTGCGGATGGATGTCGAACGACTCCGTCACTCCGTCCGCGTTGAGCGCCAGCTTCAGCTTGTTCTCGATATCGATCGATTCGACCTCGCCGCGAACGACGTTCGTGCGGTCGTCGAGCCGGTCCAAATAAATACGGGACACCTTGCCGTCCTTGACGCGAACGGCGATGGTCTGCCCCGGCTGAATCTCGATCAGTTCCGGATCTTCCCCGGCCATGCGGACGAACCCGCCTGCCGGCACGAGACGCAGCGTGTAGCGCGTCTCGCCGCGCTTGATGGAAAACAGCTTCGGCCCGAAGCCGATGGCGAACTCCCTCACCAATATCCCCGCGCGCTTCGCAAAGTAAAAGTGACCCCATTCGTGTATGGTCACGATGACGAAGAAGACCATTACCGTCAAAAAGACGACTTGTATCGTGTGCATCGCTCTCGAGCCTCCTGTTCGTAACGGCCTGTACTTAGATTATCATTATTCTCCCGTTCGATACAAGAGAACCCCCGGTCAGATGCTTGCCGCCGTCCGGCGAGCCCAGGCATCGACTTCGGCGATCGCCGTTACATCGGGAACCTCGACGATCTCGTGCCGATCCAGCACGGACGCGATGACGTCTTCGATTTGCAAAAAGGTGATTTCGCCGTTCAGGAACCGGGCTACTGCCGTTTCGTTGGCCGCGTTGAATACCGTCGGAACCGACTTCCCGGCCCGGCCGCTCTCGTACGCGAAGCTCAGGCACGGATAACGGTCGAAGTCCATGGTCCGGAAGTGCAGCGCGGACAGCTTCGCGAGATCCAGCGGCTCCACGGGCGATACCCGGCGCTCGGGATACGTCAGCGCGTACTGAATCGGCACCCGCATGTCGGGAAGCCCAAGCTGCGCGACGACGCTGCGATCGACGAACTCGACGTACGAATGGATGATGCTCTCCGGATGGATCAGCACCTCGATGCGGTCGTACGGCAAGTCGAACAGCCAGTGCGCTTCGATGACCTCCAGCCCTTTATTGGCCATCGTGGCCGAATCGATGGTCACTTTCGCGCCCATCGACCAGTTAGGGTGGCTGAGCGCCTCCGCGACGGTAACCCCGTGAAGCTCTGCGCGGGTCCGATCCCGGAACGAACCGCCCGAAGCGGTCAGCGTGATGCGCTGGATATCTTGGCGCCGTTCGCCGTTCAGGCATTGGAAAATCGCCGAATGTTCGCTATCCACCGGCAATATCGCCACGCCCCGTTCCGCCGCGCGGCGCATGACTAAGTGCCCCGCCGTCACGAGCGTTTCTTTATTGGCGAGCGCGATCGACTTGCCCGCGTCGATCGCGGCCAGCGTCGCCGGCAGCCCGCGGCTGCCCACGATCGCGGTCATGACCGTATCCGCATCCGTCTCGGCCGCGATCTGGACCAAGCCTTCGTCGCCGAACACCGCCTTCGTGCCGGCCGGCAGGTGCGGTCTGGCTTCGTCCGCCAGCGCTTTGGACGACAGGCAAACGGTCTTCGGACGGAACTGCCGCGCTTGCCGCACCAGCAAATCCACATTGCTGCCCGCCGCTAGCCCTTCGATCCGGTAGCGGTCCGGTTCGCGCCCGACGATGTCCAGCGTTTGGGTCCCGATCGAGCCCGTCGAGCCGAGAATCGTTAGTTTTTTCAATCTATTGGCCTCCCCGAGCGCCTTACAGCGGCAGCAAATTCGTCATGATGAGCAGCGGAAACACGATCAGCCAGCTGTCGCAGCGGTCGAGCACGCCGCCGTGCCCCGGCAGCAGCGTGCCCGAATCCTTGATGCCGCGCACCCGTTTGTACGCGGATTGGATCAAGTCGCCGAGCTGTCCGGCCACGGCCGCCACCAATCCGATCATGATCGCGCGGCCGATGCCGATCTCGTCCGGATACATCCACGCGAACGCCAAGGCGATCAGCAAGGCAAGCACGACGCCGCCGAGAGATCCTTCGATCGTTTTGTTCGGGCTGATCGCCGGCCACAGCTTGTTTTTGCCGATCGCTTTGCCCGTAAAATACGCGCCGGCGTCCGATGCCCATATGGCGAAAAACGCCATGATCGTCGTCATGAGTCCGTGCGATTCGCCGCCGCGGACCTCGTACATCGCATGAAAGCCGTATCCGATGTAGAGCGCGCCGAGCAGCATGAGCGCCGCTCCGTCGATCGTCACTTCGTTCTTGGTAAGCACGGTCACGCTGAGCAGAATAAACATCAACATCCAAATCATATGTAAGGCTGCCGGCTGACGCAGGCCGAAGTCGTCCCACGGCAAGAAAAGCAGCAGCGTACCTGCCATCGCGAGCCAGGCCAGCGGA
This sequence comes from Paenibacillus sp. UNC496MF, assembly GCF_900113915.1. Classification (NCBI taxonomy): domain Bacteria; kingdom Bacillati; phylum Bacillota; class Bacilli; order Caryophanales; family Paenibacillaceae; genus Paenibacillus; species Paenibacillus sp. UNC496MF. Next base: position 273,776 of record NZ_FORE01000005.1, read on the forward strand.
TGCTTCATCGACACGCCGTTCATCCGGATGTATTCCATCATCCCGACGATCGTCAGAAAAAGTAGAAGTGCAAAGAAATACCATCCGCCCAGCACGGTCAGTATCACAAATGCGGCGCCGGCAAGCACGCCCGAAATAATGCGTTGTTTCACGCGTATGACACTCTCCAGTCCAGCCTCGTTACAATCCGCCGTATCGGCGGGCTCTCCGTTGGTATTCGCGGACCGCCTCATAGAAGTGCTGATCCGAAAACTCGGGCCAGTAGACGTCCGTAAACCACATTTCGCTGTAAGCGAGCTGCCAAAGCATGAAATTGCTGAGGCGCAGTTCGCCGCTCGTGCGAATGAGCAAATCCGGATCCGGAAGGCCCGTCGACAGCAGGCGGCTTTCCATATCCGGCACGTCGATTTCGTCCGGGTCCAGCTTGCCGTCCCGGATATCGCGGCCGATGCTTTTCATGGCCTCGATCATTTCTTTCCGGCTGCCGTAGTTCAGCGCGAACGTTAGGACCAGACCGGTATTGCCCGACGTCAGGGCGACGGCGTCCTCGACGGCTTTCAAGGTGTGGGAGGGCAAATCCTCTTTGTAGCCCATGATGCGGATTCGCACGTTCTTCTCCATGAGATCCTTGATCTCCATGGCCAGGAACTCCTGGGGCAGCTTCATCAAGAATTCGACTTCCGCCTTCGGCCGCTTCCAGTTTTCCGTCGAAAACGCATATAGCGTTAAATATTTGACGCCTACCCGATCCGCGGCCATCGTGATCCGCTTGACCGCTTTCATCCCGGAATGGTGGCCGGCCATGCGCGGCAGGCCGCGGCGCTTCGCCCACCTGCCGTTGCCGTCCATGATGATCGCGATATGCTGCGGGATGTTATCCGATTCCAACGTCTGCAGCGGCGCCGCGGACGTTTTGCCAAACAAGGCCTTCAATCGCTGTAACATGCTCGTCCTCCCGCCGCTAGCGTCGATTTATGCAACAAACCCCACCATTCGGAGGGGCCGGTACGCATTATTATACTTCCATGATGTCCTTCTCTTTGGCGGCGAGCACTTTTTCCACTTCGGCAATGAATTTGTCCGTCGTTTTTTGGATGTCGTCCTGGTGGCGGCGGGATTCATCTTCGGAAATATCCGTCTTCTCGAGCTTCTTGATGTCGTCGTTCGCGTCGCGGCGGATGTTGCGGATGGCAACCTTCGCTTCTTCGCCGAATTTCTTCGTCATCTTGACCAGCTCGCTGCGGCGCTCTTCCGTCAGCATCGGAATGCCGATGCGAATCGTGGAGCCGTCGTTCGAAGGCGTCAAACCGAGATCGGATTTCATGATCGCTTTCTCGATAGCGCCTAGCGAGGATTTATCCCATGGCTGGATGAGCAGCGTGCGGGAATCCGGCGTGTTGATGTTCGCCAATTGGTTGACCGGCGTCAGGGCGCCGTAATATTCGACTTGCAGACGGTCCAGCAGAGCCGGCGTCGCGCGTCCGGCGCGGAGCGTCGACAGATCGCGCTTCAGCGCGGCGATCGCTTTGTCCATCCGTTCTTCGGCGTTCTTCTTAATGGTTTGCGGCACTAGGACGCACTCCCTTTCATCACGATAGTTCCGATTTTTTCGCCCAGCACGACGCGCTTAATGTTTCCGGCTTCCGTAATGGAGAATACGACGAGCGGAATGTCGTTGTCCATGCAGAGCGACGACGCCGTGGAGTCCATGACGCCCAAATTGCGGTTGAGCACTTCCAGATACGTCAGCGTCTCGAATTTCTCCGCGGAAGCGTCCTTGAACGGATCGGCGGAATAGACGCCGTCCACTTTATTTTTAGCCATCAAAATGACTTCGGCTTCTATTTCAGCTGCGCGCAATGCGGCAGTAGTGTCCGTCGAGAAGTACGGATTTCCCGTGCCGGCCGCGAAAATAACGACGCGCCCCTTTTCCAGGTGACGAATCGCCCGTCGGCGAATATAAGGTTCCGCGATTTGCTGCATCGCGATCGAGGTTTGCACGCGAGTCGGCACGTCGATTTGTTCGAGCGCGTCCTGCAGCGCGAGAGAATTCATAACCGTGGCAAGCATTCCCATGTAATCGGCCGTCGCGCGGTCGATGCCTTTTGCCGAGCCCGCGATGCCGCGCCAGATGTTTCCGCCGCCGACGACGATCGCCACTTCAACGTTAAGTTCCACAACTTCTTTGACCTGCTCGGCGATCGAAGAAATCATGGAGGATTCGATTCCGTACCCATTGTTACCCGAGAGCGATTCCCCGCTCACCTTCAGCACGATACGTTTGTACACGGGACTTTGCAACGTGGTTTACCTCCATCTTGGACCTTGTCTTAAGGCCGCATACTCGAAATGAATGCTGCTTATCGCGCAGCGGTCGGTAAGTAGAAAAAACGGCGGGGCGAACGCCCCGCCCCGCCTGTGCGTTCGGATTACAATTTGGCTTGAGACATAACTTCGGCAACGAAGTTGTCTTCTTTTTTCTCCAAGCCTTCGCCGAGTTCATAACGAACGAAGCGACGGATCGAGATGTTTTCGCCGATCGTGCTGATTTTTTCTTTAAGCAGCGTGTGAATCGTTTTGTCCGGATCTTTGATGAACGCTTGCTCAAGCAGGCAGTACTCTTCATAGTATTTGCTGATGCGGCCTTCAACCATCTTTTCGACGATTTTTTCCGGCTTGCCTTCGTTGAGGGCTTGCGCCTTCAGAATTTCGCGCTCTTTTTCCAGCTCATCGGCCGGCACTTCTTCGCGGCTGACGAATTTCGGGCTAGCCGCCGCGATTTGCATCGCGATGTCGCGCGCGAATTCGCGGAATTGATCGGTTTTGCCGACGAAATCCGTTTCGCAGTTGATTTCGACGAGCACGCCGATGCGGCCGCCTGCGTGAATGTAAGACTCGACCGTGCCTTCCGTCGCTACGCGGCCCGCTTTGTTCGCCGCCGCGGACAGACCTTTCTCGCGAAGCAGGTCGATCGCTTTCGCGATGTCGCCGTTCGTTTCGTCCAGCGCTTTTTTGCATTCCAGCATGCCCGCGCCCGTTCTTTCACGCAATTCTTTTACTGCACTCGCACTTACCGCCATCGTTCGTGACCTCCTGAAAATTGGATAAGGTTTGACTTTAAAAAAAGGGCGGTGAGAGGTTATGCACCTTCTGACCACCCTTTCTAGTCGGTTCGTCAATGAATATTAAGCAGTCGTGACTTCGCCTTGGCGAGATTCAACGATTGCGTCGGCCATTTTCGCCGTCAGCAATTTTACTGCGCGGATTGCATCGTCGTTACCCGGGATGACGTAATCGATCTCGTCCGGATCGCAGTTCGTGTCTACGATGCCGACGATCGGGATACCCAGCTTGCGCGCTTCGGCAACCGCGATACGCTCTTTGCGAGGGTCGATGACGAAGAGGGCGCTAGGCAGGGAACGCATGCCTTTGATGCCGCCGAGGAATTTTTCGAGACGATCTTTCTCTTTGCGGAGAAGGATGACTTCTTTCTTCGGAAGCACGTTGAACGTGCCGTCTTCTTCCCATTTGTCAATCGTTTTCAGACGATCGATACGTTTTTGGATCGTTTGGAAGTTCGTCAGCGTGCCGCCCAGCCAACGCTGGTTGATGTAGAAGTTGCCGCAACGTTCCGCTTCTTCCTTAACCGAATCCTGTGCTTGTTTTTTCGTGCCGACGAAGAGAATCGTGCCGCCTTGCTCGCCGATCGAGCGAACGAAGTTGTAAGCCTCTTCGACTTTCTTTACCGTTTTTTGCAAATCGATAATGTAAATCCCGTTACGTTCCGTGAAGATATAACGATCCATTTTCGGGTTCCAGCGACGAGTTTGGTGACCGAAGTGTACCCCAGCTTCAAGAAGCTGTTTCATGGAAATAACCGCCATCTCTTCAACACCTCCTGTTAAATGGTTTTTTGTTTTCCTCCGCCGATCTCATTTTCCGCCATCACTTCGACCGGGCCGAAGCACCAATGGCAAAATTAATCGGCGTGTGTTTTTAACACCGTCAACTACTATACCATATCCGGATGGGGCCATGCAACCGCATTTGACGGCAATTCGACGCCGTTTTCAACACGGCGTCATTTCCGCTTTGATCCAGTTCGCGCTTGGCCGTTTCGGGATCGAGAGGCTGGCCCGTCACGATGCCGCGCACTTGCTGAAGGGTCGGTTTGCCCTGAAACGAAAAATAGCCCGCGCGAATCGTGTTCGATCGCATCAGGTCGATGAAAGCCTGCTTGTCGGCGATGATGCCGCGGTCGGCAAGCAGCTCCGCCGTCTCCGATACGCTCGCGTTCGGCGGGATGCGCACGATCGTTCGGGCCGGCTCGGCCGCCTTGTCTTCCCCGGCCGATGCCGACGGCTTCCCGGCCTTCCCGTCCTCGGCGCCGGCTGCCGGCTTATCCGCCGCCTTGCCCGGCGCGGCCGACGGCTCGGCGTTATCCGTCGCCGTCTTGGGCTGAAGCTCGGCGCGAACGCGCTCGCGCTCGTCCGCGATGGCCTTATCGAGATCCGCTTGCGAATACGTCTTGATCTCGGCCTTCGTCTCCGGCAGCGCGTTCAAGCCTTCGGCCTGCTTCTCGCCGATCAGCATCAACTGCAGCAATCCGGCACCCAAGATGATGCCGACGCCGAGTCCGAACAGAAACGTCCGCCTGTTCATCGCGCCGCCTCCTCTTGCTTCGCCAGTTGAAGGATCAGCTGGACTTCTCCTTTGTGGCGTCCCAGCTTCTTCGCGATCGCCTCGATGGACTTGCCGGCCGAATGGAGCTCGAACAGCTCCGAGTACCGGCCGCGAATCGAGTCCGTCCGAGTATCGTCTTCGGCGCCGTCCGCAGCCAAGAACGCCGCTTCCCGCAAGCCCGCTGCGGCCGGAATCGAAGGCTCGGCCGCCGAAAGCGCAGGCGCCTCCGGCTGTGTCCCTACATTATATAGAGCCGGCATCGTCTTGCTTTCCGTCTGCGTTCGCAGCAGCTCGGACAGCGCCGCTTCGAGCTCGGCGCAGCGCGTCTCGAGCCGTTCAAGCCGCTCGTCCCGTTTCGCCGCCATCGCCTGCGCTTCTTGCGCCGATTTGCCGACCAGATCCGCGATTTCCCGATTGTCCGCCTCCATGTTCTCCATGAACTGCTCCAGCGCGGTTTCCATGCCGCGCATGGTCCGGTCGCGGTCTTCCGCGCCGCCTCGCGCGCTTCCGCCGGCGCTCCTGCGGGGAAGCACGGCTGCGCAAACGATGGCGATGCCTCCGAGGAGCATGATGGTTTGCCACGGTTCCATTTCGAATCACCTGCAATTATGGTTATGATGCTTCATGTCGACACGTCGATATGCTTGCCCTTGTACGGATGCGGCGGTTCATCGCGCTCGTCCTTGCGTTCTTGCCCCGCTTGTCCCGGGTTTTGCCGGGCGCTCCGCTTTGCAGCGGAACGGGAATCCCGGTCGCGCTTCGACGAGATGCCGCGGTTGCCGGTCTGTTCGACTTCCGCGTTGCGGCTGCGCCGCTCCTCCGTCGTCTTGGCCGCGTCCTTCTCCAGCAGCGCTTGCTCCAGCGCCGGCCGATGGTTCATTTGGCTTTGCTGCGAGGCGGTTTCGGGCGTGCGCGGCACGGATACTTGAAGGTCGATCGGCCTGTACGGCATGCGCGGTCCTCCTTTCGATGCGGACGCGAACGAATCGCCGCTTGCGGCCGCACCTCGATGCTTTACCTATAAGGAGCCATCGTGACGTCGCCTTCGGAATAACGGAACGAAATGCGCTGCGCCGCATCCTTGACGAAGCGCGTATTGCGGCCGATCACGATTTTGGTGCCGCCGTAGATGACGTTGACCACATCCACCTTCGCGCTGTCGGTATCTTCGAGGGATCGTTCGATTTCCAGCAGCCGGTCCTTGTTGTCCGCGATTTCCTCGAGCGCCGCCCGCTTCGTCGACGTCAGCTTGATCCGCATCGCCAGCTTGTCGTTGGACAGCGTGCCCGCGGCCGCAAGCTGATCGAGCAGCGCCAGTGCCTTCTCCGTCTTGTCCAGGCTCTCGTTCAGCGCCCGGAGTTGCGTGCGCCGCTCCAGCAGCTCGCTCCGCAGCTCCGGGCGGACGCCGACTTCGATGACGGTCGCGGTCGACATCGTGTTGCCGATCGTTCGCGCGACGACGCGTTCGCCGGCTTGGATGCTTCCCCCGACGACGAGGCCTTTGGCGCCGGTACACTGCACGCTGCGGCCCGCGCGGACTTGGGAATGCATGATGCTTTGCGAGACGAGCACGTCCTCCGCCGCGATGACGTTGCCTTCCTGAATGAAAGAGCATTTCACGTTTTTGCCGGCTTTGATCAGCCCTTTGCCGCTCGCCAGCACGCCGCCGGTGATTTCGACGGACCCGTCCGTTTCGAGCACGGCGCCTTCGACGCCGCCGACGACCCGAATATCACCGGAAGCTTTGATCTTAAAACCCGCCAGCACGTTTCCGCGAACGACGACCGTCCCGACGAAATCGATATTGCCGATTTTGTAGTCGACGTCCCCGTTGACCTCGTACACCGGAAACACGTTGATTTTGGACTTGTCGGTCAACGAGACCAACCCGTCGATGGCGGCGTAGAGCGCCGTTTGTTCGGGATTGAGCACGACGTTCTTCCCGAGCTTGAAGTACGCTTCCTTGCCGTTGCGGCCGGCGATCGGCTCGCCCGTGACCGCCACCCCATCTTTGCCGGGCGTGGCCCCGACTTTCTCCGCGACGAGCTGGCCCCGCTTCACGTTCTTCAGCTGCGTCACTTCCTTGAAGTCGACCTTGCCGCCTTCCAGCTCGACGGGGCGGTAGCCTTCCTCGTCCATGTCATAGGAAAACCGGATATAGCCGTCCTTGCCGTTCGACGCCGCTTCTCCCTCCGCGACGACCGTTTGCTTGTAATAGTAACGGCTCGGCACCGCGGCGATGTCGTCCAGCACGTTCCGCAGCACGCCATGCTTGACGCCATGGCTCATCAAATATTCTTCCAGCTGCGAAGCCGTACAGGAGAACGTTTCGTCCGCCACGTTGAATTGCACGAACGCAGTCAATTTATCGGGCGACTGCTGCACGACCACGTATTTTTGCATTTGTTCGGCCGTCGTCACGACTGCCCCTCCCTCGATCGGTTAGTGCTGCATGAGCTGATCCTTCTGTTTCTCCAGCGCGCCCCGAAGCCGCAGAATCGCCTTGGAGTGAAGCTGCGAGATGCGCGAAGGCGAAAGCGACATGACCTCCGCGATTTCGCTGAGCGACAGCTCTTCGTAGTAGAAGAGCGAGATGACGGTCCGCTCCTTCTCGGTCAGCCGGTCGATCCCCCGGACGAGGGACTCCTTCAGGAAAAACTCATGCACCTTGTAATCCGGATTTTTGGCTTTCTCGTCCACGAGGAGCGACAGACGGGTTTCCGACTCCTCGTCGCGGATCGGATCTTCCAGCGAGCATACCGTCGTGACGGCGATTTCCTGCAGCATGACGCCGAATTCCTTCACCGTCACGTTCAGGTAGCCGCTTATTTCCGCGTCTTCCACGGAGCGCATGTACTGCTGCTCCAATATCTGATAAGCTTCCTCAATCCGCTTCGCCTTCTCGCGCACGGAGCGCGGAACCCAGTCGCCCTGGCGAAGGCCGTCGATGATCGCCCCGCGAATCCGCCAGGACGCGTACGTCTCGAATTGAAGACCTCTTCTGTAATCGAATTTTTCGATGGCGTCGATCAAGCCCATGACGCCGTTGCTGGCCAGATCGTCTTTCGATACGTTCTTGGGAAGCCCGATGGCCATCCGGTTGCTGACGTAGTCGACCAAGGACAAGTATTGCTCGATCAACCGTTTCTTGGCTTCGATGTCCCCGTCTTCTTTCCACTTGCGCCAGATCTCGATGTTCGACAAATGAGGCGCTTTCGGCTCAATCATCGTCTCACCCTCCTGTTAGGTGACGTATTGCTTTTGCCAATTCTTCGGGCTCCTTGTTTTGCGTAGAAACCAATTTTGGAGGCGACAGCGGTTTAAAGTCCGATGGTTGGCTTGACTCCGGCGTTACGTTTCCATTCGTTTGATAATGGAGCAGCTCGCGCAGCTCTTCGCCCTGATCCGGCGTCGAATAATCGATCGCCTGCCCTTTGGGCTGTTCCTCGGCCGCGGCGGCATGCCGCATGGCCGCCTCCGGCCGAGGCTTCAAAATAATCGCCAACGCGGCGCGAACCAGAAACGCCAGCGCGAAAAAAACGATAAACGCGTACAGGCAACGAAGGCCGGTAATGGCCGGTCCGTTATCGCCGATCGAAAAAAGGAGCGTCAACAAGCTTCCGCTTAGGCCGAGCGTAATGTTCCAGCGCCATGAACCGATCATTGCTAAATCTCCTTTACTCCTTGCTGAACGCTGCGTATGGTCAACATGCCGTTCAGGCTGTTGAACTCGATCGTCCGTCCGTAATTCGCCCCCGTATCCTCCGATAGCAGCGGAATGTCGAAGCGCTCCAGCATCAGCCTGCAGGATTCCACGTTCCGCGGACCGATCCGCATGGCGTCGCTGCTTGCATGGAACGCGAACATTTGGGCGCCGCCGGCCATCTTGGCCACGAACCTGCGCGGCACGGCCCCTTCCGTCCGCATCAGCTCGATCAGACGGGGGATCGACGTATCCGCGTATTTGGCGACGTTGATCGGTGCTTCCCGCGCGATCTCGGAAGTCGGCAGCATGACGTGCGCCATCCCGGCGATCTTGGCGCGTTCGTCGTACAAGGTCAGGCCGACGCACGAACCGAGACCGGTCGTTTTCAGGACGGCGCCGCCGGCCGCGACTTTCAAATCCGCCATGCCGACTTTCACGACGTTCTCGCGGATCATTCGGTCGGCACTCCCAAGGCATTGAAAATCCGCTCGAACGACTCCGGATCCGGAATGAGGAAGAAGCGGCCCGCGAGCGCTTCCTTGTCCTCCAAGAAGGTCGTATCGATGAGAAGCGCGGAGTCGCCCATGTCTCCGTATTGCACGAGGCCGTAACTGAGAATCGCGCCGGCCATGTCGACCGCGATCGCGGGGACGGTCGGCGACAAGTACAAGCGCGTGAAATCCGCGAGCGACGACAGGTACGACCCGGCCAAAATATTGCCGATTTCGCTCAATGCGGAAAATTCCATCTCCGAGTACCCTTCGTCCTGCACGTCCATGGCGAGCAGGTTGCGCAGCAGCTTCTTGGCGGATTCCTCGTCGATCAGGAAAAACATGTTGCCCGGCGCGTCGCCCTCCACGCGCAAGAACACGGCAATGACCACCTGCTCGAACCCGCCGACCTTATCGGCGATTTGCTCGAACGGGAGTAAGCTGACGGTCGGTACTTTCATGTCGACGGGCTTGTCCAGCAGGCGGGACAGCGCGGTCGCGGCGTTGCCCGCTCCGATGTTGCCCACTTCCTTCAGCACGTCGAGCTTGAACGCTTCCAGGCGGTTTAACGGATTCACGCGTTACGCCTCTTGCTGCTCGAGCTGGATGATCTCGCTCTTGTTCAGCACTTCCGCCAGGTTGAGCATGATGAGCAGCCGATCGTCGCCGACCTTCGCCACGCCGCGCAAATACTTCGCCTTGACGCCGCCGACGACCTCGGGAGGCGTGTCGATCGTGTCGGCATCGATATCGATGACGTCGTTTGCGGCATCGACGATGAATCCGACCTCCAGCTCGTTCACCGCCACGATGATGATCCGCGAGCTTTCCGTCGGCTCCGTCTCCTCCAGGCCGAACCGGCCGCGCAGGTCGATGACGGGAATGACGACGCCCCGCAGATTGATGACGCCTTTGACGAACGCGAACGTTTTGGGCACGCGCGCGATCGGCATCATCCGCTCGATCGTGCGCACTTTATCCACTTCGATGCCGTATTCCTCGTTCGCCAATCCAAACACGATCACTTTCACTTCTTCCCCCATACGTAACCCCTCCTTTATTTGATGAGCGCGTTCGGATCGACGATCAGCGCGACTTGGCCGTCGCCCAAGATCGTCGCGCCGGATATCGCTTCGATGTTGGTCAGATAGCCTCCGAGCGTCTTGAGCACGATTTCGCTCTGCCCGATGAATTCGTCCACGGTCACCGCGCCGACCTTATTCCCCTTGCGGATGACGATAACCTCCGTCTCCTGCTCCTCCTCTTCGGGGAACGAGCGGCAGTCCAGTACCTGCGCGAGCGAGATGAGCGGAATGACCGAGCCCCGGTAGTCGATCATTCGGTTGCCGTGAATCTTGCGGATTTGCTCCCGCGGCACGATGGCGGTCTCGACGATCGACGAGAGCGGAATGGCGTATTTCTCGGTGCCCAGCTTCACGAGCATGGCGGAAATAATCGACAGCGTGAGCGGCAGCTGGATCGAAAATTTCGTGCCCCGGCCTTGCGCCGACTCCACGCTCACATGCCCGCCGAGCGATTCGATCTTCGACTTCACGACGTCCAGCCCGACGCCGCGGCCGGAAATGTCCGAGATTTTGTCCGCGGTGCTGAAGCCCGCGGCGAAGATCAGCATGTTGATCTCGCTCTCGGTCAGCCGCTTCGCCGCTTCGGCGTCGACGACGCCGTTCTTGATCGCGGTCTGTTTGACCTTCTCCGCGTTGATGCCGCGGCCGTCTTCTTCGACCTCGATGAAGACGTGGTTGCCGCTGTGGTACGCGCGCAGATGAACGGTGCCCGTCTCGGGCTTGCCGGCGGCGACGCGGTCCGCGATGGATTCGATCCCGTGGTCGAGGGAGTTGCGCAGCAGATGGACGAGCGGGTCGCCGATCTCGTCGATGACGGTCCGGTCGAGCTCCGTGTCCGCGCCGCTCACGACAAGCTCGACCTTCTTGTCGAGCGACTTGGCCAAGTCGCGCACCATGCGGGGGAACCGGTTAAAGACCGACTCCACCGGCACCATCCGCAGCTTCAGGACGATGTTCTGCAAATCGCTGCTGACGCGGGACATATGCTCGACGGTTTCGGTCAGTTCGTTGCGGCGGATTTCGCTCGCCAGCTGCTCGAGGCGGACGCGGTCGATCAGCAGCTCGCTGAAGAGGTTCATCAACGAATCGAGGCGTTCGATGTCCACGCGGATCGTCTTGCCGACGGTGCCGCCGGCGGCTGCCGCCGGCGCGGCGGCGCGCGGAGCGGCCGGTGCTGCCGGAGCCGCGGCCGCGGCGGTCTGGGCGATCGCCGCGGCGACCGCTTCTTGCGCGATGGACGCGGACGCCGTCGGCGCCCCTTGCACGGAAGCGCCGCCGAGCTGCCGCAGCGATTCTTGATCCAGCTGCGTGATCGCGGCGCTTTCGATCTCCGATACCGCTTCTATCCCTTTGCGAAGGTCCTCCTCCGGAAGGCTCGCGATCGTGAACACGGTGAAGGTCCGGTCGAACTTCTCCTGCTCGATGTCCTGCGCGCTCGGCGCCGACTTCACGATTTCGCCGTTCCGTTCCAGGAAATTGAACACCATGTAGGCGCGCGCCGCCTTCAGCACGCAATCCTCGCGAACCGTCACCGCGACGTGGTAGACCGACATGCCCGCTTCAATCGACTGCAGCAGGATGGAGCTTTGGAATTGGTCCAGCGCGCCGCCGTCGTCCGCCATCCCCGCGCCCGCCTGCGAGGACGCCGCGCCGCCCGTCTTGTAATCGCCCTTCACGATCGCCTGCAGCGACGCCACGATGGACGTGACGTCCGCTTTGCCGGTGCCCCCGCCCGTGATGTCCTGCACCATCGACTCCAACGCGTCCAAGCCCTTGAACAAGGTATCGAAAATAAAATCGTCCATCGCGAGCTTGTGGTTGCGCACGAGATCGAGCACGTTCTCCATCTCGTGGGTAAGCGAGGCGAGGTCTTCGAAGCCCATCGTCGCCGACATGCCTTTGAGCGTGTGCGCGGAACGGAAGATGATCTGAACGATCCCGATGTCGTCGGGCGCGCCTTCCAGCTTCAACAGATTTTCGTTAAGCGCCTGCAGGTGATCGTTCGATTCGTCTATAAACATCGATAAGTAGGCGTTCATGTCCATGTCCTTGCACCTCCTGAATGAATAGTTGCCACACGAATAGCCGGTTTAGCGCCGCACGGCGCGCACGAGCGCCGGCGCGATGTCCTTCAGCGGAAGCACGTCCTTCGCGGCCCCGGCTTCCACGGCCGCGCGGGGCATGCCGTACACGACGCAGGTTTCTTCGGATTCCGCGATCGCCGTCTCCGCGCCGCTTTCGTTCAGATGCTGCATGCCCTTCGCCCCGTCGGTGCCCATGCCCGTCATGAGCACGGCATGCCGCTTCAGTTCGGGGAAGCGCGCGCACGATTCGAACAGCGCGTCGACGGACGGGCGATGACCGCCGCGCGGCGCGTCGCCGGTCAGCAAGACGCGATAGCCGCCGCCGTCCTTCGCCAGCGTCAGATGGTGCCCGCCGGGCGCGATGTAGACCACGCCGGCGCAGATCCGTTCGCCCTGCGCGGCCTCCCGGACGCGCAGGGCGCTGAAGGCGTCCAGCCGCTGCGCTAGCGACCGGGTGAATTTGGGCGGCATATGCTGCACGACGAGCACGGGCGCCGGGAAATCCTCCGGCAGCGCCGAGATGACCTCGTGAAGCGCCCGCGGGCCGCCCGTCGACGTGCCGATCGCCACGAGATGCCGGAACGCCTCGGTCGGCTGAGGCTTGCGCCTTGCCTGTTCCGGCGTCTCGACGGCGGCGGGATGCGTCTTGACCGCTTCGGCAGCCGGTTCGGTCACGGTGTGGCGCGCCGCATGCTCCTCGCCCGCGGGTTCGGTTTTCGCGGACGGCGCGGGTGTTCTGCCTTTGGCGGCAGGACTGTCCTCGTCAAGCTTCGGCCTTGCCAGCGGCCGAGGCGGGATGAACCCCGGCTGCTTCGGCGCGCTACGGGCTCCGTCGCCCGGCCGGTCCGCCGCATACCATTTCGAATGGCGCCTCGTGATGGCGGCGATGCGCAGCTTCTCCAACAGCTGCTCGCCGACGCGCCGGATGTCGGGCGACAGCGGGCCGGACGGCTTGCGGATGAAATCGAACGCGCCGTTCTGCAGCGCTTTGATCGTCTCCCGCGTGCCGTCGTCGCTGACGCTGGACATCATGACGATCGGAACGGGATGCATGCGCATGATGCGCTCCACCGCTTCCAAGCCGTTCATGACCGGCATCTCCAAATCCATCGTGACGATGTCCGGCTTCAGCCGGCGCACGGCTTCGATCGCGTCGCGGCCGTCGTTTGCCGTGCCGGCGATCGCGAACCGGGGATCGCTTCCGATCAGATCGCAAATAATTTTTCGCATAAAGGCGGAGTCGTCGACGACGAGCACGCGAGAAGTCGCAGCCATTGGCGAGCCTCCGTTTCCTCAAAGGTAGGTTAAGATCGTTTGAACATGCGCTGCAGGAAACCTTTGACGCCGCTGCTCGCGGACGCCTGCGCGGCGGGAACCTCCGCGAACCGGCCGGCGATTTCGGCGATGGCGCGGGCCGCGTCCGTGCCGGGAAACGCGACGGCGAACGGAATCTGCTTCTTGACGGCTTTCGTGACGTTGGCATCGTCCGGCAGCATGCCGAGCACCGGAATGTCGATGCCGAGGAAGCGCTTGGCCACGAGCCCGATCTTGTCGGCCGTCGCGCTGCCTTCCTTCGCGTCCGACGCCCGGTTGACGACAAGCTTGAACGAAACTCGGTGCTCCATGGCCGTCACCATTTTGATGAGGGCGTAAGCGTCCGTGATGGACGTCGGCTCCGGCGTCGTCACGACGATCGTCTCCTGCGCGGCGGCGATGAACTTGACGGTTTCTTTGGACAGTCCCGCTCCGGTATCGAACAGGATCACGTCGTACTGCCCGTGCAGCCGCCCGATCTGCTGCGCGAAGTAATCGAGCTGCGCCGGCGACAGATCCAGCAGATCCGCGAACCCGGAGCCGCCCGCGATGAAATGAACGCCTTGCGGTCCCTCCTGGATAATCTCCCAGATGGTCTTCTCTTGCTTCAGCAGATGGTAGAGGCTGTATGTCGACGAAATGCCCATGAGCACGTCGATGTTCGCCATGCCGATGTCGGCGTCGAAGATCAGCACTTTCTTGCCGATCCGCGACAAGGCGAGCGCGAAGTTCAAGCTGAAATTCGATTTGCCGACGCCGCCCTTTCCGCTCGTCACCGCGACGATGCGGGTCGTCCGGCCTTCCTGCCGCAGCTCTTGGTTGCGCACCATATGCCGGAGCGCCTCTGCCTGGTCATTCATGCGGCGCCCCCAGCAGCTGCCTGACATAGTCGGAAGCCCGGAACGGCGCGATGTCGTCCGGGACCGTCTGGCCGTACGCGATGTACGTCGGCTTCAGCCCATGCTCAAGCGCCAGATTCAGCACGGCGCCAACGGCATTCGTCTCGTCCTGCTTCGTGTACAGCACCCGCGTTACGCCGAATCTGGCGAAATTGGCCGCGACCGCGGACATATCGCTCGACTTGCCCGTCAAACTGAGCACGAGGAACGTCTCCGACCGGCTGCCCGGCTGAAGCAGGCTGTTCACCTCCGAGACGTAAAGCTCGTTGCGGAAATTCCGGCCGGCCGTATCCATGAAGATGAGCTCGCGGTCCTCCAGCGCCTGGAACGCGCGCGTCACTTCGGCCGGGGAAAAGACGACTTCGAGCGGCACGTTCAGAATGGTCGCGTACGTGCGCAGCTGATCGACGGCCGCGATCCGGTACGTATCGGATGTGATGAAGCCGACTTTCCGGCCGGCCTTCAGCGTTTGCTCGGCGGCCAGCTTCGCGATCGACGTCGTCTTGCCCACGCCCGTCGGTCCGACGAAGTGCACGACTCTCGTCTCGCTCCCGATCCGGCCGTCCTCGAAGCCGCTCAGCCACGCCAGCAGCGTGCGTTCCGCGATCCCCCATACGGCGTCGCGATCGGAGCCCCCGCCGATTGCGGAATGGGCCGCGTCCGTCGCCGCCAGTTCGGCTTCCACCGCTTCGAGAAGCCGTTCGCTCCACGGTTCGCCGACCTCCTGGGCCGTCAATCGGTCGTGGAGCGCCTGCAGCGCTTCCGGTCTGGCCGCCAGCTGCTGCTGCTTCGACATGCGCATGATCCACTGCTTCATGTCGCGTATCTCGTTCATGAGCGCCTCCTCGGTCATGCGGCTCTTCATGGGCTGCATGGACGCCGCCGACGGCTCGGCTGCGATGCGGGCCGCGACCGGCGCAACCGCGCGCGAGTGCGGCACCGAATCGGCCGCCCCGGCCGCATCCGACTGCGGCTCGGCCGGTTCCGCGCTGCGCGCGCGCTCCGCCGCGGCCGACGGGCCCGCCGCCGGCTGCGCCGTGCGCGCGGCATAGACGGCCGCGGGGCCGCCACCCGCGGGCTTCGGCTCGCGGGCCGCCGCCGGAGCGGCTTGTCCGCCCGCCGCCGGAGCGACCGGCTTCTCGCGGCTCGCCGCCGCCGCGGACAGCGTCGCGGCCATCGCGGCGGCCGCTTCCGGCGTCAGGGACGCCCTCGCCGCCGGCGCCGGTCTGGCCGCCGGTTTGGCGTGATCGGCGCCGTTCGATTCGGCCGCCGCGATCACTTCCGTTTTTTTCTTGCCGAACAGGCCAAGAAATCCGCCGACGCGAATTTCCTTCGTATTCAGGATGACGGCGTCCGCACCGAGCTCGCTGCGGATCATGGGCAGTGCCTCCGGCAACGCGTTGACGACGTAGCGTTTCACCTTCACAGATTCACCACTCCCATGCTTTGAACTTCAATGCTCGGTTCCAGTTCGCTGTACGACAGGACGGGCACGTCCTGCATCGTGCGCTCGACGATTTGGCGGAGGTACATGCGGATCGTCGGCGACGCGAGCACGATCGGCTGGTTGCCGGACTGAATTTGCCGGTTCACCTGTTCGTTCAGCTTCTGATAGATCGTCTGCGTCGAAACCGGGTCGAGCGCCAAGTAGCTGCCTTGATCGGAGCTTTGCACCGATTCCGCGATTTTCTTCTCCAGCGACGGCCCGACGGTAATGACGCGCAGCGTGTCGCCCTGGTGGCTGTACTGCTGCGTGATTTGCCTCGAGAGCGCCTGGCGGACGTATTCCGTCAAAATATCGGGATCCTTCGTGAAGGGACCGTGATCCGCCAGCGACTCGAAGATCGTCACCATGTCGCGGATCGAAATCTTCTCGCGGAGCAGCTTCGCCAGCACCTTCTGAACGTCGCCGACGTTCAGAATCGAAGGAATGAGCTCGTCCACGAGCGCCGGGAACGCATCCCTGACGTTGTCGATGAGCGCCTTCGTCTCCTGGCGGCCGATGAGCTCGTGCGCATGGCGCTTGATCAGCTCCGTCAGATGCGTCGCGACGACGGACGGCGGATCGACGACGGTATATCCGGTCAGCTCCGCCCGTTCCTTCATCGCCTCGTCGATCCAGATCGCCGGCAGGCCGAACGCGGGCTCGGTCGTCTCGATGCCGACGATGCCTTCGTCGTCGAAGCCCGGGCTCATGGCCAAGTAATGGTTGAGCAGCAGCTCGCCGCGCGCGACGGTATTCCCTTTGATTTTGATGACGTACTCGTTCGGCTTCAGCTGAATGTTGTCCCGGATCCGGATGACCGGCACGACGAGTCCGAGCTCCAGCGCGCACTGACGGCGGATCATGATGATCCGGTCGAGCAGGTCCCCGCCTTGCTGCGTATCCGCCAGCGGGATGAGGCCATAGCCGAATTCGAATTCGATCGGATCCACCTGGAGCAGGCTGATGACGCTCTCCGGGCTGCGGACCTCTTCGATTTCCTGCTCCTCGACCATTTGTTCTTCGGCCTGCTGCCGCTTCGCCAGATTTTGCTGCATCCGGTAGCCCGCGAACGCGATCACGGCCGCGAACGGAAGCGTCGCGAGCGGTCCGATCGGCGTCGCGATGCCGAGCAGCCCGACCGTGCCCGCCACGATGTACAGCAGCTTCGGGTAGCGGAACAGCTGGGACGTCACGTCCTGCGCCAGGTTGCCGTCGGAGGCGGCGCGCGTCACGATCAGGCCGGTGGCGGTAGAGATGAGCAGCGCCGGAATTTGGCTGACCAGGCCGTCGCCGATCGTCAGCACCGAGAACGTGTTCAGGGAATCGGAGAACCCCATGCCATGGACCGCCATCCCGATGACGAAGCCGCCGATCAGGTTGATGAACAAAATGATGATGGAAGCAATCGCGTCGCCCTTGACGAATTTGCTCGCGCCGTCCATGGAGCCGTAAAAATCGGCTTCGCGCTCGATTTTTTGCCGGCGTTCCTTCGCGCCCTGCTCGTTGATCAAGCCGGCGTTCAGATCCGCGTCGATGCTCATCTGCTTGCCCGGCATCGCGTCGAGCGTGAACCGCGCGGCCACCTCGGCGACGCGCTCGGAGCCCTTCGTGATGACGATGAACTGCACCACGACCAGAATCAGGAACACGACGAAGCCGATGGCGATCTGGCCGCCCGCCACCCAGTTGCCGAACGTGCCGACGACCTTGCCCGCGTGCGCGTGCGCCAGGATGTTGCGCGTCGTGGAGATGTTGAGCGCCAGCCGGAACAGCGTCGTGATGAGCAGCAGCGCCGGGAAGATCGAGAATTGCAGCGCGTCCTGCGTGTTCATGGAGATGAGCAGGATCATCAAGGCCGCGGAGATGTTCACGATCAGCAGCACATCGAGCAGCGGAGTCGGAATCGGAATGACCATCATCAGCACGATGCCGATAATTCCGACGAGTATGGATAAATCCCTGGCTTTCATGACGTTCCCTCCACCATCGATGATGCGACGTTATTTCACTCGGTTCTTAAGCTTATATACATAGGCCAGCACTTCGGCCACAGCTTGGAACAAGTCGGCCGGCACCGTATCCCCGATATCCGTCCGCTCGTACAGCGCTCTGGCCAGCGGCTTGTTTTCCATCGTTATGACGTCGTGCTCCTTCGCGATCTCCCGGATCCGAAGCGCGACGAAGTCCATCCCTTTCGCGACGACCTTCGGGGCTTCCATTTTCGTGCCGTCGTACTGCAGCGCGATCGCGAAGTGGGTCGGGTTCGTGATGACCACGTCCGCCTTCGGCACCTGCTGCATCATGCGTTGGAGCGCCGCGCGGCGCTGCCGTTCGCGCATTTTTCCTTTAATGAGCGGATCGCCTTCGGCTTTCTTGTGCTCATCCTTGATGTCCTGCTTCGACATGCGCAGGCTCTTCTCGTGCTCGAACCGTTTGTAGAAATAATCGAAGACGGCGATCGCGACGAGAATCGCGCCGATCTCGACGCCGAGCCGGATCGTGACGCTCGCGATGAAGCCGAAAATGTTGCCGATCGACACGGTGGCCAGTCCTAGAATGCGGTCTTTCTCGCTCATGAGGGTCGCATAGACGACGAGTCCGATCACGAGCAGCTTCAAAATGTTTTTGACGAACTCGACGACGGAATGCATCGAGAAAATATTTTTCAACCCTTTGACCGGGTTAAGCTTGCCGAATTTCATTTTGAGCGGTTCGCCCGTGAAGAGAATGCCGATCTGCATGTAATTGCCGAGCAGCGCCACCAGCAGGGCGATGACGAAAATCGGCGCAAGCAGCGTCAGCCCTTGCATCATCAGGTCTGAGAACAACGTCACGACGTTCTCGGTCGTCACGTCCATCAGCAGCTTCTGTTCCAGCAGCAGGCCGAACAAGGACATGAGCCGTTCCTTGTAGTACCCGCCGAGCATCAGGAAGCTGAGGAAAACGAACAGAAGGATGAACGCGGCCGGGAGCTCCGGACTCTTGGCCAGTTGGCCTTTTTTGCGCGCTTCCTCCCGTTTTTTCGGCGTTGCGCGCTCCGTCTTTTCCTGGGAGAACAGCTGCAAGTCAAGCGCCCAACGGTAATTCTTCATCGCGGAATCCTCCCACTCAAGATGCCGGACCTTGCAAGATCGAAAAGAGCTTCTGCATCGCGTCGAACATCTGCGCGAAGATGTGCTCGTACAGCGTGACCAATCCCGGCATCAGGACGGCCAGCATGAGGAAGCCGACGAGAATCTTGATCGGAATGCCGATGACGAATACGTTGTACTGCGGCGCGGTCCGGGCGAGAAACCCGAGCCCGACGTCCGTCAGGAACATCGCCGCGACGAGCGGCGCGGACATCTGGAGCGCCAGCATGGACGTCTGGGCGAACATCTGAACCAGGAAGGTCGAGATGCTCCCGGTCTTCAGGTGCAGAAACAGCGTGTTGGACAGCGGAATCCAATCGTAGCTTTGCAAGAGCGCGGACAGCAGGTAATGATGCCCGTTGATCGAGAGAAACACCAGCGTCGCGATCATTCCCTTGAAATTGCCGAGGAGCGGAGCCGAAGCCCCCGTCATCGGGTCGATGATGCTCGCCATGCCGAAGCCCATCTGCATGTCGATGAAGCTGCCGGCGGTGTTGATGACCGCGAAAAACAAGTAGGCGGCGAACCCGAGCAGGACGCCCGCCAGGATCTCGCGAACGATGGCCAGGATGTATTCGGCGTCCGGCACGATGGTTTGCTTCATGCCGTACGTCAGAAACACGAGGAGCGATACGAAAAAACAGAGTCCGATTTTAAACGTCTTCGGCACGTTTCGCGTTGAAAAGACCGGCGCCACGACGAAAAATGCTGTAATTCGACAAAAAATAAGCAAAAAAATAGGAAACCCCTTGTAAACCAGCTCCACCCGACTCACAGCCTATCCGATGTATTTATACAAGTTGTTCAGCAGGTTGTAAGTGAAATCGACCAACGTGTTCAAAATCCATGGACCGAACAGCAGCACGGACAGAAGGACCGCCGCCACCTTCGGCACGAAAGCCAGCGTCTGCTCCTGGATTTGCGTCGTCGCCTGAAAAATGCTGACGATCAATCCGACGATCAGCCCGACGACCAGCATCGGGGCGCTTGCTTTTAACACCGTATAGACCGCCTGTCCGGCCAGCGCGATGATGAAGTCCGTACTCATGATGCACTCCTTCCCAGCAGGGCTATGTCGTGTTAAAGCTGAGCAATAGCGACTTGACGACGAGATACCAGCCGTCCACGAGCACGAACAGGAGGATTTTGAACGGCAGCGAAATCATGACGGGCGGCAGCATCATCATCCCCATCGCCATCAAGGTGCTCGCGACGACCATGTCGATGATGAGAAACGGGATAAAAATCATGAAGCCCATTTGGAACGACGTTCGCAGCTCGCTGAGCGCGTAGGCCGGAACCATGACGGTGATCGGAATGTCCGAGTATGTCTTCGGCGTCTCCGTCTTGGTGTATTTCATGAATAGCTCGAGGTCCTTCTCCCGCGTCTGGTTGAACATGAATTTCTTCATCGGATCCGCCGCTTTGCTGAGCGCTTGCGTCTGCGTCAGCTCGCCCTTCAAGTAAGGCTGGAGCGCGGCGTCGTTCACCGCGCCGAGCGTCGGGGACATGATGAAGAACGTCAGGAACATCGCGAGGCCGACCAGCACTTGGTTCGGCGGCATCGATTGCGTGCCGAGCGAGGTACGCACGAAGCCGAGCACGATGACGATTCGCGTGAAGCTGGTCATGAGAACCAAGATGCCCGGAGCCACGCTGAGCACGGTAATGATGAGCAGCAGCGACAAGGCGCTCGTTCCGGGCGATTCGCCGCTTTCGCCGCCGATGTTGACGCTGACGTTCGGGAGCGGTTCCGCGAACGCGTGCGCATGGAACAGCAGTCCGGCGAACAGGAGAGCCAGCGTCGTCAATACGATTTTTTTGTTCATTCGTCCAGCAACCGATCCTTGTGATTTTGCTCGTTAAGCAGGTCTTCGACTTTCTGTTTCCGGTCGGCCTGGCGCTTCATTCCGTCGTTCAGCAGCTCCTTGAACGACACGGCCGACGACCAGTTCTCGTCCGCCGGCGCGGAAGGCGTCTGCTTGTTGCGAAGCCGACCCAGCCATTCGGCCATCGTCGGCGGGTTCCACGCGCGGCCGTTCTGCTGCTCGATGGCGTCCAGGATGGCCGCCACGGCTTCGGGATCGTCGATTTTGTCCAGCATCGTAATGTCTTCCCCCACCCCGACCACGTACAACCGCCCCGACAGCTCGACGACCTGCAGCGACTTGTTCTGGCCGAGCGGAATGCCGCCGAGCGACCGCAGCGCCTTATTGGTGCCCCAGCCGCGGTTGCGGCTGGCCAGCCACTTGATCAGCAAGACGATGAGGCCGATCACCAGCAGGAGCGCGACGATGACCCAGATCAAATAGCCGATGCCGGTTCCGGAGCCGAAGTCGGGCTGGCTTTCGTCCGCCGAAGGCGCCGCCGACGCGAGGCTCGCCGTCGCCGGCCAAGCGGAAACGGCCGCTCCCGCGAGCCGGAATCCTTTCCGAACCTTCATTCGGTTAACCCAGCGTTTTCTTGATCGCTTCGATGACGCGGTCGGCTTGGAACGGCTTGACGATGAAATCCTTCGCGCCGGCTTGGATGGCGTCGATGACCATCGCTTGCTGGCCCATGGCCGAGCACATGATGACTTTGGCGTTGCCGTCGATTTTTTTGATTTCTTTCAGGGCGACGATGCCGTCCATCTCGGGCATCGTGATGTCCATCGTGATCAGGTCCGGCTTCAGTTCCTTGTACTTCTCGATCGCCTGCGCGCCGTCCTGCGCCTCGCCGACCACTTCATAGCCGTTCTTCGTCAAAATGTCGCGGATCATCATTCTCATAAAAGCTGCGTCGTCAACGATCAAAATGCGGTTTGCCATTGCTTCTTCCCCCTAGATGTTATTGTAACTTTTGAATCCGATCCCATTGACTGACGATGTCGGTTACCCGAACTCCGAAATTTTCGTCGATAACGACAACCTCGCCTTTCGCGATCAGCTTGTTATTGACCAAAATGTCCACGGGCTCGCCCGCCAGCTTGTCCAATTCAATAATGGAACCTTGAGACAATTCAAGAATATCTTTGATTTGCTTCTGTGTCCTTCCTAATTCTACTGTGACCTTCAACGGAATGTCGAGCAATAAATTGAGGTTGGAATCGTCCGTTTGCACGTACGGCGCGCCTTGAAAATTCGCGAATTGGACCGGCTGAACCGTCGCGCTCCGGTTCTGCATGGCGCCGTAAGTTTGCGGCCCCGCGGGCGGCGCGGCGGCATACTGCGGCATCGGCGGCTGCGCGTAAGCCGGGGGCTGCTGCATCGGCGCGGCTGGCGGCTCCGTCGGCATCGTCGTCGGCATAGGCGACGGCGCAGGCGCAGGCGCGGATGCGTACGGCTCGGCGTACGAAGCGGCGGTTTCCGCCATCGTCGCATGGGCCGCGGCGGCGACGGGTGCGGCCGTCGGCGTCGGTGCCGGCGCTGCGGCCGGTGTAGGCTCGGATGCTCCGCCCATCAGCGTGTCGACCATTTCCTTCGCGAACGCGATCGGCAGCAGCTGCATGATGGTGGAATCGATCAGATCGCCGATCATCAGGCGGAACGATACTTTAATGAAGCGATCGTCGGGCGGCAGGTTTTCGACGCCTTCCCCATTGGACACGTCGAGAATGTTGATGCCCGGCGGCGAGATGTTGACGAACCGGTTGAAGATGGTCGACATCGACGTCGCCGAAGAGCCCATCATTTGGTTCATCGCCTCTTGCACGGCGCTGATGTGAATCTCGTTCAGCTCCGATCCGAGCAGCTTCCCTTCGCCGCCCAGCATGAGATCCGCGATCGTCTGCGCGTCCTTCGTCTTGATGACGAGCGAATTGATGCCTTGGAAGCCGTCTACATAGCTGACCGACACGGCGACGTGCGGGCGCGGGAATTCTTCGTCCAGCTCGCTGCGGCGGATCAGGGATACCTGCGGGGTCGTGATGTCGACTTTGCGGCCGAGCAGCGTCGAGAGCGCGGTTGCCGCGCTGCCGAACGTAATGTTGCCGATTTCCCCAAGCGCGTCCTGCTCGATCGAGCTCAAATAGGTGTTCAATTCTTGTTCCCGGCTCAGCGGCTCCGGCGCCGAAGCGGGCATATCGGGCTCGTCGGAGGTTTGACGCAGCAAGGCATCGATCTCTTCTTGCGATAAGTAATCTTTACTCGTCATATTCTTCTTCGACTCCTTCGGTGAGAACTTCATTGATCTGAACGGCCATGCGATCCTTGACCGATCCGGGACTTCCGACGAATTTTAACTTGTCCCCGACTTTGATATCCAGCCCCTGATCGATGGATTTGTTCAATGAAATGACATCCCCAATCGAAAGACCCAGAAACTCGCGAATCGAAATGCTGGAGTTGCCGAGTTCGCAAACGATCGGCAGCTTGGCCTTGCTGACCCGCTGCTTCAGCACCTCGATCTCCTCGGGCGCCCGCGTCTTCTTCTGCGAAACGAACCAATGGTGGACGGATAGGCGCGGCATGATCGGCTCGATGACGACGTGCGGAATGCAGAGGTTGATCATGCCCGTCGTGTCGCCGATTTTGGTGCTGAGCGATATGAGCGCGATCGTCTCGTTCGGCGAGACGATCTGCATGAACTGCGGGTTCGTCTCCAGCGCTTCGAGCCGCGGCTGAAGATCGACGATCGTCTTCCACGCCTCCTGCAGGCTCTCGAACGTGCGGCTGAATATCCGTTCCATGATCGTCGTCTCGATTTCCGTCAAGGCGTTGATCTTGGAAGGCGCCAGCCCCTGGCCGCCGAGCATGCGGTCCAGCATCGCGTAAGCGACGTTCGGATGCACTTCGAGCACCATGCGGCCTTCGAGCGGCTCGGCTTCGAAAATGTTCAGAATCGTCATCTTCGGGATGGACCGGATAAATTCGTCATACGGCAGCTGTTCGACCTGAACGACGTTGATCTGAACGAACGTGCGAAGCTGCGCGGAGAAATAAGTGGTCAAGTATCGCGCGAAGTTTTCATGGATCCGCGTCAAGCTCCGGATATGATCCTTCGAGAACCGGACGGCGCGCTTGAATTCGTAGACGCGGATTTTTTTCTGCGTTTCTTCCTTCTTCAGTTCCTCCGCGTCCATCTCGCCGGACGACAAGGCGGCAAGCAGCGCGTCGATCTCGTTCTGCGACAAAACGTCAACCATTTTTCTCACCTCCTTGAACGGAATGCGGCAAAATCCTGATGCTTACAGCTTCGTTACGATATAGTCCGTGATTTCGACGTTGATGAGCTTGCCGTGCGGCAGCTCGGGATTTATCAAATTAAGCAGTTCCGTGCAAAGCTTGTCTTTCCCCTGCGAGCCGTTGATTTCTTCCGGTTTCATGTCGGAAAGCGTTCGAATGATGATCGGCTTGATCTGGATGTCCTTGATTTTATCGAAATCTTTCTTCGTCGACTTTTCGTCCAGTTGAAAAGCTAAGCCGAGAACCGCAACGTAATCGGAGTCCACTAAATTCGTTTGAATCTTGTCGATCGTGCTGGTCAATTCCACGCGTTTATCCGCGGAAAGCTTCTCCGTCTTGACGTCCGCCGCTTCGTTGGCCGCTTTGGCCGACGCGTTTTGGGTACCGCCTCCGTCGATGACGGAGTTGAACAGAATGACGGCCACGACCGCGATCAGCGTGATCGCGAGCAAGGTGGTAATGAGCCAAGGCAGCATTTTCTTCATGGGAATGTTCCCTCCGTTTGATCGCTCTTAATGGTCGCCGCATAGACGCCGATCGACCGAAGATAAGACTGTATGGAGGAAATGACGTCGTTTGCTTTCTCCAACACCAGTATTTTTTTGCCCGTCGTGAGCGTGATCAGCGTGTCGGGCGTTTCTTCGACTAACTCGATGAGCAGCGCGTTTAGATGTACCGTCTTGCCGTTCAAACGCGTTACAGCAATCATGGGCTTCCTCCTTAACCTGTCGGGGAGGCGGTCGCGCCTCCCCTCGGCTGTTTACCTAGTGTTTAAGATTGACGACCTCTTGCAAAATCTCGTCCGAGGTCGTGATGATCCGGGAGTTCGCCTGGAAGCCGCGCTGCGCGACGATCATTTCGGTGAACTCGGACGTCAGATCGACGTTCGACATTTCCAACTGCCCGGCGATGATGGCGCCCGTGCCGGCTTCGGGATCGTTCGCCGTCGTCAGCGTCACTTCGCCGTCCACGTTCGCGTTCGGCGTCATGCGGTACAGGTTGCCGCCGATTTTTTCCAAGCCGTTCGGGTTCGTGACCTTCACGATGCCGAGCTGGATGCCGGTCGCCGTCGTCGTGCCGTCCGCGTTCACGGCGATGATGCCGCCGTCCTGCGCGATCGAGAACGCTTTGACCTCCGCGGGATCGAGCACGATCGGCGCGCCGTTGGAATCGAGGACGAACATGCCGTCGCCGTTCACCATTTGGCCGGCCGCGTCGACCTTGAAGTCGCCCGCGCGGGTCAGGTAAGGCGTTCCGCCGTCCGCGTTAGGCGCTACCGCGAAGAATCCGTCGCCGTCGATGCGCACGTCCGTCGGCACGTTGGTCGTCATCGCGCTGCCCGGCGTATGGATCGTGTCGATCGAGGCGATGGCCACGCCGAGTCCGACCTGCTTCGCGTTCACGCCGCCGGTGGTGCCTTCCTCCGGACGCGTGACGCCGGAGACCGTCTGGCTCAAAATATCCTTGAACATGACGCGGCCCGCCTTGAAGCCGACCGTATTCACGTTCGCGATGTTGTTGCCGATAACGTCCAGCTTCGTTTGGAACCCTCGCATGCCGGATACGCCGGAGTACATTGATCTTAACATTCGATGGACAACCTCCCACGGGTTATAAGTCGATTCGGAATTGCGTCGTGCGGGCGAATCGTTCGTTCGGGCCGCTTCCTTCGATCCGCGGCCCGCGGCTTCCTGGCTGCAGGTCCGGCCGCTTTACGACACGATGACCGCGCTGTCAATCTGGGTGAACACGTTGCCTTGCATGGAGTTGCCGTCCATGGCCGTCACGACGGTCCGGCTGGGTACGTTGACGATCATGGCGATGTCCCGGTACACGACCAGCGAATCCTTCGCGCCTTTGGCGGCGGCTTGGTCGATGGCTTGGCCGATCTTGGTCAACGCGTCCGGCTTGAGCGTGATGCCCCGTTGGGCGATGCGCTGTTCGGCGTGATGGCTGAAGTTCAGGACGGTGCGGTCCAGCACGTCTTTAAATGAAGCGTTGCCCGCCGCGCCGTCGGTTTGCGCCGGCTTGCGTATCGGCGCGCCGGCCGTCAAGCGCAAATGGCCGATTTTCATGACGTCATCCATTCGCGGCTTCACCGCCTTCGTCGCCGCCATCGCTTCCGTTGCCGGCTCCGCTAGCGTCGCCGATCGATACGATGTCGTCCAGGCTGACGTCGGCGTCGCCGACGCGCGCGTACTGCGCATGGTCTTTGATGATGATGGAGTCGACGATGCCGTTCTTCGGAATCATCTCGCCCGTATCCGAGTAGTCGTACCATTCGACGTTCTTGCCGATCATCGAGGAGGCCATCCCCAGATTCTGGCGAAGCGCCGAAAGCTGGTCCGCCATGTTCACGAGCTGCTCGACCGATGTGAACTGCGCCATCTGCGCGATGAAATCCTTATCCTGCAGCGGCTGCATCGGGTCTTGGTTCTGCAGCTGCGTTACGAGGATTTTCAAGAAATCGTCTTTGCCCAACGATTCGTCCGCCGGCTTGTTCGCCGCCTTCTGCACGTTGCTCGAGCTGTAATAAGGCCACACATTGGTAGTGGATGCGCGATCTCCCATTGGTTCGCGTCACCTCCGTTCCTTGGAGTTGGCGCTAAGCGCTGCTTGTCAGCGGATATCGGTTAAGCGATCGTATGGATGCCTCTTCCGAGGCCCAAATCCCGGTCGACCGCTTGCTGCGTCGTGACGGTTTCGAGGTCGGACGAAAAGTCGATTTCGTCGATCGCCTCGCCGCGGGACTTGTTCCGCTTCGGCGCGTCGTGTTCCTGGCCTTGATGGCCTTGGCGCTGTTGGAACGGATTGCCGCTCTGTACCGCCGACTGCGAGACGACCAGCTTGTCGACCTGCAAGCCTTGCGATTGCAGCGCGGAGCGCAATTGCGCCAGCTGGGTCTCCAGCATGTCCTTCGCCGATGCGGTGTCCGTGACGAACTGCGCGGTCAGCGTGCCGTTATGCACGGAAATAGTCACGTTGACTTGGCCCAGATGCTCCGGAAACAGCGTCAGCAGCGCTTGGGAAGCGCCGTTCTCGCCCGCGGTCACGTTGAACTGCTTCACGACGAGCCCTTGAATCGTCCCCGCGAACTGTTGGACCGGCACCGGCTGCGAGACGACCGTCTTCGGAAACGCCGCGGTCATTCGCGGCAGTTCGAAGGCCGCGCCGGCAGGCAGCGTGGCCGAATCAGGCGCTTCCGGGACCGCGCCGGCTTGCGCTTCTACGGCACCGTCGCCCTCCGGCTTCCGCGACGCGTCCAGCACGCTCGCATGGAGCATGCGATGCGCCATGCGCTGAAGATGGATGCTGGCTTGCGGCGCGGCGTCCTGCGATGTCGTCGTCAGCGCGCTGACCATGTCGGCCGAATCCGCGACGCTTGCTCCGTTATCCGCGGACCGCGAGGCGGCAGTGGCATCCGCCTTCGGCGACTTGCCGCCGAGCAGCGCTTCGAGCGCCGTCAGTTCCTTGCCGATCAGCGCGAGCTGATCCCGATTCGTCGGCGCTCCGTTTGGCTGCCGAAGCAGCTCGCCGAGATCCGTCAACGCTTCCTGCAAACCGGCTTTCAGCTCATCGCTATCCGGCGCGGCTTCTACCAGCGTATTCGCGGCCGGTTGCTGCGGCATCGGTATACCCGCGAGCAGGCTGAGCAAATTATCCAACTGCTGCAGCGCATCGCCCAAATCGGCGTTCGAAGGCGCGTCTGGCGGCTCGTCGTCCGTTTGCGGCTCATCGGTCTTGCCGCCCTCGGTCAACCCCAGCTGCCGAAGCAGCGCTTCGATCGCCTTCAGGAGATCCGCGGCCGATCCATGCTCGCCGAGCGGCGAAGCCGGCGTCCCCGGCGCGTTGGCGACGCCGGAAGCGGTCTCTCCGCCGGGCTGGGCGTTCGTCCCTTTCCCCTGCGCGCCGGTCATCGTCTGCGCGAAGGCCCGATTGAACTTGACGCCATCCGAGCCCTTCGCCGTGGACGCGTTTCCGGCTGCCGGAGCAGGCGAGGGAGAAGCGGCGGTTATCGGCATTTGCATATGTTTCACCTCCTTTCGACGATGGCGTAAAGGCGGTTTCCTTACTTGCCGACCATAAGATTCGATACCAGCTGCGCGGTAACGGCTTTATTCGCCGTCGACATCTCCGCGATGATTTTCGAGCGGGAGGCGTCGCTTACGGCGTTCAAGATGCGCAGCACCTTGCTCGGGCTGACGTCGGCCATTTTGAGCAGCAGGTCGGCCGCGCTTTTCGGATCCATCGCCGAGAACGTCGCGTTCAGCTGCGTCGCGCTCAGCACGGACTCCGATTGCGTCGAAGCGGCTTCCTGCTTCTTCACCCGCGCTTGCAGCGCCGCGATCTCGCGGTCCTTCGCCGTCTTCGCGTCCTTCAGCATGACCGCCGCGTCCGCCGCTTTCGCCGGCGTCATCTTGGCGAGAACGTTCGCCCGCTCCTCCGGCCGCATCGCGTCCAGCACGAGCACCGCTTCGGCGGTTTCCATGCTCTCCATGATCGGTGCCGCTTTGCTCGGCGTCATCGTGCCGAACATCGAAGCCAATTCGCCGATCTTGCTCTGATAAGCCGCATCGTCGAGCGCCTTGTCGGCGTTCGATTGCTTCAGCTGGTCCACCTGCTGCTGAAGCTCCTTGACCGAGCCGTTCAGCTTCTCGTTCTCCGCGGCCGTCTTGCTCAGCTCGGCTTCCTTCGCGGTCAGTTGCGATTGAAGCTCGGCGATCTTCGCCGTCGCGTTGGCCGACTTGACCGTCTCTTCGTCCGCCGCCTGTCCGTCCTTCGCGGCCGGATCGGGCAAAATGCGGTTCAAGAACGGAATGTCGTTCCCGATCTCCAGCGCCTTGTTCCGCAAATTAAAATTGAACAACGTGACGAGCACGCCGAGCAGGATGAGCGTAAACAAGATCGGCGTCACGAAAAACATGAACCGCTCCATACCGCTGTAGCCTTGCTTCTCCATTTCCAAATCTGACATACTAGGTCCCTCCCTCGGGCATCGGCTCCCGATTCGCGCAAAGGCTTCCGTCCTTGTTAAGGCGCCGCGTACATGAAACGTACGGAAGCGAGCTCGTCCGATTCATGCTGTTCCTTCACCGTCATCTCGGCCATGAACCGCTTATGCGCATGTTCTTTCGTCTTCAGCCATACTTTTTCGTCTACCATCCGGTCCGACAACGTCTTTCTGCCCGCGTCCACGGCCGATTCCGCCTTTTTCACGTCGCCGATTTTGCGGAGAATGCCGTCGTCCAGATAATCGATGTACGTTTGGATCGTCATGATCTCCGAGAGCGATACCGCGCGAAGCGATGCGTTCTGCAGCTTCTCGCTCCAGACGGCGCGTTCGGATTGCAGCTGCCGGAGGCTCTGTTCTTCCTGCGCCAGCTTGCCGACGACCACGGACAGCTGCCATTCCGCCTGCGATTTCTCGCTTGTTTTCAAATCGACGATCTTCTGGTAGGCATAGTGAAATCGAGCCATGGATCAAGTTCAACTCCCGTGATGGATGTAAAATTCGTCGATCAGCCGGTCGCGCGACGCGTCGTAATCGATCTTCTCGTTCGTCTTCTGCGTCGCGTAGGACCGGATGAGATCGTTGGCTTCGATCGCCTGATCGATTTTTTCGTTCGAACCCCGCTGGTACGCCCCGATATTGATGAGGTCTTCCGAATCTCTATAAATGGCGAGCAGCCGCTTCAATTCGTTGGCGGCATCCTGCTGTTCTTCCGGCACGATTTCTTTCATGACCCGGCTAATGGAAGCCAGAATGTCGATGGCGGGAAAATGGCCCTTGTTCGCCAGCGCCCGGCTGAGCACGATATGGCCGTCCAAGATGCCGCGGACCGCGTCCGCGATCGGCTCGTTCATATCGTCGCCGTCGACGAGCACCGTGTAGAAAGCGGTAATCGTTCCCTTCTGCCCCGTCCCGGCCCGCTCCAGCAGCTTCGGCAGGGCGGCGAATACGGAGGGCGTATAACCGCGGGTCGCCGGCGGCTCGCCGATGGCCAGCCCGACTTCGCGCAGCGCCATCGCATAGCGGGTGACGGAGTCCATCATCAGCATGACGTTCATGCCGCGGTCCCGGAAATATTCCGCGATCGTCGTCGCGATCAGCGCGCCTTTGATTCGTATGAGCGCCGGCTGATCGGACGTGGCGACGATGACGACGGAGCGCGCAAGCCCTTCCGGACCGAGGTCTTTCTCGATAAACTCAAGCACTTCGCGGCCGCGCTCGCCGATCAAGGCGATGACGTTGACGTCCGCGGACGTATTCCGGGCGACCATCCCGAGCAGCGTGCTCTTGCCGACGCCGGAACCGGCGAAGATGCCGACGCGCTGGCCTTGCCCGACGGTCAGCAGGCCGTCGATGGCGCGGACGCCGATGCTGAGCGGCTCTTTCACCCTCGGACGCATCAGCGGATTGTTCGGCTGATTGTGCGTCGAGTGGTGCGGCATCCGGCTCGGGATATGGGAACCGTCAAGCGGCTGCCCCAACCCGTCCAGCACCTTGCCGAGCAGCTCGGAGCCGACCTGCACGGTGAGCGGCTTGCCGGTGCCGACGACGTCGCAGCCCGGACCGATCGATTGCAGCTCGCCGAGCGGCATCAGAATGACTTTGTTGTCGCGGAACCCGACGACCTCCGCTTTGAGCGGTTTCGACGATTTCGCGGGGTAGATCAGGCACACGTCGCCGATGCTGGCATCGGGGCCTTCCGATTCGACGGTCAGTCCGATGACCTGCGTCACCTTCCCGTTTACGCGAACGGAATCGATCGGCCGCATATGCTCGATATAGCGTTCGGCGTCCAACCGGTTAGGTTTCATCGTCGCCGCCTCGCTCTTCCGCCTGCAGGGCAAGCTGGATCAGCTCGCGTTTGATCTCGGACAGCTGCGTGTCGATCCGGGCGTCGATGCTTCCGAACGAGGAGCGAATGACGCACCCGTAAGACTTGACGGACACGTCCGGAACGATCTGCAGCTCGGCTTGGGAATCGATGACGAGCGACAGCTCTTCGCGCGCGGCCTGCACGTAGGCCAATTGCTGCGGCGAGACGCAGAGGGTGATTACGCCTTGCTCGCGGCGCCGTTCCAACGCTTTGCGTATCATATCGAGCGACCACGCCGGCTCGACGGTCAGCTGCTTTTGTATGATTTTCTCGGCGATCGCCGCGCTGAGCGCGACGACGAACGGCTCGGCTTCCTGAATGATCTGTTCCTTCGTTTCGTAGGACGAGTCCAGGATCGATCTGGCTTCCGTCAGCATCGCTTCCCATTGGGCGCGCACTTCGGCTTCGGCCCGGGCCTTGCCTTCCTCGAACCCGAGCGCGTGGGCTTCGCCGCGGATGCGTTCCATCGTCTCCTCGTCCTGCAGGCGCTTCTCCAGCCACCATTGGTCGATTTGCGCGGCGGCTTTCGCGAACAACGTTTCGATCTGTTCGCCGGTCTCTTGAAGACGCTGGTTGGCGAACGCCTCGGCATCGCCGAGAATTTGGTCGCGGAGCGTAACCGTTTCGGCGCTCGGCCCGGCAGGCGCTTCTGGTTCGGCCGGTTGGACGTAGCGGTTATACCATTCAAGCCGTTTTAAATCTTCGACCGAGATGACGTTCGTCGATTTATACAACTTAGACAATGATGTCATCCCCTCCGCCGCGGGCGATGATGATTTCGCCGGACTCTTCCAGCCTGCGGATCGTCGCTACGATGCGCGTTTGCGCTTCTTCGACGTCGCGCAGCCGGACGGGACCCATATATTCCATTTCTTCCTTGAACGTCTCCGACATGCGTTTGGACATGTTCCGGAAAATCGCTTCGCGCACTTCTTCGCTGGCGACTTTGAGCGCAAGCTGCAGGTCGGCGTTCTCGATGTCGCGGATAATGCGCTGAATGGAACGGTTGTCGATGTTGACGATATCCTCGAACACGAACATCCGTTTTTTGATTTCTTCGGCCAATTCGGGATCTTGGATTTCGAGCGCGTCCAAGATCGTACGCTCCGTCCCGCGGTCGACGCCGTTCAAAATTTGCACGATTGATTCAATACCGCCCGCGCTGGTGTAATCTTGGGTAACGGTCGCGGACAACTTCTGTTCCAGCACGCGTTCCACGTAGGAAATGACCTCCGGCGACGTGCTGTCCATCAAGGCGATGCGTCTCGCGACCTCCGCCTGCTTCTCCTGCGGCAGGGACGACAAGATTTGCGAAGACTGATCCGGCTGCAAATACGAGAGCACCAAAGCGATCGTCTGCGAGTTTTCGTTCTGGATGAAGTTCAAGATTTGCCCGGCATCCGCTTTGCGCGCGAAATCGAACGGGCGAACCTGAAGCGTCGCCGTCAGGCGGCCGATCACTTCCATCGCTTTCTGCTCGCCGAGCGCTTTCTCCAGAATCTCGCGGGCATACGTGATGCCGCCTTGCGAAATGTATTCCTGCGCGACGCAGATTTGGTGGAATTCGTTCAAAATCGTTTCTTTGTCGAGGGTGTCGACTTTGCGCACGTTCGCGATTTCGAGCGTGAGCTGCTCGATTTCCTCTTCGCGCAAGTGCTTGAAGATTTGCGCCGATACTTCAGGACCTAGAGAAATTAGCAAAATGGCTGCTTTCTGCCGACCGCTGAACCCTTGTAATTTCGCCATTCCGGCCACCTCTATTCTTCAACGAGCCAAGTCCGGAGCAAATTCACGAACTCT
The DNA here is from genome assembly GCF_900113915.1 of Paenibacillus sp. UNC496MF. Taxonomy (NCBI): domain Bacteria; kingdom Bacillati; phylum Bacillota; class Bacilli; order Caryophanales; family Paenibacillaceae; genus Paenibacillus; species Paenibacillus sp. UNC496MF. Next base: position 306,504 of record NZ_FORE01000005.1, read on the forward strand.
TCCGGTTTGCGCTTGGCGAGCGTTTCGAGCTGCTTGCGAACTTGACTTTCGTTTTGGACGCTATCGAGATCGATCGTCGGGTACTCGACTTTGCCCGGCGCCGCGGCCAGCTCTTCGACGAGCTCCGCTTGTTTCCTGCGGCGGACGACGACGTAGCCGAGACCGCCGATCATCGCGAGCGCCGCGAGGCCCAGGCCGATCAGCCAGCCCGTCGACAGTCCGGAAGACGCCGCGGCTCCGCCGTTGTCGATAAAACTTTGAGCCATGACCGAAACTTTTTTGTCGATCAGCGCGTCATTATTGACATCTTGTCCGGACTCGATCAACTGGGACCGAACGAGCGACGTAAGCACGTTCGTCATCTCCGTTTTCGCTTCGGCACTTAACTTTGATTTTTCTACGCCGATACTAATAGAGAGATCTTTAATGACGTACGGCCCGGACTCGATTTGAATGTTGCTCTTGTTGTAATCGTAATTGGTCGTCCGGCTGTTCTCCTCCGAGCTTCCGCCCGTGGCGGTATCCGCCGTATAGCCCGGCACGTCGGTCGCGCCGGTGCCGGCGACGCCGCCAGCCGAGCTTCCGCCCGTCGCGGATTTGGACGAGGTCGACTCGCTTAGGACGATGCCGTTATTGTTGTTGTTCTCGAGCGGAGATACGAGCTGCTGGTCCGACTTCTTCTTATCGAAGTTGATGGAGCTGGAGACGTTCACGACCAAATTGTCCATGCCGACCATCGGCGCCAGGAACGATTGGATCTTTTGTTTCAAGTCGTTTTCATATTTGCGCTGAATTTGATAATGCGTCTCCAGCAGATCGCCTCCGGCACCCGCGCCGCCGACATCGCCGGATGCGAGCAGTTCGCCCTCCGGACTGGAGATCGTAATGTTTTCCGGTTTGATGTTCGGGATTGACGTTTTAACGAGATTGTAGTAACCGTCGACTTCTTTCTGAGTCGGCCGGTACCCCGGGCGAAACGTGATCATGATCGACGCGGACGCTTGTTCCTTCTCCTCCGTCGTCATGAACGGCGTCGATTCCGGCAAGTTCACGAGCACGTTCGATTTTTGCACGCCCTGCATGCCGTTCAGCAAGCGCTGGACTTCCCCGTTCAGGGCGCTCCGGTATTTCACGTCGAATTCGCGGTCCGTCGAACCGAACATCGAGGAGCTGTCGTTGAAGGATTCGAAGCCGATGGAACCGTTGCGGACGATGCCCTGGGACCCCGCCTCCACTTTCACTTTCGCGGCGTCGGCCGTCGGTACCGATATCGTCTGGCCCGCGTCGGACAGCTTATACGGAATCTTGCCGGCATCCAAATACTCCATGACCGCGGCCGCATCCGTGCTGTCGAGATCGCGGAACGCGACTTCGTAATGCGTCTTCGAAAACAGCACGGTCAACAGGATGATCGTCAGGATCAGGATCGCGGCGGACGCCCCCAGCCAAATCTTCTGTCTTTTCTCTAGTACGTTCCAATACTGAGCGACTCTCGCTCGATATTGGGCAAATTTCTCGTTCACGATTCCACCTCACTGTTAGCTTCTAATGCTGGGAAAGAGGCCATTAGATTTGCATCCGCATGATCTCCTGGTAGGCTTCAATCACTTTGTCGCGGATTTGTGAGGTAAGCTGCAGACTGAGTTCGGCTTGCTGGCTCGCAACCATGACTTGCGACACATCGACGTTGCCGAGCATATATTGATCGTTCATCGTATGTACGTTTTGTTCCTGGGCGCTTACGCCGTCAAGCGCCTTTTGCAGGAAATCGCCGAATGTTTTTGTAATGTCGGACGGCGAAGAAGTACTAAGGCCGTTCGATTCGGCCGGTTTGACGGTCTGGAGCTGCACCGGATTGAACGTCATCGGGTTAATCAACTGTAATCCCTCCGCGGTTTCTCTGTTTACTTGCCGATTTCAAGCGCTTTGACATACATGCTCTTCGTGGCGTTCAGCGCCGTGACGTTCGCCTCGTAGGAACGCGAAGCGGAGATCATGTCCACCATTTCCTTCAGGACGTCGACGTTCGGCATCTTTACATATCCATTCTCGTCCGCTTCGGGATGCGTCGGATTATAGACCAGCTTGGAAGGGGTCGTATCCTCGATGATTTTCGAAGCTTTCACGCCCGGCGCCGATGCGGAACCGTTCATTTGGCTGTTCAAGGCGTCGGCGAACGATGTCGAACCCGGTTCAAGCACGACCATTTTGCGTTTGTAAGGTTCATAGCGTCCGTTTACGTATGAAGCTCTAGTCGTTTCTGCATTCGCGATATTCGAAGAAATAACGTCCATGCGGAGGCGCTGAGCCGTCAGCGCCGAAGCGCTGGCGTCGAATCCGTTAGTCAATCTCATCATCAGCTTCTCCCTTGGATCCCGATGCGCATCATTTTCACATCATGGCTAATCTGCTGTACATAAAAGTTGTAATTCAGTTGATTTTTGGCGAGAAGCGACATTTCTCGATCAATATCGACATTGTTGACGTCGTTATTCATGACGCTCGTCTCGTCGGTCACGACCTGAGTCTCTGGCACTGCCGCGGATAGGCCGATCGGAATATGCCTTGGATCCGTGCGCTTTCCGCTTAATTGAAGCGTTCCCGAGCCCATGCTCTGCTCTAACAGCTCTTCGAACATGACGTCGGACCGCTTGAATTTTGGCGTATCTACATTTGCGATATTGTTGTTTATGACGCGTTGGCGCATTTCCGATGCATTCAGCGCGCCCTGTAAACGACTGAATTCCGGGCCGTTCAACAAATTCACCAAAAAACCCCACTTTCGAGTGCTTGTGTTGTTAATATTCAACAGAATCCTTCGCATTCCTTCTTCGTTCGACAAAGAATTATTAAATTTATGAGAGCTTCTTGTCGAACAAATCTGCCAATCTAATCTTCCTCAACTTCCTAAATTATTACAATAAGAAAAAAGCCCTATCTTTGTCGAAGATAGGACTTAAAAAGGGGCTATTTGTACTGGTTTCGGAATGAAAATGTAATGAAAATTTAATACTTTAGCTTTTGTTTTTTTTCAGCTCCTGGAGAAGCTGCGCATTCAAGATCCGGATATAGGTCCCTTTCATACCTAAGGACCTGGTTTCGATCACGCCGGCGCTTTCCAGTTTTCGCAGCGCGTTGACGATGACCGACCGGGTGATGCCGACGCGGTCCGCGATCTTGGAGGCGACCAGCAGTCCTTCCTTTCCGTCCAACTCGTCGAAAATATGCTCGACCGCTTCCAGCTCGCTGAAGGACAGCGATCCGACCGCGACCGCGACGACGGTCCTGCTTCTCGCTTCCTGCTCGATCTCTTCCGCTCGCTCGCGCAAGATTTCCATGCCGACGATCGTACTGCCGTACTCCGCCAAAATGAGTTCGTCGTCGCCGAACGGCTCGGAGCTGCGAAGCAAGATCAGCGTGCCCAATCGATCGCGGCCGCCTACGATCGGGACGACGGTCATAATTTCTTGGGCGCCCATCATCGGGAACGACTCCGCGATGCCGCTGTCGGATTTCACGTTCGTCGCCGTTTCCTGCATGTTCATGAAACGGTCGTTGCTCTCGGGAGACAAGCGGAGCTCGCCGGCTGGCAGCGCCCTCAGCTGCTCGTGCTGATAAGGCCCCGCCGCCGCGGATCCCAGTACTTTCCCTTTGCGGCTGACGACGAACACGTCGGCTTGAATGGTCGTACTCAGAACCTCCGCCATCTCCCGGAAGTTGAGCGCCCCTCCGGCCGCGCGCTGCAGCAGCCGGTTGAGCGTTCTTGTCTTTGCCAATAAAATCATTGCCGTTTGCCTCCTACTTTCCTGTCCGTTCCTTACAGTATATATTGACTCAGATCGCGATTTTTCGCAATATTGCCCAGCTTCTCGCGCACGTATTCCGGCGTGATGGTCATTTCTTCAAGCGACAGCTCGGGCGCTTCGAACGACAGATCCTCGAGCAGCTTCTCCAAAATGGTATGCAGTCTGCGAGCCCCGATATTTTCGGTGTTTTTGTTCACGTCCGCCGCGATCGAAGCCAGCTCCCGCACGGCTTCGTCCGAGAACGTGATTGTAATGCCCTCGGTTTCGAGCAGCGACGTGTACTGCTTCGTCAGCGCGTTCTTCGGCTCCGTCAAAATCTTTACGAAATCCTCAAGACTCAAATTCGTCAATTCCACCCGGATCGGGAACCGGCCCTGCAATTCCGGAATGAGATCGGAAGGCTTCGCCATATGGAAAGCGCCGGCCGCGATGAACAGCACATAGTCGGTCTTGACCGGACCGTACTTCGTCATAACGGTCGAGCCTTCGACGATCGGCAAAATATCGCGCTGTACGCCTTCGCGGGAAACGTCCGGACCGGAGCCGCGGGACGAGCTTGCGACCTTGTCGATCTCGTCGATGAAGATAATGCCCGACTGCTCCGCCCGGTTAACGGATTCGGCGATGACGTCGTCCATGTCGATCAGCTTGTTCGCTTCCTCCTGGGTGAGCGCCTTGCGCGCCTCCTTGATCGGCAGCTTCCGCTTCTTGGAGCGCTTCGGCATGAGCTGGCCGAACAGCTCCTGCATGTTCGCGCCCATGCCCATGCCTTCGTTGCCTTGTCCCGCCAGCATGTCGAGCATGTTCGGCGAATTGTCTTCGACCTCGATCTCAATGATCTCGTTTTCAAGCTTGCCGGTCGCCAACTGCTCCTTGACCTGCTTGCGTCGCTCTAGAACCGACGCGCTTTCTTCCGGCTCCGCTTCCGGTTCTTTAGACCCGGAGGAAGAGTTGCCGAACAGCATTTCCAGCGGGTTTTTCGACGACTTGGCTTTTACGGACGAAGGCACCAGCATCGCGACGATCCGTTCGTTCGCCATCGCTTCCGCCTTGTCCTTCACCTTCTCCGTCTTCTCCAGCTTGACCATGCGGATCGCCGTTTCCACGAGGTCGCGGACCATTGATTCGACGTCGCGCCCAACGTAGCCGACTTCCGTGAACTTCGTCGCTTCCACCTTGACGAACGGCGCATTGACCAGTTTGGCCAGCCGTCTCGCGATCTCGGTCTTGCCGACGCCTGTCGGCCCGATCATGAGTATGTTTTTCGGTACGATTTCGTCGCGAATCGCTTCATCCAAGCGGCTGCGGCGATAGCGGTTGCGCAGGGCGACCGCGACGGACCGCTTCGCTTGCTTCTGGCCCACGATGTATTTATCCAGCTCGGCGACGATCTGTTTCGGTGTCATAGCTTCGTTTGGCATCTCGAATCCCTCCGATTTACGTCCAAATATTCCTTATACTAGCAGTCTATTCGATTTCTTCCACAATAATATTCCGATTCGTAAACACGCAGATGTCGGCCGCGATTTCGAGCGCCGATCTCACCATGTCCTTCGCTTCGAGCTGCGGCGCGTGCTGACGGATGGCTCTTGCGGCCGCAAGCGCGAAGCTGCCGCCGGAGCCGATCGCGAGGATGCCGTCGTCCGGTTCGATGATCTCCCCGCCCCCCGAAATAAGCAGCAGTCCCGTCGCATCCATGACGATCATCATGGCTTCCAGCTTGCGCAATACGCGGTCCGAACGCCAATCTTTGGCCAGCTCCACCGCCGCGCGCTGCAGGTTGCCGTGATGCTCCTCCAGCTTGCCTTCGAATTTCTCGAACAGCGAAATCGCGTCGGCGACCGATCCCGCGAATCCGGCGATGACTTGGCCGCGGTAAAGTCGCCGTACTTTCTTCGCGCTGTGCTTCATGACCATGCTGTTCCCGAACGTCACCTGGCCGTCGCCGGCAATCGCGCCCTTCCCGTTGTGGCGGACCGCGCAGATCGTCGTAGCATGAAACTCCATATTCATCGTAAACCCTCCTTCATCGAAATGGACCAAGCATGAACGGCTATGTATGTCGGAATAGAGAAAATGCTAATCGTGGAAATAGCTTGATTTTTGAAAAAACTTCAAAAAAAGTAAACAGCGGCCGCTTGTCGTTCGTTGCTGCCGCTGTTGGCTTATCCTGAACCGCATGCTTTGCGGTTAATCGTACAGCGCTTCGGTTTTGCCGGCGTCCGCCAGCTGCGACTCTTTGAACCGAGCCAGCTGCTCGAGCGCCCGGTTAGCGATCGCGTCGTTCTTGTCCTTCTTGCTGCGCATCCGCTTCTCGAGCGGCGGGAAGAGGCCGAAATTAGCGTTCATCGGCTGGAAATGCTTGAAATCCGCCGTCGTAATGTATTGCGCCATGCTGCCGAGCGTCGTATCTGCCGGGAAGACGACGGGCTCCAAGCCCTTCGCGACCCGTCCGGCGTTGATCCCGGCGATGAGCCCCGATGCCGCCGATTCGACGTATCCTTCTACGCCGGTCATTTGGCCGGCGAAGAACAGATTGTCGCGTTTGTTCGTCTGGTAGGTCGGCTTAAGCAACCTCGGCGAGTTAATGAACGTATTCCGGTGCATGACGCCGTACCGCACGAATTCCGCGTTTTCCAAACCCGGAATCAGGGACAGGACGCGCTTCTGCTCGCCCCACTTGAGATGCGTCTGGAAGCCGACCAAGTTGTACAGCGTGCCTGCGGCATTATCCTGACGCAGCTGCACGACCGCATGGGGCAGCTTGCCCGTATGGGGATTAATCAGTCCGACGGGCTTCATCGGCCCGAACAGCACGGTCTGCTTGCCGCGGCCCGCCATGACCTCGATCGGCATGCAGCCTTCGAAGTACTGCTCCTTCTCGAATTCCTTCACCTCGGCCGTCTCCGCCGTAATGAGCGCGTCGTAGAACCGTTCGAACTCCTCTTCCGTCATCGGGCAGTTCAGATATGCCGCCTCGCCTTTGTCATACCGGGAGGCCAAATATACTTTCGACATATCGATGGAATCCTTCTCGACGATCGGCGCGGCGGCATCGTAGAAATAAAAATATTCTTCGCCGAGCAGCCCTTGAATTTGCGCCGAGAGACGCGGGGCCGTGAGCGGCCCGGTCGCGATCAGCACGATTCCGTCGGTTGGGATTTCCGTCATTTCTTCCGTACGCACGTCGATCAGCGGATGTTCCTTCAGAATCCGCGTCACGTCGCCGGAGAAGCCGTCGCGATCGACGGCGAGCGCGCCGCCAGCCGGAACGGCGTTCCGGTCCGCGCAATCCAAGATGAGCGAGTTCATGCGGCGCATTTCTTCTTTCAATACGCCGACCGCATTGGTCAATCCGTTCGCGCGGAGGCTGTTGCTGCATACCAGCTCCGCGAATTGGTTCGTATGGTGAGCCGGCGTTTTGGTAGCCGGCCTCATTTCGTAAAGCGTAACCGGCACGCCTTGCGAGGCGATTTGCCAAGCGGCTTCGCTGCCCGCGAGACCCGCGCCGACGACCGTAACACGTTGCACTTCAGACACTGCGTTTACCTTCCTTTCAATTCCGAAGCCTTCCTCTACAATTCAGCGGATTCCGGCTCTTCCACCACTTCTTCGTTATGTTCGCATTGGGTGCAGACGAGCTTCGCGCCGCTTCGGTTGCGTTTCTCGACCATGAGCCCGCCGCAATTCGGACACGGCTTGCTCGCCGGTTTATCCCAGGAGACGTAGTCGCATCCCGGATACTGGTCGCAGCCGTAGAAGTACCGTCCCTTCTTGCTGCGCCGCTCGATGATTTTGCCGACTTTGCATTTCGGGCAAGCGACGCCGATGTCTTTGACGATCGGTTTCGTATTCCGGCATTCCGGGAAACCGGAGCAAGCCAGGAATTTGCCGAAACGCCCCATTTTGAAGACCATATGCCGTCCGCATTTCTCGCAAATTTCATCGGACACTTCGTCCTGCAGCTCGACTTCCTTCATTTCCTCTTCGGCGACCTCAAGCCGCTTCTCGAACGAATCGTAGAAATTGCCGAGCACGCGGACCCAGTCCACTTTGCCGTCTTCCACGTGGTCAAGGTCTTCTTCCATATGAGCGGTAAATTCGGCATCCAAAATTTCAGGAAAAAATTCCTCCATCATTTGAATGACGAGCTCGCCAAGCTCCGTCGGAATGAACCGTTTCTCTTCCATCGCGACGTAACCGCGCTTCTGGATCGTCTCCAGCGTCGGCGCGTACGTACTTGGCCGGCCGATGCCGATTTCCTCCATCATGCGGACGAGACGCGCTTCGGAATACCGCGGCGGCGGCTGCGTGAAGTGCTGCTTCGGCTCGACGGCATCCGCCGCAATCGATTCCGCGACGGCGAGCGGAGGCAGGAACTTCTCTTCGTCGGCCGCGCCTTCGTCATCGCTGCCTTCCACGTAAATCTTCATGAAGCCCGGGAATTTCACCTTCGACCCGACGGAACGGAAAATGGCGCCGTTGCCGACGTTGAAGTCGACCGTCATCGTGTCCAGCACCGCCGAAGACATCTGGCTCGCGACGAACCGCTCCCAGACGAGCTTATACAGCCGGAATTGATCGCGGCTCAAAAATTCCTTCACCGTTTCGGGGTCGCGCAGCACGGATGTCGGCCGTACCGCTTCGTGCGCGTCCTGCGCGTTGCTGTTCTTCTTGGCATACACGCGCGGCTGTTCCGGCGCGTAGGTCGGTCCGTACTTCTCTTCGATATAGCCTTTCGCTTCTTCTTGCGCGACCGGCGAGACACGCGTCGAATCCGTTCTCATGTAAGTAATGAGACCGACGGTGCCTTCCTTGCCCAAATCGACGCCCTCGTAAAGCTGCTGCGCCACGGACATCGTCTTGGACGCGCGGAAGCCAAGCTTTCGCGCCGCTTCCTGCTGAAGCGAGCTCGTCGTGAAAGGAGCCGCGGGATTGCGCATCCGTTCCTTCTCTTTCACTTCGCTTACGGTAAACGGAGCGGATCCCATCGCGTCCAGCACCGTCTGCATTTGCGCTTCGTTGCCGAGTTCCAGTTTCTCGCCGTTCAGCCCGTAGAACTTGGCTTCGAACGCCGTGTTCCCTTTTTTCAGCTGCGCGGTGATGGTCCAATATTCTTCCGGCACGAACGCGTCGATCTCGTTCTCGCGATCGATGATCAGCTTCACGGCAACGGACTGCACGCGGCCCGCGGACAGCCCTTTTTTGACTTTCTTCCATAATAGAGGGCTGATTTTGTAGCCGACGAGCCGGTCCAAGATCCGGCGCGCCTGCTGCGCGTTCACCAGATCCATATTGATCGGCCGCGGCGTCTTGAACGCGTCTTTTACGGCCTGCTTGGTAATCTCGTTAAATACGACGCGGCACGTATCGCTCTCGTCGATCTCGAGGTAATGCGCCAAGTGCCACGCGATCGCCTCGCCTTCGCGGTCGGGGTCAGCCGCGAGATAAACTTTTTTTACTTTTTTGCTGGCATCTTTCAGTTCCTTCAGGACACTGCCTTTGCCGCGAATGGTAATATATTTGGGTTGAAAGTCGTTTTCGACTTCGACGCCGATTTGGCTCTTGGGCAAGTCACGGATATGACCCATCGACGCTTTGACGATAAATTTGTTGCCGAGATATTTGCCGATCGTTTTTGCTTTCGCCGGCGACTCGACGATGACCAATGAATCCGCCATGGCGTGCCCTCCTCTCCGCTTATTCGTTACAATACACTATATATGGAACCGGGATGCTGTTCAATCTTCCGTTTTATAGTTAAATTTATCAGAACTGAATGCAAAAGTCCAAACGGGAAGCCCGAGAGCTCGTGCAGCTCGTCCGTCGTGCGCGCTTCTTCCCGCAAAAAACGATAGATCAACGCCTCGTTTTCGTCCAGCGCGACGTCTGCTTCAACCGCGGTTCCGGCCTTGTCCGGACTAGCCGTACGGCCGAAATCAAACAGCCCCTCGTACTCCTCGAGAATGTCCTGAACCGATGCCACGAGCTTCGCGCCTTGCCGAATCAAGCCGTTCGTACCCGCGCTCTTCGGAGACGAGACCGGCCCCGGAACGGCGAAGACGTCTCTCGACATGTCCAGCGCTTGATCCGCCGTGATGAGCGACCCGCTACGCTCGGCGGCCTCCACGACAACGGTGCCGTGCGACAAACCCGCGATGATGCGATTGCGCTGCGGGAACAACCCGGGATGAAACGGCGTGTTCGGCGGAACCTCCGAGACGATCAGCCCTTGGCTCGCGATTCGCTGGTAGAGCAGCCGGTTCTCGGCGGGATATACGCGGTCTACCGGCGTCCCCAGGACGGCGATCGTGCTGCCGGCGCCATTCAGCGCTCCTTCGTGCGCAAGCGCGTCTATGCCGCGCGCAAGGCCGCTCACGACGGTAACGCCTCTCTCCGACAGCCCTTCGGCCAGCGAAGACGCCGTCTTCCTCCCGTAAGACGTCGGCCCTCTCGTGCCGACGATCGCGATCGCATGCCGCCTCAGCAGTTCGGCGCGACCGATGAGATAAAGCACCCAAGGCGGCTGCGGCGATTCTCGGAGAAGTTCCGGGTAGTCATCGTCGAAATAGGTCAAGTAGGATATCCCCCGCTCGCACGCTTGCAGCCGGCGTCTAACGGGATCAACGGTTGAAAACGCATTCGTTAATGCCAGCGCCTGTTCCGGCTTCAGCCCGACGGAGCTGATCCATGCTTCCGGCTTGAAGCGTTCATAATCCGGCCATTGGCCGCTTTCGACGGCCTTGCGTACCGACTTCCAGCCGACGGACGGCGTTTCGTGCAGCGTGATGAGCGCTTCCGCTCTACGATTCAATTCGTTCATTGGAATGTCCCAGCCCCTTAAGGACCCGCATCCTATTTTGCTTGAGGCATCAACAGAATGCAAGCCGATTTTTGCAAAACAATAAAAAAAAGCAACCTCTCCGGCCCGTCAAGGGGTTGGAAAGGTTGCTTACCTTCTAGAATGGACTATGCGATTCAAGCGAACGTTAGTGCGTTTTGCACTTCTCGAGCATGCCGCGCTCTTCAAGCACGCTGACGAGCGTGGAGCCCATTTCGGACGGCGTAGGAGCAACGCGGATGCCGCATTTCTCCAGCGTCGCGATTTTTTCGGCAGCGGTACCTTTGCCGCCGGAAATGATGGCGCCCGCGTGGCCCATCCGTTTGCCCGGAGGCGCCGTTGCGCCGCCGATGAAGCCGACGACCGGTTTCGTCATGTTCGCCTTGATCCACTCGGCCGCTTCTTCTTCCGCGGAGCCGCCGATTTCGCCGATCATGATGACCGCGTAGGTGTCCGGATCATCGTTGAACATGCTCAGGATGTCGATGAATTCCGAACCTTTGACCGGGTCGCCGCCGATGCCGACCGCGGAGGATTGTCCGATGCCGCGGGTCGTCAGCTGATGAACCGCTTCATATGTAAGCGTTCCGCTGCGGGATACGACGCCGACGTGGCCTTTCGTGTGAATATAGCCCGGCATGATGCCGATTTTGCATTCACCGGGCGTGATGACGCCCGGACAGTTCGGTCCGATCAGACGCGTTTTGCGGCCTTCCATATACCGCGTCACTTTGATCATGTCGATGACCGGAATGCCTTCGGTGATGCAGATGACGAGATCCAGCTCCGCGTCGACGGCTTCCATGATGGAGTCTGCCGCGAAAGCCGGCGGTACGTAAATGACCGATGCGGTCGCGCCCGTCTTGGCGACGGCGTCCGCCACCGTATTAAAGACCGGAAGCGATACGACCGATCCGTTTTCGAGCGTGATATCGACGTTTGTGCCGCCTTTGCCCGGCGTTACGCCGCCGACCATTTGCGTGCCGTAATCGAGTGCGCCTTTCGCATGGAACAATCCCGTAGCGCCAGTAATGCCTTGGGTAATGACTTTCGTGTTTTTGTCTACCAAAATGCTCATCGAGACTCACATCCCCTAAATGAATTCGTGTGCCGCCAAATCGCGACAATAGTTAACTTACTTCACAAGCGCGACGATCTTCTGAGCACCGTCGGCCATGGAGTCCGCAGCCACGATGTTCAGTCCGGATTCGTTCAACATTTTTTTGCCGAGCTCGACGTTCGTGCCTTCGAGGCGAACGACCAGCGGACGGTCGAGACCAAGCTCTTTCGCCGCGGAAATGACGCCGTCCGCGATGATGTCGCACTTCATGATGCCGCCGAAAATATTAACGAAAATGCCCTTAACCTTCTCGTCGGAGAGAATGATTTTGAACGCTTCCGTTACTTTTTCTTTCGTAGCGCCGCCCCCTACGTCCAGGAAGTTGGCAGGGTCGCCGCCGTAATATTTGATAATGTCCATCGTCGCCATTGCCAGACCGGCGCCGTTGACCATGCAACCGATGTTGCCGTCGAGCGCGATGTAGCTCAGATCGAATTTGGATGCTTGGATTTCCTTCTCGTCTTCCTCTTCCAGGTCGCGCAGTTCGACAACGTCCTTATGACGGTACAGCGCGTTGGAATCGAAGTTCAGCTTGGCGTCGAGCGCCATGACGTTGCCGTCGCCCGTTACGACAAGCGGATTGATTTCGGCAATGGAGCAGTCCTTGTCCACGAATGCCGCATACAGCGAGAGCATGAACTTGGCCGCTTTGTTGACGAGCTCGTTCGGGATGTTGATCGCGTAAGCGAGCTTGCGCGCTTGAAACACTTGAAGTCCGACGGCAGGGTCGATGACTTCTTTGAAGATTTTCTCCGGCGTGCGCGCCGCGACTTCTTCGATCTCCGTGCCGCCTTCTTCGGAAGCCATCATGACGATGCGTCCCGTTACGCGGTCCACGACAAGACCGATGTAGTATTCCTTCTTAATGTCGCAGCCTTGCTCGATGAGCAGGCGTTTCACTTCTTTGCCTTCCGGTCCCGTTTGATGCGTGACCAGTACTTTGCCAAGGATTTGGCTTGCGTACTCGCGCACTTCGTCCAAACTTTTCGCGACTTTGACGCCGCCGGCTTTACCGCGGCCGCCCGCATGGATTTGCGCTTTCACAACGGTTACGGGCGTGCCCAGCGATTTTGCCGCTTCAACAGCCTCGTCCACGGAGAATGCCACTTTGCCTTCCGGCACGGCAACCCCATATTGCTTCAGCAATTGTTTACCCTGATACTCATGGATATTCATTTACGAAAATCCTCCTATCCGCAGTTAAATCCTACGTATGTACACAAAACCAATAAGTATTGTAACACGATTCGATATGGCTTTCCTAATTTTTTAGGACGAAAAACCAGCTTTTTTGATATCATTTTCATCTCAATGCGAGATGAAAGCGGACTACTTTCCCACGGTTTGGGGATGTCTTGATCCAGACCCTAGTATTTCCAAAGACCATCAATTTATTGATACGGAACACATGTTCGTCATGGATCGATTGTAACATCTTCAAACGAAGAGAGCAACGGATGCACTTCGCTTAATGCGAACTGCGACGCCTCTTAGATGGGACAAGACCAGCAGCGCCGCGCGCAGTTCGAAGGTTACTCGGCATTCTGCGCGGTTGACAATGATTTTGCTCCTCCATTAAGATGAATGGAGAATGATTTTGCAACGGTTCTGTGAGGAAGCACCTTCGGCCGAATTCAGCGCGGAGGTGTTTTTTGTCATGTACACGCAAATATGCAGCGGCAGCGTCTACGGCGTCGAAGGGCGAATGATTGCCGTGGAGGTGGACATATCGAGCGGTCTGCCGCAGGTCAACGTCGTCGGCCTGCCGGATCCCGCGGTGAGGGAATCCGTCGAACGCGTGCGGGCGGCGGTCAAGAACTGCGGGTTTGCGTTTCCGATGGAACGGATTACCGTCAATCTGGCGCCGGCGGATTTAAGAAAAGAAGGAACGGCTTTCGATCTCGCCATCGCCGCCGGGGTACTGGCCGCAAGCGGCCAGCTGCGGAGCGCGTTGTTTCGGGATTTCCTCGTCCTGGGCGAACTGGCCTTGAACGGCGAATTGAGAGCGGTCCCCGGGGTGCTGGCCATGGTCGAGCAAGCCAAGCAGCGCGGCATCTCGAAGGTGCTGCTGCCCCGCGGCAACGCCGCCGAAGCCGCTTGCATCGAAGGCATGGAACTGTTCGCCGCCTCCCATCTGCGCGAGCTGGGCGATCCCAAATCCGACCGACAATCGTGGGAAGCGCTTCGATATGATTCTGCGGGCGATGCGGAACTTGCCCCGCCCGCTGGCGCCGGTTACGGCGGTAACGCTGCGGGGCACGGCGACTTCGGAGACGTGCTGGGGCAGCATCACGCGAAGCGCGCTCTGTTGATCGCGGCCGCCGGCAGTCACAACGTCTTGTTGGCCGGACCGCCGGGCACGGGGAAAACGATGCTCGCCAAACGGCTCCCCGGGATTATGCCGCCGCTTCAGGAAGAGGAGGCGCTGCAGGTCACGAAGATCTACAGCGCGGCCGGCAAGCTGCCCGGCGGAATTCCGTCGCTAATGCGGGAGCGGCAATTCCGGAGCCCGCACCATACGATATCCGCGGCCGGCTTGATCGGCGGAGGGTCCATCCCCCGGCCGGGCGAAGTGACGCTTGCGCACCGCGGCGTGTTGTTCTTGGACGAGCTCCCCGAATTTTCGCGGGCCGCGCTCGAGGTGCTCCGGCAACCGCTCGAGGACCGGGAAGTGACGATCGCCCGTTCGCGCGCGGTCTTCCGCTTCCCCGCTTCCTTTCTGCTCGCGGCCTCTATGAATCCATGTCCGTGCGGTTACTACGGCCATGATTCAGACGATCAGCGCTGCATTTGCTCCGAAATTCAAATCGCCCGATATCGGGCGAAAATATCCGGTCCGCTCCTGGATCGCATCGACATGCACATCGAGGTGCCGAGACCGCTTGCTTCGGAGGGGTTGACGAGCGGCATGACGACGTCGGAGATGCGCGCGATCGTGCTGCAAGCCGTTCGCCGGCGTTCGGAGCGGCCAAGCGATAGCCGCGGGCTCGGCGAATTGGCCGGCGCGTCGCTGCGCAAAGCGGTCGAGATGACGAAAGCCGCGGAAGAGCTGCTCCGCAAAGCGTTCGATTCGCTGGGCGTGAGTCTGCGGGCGCATGACCGCATTTTGAAGCTAGCCCGAACGATCGCCGACCTCGACGGCCAAGATCGCGTCGACCAGGAGCATGTGGCGGAAGCAATCGGCTACCGGAGCTTGGATCGCAAGCTGCATACGTTATGACGTGCGCGGCAATCTTAACTGTCCCCCGTTCGCCGTCATCGCCGTTTGCCACGCAATCAACATCGCCTTGTACCCGCTCCAAAAAGAGATGCCGCGCCGGCATCTCTTTTTGCATCCCTATTGTAGTTTAAAACGCGGCTTCCACGTGCCGAAGCTCTACGACTTCGAAGATTTCCGGCGCTATGTCCCGTTGGCGAAGCGTGATGGCAATGACATCGAATCGCAGGCGCGATCCATGCAGCTTGTTCATCGACAGGTACACCTCGGCGATTGACCGGACTTGCAGCCGTTTTCGGCCGTCCACCGATTCCACCGCGGTTCCGAATCGCCCGCCGGCCCGGCGCGTGCGTACCTCGACGAAGACGATCCCCGACTCATAGCGGGCCACGATATCCAATTCGCCCGCGCGGCAGCGCCAATTCCGGTCCAGGATGCGGTAGCCGCGGTCTTCCAAATATTCGGCCGCCTTCGTTTCGCCGTAAAGGCCGATCGCCCTTCTTCCGTCCGGCTTGACTTTACGTTGATTCTGTCTCATCGGCGCTCTTCTCCTCCCGCCCGTTGGTCGGATCGATACACGAAGGACAAAATTTCCGCGACGAGCGTGTACAACTCCGGCGGAATCTCCTGGTCGACGTCCAACTTCGACAATACCTCGACGAGCGAAGAATCCTGCTGAACCGGTACGCCGCTTTCCGCGGCCTTGTCCAGAATGGCTTCGGCCAGCTTGCCTTTGCCCTTCGCGACGACGACCGGCGCCGCATCGACGCCTGGCTCGTATTTCAGCGCGACCGCTTTTTTCGACGGCTCGTACGACTCGGTCATCGGCGCCGCGCGCCTCTTATGCGCTCCGTTCATACGCGAAGGTCCACTCCCTTGTACGGCTTTGCCGCCCATTTCAGGCCGTCGGCCGTCGCCTTCGTTCCGTCCTGGCCGTTCAACCGCTCCGCCATGCGTTCGGGCATCGGATCCGCGCGAAACGTCAATAACGCATACCCCGCCTTCGAGAGCGCTTCGTCAAGCTCGCCGCGCGAAGTTTCAAGCAGCCGCTCCGTGGCGGGATGATCGTTCCACAGCTGGAGGTTGACGATTCTATTGACGACCTGCACGTCCACGACCGTGTCCCCGAGCGTATGCATGCGCAGATCGAACAGCAGTCTGCAAGTGTCCCCGTCAAGCTCGCCCTTTCGTCCTCTTCGCGTCTGAATATGGACGGAAGCCGTTTGGCTGCCGTCCGGCCCGTTCATCGGCACGAACAGCGTCACATGGGAAAATAACGCGCCGTTTTTCTCCGGCGTCATCAATAGCTGCTGACCGGTAATATGCGAGACCAGCTGTTGCGCCGCATCGCGAATCGCCGGAGGGACGTCGTTGGCGGCCGCCACGGTCATAAGCGCGCTCTTCAGCGACTCGGTCGCGCTGAGCTTGCCGGAATCCCCCGATAAATCGAGAAGCGGCATTCCAGCGGTCGACGCGCCCGGCAGAGCCGCGTTTCGCGCTTGCATCGCTACCTCGCGTTCCGGTCCGTCCGATGTCGGCTGCCCTTCCTGGATAGCCGCCTTTACAGCCGATGATGACGTTGCGTCCGCGGCGGCTTGACGGGCGTTTCCCGACAAGGGGGGAACCGGCGATGAGGTCGCGGACGACGATGACCGGATCGTTGCCGCAGCCAGCAAACGTTCATGATCGACGCCCATCCACTTCATCAGCTGTCCGACCCAGGTGCCGCCGGACGAAGACGCTTGCGGCTGAGCCGTATTCGCATTCAAGCCCGCATGCGGCCCGTTAGGTGCCGCCGAACTCGCCGCTTCGGGCGCTGCCCCCGGTCTGGCGGCCACTGTCCCGTTCCGCTGCATGGCGGCTTCTCCCGGTGCGATACGCGGCTCTTGCGGCAGCCCTTCAACGCCGCTTCGCGCGGATGCACCGGGCGTCGGCGCGCCGGCGGACGCGCGGCTAAGCTCGCCCGCCTTCGGCGGCGGACCGCCCGCTCCCGCCTCCGCGGCCGCCCCATGCGCTTCGCGCATCAGCGCCGCGCCTTCGGCCAGCAGCGCCTGCAGCTTCGCTGCGGCCGCTTGCGCCGCCCCGACGGGCGGCGGCGCGGATCCGGCCGCGGCGCCTTGCTCCGCGCCCGCGCAGCGCCAAGCGGCAAGCCCGGCCTCCAGCGCGTCCAGCAGCGCGTGCGCCGGCGGCCCGGCAAGCACCTGCCGAAGCGCGCCGATCGTCGCGCCCGTCATCGGCAGGCCGCGCTTGAACGCCAGCGCGGCCGCCCGCAGCCAAGACTGCGCATCGCCGCCGGCAGGCATGGCGGCCAGCGCGGCTTTGAATTGACTCGCCGCGTCGCGGGTCAAGGCGAGCCCGTCTTTTCGCAGCTCTTCGACCAGCGACGCGGACGCTTTCGTATCCGGCAGCCCGAGCGCCTGGATCCACGCCTTGACGCTCGCCTCGGGCGCCGGGCCTGCATCCGGCTCCGCCTGCTTCAGCACGAGCGCGCCGTCGGCGGATTCCGGCTGCACCTGCAGCAGCACCGCGTTGCCGGGCTCGAGCGGCGTGTCCAGCTTCGCCTGGACGGGTACGCCGTTGATTTGCACGATGCCTTCATGGTCGCCGGTCATCTTCACCAGCCTGCCGCGCACCTTTTGCCCCGCCTTCAGCTCGAGCGCGCGGACGTCCCCGGGCTGCGCATCGCCGACCAAGCCTTTCATTAACTGTCCGATCGACATCGACATGTGCCGCACTTCCTTCCGCTTGCGCAAAAACCTATAGCCCTTTTATCGGCCAAACCGCCGCCCGGTTGAACCCCCGCCGCATGCGCGGCAAATCAATGGCCGAATACGCGGCTCGCAGCGGCCTGCTGCACAGGGTCAATGAGAATCGGTCGCGGGCTCCAAGCACTACGATCCCATTACGCAATTGCGCTATGTCGCAATTGCAATTACGCAATCATCCCTTCACGCAATCACCTGGCGAGCCCTCGTCAAATCCGTATTGCTTAATCGCCGTCTTTCGGCCGGCTCTTTAAAACAACGCCTGCTGCTCCGCAAACAGCTTGCCGAGGAAGCTTTGCCGGTGCATCGGGCTGGGGCCGTGGGCGAGCAGCTTCTCGCGGTGCAGCTTCGTGGCGTACCCTTTATGTATCGCAATGCCGTAATCGGGATACAGCTTATCCCATTCGTCGCGGCACAGCCGGTCCCGCGTCACCTTCGCGAGAATGGAAGCCGCGGCGATGGATTGGCTTCTTGCGTCCCCTTTGACGATCGCCTCCTGCGGCACGTCGACGTCCACCTTCTCGGCATCGACGAGCAAGTAGGCCGGTTGAACGCCCAGCGACGCGACGGCTTGCTTCATCGCCAGCCGCGCGGCCTGTTTAATGTTGACCGCATCCACCGTCGCGGCGTCGACGCGGGCGACCGACCAGGCTTCCGCGCAGTCGATGATCTGCCAATACAAGGCCTCCCGCTTCTTCTCCGTCAGCTTCTTGGAATCGTTGACCCCTTCCAGCACCAATCCTTGCGGCAAAATGACGGCGGCCGCCACGACGTCCCCGAACAGGCAGCCCCGTCCCACCTCGTCGATACCGGCGATGCCGCGGATTCCTTGCTCCCATAACGGCTTCTCGAATTCGTCCAACATGCCGTTCTCTCCTCTCTCCACAAACGCGACGCGTAAAGGCCGCGTCTGCATATCCCGTCCATCCGGCGGCAACCCGATAGATCACCCCATGCCTGCCGGATCTACGCTATATCAATATCCGAAAACGATTCTCCCAAACGATTATGAACGGTACACGAGCAAGCGGTTTCGCGTTCCTCTATTATCGCAAGCGCCGCCTCGTTTGTCATGACCTTGAGCTTGAACGGTCGTTGGAAAATCCGCGCAAACGAACAAGAGGCCAAGGCTTCCCGGGTCGCTTTCGGAAACGGACCGCTTCTTAGATGCCCGAATGCCGCTTGCCTTCATCACCAAAGCTGCCTCTTGCTTGCGCCCTTTCCACATATACGCTCCGCATGCCAATAAAAAACGGCCGCCCCGTCTATACAAGGCAGCCGTTCCCGTTAACGCGCATCCTCCGGCGACTCGAGCGTGATGCGGCCCAAATTCCCCGCGCGCAGCTCGCGCAAAATAATGCCCGACGCTTTCTCCAAATCGACGCGGCCGCCGCTGACGAGGCAGCCCCGCTTGCGCCCGATGTCTTCCATGACGCGCACGAGCTCCTCATTATCCTCCGGATCCCGCGGCGGCTCCGTCAGGCCGAAGCGTTCCGCGAGCGCGTCCCAATAGCGATCCGCCAGCTCCTTGATCGCGAAGAACGCCACGTCCTCCACGTTCAGCACCTGTTCCTTGATCGCTCCGGTCATCGCCAGCTTGTAGCCGACGAGCTGATCCTCGAATTTCGGCCACAAAATCCCCGGCGTATCGAGCAGCTCCATTTCCGTGCCGACCTTGATCCACTGCTGGCCTTTCGTGACGCCCGGGCGATCCCCGGTCGCCGCGATGTTCCGGCCCGCAAGCCGGTTGATCAGCGTCGATTTGCCGACGTTCGGGATCCCGACGATCAGTCCGCGCACCGCGCGAGGCGTCATGCCTTTGGCGATTTGCCGGGCAATCTTCTCGTGCAGCAGTTCTCGCACCTTGGCGGGAATTTCATTCACCCGGCTGCCCGTCGAAGCGTCGATCGCCAGGCTGGCATAGCCTAAATTCGCAAAATGCGCCCGCCACAGCTCCGTCGTCCGCGCATCGGCCAAATCCGCCTTGTTCAGCAGGATCAACCGCGGCTTGCCGTGCAAAATCTCGTCCACCATCGGGTTCCGGCTCGAAAGCGGAACGCGGGCATCCAGAAGCTCGATCGCGATGTCGATCAATTTCAGCTTCTCTTGAATTTCCCTTCTCGCTCTCGTCATGTGGCCGGGAAACCACTGTATCGTCATGCCGAAAATTCACCTCATCCTTGTTTCACGAAAGCCAATTTGTCGAGCGGCCAAAAAATAACGTCCGCCCGGCCGACGATCTCTTTGTCGTCGACGAAGCCGATAATCCGGCTGTCCTTGCTGTTGCGGCGGTTGTCCCCGAAAGCGAGCACGTGGCCCGGAGGCACGACGTCCGTGTCGAAATTCGAATTCGGGAAGTTCCGTTCTTCCCCGCCGTTATTGTTGAATATCTCGCCCTTCGCCTTCGCGGCCGCGATCGATTCCTTCAAGTACGGCTCGTCGACGAGTTTGCCGTTCACGTACAGATTGTCGTCCTCGTACTTGATCTTATCCCCGGGGACGCCAATGACGCGTTTGATGAAATCGCGGCCTTCTTCCGGCACGTGGAATACGATGACTTCTCCGCGCTTCGGCTTGCGCAGCTCGAAGATCGCCTTGTCGACGATCAACCGCTCGCCGGTGTAGAAGTTCGGTTCCATGGACGGCCCGTCCACGATGAACGGCGCGAACAGGAAGTAGCGGATGACCAGGACGAGAATCGCCGCGATGGCCAGCGCCTTGACCCATTCGAACAGCTCCTTCTGCGCCTTGCCTTTGACCGGAGGCTTATTCGGCGAATCGGGGGCATCCGTGCCGTCAACGACATCCCGATGCTCCTCAGGCTTTACGCTTTCCTGCTCGACTTGCTGTTCGTCATTGCGATGTTGTTGGTCCATGATTACACCCTCTTCTGTGCAGGAGTAATAGCCTTGTTCGCCGATGCGATACAATGGTCAGCTATGTAAGAAATAAACGGATTTTCGGCGCGGCAAGTTTCACCCGGCTGGATTTGCCCGCGGTTTTGCCGCCGGCCGACTTCCGAAATTTAAACGTAAAAAAGCGAAAAGGGACTTGTTTGCGCAAGTCCCCCCCTTGTCGTGTGCATTAGCGAATTTCTTTGATTCTCGCAGCTTTGCCGCGAAGATTGCGAAGATAGTACAGTTTCGCGCGACGGACTTTACCGCGGCGAGCAACCTCGATCTTCTCGATTTTCGGCGAGTTCACTGGGAACGTTCTTTCAACGCCAACGCCGTACGAAATTTTACGTACCGTAAAAGTAGCGCTGATGCCGCCGCCGCGACGCTTGATGACGACGCCTTCGAACAGCTGGATCCGTTCGCGGGATCCCTCGATGACTTTTACGTGTACCTTAAGCGTATCGCCCGGGCGAAAGCTTGGAAGGTCAGTACGAAGATTTTCTTGCGCAATAGTTTGCAAAAGATTCATTTGATTTCAACTCCTTCCACCATAGACGTTCTTATAAGCTACCGGTTTCGCTAGGAAGGCCGGATCTTCGCTTATAGCGGACCGTCCGAGTTAACAAAGCAACATCTGATATATTAACACAATCCCGCCTAGAATACAATAACGGGATCCGCCGAATTCCTTATTTTTCTGCATCGGACGCGGAATGCGCCTGAAGGTCCCGCTCCTTGATTCGTTCCGCCAGCCAAAGCCGTTCTTTTTTGCTCAACTCCGCGGTTTCGAGCAGCTCGGGACGGCGTTCCAGCGTCCGCAATATGGATTGTTGGCGCCTCCAGGTCTCCACGTTGGCATGATGGCCGGACGTCAGCACCTCCGGCACCTCCCAGCCCCGGAAAACCGCCGGGCGCGTATAATGCGGATGCTCCAGCAGCCCGGTGCTGAAGGAGTCCGTCACGGCTGAATTCTCGTTGCCGAGCGCGCCTGGAAGCAATCGGACGATGCTGTCGATAACGACCATGGCCGGCAGTTCCCCGCCGGTGAGCACGTAATCGCCGACCGAAATTTCGTCGGTCACGAGATGCTGGCGAATCCGTTCGTCGTAGCCTTCGTAATGGCCGCAGACGAACACCAGGTGCTCGCTAGCCGACAGCTCCTCGGCCTTTCGCTGCGTATAGGGCTCGCCTTGCGGGCAGAGCAGGACGACGCGCGGCTGCGATCCGCCTTCCGGCATGAGATCCTCGACCGCCGCGAACAGCGGCTCGGGCTTCAGCACCATGCCCCCGCCCCCGCCGTACGGATAGTCGTCTACCGTATTATGCTTATTGTTCGCGTAATCGCGAAAGTTAACCGCGTTCAGGCTGACGATTCCTTTTTCCCGGGCTTTGCCGAGAATGCTGGCGCCGAAGACGCCTTCGAACATCTCCGGAAACAGGGTCAAGACGTCGATGCGCATGTCTTAGATCAGCCCTTCCATCAGATGAACCTTGACCGTCTTGTTCGGCACGTCGACGTCCAGCACGACCTCGTCGATGACCGGTATCAGCACCTGCTTGCCCTTCTTCGGCTGCACCACCCACACGTCGTTCGCGCCCGGCACCAAAATTTCCGTAATGACGCCAAGGTCTGCGCCTTCGTCCGTCACGACGGCGCAGCCGATAATTTGGTGATGATAATATTCGCCTTCCTCCAGCTCGACCATGTCTTCCTTCGGGACTTTCAAAGCCCAGCCTTTGTATTTCTCGACGTCGTTGATGTTGTCGTAGCCCTTCAGCTTCAAGAAATACATGCCCTTATGCTCTCTGGCGCTCTGTATTTCCACGTCCAGCTGCTGCCCGTTCTCTTCGTTCAAGAGCGTCAGTTTGGAATTGGGCGCAAACCGCTCCTCGGGAAAGTCGGTTTGGGAGATGACCTTCACTTCGCCGCGGATGCCGTGAGTGTTGACGAGCTTCCCGACCGATAGCCATTGTTGATTCATGCGTTGTCTCCTGCCTTATTCGTATTTTGCATCGAAAAAGAGCTAGGATAGCCATCCTAGCCCTGTCTCGATGCACGATCGCTACGAAATGATATCGACCATGACGCGCTTCTGCGATTTGACGGCCGCCGAAGCGACGACCGTTCTCAGCGCTTTGGCGATCCGTCCCTGCTTGCCGATCACTTTCCCGACGTCGTCGGGATTGACCGACAGCAGGTAAACGGTGCCGCGATCGTCTTCCTTCACGTCGACGCGCACATCCTCCGGGTTATCCACTAAAGCCTTCGCTATGACAAGAATCAAGTCCTTCATCACAATAGGCCCCCCGCACCGAGTAGGTTATTTTTGAAGTTTCAGCTCGTGAAGCTTCGTCATTACGCCCGCTTTGGAAAGCAAGTTGCGGACCGTATCGGAAGCTTGTGCTCCGTTTTGGAGCCATTTCAGAGCTTTTTCTTCATCGATGTTGACTTGAGCCGGTTGAGCGACCGGATTATAAGTCCCGATTTCTTCAATGAAGCGACCGTCGCGCGGGGAACGGGAATCGGATACCACTACGCGGTAGAAAGGCGCCTTGTGCGCACCGATGCGTTTCAAACGAATACGTACTGCCATGAGAATTCACCTCCTTCAAAGAATTTCGCCTGTCCGGAACCGTCCGGAATCAAGCGGTCAGAACGGGAATTTCATCCCTTTGGGAAGCATGCCCTTGAGCCCTTTCAGGCCGCCCTTCGGTCCTTTCGGCCCCATCATGGACGAGAACTGCTTCATCATTTTTTTCATGTCGTCGAACTGCTTGATCAGCCGGTTGACCTCCGCGACGGAGGTTCCGCTGCCGAACGCGATGCGCTTGCGACGGCTATGGTTGAGAATTTCGGGCTTGCGTTTCTCTTCCTTCGTCATCGATTTGACGATCGCTTCGACGCGGCCGATCTGCTTCTCGTCGACCTTGAAATTCTTCATGTCCTTCATCTTGCCCATGCCCGGCATCATGTCGAGCAGTTGGTCGAGCGGTCCGAGTTTGCGCACTTGCTCCATCTGTTCGAGGAAATCCTCGAAGGTGAATTCCGCCGTGCGCATCTTGCGCTCCATCTCCGCGGCTTTCTCGGCGTCGATGGCGGTCTGGGCTTTCTCGATCAGCGACAGCATGTCGCCCATGCCGAGGATCCGGGACGCCATCCGTTCCGGATGGAACGGCTCGAGCGGCTCGATCTTCTCGCCCGTCGCCGCGAATTTGATCGGGCAGCCGGTGACGGCTTTGACCGACAGCGCCGCGCCGCCGCGCGTATCGCCGTCGAGCTTCGTAAGCACGACGCCCGTCAGTTCGAGCTGGCTGTGAAAGCTCTGGGCGACGTTGACGGCTTCCTGGCCCGTCATCGCGTCGACGACGAGCAGCACCTCGTCGGGCTTGGTCGCTTCGTGGATGTCGCGAAGCTCCGTCATCAGCGCCTCGTCGATGTGCAGCCGGCCCGCAGTATCGATGATCACGTAGTCATGGCCGTTGTCCTTCGCGAGCTGCAGCCCTTGGCGGGCGATCTCGACCGGCGACGTCTGGTCGCCGAGCGTGAAGACCGGCACGCCGATCTGCTCGCCCAGCACCTGCAGCTGCTTGATGGCGGCCGGACGGTAAATGTCGCCGGCGATCATGAGCGGCTTATGCTTCTCTTTAAGGAGCAGCTTGGCGAGCTTGGCGGACGAGGTCGTTTTGCCCGCGCCCTGCAAGCCGGCCATCAGGATGACCGTCGGCGGCTTGTTCGCTTTGGCGAGCTTCGTGTTCGTGCCGCCCATGAGCTCCGTCAATTCTTTATTAACGATGTCGACGACGACCATGCCGGGCGTGAAGCTCTTCGTCAATTCGAGGCCGATCGCGCGTTCTTTCACCTTCGCGATGAAATCCTTGACGACCTTGAAGTTGACGTCGGCTTCGAGCAGCGCCAGGCGCACCTCGCGCATCGCCTCGTTGACGTCATCCTCCGTCACTTTCCCTTTGCCGCGCAATTTGCCGAACACGTTCTGCAGCCTGCTGGACAACCCTTCGAATGCCATGACCGTCACCTCCTGAAAATAATTTATGTAGCGCTCCCGCCTTCTCCGCGAAGCCCCTGCACGATGGCCAGGAGCTCGGCGCGCATGTCGCTGTCTCCCGCGAACCGCTCCGCCATATGGTCCAGCTTGGCCAGCCACCGCTCGGCCGCTTCATGCTTGGCGAGCAGCTGCAGCTTGCTTTCGCAGCTCTCGAGCACGGCCTCCGCGCGCTTGACATGCTCGTAGACCGCTTGACGGCTAATATCGAACTCGGCCGCGATCTCGCCGAGCGAGTAATCGTCATGAAAATAATATTTCAGAAACGTCTGCTGTTTCTCCGTAAGCAGCGTTTCGTAAAAATCGAACAACATGTTGATCCGGTTCGTTTTCGCCAGGGCGTCGGTTTCGTGCATGTTCATGCGATCCGCTCCTTTGCGTCAAGGCAAACGCCTTTACACCATTCCACGACGACTATCATAGCGCAGCGGCCTATGCCCTGTCAAGCTGATTTCCTTGTCACCTAA
Organism: Paenibacillus sp. UNC496MF; assembly: GCF_900113915.1. Classification (NCBI taxonomy): domain Bacteria; kingdom Bacillati; phylum Bacillota; class Bacilli; order Caryophanales; family Paenibacillaceae; genus Paenibacillus; species Paenibacillus sp. UNC496MF. Next base: position 331,678 of record NZ_FORE01000005.1, read on the forward strand.
TCCCGGTCCGCTTCGGCTTCGTCCTCGGCGGCTTGCAGCAGCCCGCCGAACAGCGCGTGCACGAACTGCTCGGAATCGAATTCCTGCAGATCCTGCATCTTCTCGCCCAAGCCGACCAGCTTCACCGGCAAGTCCAGCTCGTTGCGGATCGCGATAACGATGCCGCCCTTCGCCGTGCCGTCGAGCTTCGTCAGCACGAGGCCCGTCACGCCGCTCTTCTCGCCGAACAGCTTCGCCTGGCTGAGCGCGTTCTGCCCGGTCGTCGCGTCGAGCACGAGCAGCACCTCGTGCGGCGCGTTCGGCACCTCGCGCTGAATGACGCGGAAGATCTTGTTCAGCTCTTCCATCAAGTTATGCTTGTTCTGCAGCCGGCCCGCCGTGTCGCACAGGAGCACGTCGACGCCCCGCTGCTTCGCCGCGTGGACGGCATCGTACATGACCGCCGCCGGATCCGCGCCGGATTCCTGCTTGATCACGTCGACCCCGACGCGCTTGCCCCACACCTCGAGCTGCTCGATGGCGCCGGCGCGGAACGTATCGCCCGCCGCCAGCAGGACGGATTTGCCTTCGGACTTGAATTTATGCGCGAGCTTGCCGATCGTCGTCGTCTTGCCGACCCCGTTGACGCCGACGAACAGAATGACGGTCATCCCCTGGTCCGCCATGCGCAGCGACGTCGCCGCGTTTCCCTTCAGCAGCTCCACCAGCTTCTCGGACAAAATCGGCTGCAGCTCGGACGCTTCCTCGATTTTGCGCTTCTTCACTTCCGCGCGCAGCTCGTCGATCAGCTGCATGACCGTGTTCACGCCGACGTCCGCGCCGATCAAAATCTCTTCCAGCTCTTCGTAAAACGCTTCGTCGATCTTCTTCCGGCGCAGAATCAGCTCTTCGATTTTGCCGACGAACGCGGTCCGCGTCTTGGTCAAGCCTTCCTTGAAAATGGACGTGACCGCCTCGGTCTTCTGGGCGATGCTTTCTTTCAAACGTTTAAAAAAACTCATGATTGGACCTCCATCCCTTTACTCGCAAAAGCCGGGCCATGCGCGGCACGCGCAGGCTCCGGCTTCTTGTATACGTTCGAAACGGTTGTTCGGGTGCAGCGATTACGCGGAGACCGGCTCGTCGTCCTCCAGACGGACGGACACGAGCTTGGAGACGCCGCCCTCTTCCATCGTGACCCCGTAGAGCACGTCGGCTTCCTCCATCGTGCCCTTGCGGTGCGTGACGACGATGAATTGGGTCAGTTCCGAGAATTCCCGCAGATACTGGGCGAAACGCGCCACGTTCGCTTCGTCGAGCGCCGCTTCGACTTCGTCGAGCACGCAGAACGGCACCGGCTTCACCTGCAGAATGGCGAAAAGCAGGGCGATCGCCGTCAGCGCTCGCTCGCCCCCGGAGAGCAGCTGCAGGTTTTGCAGCTTCTTGCCCGGCGGCTGCGCGACGATGTCGATGCCGCTGTCGAGCACCCGATCGGGCTCCACCATGATCAGGTCGGCGCGCCCGCCGCCGAACAGCTTCGCGAAGACGACGACGAAATGCCCGCGGATCGCTTCGAACGTCGTCTTGAACCGGCGGCTCATCTCGTCGTCCATCTCGCGGATGACCTGATACAGCGTCGTCTTCGCCTCGATGAGGTCGTTCTTCTGGTCGTTCAGGAACGTGTAGCGCTCCTTGACGCGCTCGTATTCGTCGATCGCGCCGAGATTCACTTCGCCCAGGCCGGAGATGCGCCGCTTCAAATCGCGCACTTCGTTCTGCAGCGCGAGCACGTCCTCCGGAACGGGATAGCGCTCCTTGGCAAGCTCGTAGCTGAGCTCGTACTCTTCGCTCAGCTTGCGCAGCAGGTTGTCGAGCTCGACGTCGAGCCGGTTGACCGCGATCTCGATCTGGCGCAGCTGGTCTTCGACGCTGCGCAGCTGGGCCCGCTGGTCCTTCGTCTCGCTCTCGCCTTGCTCGAGCTCGCGGGTCAGCTCCGCGCGCGCCGCGCGCTTCAAATCCGTCTGCTCGGCGCAGCCGTCCTTCTTCAGCTTGAGCGCGTTCAGCTGCTCGAGCTGCTTGGCGCTTTCTTCGCCGTGCAGGCGCAGCTCCTCGTCCTGGCGCTGCAGCATGTCGCGGATGCCCGACAGCTCCTGCTTGGCCCGTCCGATATCGGAACGGATCCGGGCGGCCTGGTCCTCGAACGACATTTTCTCCTGATCGGTCTTCGCGAGCGAAATCTTGAGATCCGTCAGCTGATCCTGCAGCTGCTCCTTCGCGGATTCGCCGGCCTTCCGCCGTTCTTCCGCCTGGCGGATCGCTTCCTGAAGCCGCGCTTCCTCCCGCGTCAGTGCCTCGAGCCGCTCTTCCGCCGCCTTGGCGGAATGGCTCAGCTGCTGCTTCTCGGTCTTATGGCCGGCGCTGTCCGCCTGGAACAGCTGCGCCTGCTCGTCCAGAATCCGCTTTTCTTTGTCCACGGACTGCAGCTCCGCGCGGAGATGCTGCTCGTCGATGCGCAGCTTCTCGCCCAGCTCGCGCAGCTCGTCGACCTTCTGGTTGCGGATCGACTGCTCCTTGCGCAAATCGCTGATCTTGTCGCGCAGCTTGGCGAGCTGCTCGTCCGTCGTTTTGATTTCTTCGTCCAACTGCTCGATTTGGCGCTGCCGCCCGAGCAGGTTGGCGCCTTTCTTCTGAATGCTGCCCCCGGTCATGGAGCCGCCGGCGTTCACGACGTCGCCTTCCAGCGTCACGACCCGGAACCGGTACTGAATCCGGGAAGCGATTCGGTTCGCCTGCTCCAGCGTCTCGGAGATGAGCACGTTGCCGAGCAGGTTCTCCACGATGTTCGCGTATTTCGCGTCGCAGGACACGAGCTCGGACGCGACGCCGACGAAGCCTTCCAATCCCGCGATCGTCCGGCGGTCATGGTCCGGAATGTTCCGGCTGCGGATGACGTCGAGCGGCAGGAACGTCGCGCGTCCCAGCTGACGCGACTTCAGGAACGCGATCGCCGCCCGCGCGCTGCGCTCGTCGTTCATGACGACGTGCTGCAACGCGCCGCCGAGCGCGGTTTCGATCGCGAGCTCCACTTTCTCCGGCACGCGGACGAGCTCCGCGACCGCGCCGTGCACGCCTTCGACCCCGCCCGTCGTGCGGCGCGACGCCTTCAGGATTTCCCGGACGCCGTGCATGAAGCCGTCCAGATCGTCCTGCATTTCCTTCATCGTATCGCGGCGCGACGTCAGCGCGTCGAACTTCTGTTCCCACTTGCGCGCGGCCGTTTGCGATTCTTCCAGCAGCTTCTGGCCGTTCTGCAGTCCTTCGGCTTCCGAGATGTAACGGTTCCGCATCTTGTTGATGTCGGCAAGCGTCGTCTCGAGCTTATCGTTCAGCTCCGTTCGCCTTGCCGTCAGCTGCGCGTGCTGTTCCTGCCACTTGGCATGCTCGTCGCCGAGCCGATCCATGCGGCGCTGCAGCGCTTCTTCCTGCTGCATCGCGTAGCGGATCTCGTTGCGCAGCTGCGCCATCGTGCTCAGCACGTCCAGCAGCTCGCCCTTGAGCGATTCCTCCGCGTCGCCCGATGCGGACGCGTTCGTGCCGAGCAGCTGCGCCTCTTCCGCGGCCAGCTTCTTCCGCAGCGCCTCGAGCTCGTTGTCGAGCAGCGCGGCCTTGCTGCGGAACTCCGCCTCTTCCTTCGTCAAGGCGGCGATCCGCTCGTTTTGCGCCCCGAGCGACGCGTCCAGCTGCGCGCGGTTTTGCTCCAAGTTGCGCTTGCGCTCCTTCAGCACCTCGCCGTAGCCTTCGCACTTCTCGTATTCCTCGCTGTACTGCAGCATCGCCTCGTGCAGCCGGTCGAGCGACTCTTCCAGGTCGCGCAGCTTGAGACGGTCCTTCTCCAGCGTGGCGTCGTGCTTGCTCACGACCGTGGACAGCGCCAGCTGCTCTTCCTGCAGCTTGCCCATCCGCGCGTTCGACTCCGTCCACGTTTTGTGCACCGACTCGATGTTATGTACGTACATGGAGATTTCCGCGGTTTTCAGCTGATCGCGCAGCTGCTTGTACTGAATCGCCTTCTCCGATTGGACGCGAAGCGGTTCCACTTGATCTTCGAGCTCCGTGACCAGGTCATGAATGCGCAGCAGGTTGGATTCCGTGTCCTCCAGCTTTTTCTGCGCCTCGCGCTTGCGGGACTTGTATTTCACGATTCCGGACGCCTCTTCGAAAATCCCCCGGCGATCCTCGGAACGCGTGCTCAAAATCTCCTCGATCCGGCCTTGTCCGATAATGGAATACGCTTCTTTCCCGATTCCCGTATCCATGAACAATTCCGTTATATCCTTCAGTCGGCACGACTGTTTGTTGATCAAGTATTCGCTTTCGCCGCTGCGATGCACCCGGCGCGTCACGGTCACTTCGTTGTAATCGAGCGGAAGCGCCCCGTCCCCGTTGTCCAGGGTCAGCGAAACTTCGCCGAAATTGACCGCCTTGCGCGCGTCGCTTCCCGCGAAGATGATGTCTTCCATTTTGCCGCCGCGCAGGCTCTTCGCGCTCTGTTCGCCCAATACCCAGCGGATGCTGTCGCTGATGTTGCTCTTTCCGCTGCCGTTCGGCCCGACGACCGCCGTAATGCCGCGGACGAATTCCAGCTCCGTCTTGTCGGCAAACGATTTAAATCCAGCCAACTCTATCCTTTTCAGGAACATCGCTTACCTTCACCTCAACGCCTATTGTACCATATTTGCCGCTTCAGGGCAGGTCGAAATCCGTCGAAACCCTTGTCGAACGCGCCGGTCATCGGTCGTCCCCAACCCCATATTTGGGATTAAAACCCAAACATTCAAGATCGCCTGAAAATGAAAAAATCCCGGCACCAGGGGTAACCAGAATTTTCAACATGCCGCTATTCCGTTACTTCGACAGCTTCCGCCATGCTTCCGCCGCCGCCTGCTGCTCGGCTTCCTTCTTCGTCCGTCCGCTGCCGGAGCCGTACGCCGTCTCGCCGATGAAGACTTCGACGACGAATTCGCGGTCGTGCGCGGGTCCCCGCTCCTCGACGATGCGGTATTCGATCGCGCCCATGCCCGCTTGCTGCGCCTTCTCCTGGAGCGTCGACTTGAAGTCCTTGCCGACCATGACGCCGTCGTTGTCGATATGCGGAAACAAGTGCAAGGCCAGAAACGACCGGACCGTGTCCAATCCTTGATCCAAATAAATCGCGCCGACGAACGCTTCGAACAAATCCGCGAGCAGCGCGGGACGCTGCCTTCCGCCGAGCTGTTCCTCGCCGCGTCCGAGCAAAATATGCTTGCCGAGGTCGAGCATCTCCGCGAACCGCGCGAGCGACGCTTCGCAGACGATCGAGGCGCGCATGCGGGTCAGCTGCCCTTCCGGCCGATCCGGAAACGTCCGGTACAAATACTCCGATACCGTCAGCTGCAAGATGGCATCCCCGAGAAACTCGAGCCGCTCGTTATGCTCCGTGCCGCTCTGCCGGTGCTCGTTGACGTACGAGGTATGCGTGAACGCCTGCCGAAGCAGCTTATTCGCACGAAAACGGAGCTGCAGACGTTGCTGCAGCTCTTCGAAATGATCATGCTTCATATTTCTTCATCACGATCGTCGCGTTATGGCCGCCGAAGCCGAACGAATTCGACAACGCGATCTTGACGTCCGCATGACGCGGCACGTTCGGCACATAATCGAGATCGCATTCCGGATCTTGATTGTCCAGGTTGATCGTCGGCGCGATGATGCCGTTCGTCAAGGTCAAACCGAGAATGACGGCTTCCACGCCGCCGGCCGCGCCGAGCAAATGGCCGGTCATCGATTTCGTGGAGCTGACCGCCAGCTTGTACGCATGCTCGCCGAACGTTTTCTTGATCGCCGTCGTTTCCGACTTGTCGCCGACCGGCGTCGACGTGCCGTGCGCGTTGATGTAATCGATCTGCGACGGTTCCAGTCCGCCGTCGCGGAGCGCCTTCGCCATGCAGCGGGCCGCGCCGTCCGGATCCGGCTCCGTCATATGATGGGCGTCGCCGCTCATGCCGTAGCCGATGACTTCGGCGTAGATGCGGGCGCCGCGCTTTTGCGCGTGTTCCAGCGATTCCAGCACCAGGATGCCGGAGCCTTCGCCCATGATGAAACCGTCGCGGTCCACGTCGAACGGACGGGACGCTTTCTCGGGCTCTTCGTTGCGCGTCGACATGGCGCGCATGGAGCAGAAGCCCGCCAAGCCCGTGGGCCGGATCGTCGCTTCCGCGCCGCCGCAAATCATCATGTCGGCGTCGCCGCGCTGGATCAATTTATAGGAATCGCCGATGGAGTGCGTCCCCGTCGCGCACGCCGTGACGGCGGTGCTGTTCGGGCCTTTCGCCCCCGTTGCCATGGACACTTGGCCCGACGCCATGTTCGCGATCATCATCGGAATGAAGAACGGGCTGACGCGCTTCGGACCTTTCTCCAGCAAGATGTTATGCTGGTCCTCCCATGTGCCGAGGCCGCCGATGCCGGAGCCGATCATGACGCCTACGCGTTCCGCGTCGACGTCCGTGCCGATTCCGACGCCGGCATCCTTGACGGCATTCTGGCTCGCGACGACCGCGAATTGCACGAAGCGGTCCATGCGGCGCGCTTCTTTCTTGTCGATCCCGTAATCTTCCGGGTTAAAGTTCTTGATCTCTGCCGCGATGCGGGTCGGATATTCGGTCACGTCGAACGCTTCGATCTGCGAAACGCCGGACTTCCCTTCCATCAAATTGCCCCAAAACGTATCCAGTTCGGAACCGAGCGAAGTCATAACCCCCATGCCCGTAACGACTACTCTCTGTTTCATGTCTATTCACCTCGAAATGGGGACTCGAAAATCCCTGCTCTATCTATAAAAACGCTAATGCGCTTTCAGCTGTTAGGAATGCAAAATCATTCGCATCGCACGAATATGGAGAGAAGTCCCGCTTTGCAACGGGACTTGTCATTTTTTATTACTTCGCCAGAGAAGTTATGTAGTTAACGACTTCCCCTACACTCGTAATTTTCTCTGCATCTTCATCAGAGATTTCCATATCGAATTCGTCTTCCAGTTCCATGACCAATTCGACGACGTCAAGAGAGTCCGCTCCGAGATCTTCTTTAAACGAAGCTTCAAGCGTTACTTCCGACTCGTCAACGCCAAGGCGGTCGACAACGATGCGCTTTACACGATCATATACATCGGACATCCGGTTCACCTCCTCCATGGTATTATACGAGAATCGCGGACAAAATGCCATACATCAAACGGCTCGCCCGCTTTTACAGGCCGTGTGCGAAAAAACTACATGTACATGCCGCCGTCGACATGAATCGTCTGGCCGGTCATGTAAGCAGCCGCCTCCGACGCCAGGAAACGGACCGCGGACGCGATATCCTTCGGATCGCCGAGCCGGGCGAGCGGAATGTCCCCCTGCAGCTTCTCGCGCATCTCCTGCGGCAGCTTGTCCGTCATGTCCGTCTGGATGAAGCCCGGCGCGACGCAGTTGACCGTGATGCCGCGCGAAGCCAGCTCGCGCGCGGACGCCTTCGTCAGGCCGATAACGCCGGCTTTCGCGGCGACGTAGTTGGCCTGGCCGGGATTTCCCAGAACGCCGACAACGGACGAGATGTTGATGATGCGGCCGGAACGCTGCTTCATCATTTGGCGCGTCACGGCCTTGACGCCGTTGAACACGCCTTTCAGGTTCGTCTCGATGACTTGGTCGAACTCTTCTTCCTTCATGCGCATGATTAGGTTGTCACGCGTAATGCCCGCGTTATTCACCAAAATGTCGATCGCGCCGAACGTTTCGACGACTTGCTTGACCATGCCGTCGAACTCGTCGGCTTTGCCGACGTTCGCTTTCAGCACGAGCGCGCGGCGACCGAGCGCCTGCACCGCTTCCGCGGTTTCGGACGCGGCCGCTTCGCTGCCGGAATAGTTGATCGCGACGTCCGCGCCGGCTTCCGCCAAGGCGATCGCGATCGCGCGGCCGATGCCGCGGGATGCGCCCGTGACGAGCGCGGTTTTGCCTGTAAGGTCTGCGAACACTGTGATTCTCCTTCCCCTAAATCCCCCTTCCCAGGAAGGGGGACCCCAAAGGACTCCGTCCTCTAGGCACCTGTATGGTATAACGTTGGCGAGGCCGAGAAGCGCCCCCGGGTCACGTCGTGCCGGGCCTCGCTTTCGTCCCTCGCGGGACACGCTTGACGCATGGCGCTCGCGAGTTCCCCGGTGTCCCTTGCGGGACCATGAGAACGTCGCGCGGCGCCGAGACGCGGGTTGCGGCCGTTCGAGCGTATCCCCGCTTTCGTCCCTCGCGGGACACGCTGCACGGCGCGATGCGAGCCGTCGCCTTCGGCTGGCTTGCCGCAAGCGGCAGGTCCCCGCCGCTGCTGTTGGTCAGTTGCCTGCGGCATCCGCCGCATGCGACGACTACAGCGCGGCGGCTTTCAGCGCTTCCAGGCTGTTGATCGAGACGACGTTGACGCTCTTGTCGATCTTCTTGATCAAACCGGCCAGCACCGTGCCCGAGCCGATTTCGACGAACGTGTCGACGCCTTGCTCGATCAGATGGCGGACGCTGTCTTCCCAGAGTACCGGCGAGTAGACTTGCTCTTCGAGCAGCCCCCGAATGTCGGCGCTCGACGTGACCGGGCGCGCCGTGACGTTGGCGATCACCGGCACGGCCGCATCCTGCATGGCGACGTTCGCCAGGACAACCTTCAACCGTTCGGCGGCCGGCTTCATGAGCGACGAGTGGAACGGTCCGCTCACTTCCAGCGGGATGACGCGCTTGGCGCCGGCTTCCTTGCCGCGCTCGACAATGGCTTGTACCCCCGCCGCCGTGCCCGATACGACGATTTGGCCCGGGCAGTTGACGTTCGCGAGCTCCACCGCGCCGGCGTCGGCCGAGACCGATGCGCACAGCGCCGCCAGCGCTTCGCGTTCGGCGCCGAGCACCGCCGCCATGGCGCCTTGGCCGCTCGGCACCGCCTGCTCCATGAACTCCCCGCGCGCGCGAACCGTGCGCACCGCGTCCGCGAAGGACAACGCGCCGGCCGCGACGAGTGCGCTGTATTCGCCGAGCGAGTGGCCGGCGACGAAGTCCGGCTTCAGCGGGCCGTCCTTCAGCGCCTCGAGGAACGCGGCGCTGACGGCAAGCAGCGCGGGCTGCGTGTTGACCGTCTGCTTCAGCTTCTCCTCAGGCCCTTGGAAGATCAGCTCGCTCAGCTTGAAGCCGAGCGCCTCGTCGGCAGCGTCGATCACGTCCCGGGATGCGGGAATCGCTTCATAGATATCCTGCCCCATGCCCACCGTCTGCGCGCCTTGGCCGGGAAATACGAATGCGGTTTTGCCCATCGATAAACGACCTCCGACTTTAAAATTCTGCGAATAAGATAACCGATAATGGGTCGATGATTACCAAACCAAGACCGACGCGCCCCACGTCAACCCGCCGCCGAAGCCGACCAGCACGATCGTGTCGCCTTCGCCCACGCGTTGCTGCTCGACGGCTTCCGCCAACGCGATCGGAATGGACGCCGCCGAAACGTTGCCGTATTTATCGAGGTTGATCATGCATTTCTCCTGCGGCAGATCCAACCGGTTCAGCGCCGACTGGATGATCCGGATGTTCGCCTGATGCGGCACGAGCAGGTCGATCTCGCTCTTGTCGACGCCCGCTTTGCGAAGCGCCTCTTCCGCGGCGTTGCCCATGATCCGCACGGCGAACTTGTACACCTCGTTGCCGGCCATATAGATGAAGTGCTGCTTGCCTTCGACGCTGTCCGCCGTGGACGGCATCCGCGATCCGCCCCCGCACACGCGAAGCAATTCGCCGCCACCGCCGTCCGCGCCGAGCTCGAACGATTTGAACCCGCGGCCTTCGGGCACTCGGCCCAATACGACCGCGCCCGCGCCGTCCCCGAACAGGATGCACGTATTGCGGTCGGTGTAATCCGTAATCCGGGACAAGCATTCCGCGCCGACCACCAGCACGTGCTTGTACATGCCGGTCGCGATCATGTTGCTCGCCGTCGCCAGGCCGTAGATGAAGCCCGAGCAGGCCGCCGACAGATCGAACGCCGCCGCTTTCCGCGCGCCGAGCTTATCCTGCACCAGGCAGGCGGTCGACGGGAAAAACATGTCCGGCGTAATCGTCGCGACGATAATCAGGTCGATATCCTCGGCCGTCAGCCCGGCCGCCGCGATCGCCTTGAGGGAAGCCTGGTACGCGAGGTCGGAGGTCGCCTGCTCCGGCGCGGCAATGCGGCGCTCGCGCATGCCGGTCCGCGTGACGATCCACTCGTCGTTCGTCTCCACCATCTGCTCCAGGTCTTTATTCGTCAAAATGCGTTCGGGCACGTATTTGCCGGTGCCGATGACGCCTACGGGGTGCAGCTGCATGTTCATGCTTCCACTCACTTCCTGCTAATTTCGGCGGCGATCGAAGCCACCAGGTTGCTTTCGATCGCCAATTTGGCTTGCCGGACCGTGTTTTTGACGGCTTTGACGTCGGACGACCCGTGACATTTGAAGACGAGACCGTTGATGCCGAGCAGCGGCGCGCCGCCGTGCTCGTTGTAATCCATCTTTTTGCGAAGCAGGCGGAGCTTCGGCATGACGACCGCGGCGGCCAGCTTCGACAGCAGCGAGCTCGAAAAGACGTCGCGAAGCGTCTTGAACAACGTGCCGGCCGTGCCCTCCATCGCTTTCAGCATGATGTTGCCCGCGAAGCCGTCGCAGACGAGCACGTCGCAGTTGCGCAGCAGCACGTCCCGGGCCTCCACGTTGCCGATGAAGTGAATCGGCGCGGCTTCCAGCAGGTCGAACGCCGCCTTCGTGAGCTCGTTGCCCTTCATCGCCTCGGTGCCGACGTTCAACAGGCCGACGCGCGGCTTGTTCAGTCCGTTCATTTTGGCCCGGTAGATGCTGCCCATGATCGAGTACTGCAGAAGATGCTCCGGCTTGGCGTCCATGTTCGCGCCCAGATCGAGCGCGAGCACGCCGACGTCGTCCATCGTCGGCAGCATGGAGACGAGCGCCGGGCGCTCGATGCCCTCCAGCCGTCCGACGACGAGCAGCCCGGTCGTCATGAGCGCGCCGGTGTTGCCCGCCGAGAGCATGGCTTCCGCCTTGCCTTCGCGGACCAACTGCCCCGCCATGACCATCGACGACGACTTTTTGCGGCGCACCGCCTTCACCGGCTCGTCGTCCGGGCCGATGACGTCGTCCGCGTGAACGATCTCGATGTTCGGCGGCACCTGCGCGCCGAGATGCGTCTTGATTTGATCCGCGTCCCCTACGAGCAGGATCCGGACGCCGTGCATTTCCGACGCTGCTTCCAAGGCGCCCTTAACGATAAGCGAGGGGGCATGGTCGCCTCCCATCGCGTCAATTGCGATCCGCACCATCCAATCCTCCTTCGATGACCGACTCGCCAGCGGAACGATAAATGAGAAAGTTGCCCTGGAATACCATTTCGTCGCTTACATAAGAAATGACTTCGACCTTCGCTTTGCTGCGGCCGCCGGAAATGGACCTTACGTATGCTTTTGCAATGCATTTCTCGCCAAGCTTGACTTGCCGGACGAAACGGATGTCCGCTTTCGCCGTCAAGGCGATTTCATCGTTGATGACCGCGACCGCGAGCGAATTCGCCTGCGCGAACACGTGATGGCCGCGGGCGATGCCGGTTCTGGAAAAAACATGCTCGTCTTTGATTTCGAATACGGAAATGCCGCTGCAGTCCAGCTGCAAATCCACGATATCGCCGATCACTTCGTGCAGCGGCAGGGAACGGACCGGATCGTACGAACGTTCGGCCATCAGCTTCATCCGCTCCCGAAGCTCGGGAATGCCGAGCTCGAGCCGGTCGAGCCGCACCGTCTGGATGCTGACTTTCAGCCTGCGCGTCAGCTCTTGGTCCGTTATGAAAGGATTGTCTTCGATCAGCGACGTCAACAGCTGGTGACGCTCTCGTTTGGGAAGCCGTTCGATGGTCCGCACCACCTTTGCCTGTTGGTCTAAGTATATGCCCCGGCCCGCGTTCATACGCGGCGAGGCCGAACCGGCGCCCGTACCCGGGAAAGACAACCGCGTTACAATCAGCTATTATAACCAGGTACTAACAGTATATAGAAGAACGCCGCTCCGCGCAATGTCGGGCGGCCGGCCGGCATAAAAATAGCACTTCATCCGACGATGAAGTGCCGCTCGCGCCTGCCATCAAGAAATAGCACCCCATCTTGCGATGAAGTGCTATTCGCGCTCAAACTATTGTTTGATGATTTCTCTCGATTTGTAGGTTCCGCAAACTTTGCATACGCGGTGAGCCAGTTTCAATTCTCCGCATTGATCGCACTTCACCATGCCCGGCACCGCCAGTTTGAAATGCGTGCGGCGTTTGTCACGACGCGTTTTGGACGTTCTACGTTGTGGTACTGCCATGTTTCCCACCTCCTTAACAGAATTGCATCGAACCGCGCCCAGGAGCGAAGGCTCCTAGGACTGCGTATCCTTAAACAAGTCCTTCAATGCGGCAAGCCTCGGATCGATCCGATCGTTCGAGCATCCGCAATTGTGCTCATTCAGATTGGTTCCGCACGTATGGCACAGGCCCTTGCAGTCCTCGCCGCAGAGCGGCACGAAGGGCAACGCAAGCAGCAGCATCTCTTCGAGCATCGGCTCGAGCTCCAGCTTGTCCTCCTCCACCGGCGTGACGTCTTCCGGCTCCGACCCGTCCATGCTCGCTTCCAACTTGAAGCGTTCGTGGAACGGAAGCACGACGTGCTCCTTGGTCGGCTCCAAGCAGCGGGAGCAAGACAATTCCACGTCGAGGGACAGTTCGCCCTCCACATGGGCAATCCCTTCTTCGCCCCACGCCTTCGCGTTCACGTCCATCGGACTCGCGCTCAGGACATCTTTGCGCACTTGCTTCAGCCAATCGGTGTCCAAGCTGGTCTTGAACGTCGTCGCCGTCGCTTTGGCGGCCACTTCCCGTACATGAATCTCCATGGTATCACTCCAAACAAACAAAGTTTATTATATCGATTCCCGGATCGTTTTGTCAACATTTTCACGTCGTGCTATAGTGAAAAAGATACGAAAAACGGACGGAGGTCGGACGATGCGCACGGTCGGCATCATTGTCGAGTACAACCCGTTTCACAACGGTCATCTCTATCATTTGCAGCAATCGCTGAAAATAACGAATTCCGACGCCGTGGTCGCGGTCATGAGCGGCCATTTCCTGCAGCGGGGCGAGCCCGCGCTGCTCAACAAATGGACGCGCGCCGAGATGGCGCTGCGCGGCGGCTGCGACGTCGTCATCGAGCTGCCCGTCGCCTACTCCACGCAGGCGGCGGAATGGTTCGCCTACGGCGCCGCGGCGCTGCTCGACGCGACCGGCGTCGTGGACGCGCTCTGCTTCGGCAGCGAAGCGGGCGACATCGCGCCGCTGCGCCGGGTCGCGCGGCTGCTCGCGCGCGAGCCGGCCGCCTTCGCCGGGCTCATGGCGGCCGAGCTGCGCACGGGAGCGAGCTATCCCGCCGCGTACAGCGCCGCCGTCCGGCGGTTCATGGCCGAGGCGGGCGACGCGGAAGCCGCGGCCTTCCCGTTCGAGCAGCCGAACAATACGCTCGGGCTGCATTATCTGCTGGCGCTGGAGCGGCTGGGCAGCGCCATCGAGCCGTTCTCGCTGCGACGGGAGAAGGCCGGCTACGCGCAGACGACGATTACGGACGCGCAGATCGCGAGCGCGACGGCGATCCGCAAGCTCGTCGCGGAGTCGGCATCGCCGGCGTGCGCCGCGCCGTTCGTGCCCGCCTCGACGCTCGAGCTGCTGCTGCGGGACGACGCGCTCGGCAGAGGCCGAAACGGCTGGGAACGGTACGCCCTGCAGCTGTTTCACAAATTGGCGGGAGAGCCCGCGGACGTGCTCGGCCGCTATCACGAAATGAGCGAAGGACTGGAGCACCGCGTCAAACGGCTGCTTCCCGGGCTCGATGCCGTCGCCTTCGAGCCGCTGCTCGAGCGGCTGAAGACGAAGCGCTACACGCGCACGAAGCTGCAGCGCGCCCTGCTCGCCGTCCTTCTCGGGCACGGCAAGGAACAGCTCGCGCCGGACCGTCTGCGAAGCGGCGTGCAGTACATCCGCGTGCTCGGCTTCAGCCCGCGCGGACGCGAGCTGCTGAAGCGCATGCGCGCCGCCGCCAAGCTGCCGATTCTGAACAGCGCCGCCGGGGCGCCGGGCGAGTATCCGTATTTGACGCTGGACGTCCAAGCCACCTCGGTCTATGCCCTGGGCTGGCCGAACGCCGCGCCCCGGGATCTGTTTCGCGATTACTACGAGAAACCGGTCACCATCGGCTAGCGAGGAGCGAAGCAGGTCTATCCGCGTCCAGACAAGCGTACACATGTAATGGCCCTGGCATGGCCAGGCCCTACCCTGTACGTGGAGCGTGGTACGATGAAACGCACCGTAACGCTTGCCCTATTATCCATCCTGCTCGTAGCGGCTATCATCACGAAGCCGGACGAAGCGTTCCGGGCCTCGCTGCAAGGCTTGACGGTCTGGTGGAATATCGTGTTCCCGGGATTGCTTCCGTTCTTGACGCTGCTCGAGCTGATGACGGCGTTCGGCGTCGTCCATGCCTTCGGCACGCTCCTGCAGCCGCTGATGCATAAGCTGTTCCGCTTGCCCGGCGAAGCCGGCGTCGCCGTTGCCTTCGGCTGGACCGGGGGCTTCCCTTGCGGCGCCGAAGCGACGTCGTCGCTGCGCAAAAGCGGCGCCTTGTCCGCGGCCCAAGGCAACCGCCTGCTGGCGCTGGCGCACATGCCCAACCCGATCTTCATCATCGTCGTGGTCGGGACGGGTTTCCTGCATCGCCCCGAGCTCGGCGTCGCCATCTTGCTCGTCGTCTGGCTCGCGGCGCTCGCGCCGGCGCTCGCGCTCGCGAGATTGGCGAAGCGCGAGCGGGCCGAGTCGGTCTCCCCGCCGCCGGCCAATCTCCTTCGCCGGGCCGCGGCCGCGATGCGGGACGCCCGAAAGCGAGACGGCCGCTCGTTCGGCAAGCTCCTCGGCGACGGCGTCACCGCCGCCGTCTACAAACTGATGGCCGTCGGCGGCTTCATGATTTTCTGCGCCGTGCTCGTTCGGTTGCTGGCGCCGGCGATTCCCGGCATCGTGCCGGCCTACGCGCTCCCCGGCTTGATAGAAAGCCACATCGGCTCCTATGCCGCCGCATCGGCTTCGTTCGCCGGCGGGCTGCCTTGGAAAGCCGCGGCGGCGGCGGCGGTGCTCAGCTGGGGCGGCTTCAGCGCCATGCTGCAGGCCGGCGCGGCGGTCATCGGCGCCGGTCTCTCCCTACGGCTGCTGGCCGTGTCCCGCGTTTTGCAAAGCGCGATCGCGTTTCTGCTCATGCTGCTGGCCTGGAAGCCGATCGCCCGGCTCACGGACGGCATCGCGCCGGCTTTCTCGGCGTTCTCCGGGCGAGAGGCGACGTCCTTCGCCCCTTCGGGCGCCGTGCGCGCGTCCGAGCTGCATACGCTATGGCCGTATGCGCCCGCCGTGCTGCTCGCCTTCGTCGGCGCGCTGCTCTTGCTGTCCGCCGTCTCCGCGATCGCGGCCAAGCTGCGGCTTCCTTAGCCTTGCGGACCGTTCGCGCCCGCGCTTTCCGAGAACTTGGCGATCAGCGCCCGCTGCACTTCGGGCGGCACCAAATCCTGCACGTTCCCGTGGAACATCGCGATCTCTTTCACGATGCTGGAACTTAGATACGAATATTTCGGATTCGTCATCATGAATATCGTTTCGATGTCGCCGTCCAATTGATGGTTCGTCGACGCCATTTGAATCTCGTATTCGAAGTCCGTCACGGAACGGATCCCGCGCACGATGACGTCGGCCTGCCGCGACTTCATGAAATGGACGAGCAAATCGCGAAAGCTGTCGACGGTCACGTTCGGCAAATCCTGCGTCACCTCCGCCAACAGCTGCTTGCGCTCCTCGACGCTGAACAGCGGCTTCTTGCTCGTATTGTTAAGCACCGCCACGATCAAACGATCGAACTGCTTCGCGGCGCGCCGGATAATGTCCAAATGCCCGCACGTGACCGGATCGAAGCTGCCGGGATAAACCGCCACGCGGCTCCCGGGCGATCCGGTTGTAGGTGTTGCTTCCATGATTCAATCCTCCGTTGGCTCTTGCCCGTTCTCCGCTTCGTAGCGGTAAATCGTGACCGCGGTATCGCCGTAATGCGTATGTTTGATTTGGCTGTAATGATCCATCGCTTCGGGATACAAGTGTTCCGCGTCATGCTCCACGACGAGCTTCGCGCCATCCACCAGCAGCCCGCGTTCCGCCAGTTCCCCCATCAGGACGTCCATGTCCTTCATCCGGTACGGCGGATCCAAGAACACGAGCGCGAACTTCAACCGGCGCTTGGCCAGCGCCTTGACGGCCCGCACGGCGTCGGTTCGATAAATTTCCGCGCGATCCGACATGCCCGCCGCCTGCACGTTCTGCTTCACGACTTCGATGCTGGCCCCTTCCAAATCGACGAACACGGCTCTGTCCGCTCCTCGGCTCAGCGCCTCGATGCCCAGTCCGCCCGTGCCGGCGAACAAATCGAGCGCCAAGCCGCCGTCGAAATACGGACCGATCATGCTGAAGATCGCTTCCTTCACTTTATCGGTCGTCGGGCGCGTGTTTTTGCCCGGCACCGCTTTTAAAGACCGGCCTTTCGCCGTGCCTGATATGACTCTCAATGCTGCGACTTCCCCTTTCCTCTGCAACCAACCCGCATACGCTAGATATCGTATCACAATTCGACCGGCAAATTAAAGAACGGGCGGCCGCGCAGCCCAAAAAATCCCCCTCCGCCGCCGTCGGTCAAACCAAAAAGCGCTCCGCCGAAAGGCGGAACGCTTTTCTACTATAATAAGGGCATGAATTACGCGTAATGGCAAGCTGCCCAGTGGTTCGGTTCCACTTCGCGGAACGCCGGCACCTCCGCGGCGCACTTCTCCGTCGCGAACGGACAGCGCGTGCGGAACGGACAGCCGCTCGGCGGATTGATCGGGCTCGGCAGGTCGCCGGACAAGACGATCCGCTCCTTGTGATCGGCAACGTCGAGATCCGGTACCGGAATCGCCGACATCAGCGCCTTCGTATACGGATGCTTCGGGTTGGCGTAGAGCTCTTCGCTCTCCGCGAGCTCCACCATCTTGCCCAAATACATAACGGCTACGCGGTCGCTGATGTGCTTGACCATCGCCAGGTCGTGCGCGATGAACAAGTACGTCAGGCCGAAGTCGCGCTGCAAATCCTGCAGCAGGTTGACGACTTGCGCTTGGATCGACACGTCGAGCGCGGAGATCGGCTCGTCGCAGACGATGAATTTCGGATTGACCGCGAGCGCGCGGGCAATGCCGATCCGCTGGCGTTGACCGCCGGAAAATTCGTGCGGATAACGGGAAGCGTGCTCCGGACGGAGTCCGACGCGGTCAAGCAGCCGCTCGACCTGCAGACGGCGGTCTTTGCTTCCGTTCGCCAAACCATGAATGTCCAGCGGCTCGGCGATCAGGTTCTCGACCGTCCAGCGCGGATTGAGCGACGCGTACGGATCCTGGAACACCATCTGCATTTCGCGCCGCAGCGCCTTCAGCTTCGAGCCTTTGGCCTGCATGATGTTCTGGCCTTTGAAATTGACGACTCCGGCGGTAGGCTCATACAATCGCAGGATCGTGCGTCCGGCCGTGGACTTGCCGCAGCCCGACTCGCCGACCACGCCGAGCGTTTCGCCTTCGCGAATGCCGAAGCTAAGGTCGTTGACGGCCTTCAGCGTCTGATTGCCGCCGACCTGGAAAAACTTTTTCAAATGATCGACTTCGATCAACACGTTGTCTTTTTTGCTCATGCGCTCGCACCCTCTTTCATAGCCGGGTCATGGAGCCAGCAGCGCGCCGTTTGCGTCTCGCTGATCGTGTAGTTGACCGGGTCGTTGTCGACGCAGATGCGCATCGCTTCGTCGCAGCGCGCGCAAAACGCGCAGCCCTTCGGCGGAGCGGACATATCCGGCGGCGTGCCGACGATCGGAATCAGCGGCTCGTCCTTGCTGTGGTCCAGGCGCGGCAGCGAACGCAGCAGGCCTCTCGTGTAAGGATGCTGCGGGTTTTTGAAAATTTCGTACTTCGTGCCCGTCTCCACGACTTTGCCGGCGTACATGACGACGACGCGGTCGCAGGTTTCGGCCACGATGCCGAGGTCATGCGTGATCAGGATGATGGACGTGCCCGTTTTCTCCTGCAGCTCTTTCATCAGCTGCATGATTTGCGCTTGGATCGTGACGTCGAGCGCGGTCGTCGGTTCGTCGGCGATCAGCAGCGCCGGGTTGCACGCGAGCGCGATCGCGATCATGACGCGCTGCCGCATGCCGCCGGAGAACTGATGCGGGTATTGACGCACGCGGTCATTGGCGTTCGGGATGCCGACCAGCGTCAGCAGCTCGATCGCGCGTTCCGTCGCCTGCGATTTCGTCATGTTCTGGTGCTTGATCAGCACCTCGGTAATTTGGCGGCCGACCGTGAGCGTCGGATTCAGCGACGTCATCGGGTCTTGAAAGATCATGCCGATCTTATGACCCCGGATCGCTTCCATTTCCTTCTCGGATTTCTTCAGCAAATCTTCGCCCATAAATTCGATGGTGCCTTGCTTGTATTCGCCCGGAGGCGTAGGGATCAAGCGAAGAATCGATTGGGCCGTGACGCTTTTGCCGCTGCCCGATTCGCCGACGATCGCTACGGATTCGCCGCGTTTGACATCCAGAGTGACGCCGCGCACAGCTTGTACTTCTCCACCGCGCACATGAAACGAGATATGCAAATCGTTGATGCTTAATATCGGATCGTTCATAGAGCTCACTCCCAGCGCTGAAATTTATTTTTTCATTTTCGGGTCGAATGCGTCCTGCAGACCGTCCCCGAAAATATTAAAGGCAAGCATCATGATGCTAAGCAGGGATGCCGGAATAAACATCGTCCATGGATAGAGCGTCCAGGACGAAATGGCTTCGCCGATCAAGGAACCGAGCGACGCGGCCGGCGATTGTACGCCCAGGCCCAGGAAGCTGAGGAACGCCTCGGAGAAAATCGCCGACGGCACCGACAAGGTAACCGTTACGATGATCGGACCGAGCGTGTTCGGAATCAAGTGCTTGAACAGGATGCGCGCGTTGCTTGCGCCCATCGACTGCGCCGCCAGCACGTACTCCTGGTTTTTCAGCTGCAGGATCTGGCCGCGCACGATCCACGACATCGTAATCCAGCCGGTAATCGACAACGCGATGATAATGGTCGTCAGGGACGAGCCCATAACGACGCTAAGCAGGATGACGACGAGCAAATGCGGAATGGCGTAGAGCATTTCCGCGATCTTGTTCATGGCGCCGCCGAGACGTTTGCCGGCGTAGCCCATGATGCCGCCATAGATAATGCCGATGATCAAATCGAATAGCGCGGCCGCGACGCCGACCGTAAGCGAGATGCGAACGCCCAGCCAAGTGCGGGTAAATAAATCACGGCCCAGATTGTCTGTTCCGAACCAGTGCTTGGCCGACGGGGCGGCGAACGTATCGTCGAGATTATTCGTGTACGACGTATACGGCGACAGCATCGGACAAACGATGGACAGCACGGCGATGACGATCAAAATATACAAACCGGTCATGGCCCAGCCGTTGCTGCGGAGCCGTGCCCAAGTAATTTGCCAAGTTGAACGGCTCTCGGTTGCGATAACCTCGGCCTCGGTATGCTTTTTTTCCAAACGTTCGAACGGAGACGGAGCAGTTTGACTCATGATTTAACTACACCTCCGCTCAATTTAATGCGTGGATCCACAAAGATGTACAGGATATCCGTAACGAAGCGTGCGGCCATCAGAATGACGGCATAAAAAATCGTAATCCCCATGATTAGCGTATAGTCACGGTTCATGACGCTGTCCACGAAGTAAGCGCCCAAGCCTGGGAGTCCGAAAATTTGTTCGACGACGACGGAGCCGGTAATGATGTTCGCGGTCATAGGTCCCAAATACGTCACGACGGGCAGAATTCCGTTGCGCAGGCCGTGCTGCCACAAAATCGCCCGCGGCGTCAAGCCTTTGGCCTTCGCGGTGCGAATATAGTCGGACGTAAGCACTTCCAGCATGGTCGAACGGGTCAGACGCGCGATAAACGCGATCGGAAGCGTACACAACGCAATCGTCGGAAGCACGTAGTCCAACGGACCTTCCAAGCCCGCAACGTGAAAAATCGGCACTTTAACCGCCAGAAAATATTGAATGATCGCGCCGATAACGAAGTTCGGCACGGAAATGCCGATAACGGCAAGAAACATCGCCGTATTGTCGACGAGCCCGCGATGCCGGAGCGCCGCCATCATGCCCAAATAAACCCCGATAATGACAGAAACAACGACCGCGATCGCACCGACTTTCGCAGACGTTCCGAAGGAATCCGATATGATGCTGGTCACCGTACGGTTTTGGCTTTTCATCGACAATCCGAGATCGAACTGAAACAGCTTCTTCATATAGATCAAGTATTGCTCGCCCAGCGGTTTGTCCAAACCGTAGTGCGCCATGATGTTCGCCTTAATTTCCGGTGGAATAGCCTTCTCTTGGGTGAAAGGGTCCCCAGGGACTGCTTTCATTAAAAAGAAGGTTGCGGTGGCTAGAATCAGAAGGGAAAACACGATGTTGATAAGTTTACCACCCAAGTACCGAACCATCCTAAGCACTCTCCAATCATAGAGAAGGGATATATATGGGTATACCACATATATCCCTATGTCCCCTGAATTCTTATTGCTTATTTATTATTTTTCGATCGAAATGCGCGTATAATCCACATTGCCGCTGAAATCAATGACGTAGTTTTTCACGTACGGCTTGATCAGCTGCGCGGAAGAGTAGTAGTAAAGCGGCATGATTGCTTGATTGTCGCCAATCAGGATTTTCTCCGCTTTTGCCATTGCGTCAACGCGTTTTTGTTGATCTGCCGTAGCGTACGCCTCTTTCACCAGCGCGTCGTATTCGGGATTTTTAAAGCCGATGTCGTTGTTGCCGCCTTTCGACGTGAACATGTCGATGAACGTCATCGGATCGTTGTAATCCGCGCCCCAGCCCGCACGAGCGATATCGTAGTTCAGGCTTTGACGGTTTTTCAGGAAGACCTTCCATTCCTGCAGCTCGAGCTTGGCATCAATGCCGAGGTTTTCTTTCCACATGTTCGCGATCGCTTCCGCAACCGTTTTATGCAGGCCTTCGTTGAAGGAGAGCGTGAATGCAGGCATCGACGTCATGCCTTCTTCTTTCAGACCTTCGGCAAGCAGTTCTTTCGCTTTCGCTACGTCTTCTTTGAAGTAGTCGTCCTTCACTTCGGAACGATATTCGCCGTTCACGCCGTGGATACCGGTCGATACGAAGCCGTAGGCAGGTACTTCGCCAGCTTTCGTAACTTTGTCAACGAGGTCTTGACGATTGATTGCCATCGAAAGAGCTTGACGAACTTTAACGTTATCGAATGGTTTCTTCGTGTTATTGAAGTTGTAGTAGTACGTGCTTGCGATACCTTTGATGGACAGCTCTTTGCTGTTTTCTTGACGGTACTTGTCCAGTTGCTCAGGCGGAATTGCACCTGTAGGTTTACCTGCCCAATCCAGCTGGCCGGTCTTGTACATGTTCAGCTCGGTGTTCGGGTCTTTAACCATCGAGAACTTAACGCTTTTCAGCTTGATGCTGTCTTTATCCCAATAGTTTTCGTTCGGCACGAGCTCGATGGAATCGCCGTGCTTCCACGATTTCATTTTGAACGGGCCATTGCTGATATAACCGTCGGCTTCCGCGAAGTTCGCGTCTTTTTTCACCGGATAAGCCGTGAAGAACGCCGCGATGTTCAGGAAGTAAGGCGTCGGGTTTTCCAGGTCGACTTCAAGCGTCCTGTCGTCGAGCGCTTTGACGCCGACTTGGCTCGGATCCGTGATATGATCCGGGTTGTCCGTCGCGATGTTGTAATTCTGGCCGTTCTTGATGTAGTAGAGCTGGTAAGCGTATGGCGCCGGCGGGTTGAGCTTCGGGTCGAGCGTACGCTTCCACGAATACTCGAAGTCTTGCGCCGTTACAGGGTCCCCGTTGGACCATTTTGCATTGTCGCGCAGATGGAACGTGTATTTTTTGCCGTCCGCGGAAACGTCCCATTTCTCGGCTACGCCCGGTACGATATTACCGTCGGCGTCTGCGCGCGTCAGACCTTCGTAAAGGCCTGTAAGTACCGTAAACGATACTTGGTCTTGCGCTTGCGAGACGTCAAGACTAGGCGGTTCGGACGTCAGGTTCATCCGGAACGTTTCGCCGGAGCCCGATCCGCTCTTCCCGCAGGCAGCCAAAACTCCTGTCAGGACCAGCATGAGTGAAACTAAAAGCAGCATTTTCTTTTTCATTCTTCAGAGCCCGCCTCCATGCAAAATGTATAATTTTTTAAATCCTGTAGCCAATCATACATCCTTTTTTACAATTTGTAAAACACAATTTGAACGCTTGTAAAGATTTACTATCCCTCGATGTCAATTAAGTTGACATTTATGTAACTGGTAGCGGATTCATGGTTGATGCGCCTCAGTTTCCTTATCATTATATCCGTAACGCAAAAAGCACCGCAGGCCAAATTATGGCTTGCGATGCTTCTACTTGCTTGATCGGCGAGCTTAATTGTTCGTCGTCGCGTTGCCTGTCGCGGCGTTACCCGTCGGGACGTTGCCCGTCGAAGCGTCGCCCGTCGCGGCCGCGGCGGTCGAGAGCGTGTTCGTGATTTGCGATTTCTTCTTCAAATCGTCCAGCCATGCCGTCGACAGGTCGGAGACTTTCGACTGGATCAGCTGTTCCTTGATCTCGTCTTTCTTCTCGGCCAACGTCGACGCTTTGGCTTCGTGACGGTCCGTGACCTTGATGATGTGATAGCCGTACTGGGATTTGACCGGCTCCTTCGTCATTTCGCCGACCTTCAGCGCGAACGCCGCTTTCTCGAAAGCCGGATCCATGGCGCCTTTGCCGAAGAATCCGAGGTCGCCGCCATTGTCCTTCGAGCCCGTATCCGTCGATTTCTCTTTGGCCAGCGCCGCGAAGTCCGCGCCGCCTTCGAGCTGCTTGATGATCGCGTCGGCTTCTTCTTTCGTCGCGACGAGAATATGCGACGCCTTGACTTCTTCCGGCTGATCGTATTGCGCTTTGTTCTGGTTAAAATAATCTTCGACGTCTTTGTCGGTCACTTGCGCCTGCGGCTCGAGGATTTTGCGGATCCGCAGCTGCATCGGCGTTTGCGCCTTCAGGTCGTCCAGCGTCATGCCGCTTTGCTGCAGCGCGCTTTCGAACTCGGCTTCCGACGGGAAGCGCTTCTTGATGTTCGCGATTTCCTTGTCGACGTCCGCATCGGAGATGACGATGTTCTTCTTGTCGGCTTCCTGCTTGATGAGTTCGTCTTGAATCAGGTTGTCCATCGTTTGCGCGCCGCCGAGCTTGGCCATCGCGTCATAGAGCTGATCCTTCGTGATCGATACGCCGTTGACGGAACCGACCGCCTGCTTGCCCGAGCTGCCGCCGAACGGAGGCTTGATCAAGACGACGATCAGAATCAGCGCGAGACCCAGGGAAATATACATCCACGCCTTGCCGCCGCGGGACGGCTTGGAGACGAATGCCGCAGGCACCGCCCGGCGCGCGTCGTCTTCCCGCTCTTCCTCGTCCCGATCGAAAGGCTCGTCCTTATGATCGTCCGCGTCCGCGAACTCGGCCTCGTTCGCCGCTGCTTCGCGTTCGCGCGCGGTTTCTTCGGTATCTGCGCTCGCTTGGGTGGTGTCTTGCTCCAACGATTGCTCGTTGTCCTGCTTCAATTCTTTCTCTTTGTCGTTCAACTTGAAATCTCCCTTCCGGCAATTAGCTGTCGTCTTATCTCTACTGTGTCACTATAGCAGAAAAAATATCGACAAACCTTAAGAAAAGATAAAAGTTGACTCGACAGGTTTCGATCGCATTTCGTTCGCGATCCGTTCGCGCGTTTAAAGCAGCCACGCATGCACGGGAAGGAGCAGTACCGGCGTAAACGCCGCGCTCGCCGCCATCGCGAAGCCGCTGAGTCCGCCGCGTTCCTCCGATTCCGCGATCAGCCGCGCGGAACCGATGCCGTGGGCGGCGGCGCCGATCGCGATGGAGGACGCGATCTTGCCGGAGACGCCGCACAGCCGCAGCAGCCACGGCCCCGTCACGCTGCCGAACAGGCCGGTCAGCACGGTCAGCGCCGCCGTCAATGCCGGCGAACCTCCGAGCCAGCCGGACAAATCCACGGCCACCGCCGACGTGACGGACTTCGGCAGCGCCGAGCGAAGGAAGGCGCCGGTGCCGCCGAAAGCGAGCACGCACGCGGCGTTGACGAGCAGGCCGAGCGCGCTCCCGGTCAGCGCTCCGAGCACCAGCGACGGCAGCAGCGCCTTCAGGCGCATGGCGTGCTTGTACAGCGGGACCGCCATCGCCACCGTGGCCGGCCCGAGAAAGAACGACACGAGATCGCCGCCGATGCGGTACGCGTCGAACGAAATGCCCGCAAACCGGAGGCAAAGGTAGACGATCAAAGGCGCGCCGATCAGCGGATGCAGCCACGGGAGCCTCCGGTATGCGAAGACGGCCGCCGCGTATGCCGCGAGCGTAAGCGTCGTTCCGAGCAGCGGGTCGGCCATCAGATTAACGTTCATGCCCAGCCGCCTCCCTTTTCTCCCGCTCGCGCATCAGCCATTTCGTCGCGAGTCCCGTTCCGACCATCACGGCCGAC
Source organism: Paenibacillus sp. UNC496MF (assembly GCF_900113915.1). NCBI lineage: Bacteria > Bacillati > Bacillota > Bacilli > Caryophanales > Paenibacillaceae > Paenibacillus > Paenibacillus sp. UNC496MF. Next base: position 356,545 of record NZ_FORE01000005.1, read on the forward strand.
GTGCCGGCCGTGAGGCCGACGAGCGCCGCCAGCCACGATTCTCCCAGCATCGGCGCGACCGCGGCGGCTCCCGCGAGCAGCGGTACGAAGAACAGCATCATGTGCTTGGTCAAAAACGCCGCGCTGCCCTCGACCCACTCCAGCTTGATCACCCGCAAGAACAGCGCGGCCGTCAGCAGCAGCAGCCCGAGCACATGCGACGGCAGCGGCACGCCGGCCGCTTGGTGAAGCAGGAAGCCGGCGCCGTCGAAGCCCATGATGATGCAGAAGCCCCGCACGCCGTCAGTTCACCCGGTTGACGGCGTTCCCGCGCAGGAACGACCGCACATTGTTCGCGGCGATCGCCATGAGCCGGCGCCGCGCTTCGACGGTCGCCCAGCCGATGTGCGGCGTGACGAGGCAATTCGCCGCCGCGAGCAGCGGATGGCCGGGCGCCGGCGGCTCCGCGACGAGCACGTCCAGCCCCGCTCCGGCAATGCGCCCTTCGTTCAGCGCGTCGGCCAGCTCTTGCTCGACGACGTGAGCGCCGCGCGCCGTATTGACGAGCAGCGCGTCCCGCTTCATCAGCGCCAGCGTATCGCGGTTCACGATCCCCTGCGTGTCCGGCGTGAGCGGACAATGCAGCGAGACGATATCCGCCTCGCGGAATGCGTCCTCCTTCGTCACGAACCGGACGGCTTCCAAGCCCGCGACGTCCTTCGGCGTGCGGGTATGTACGATCACCTTCATGCCGAACGCCAGCGCGATCCGCGCGACTTGTCGGCCGATGCTGCCGAAGCCGATCAACGCGAGCGTCTTGCCGGCCAGCTCGCGCAGCGGCGACAGCGTGAACGTGAAATCCGGCCCGGCCGCCCAGCGGCCGCCGCGGGCGGCGTCGCTGTGAACGCCCACGCGGCTCGCGAACTCCAGCAGGAACGCGAAGACAAGCTGAGCGACCGAAGCGTTGCCGTAGTCCGGCACGTTCGCGACGACGATTTCTCTTGCCGCCGCCTCATTCAGGTCGATGATATTGTAGCCGGTCGCCAATACGCCGATATAGCGCAGCGACGGCAGTTGCCGGATGACCTCCGCCGGAAGCGGCGTTTTATTGGTCAATACCAGCTCCGCTCCTGCCGCGCGGGACACGATCTCCTCGTACGCGGTGCGATCGTATACCGCCAGTTCCCCTAGTCCCCCGATCTCGTCCCAGCTCAAGTCGCCCGGATTCAGCGTGTAACCGTCCAACACCACGATCTTCTTCTGCATGCGATCCCCTCTCCGCTTCCAAGTCTGGCAGTGCTCTAAGAAGATCATACAACAGGAATTCGGAAGCCGTAACGCATTTCGGGAAAAATGATTTCCAACCCGAGGTATAAGTCGCCGCAATCTGGGTATTCTGAAGATATCGGCGTCGCGAGATGCCGTAGACAACCGCGGAGAAGACTTACGTTTCCCCATAAGCTCTTCGTCCGGTTTCTCCTCTCCCATGAAAGGGGCCCTTCGAAAGAAGGGCCCCGGATTTTTTATATCCCCGGAAGCTCTCCGTTTCCGAATGATTTTCGAAACCTGCGCTTCCGCATCGTCATTTCACTGCCCGCTATCGCCCCATGAGCTAACTGCGCGGCGTTAAAGCTAACCTACGAATGCTTCCGAGTTAACGGGAGTTACGCTTATTACTGGAAATATTTCAATCCGCTGGTTTATGACTTCTATATAAATGATAATGAATTCTGCCATACCCTCGTAACAGTGCCGTTCACTTAACCGGACAGCAGGCCTTCTTTTGAAAAAAAATGAAAGCCCCGGCGTAAATTCGCCAGGGCTTTTTTATCTTGTTGCTTCGGATCGTTAACGCTTATTAGCTGCGTTCCGGGTTACGGTCATGGTTACGGCTTCTTAAGCCGGCCAGACCGATCAATCCCAACAATCCCAGCCAACCCCAATCAAAATCATTGTCGTTATCCACGGCGTTGGCGCGGTAATTGCCGCCCGTCGCGGTCGAGGTCGCGTTGTAGCTGTTCGTATTCATTCCGCGCCCGTCGTACGACTGATTATTCATAACCCCGTTGTTACTTTGGTTCGTGGCCGTTCCATGAGCTTCTAGGATGCCGGTGCCCAGCATGAAAGCCAAACAGCCGACCAGCAGCGTTGCCAAACCGAATTTCTTCTTCAAATGAATCTAACTCCTCTACAGGGTAGTTTATATTTCTAACGTTGGTTTTCCCGCAGCCGAGTCTAAATATTCGGGAAATGCTCCCATTCGTTTGGCCGCGGTCGGCTTCCGGAATAGTTGGCGTCGCATCCCGTTGCATGAACGGAAAGAAACGCGAGCGTAGTAAAGAAAAGTATGAATGGCCAAAGCAAAAGCCGGGAAACAAGCCGAAGGCATGAATTCGTGAGTAGAGCCCGGAGGAATCGCGCGAAGACCGGAATCCGGCAGGCCAGGCGGCCCAAGCATGTTGCTGCTCGGGGGTCATGTACGGCTTCGTCTGCATTGGGGACCGATTGTATGGGGGATGATCGGATTGGCAAGCGGCACCGCGATCGGCTTTGCGCTCGATAAAGCCGTAAAGACGGCTTCCCGCAAAAAGAAACGCGGGATAGAACGGCGGCGGAGATAGCTCCGCTTCGCCCGGGGCATGCTATAAGCAAATCGAGGATCAAAGGAGCGGGTACCCGATGAACAAGGAAACGGCGATCTTGTCCGCGCTGGAGGAAGTCAAGGATCCCGAGGTCGGCGCGAATATCGTGGATTTGGGGCTGGTCTACGGCATCGATGCGGAAGCAGACGGGACCGCGGTCATCCGAATGACGCTGACCATCCCGGAATGTCCGCTCGCCGACGATATCGTACGGGACGTGAAGAACGCGGCATTGTCCGTGAGCGGCGTCAACGACGTGCGGGTGCGCCTGGTGTGGGAGCCGAAGTGGACGCCGGCGATGATGAACGACAACGCCCGGGAAGAGATTCGCGCGCTTCGCCAGGCGGGGCACTGATTAAGCCCGGCTTCATAGAAGAACAGCTTGCCGCGATATTCCGCCGCAGGCAAAACAAAAGCCGCCTTCCGGTCAAGCCCGGTTTGGCGGCTTTATCGTTTCGCGTTCAATTCGCTTCGGAGAAAGGCCAGGAACCGCAGCGCTTCTTCGCGCGTCAACTCCCGTTCGCCCAACGCAAAATTAAATTGCTTCAGAATGGTCTCATCGTCCAAATGAAGCGCGTCGACTAGGTCCTGAATATGCTTGTCGATGTCAACCACGGCCAATTTCCCTCCTCATCCGGCAGCTGGCTGGCATTGAAGCCCCTATAGCTTTGCGTCACCATTTTTCAATGGTTTTGCCTTGACTTGCATACGTTTGATCGGGAAACGATGAATGCTTAAGGAAGACGGAGTCGTTGCGCTAACGAACGTCCCGGATCCGCGGGATGCTCATCCGGGATCTGATCGGCATTGCCCTCGCAAGTCTCTTCGTCCATGCTTATCGCAAACGCCTGGCCTTCTGTCTCTCTTGGGCCTGCTTCAACATCCAGTTCGGCGTCTTTCCACGCGTTGAATTTAACTGAACTAATCCCGAGTTGCCGTATTATATCACTTAAATCCAACTTCATCAATTTCCCTTCCTCCCATCCGCCTAAGGCATTCATAACGAACCAACATCATTAACCATATCAAGAATCGGACGAGGAAGTTGTCGAACGAGGCCGGCGATTTTTGTCGAAATCAACTTCATTTACCACATCGAATTTTTATTGACAAGCCGCCCCTTTTGTGTTCTCGAAAATGATCGCTTTTGGCGGACCGTCCCGATCCGCGAGGCGCCCGGCTTTTTTCGGCGAGATTGCCGATTCGACAAAACAAACGGCCGCCCGCTCCTGCGGTTCGACTTACTTTTTAGCCGAGATTTAATAAAATACTGTTATTCCGAAAACATTCATGATCAATGATACGATCAAAGGAGAATACAACCCGTCCTATGAAAACAAGAGAATGCTCCACCCAAGCGACGTTCGAAGCGCTTATTTCGCGCATGGTCATTGCGAGAACGAAAAGAGAAGCCGTCGAGAAAGCAGCCTACGAATTGAACGCGCATAATGCCGACGCCGACCGGATCACGCTGCGCGGCGAACGGGGCGAACCGTTCCTCTTCTTCGTCGTCAAGGTCGAACTGCTGGATTGGCATGACGCGGACCTGACGGATTGCTGCCATCAATTCAAGGTTTTCGGCCGGATGCGCCTGGCGCTCCGGCCCCAGCAGACCGCGTTCGATCCAAGCGGCGAAGGGGAGCGCGGAGCCTTCCGCCTGCCCGTCACGTCCGTCGGCGACAACCCCGTGTTCGTGCTGCCGAACGGATCGGAGCCTTGTTTCTTGACGGTGCTGCAGCAAAGCATGTCGTGGGAATCTTCGCGCATCAAAAGCATCGCTCACCTTAGCAAGCTTGCTTGAACCCGAAATCATTCATCGAGGAGATGGTAACATGCGGACGATCTACGAAAACTACAGAGGCTTTACAATTTTCAAGCAAACGAACAATTACAATGCGGTCAAGAACAGTACGGACGACAATCAAAACGAAATCGTGTTCTGCCACCGGCAGCTGGGCGAAGTCCTGAACACGGTTGATAAGTATATCGAAGAATAACCGGGCAGCCGGAACGAATCATCCCGCCCATGACGGAAACGAATCCCCTAAAGCAACCCGCGATCGCAGAGCAACCCGCGCCCGGCAGCCGTATTCCGGACCGGGTTGCTTGTTTGCCTTCCGTCCCTTCGCCGAGGCGGCGTCCGGCTTCACGCGCTTTCAGGCGGTTCGGAGGTCCGGCATCACGGCCAGAATCCGCGCGACGCGAAATACGCGAGGCGCCCGTTTCTCCATATCGAACGCTTTGACGCGATCCCCTTGAACCGCATCCACCCGAATCCGGCGCTGCGTTATCCGGCCGGACCGATCGCAGTATATCATCGTCACGACCGTACCCACGTATTTTTGGGGCATCTCCAATCCCTCCTGATCCGTTTCCGTCTTTTTCTACAGTATAGAACAGAACGCTTGTTCCCATCAAGCGTCAATCTCGTTCGTCCGTCCGGGAAATACCGGAAATCCAATTATGAATTATATTTTCCATTTTTTACAACACTAAATTATTGTTATTTCTGGAGGAAAACGTTTCTTGGCAAGGTACTCATGTAGAGCGATGTAATTATGATCAGAAAGGAATGTTCGAGGTTGAAAGCATTCCATCTTGACCGGACGGGTTCGATTCGGGAACATGCCGAAATCGGGCTGTTGAAAGCGCATGGTTTGACGGAGCCGGCCATGGCGGAGACGCTGCGCGCGCATTACCCGCACGGCCTCTCGTATCACGGACGAGCCTATTTCACGGAAAACCCGCTGCACGGCCGATTCGGAATCGAAGCGATCTTCGAATACGAACGACGCCTGCATTTCCCGGCGCTTCCCTCCCGGTTCGAATCGTTCTTCGCCGCGGCGACGCTCGAGGAGCTGATGTTTCAATGGTACCCGCGCTTGCTGCCTCCCTACGAGAACGGGCATGTCTGGGAAATCGAGTTCGAGCATGCCCATCATGCGACGCTGGATGCCGCCTGGCTTCATTACGGACACCCGGAATCGTTCTGGGCATGCGAATGCAACGCGCGCAAGTACTGGAGCGGGGAACGCAGCGATGCTCCGTTGATGGAAATCATCGTCAAGCCTCCGCTTACGGCGACCCGGAAAGTGCGGTTTTGAACCGTTCGCCGGCTTAACATGAAAGCGTTTCAACGACGAAAGACCCGCCTGGCGCCTCTTTGAACCTCGAAGCGGCCTCCGGCGGGTCCTTTTCGTATTCAACTGGCCTGCCGCGCCCGACGGCTCGCGGACGCGGGTGCTGCACCGGATCCGATAAGCCGGCGCGTTCTGCCGGATAACGCCGATCAGATCAATTTCGCCCGGCGCAACACGGACAAGATCCGGTAAAAGTCGTAGCTGGCGCCGTAAGGCGAATCCACCAGCTTCTCCTGCACCGCCGCCGCTACGGCCTCCTTCGCCCAAGCGGGAATCTCCTTCACCGCGTGCAGCGCTTCCAGCCGCGCCGTCCGGTCCCTGAGCGCCTGCATCGCGCCGTTCTGCTCGTCGAGCTTGGCCCGCAGCGCCGCGTTGTCCGCCGCCAGCTCCGCGACGGCCGCTTGAAGCGCGTCGAACGCCTGCCTTTCCTCCGCCGTCATCGGCTTTCCCTCCTCGCCTCTCGCGTCGCTGTCCTTCAGCCGGTTGTCGTTGATGATGCGGACGAGCTTGTCGGCATAAGCCGGATCCGTCGCGTAGCCGCTGGCCTGCAGCATCCGCGCCTGCGCCTCCGGCGTAGCGGCGTTCCGGACGGCGTCGTACCGGCTTCGCGCGTAGAGCAAATCCTGGTCCTTATAAAAATCGCCTACGCTGTCGTACGCCCGGAACGACGCCACGACCTCCGCCCGCTGTCCCCCGACCGTCTCCCAGGTGCGCTTGTTCACGACGTCGCCTTTCCAATACCCGTTCGGAACGCCGCCGGCCGCTTTCAATCCGCCGAGGTTGTTCCAGGCCGGAATGATCCCGCCGGTCTCCAGCCAGCTCTGCGCCAGCCGGACCGACGGGAAGATCGGGGAGCCTTCCGCGTACAACCGCCGCGCGATCGGCCGAAGCAGCCCGAAAAACGATTGTTTGTCCATCGCCAACCTCCCTCCGGCTTATACAAGCCTGCGGCATGTATATGCAGCCCGCGGCGCGGGCGGCACCGCTGGCGCCCGCATGCGCCGTCCGTACGGACGAACGCCCATCTCCGCCGCTGCATACGATGTAGCAGGAACACCAGGTTTCGACTCGAAGGAGAGGGTGACACGTGGAATTGCATTTGGTTCCGCTGCATTGGGTTTACCTCGCGTTTATCGTGCTTATACTCGGCGTGCTGATCAAACGCCGGGATACGACGCTCGTCTGCGTCGTCGGCATTTTCGCCCTCGGGCTGATCGCGACCGACAGCTTGAGCGGCTCGGTCAGCGGCATTTTCAACAGCTTTATTTATGCGACGACGCAGCTCATCGGGACCATCTTCATCATCTCCGTCATCGTGGCCATGAGCCGCGTTCTCATTCGCACCGGCATCAACGAAATGATGGTCGAGCCGCTGACCCGCTTCATGCGGACGCCCGCTCTCGCGTTCTGGGGCATCGGCCTGATCATGATGGTGACGTCCTGGTTCTTCTGGCCGTCGCCCGGCGTCGCGCTCATCGGCGCCGTGCTGCTGCCCGTCGCGGTCCGCGTCGGCTTGCCCGCGCTAGGAGCGGCGATGGCGATGAACCTGTTCGGCCACGGCATCGCGCTGTCCGGCGACTATATCATCCAAGGGGCGCCGAAGCTGACCGCCGACGCGGCCGGCCTGCCCGTCTCGAGCGTCATGGAAGCGAGCGTCCCGCTCGTCGTCGTCATGGGCGTCGTCACGACCGTCGCCGCTTTCTGGATGATGCGCCGCGACATCGCGAACGGTAAATGGCGCGACGGCCTCGTGGCCGGAGGCAGCCCCGCCGCGTCCGCCGGGGAAGACCGGATCGTCCTTCCGAAACGATGGATGCGGGCGCTCGCCGTGCTGATTCCGCTTCTCTTCGTGCTCGACGTCGCCGGCATGTTCGCGCTGAATCTTCAGGGCGGCGACGCGACCGCGCTCGTCGGCGGCACGGCCATCTTCATCCTGCTGCTCGTCACCATGCTCGCGCACCGGAACAAGGGGCTGGAGCAGACGACCGAATACCTGATCGAAGGGTTTCAGTTCGGCTTCAAGGTTTTCGGGCCGGTCATCCCGATCGCGGCGTTCTTCTACCTCGGCGACTCCGCGTTCGCGACGCTGTTCGGCGACGTGCTGCCGGCAGGCTCGCAGGGCATCGTCAACGATCTCGGCGTCGCGCTTGCCCATCACGTGCCGCTGAACCAGGCGGTCGCCTCCGTCACCCTGACCGTGACCGGCGCCATCACGGGCTTGGACGGCTCCGGCTTCTCCGGCATCTCGCTCGCCGGTTCCGTCGCCCAGCTGTTCGCGTCGGCCATCGGCTCCGGCGCGGCCACGCTGACGGCGCTCGGCCAAGTCGCGGCGATCTGGGTCGGCGGCGGCACGCTCATTCCGTGGGCGCTCATTCCGGCCGCCGCGATTTGCGGCGTCAGCCCGTTCGAGCTGGCGCGCCGCAACCTGAAGCCCGTCCTCATCGGCTTGGCGGCGACGACGATCGTGGCGATGTTCCTTGTTTAAGGTCATTGACAAATAATTATTTTTGTGTTATAATAATAATTTATGCTGTTGACGCTCATCATTCCCTTCGGCTAAGATGGTCTTCGAGACTTTCTAAGCGGAGGGATTTTTTATGTTCATCGCAAACGGCATCGCCATGCTCGAACTTCGCGCCGTCGTCATGGGCCGGACGACCGCGATCCATCCGACCTTGCTCTGGCGGGACGACCGCGTCCTGCTGGTCGATACCGGCTATCCGGGTCAGCTGCCGCTGCTGCGGGAAGCCATGACGGAAGCGGGGCGCCCGCTTGAATCGCTGACCGACGTGCTGCTCACCCACCAGGACATCGATCATATCGGCGGGCTTCCGGGGCTGCGCGACGGCTTGCCGGCGCGTCCCGTCACGTGGGCGTCGGCGTTCGAACGGCCCTACGTTCAAGGCGAGAAACTGCTCGTCAAAATCACGCCGGACGCCGTCGACGCGGCCGTTGCCGCCCTGCCGCCGGAAGTGCCGGACGACAAGCGCGCCGCCTTCCGCCAGGCGCTTCTTCATCCGCCGAGCGGGCCGGTCGACCGCCTGATCGGCTACGGACATGCCGAAGCGCCGCTCGAGGACGTCGAGGCGCTGGACACGCCGGGCCATACGCCCGGGCATGTCAGCTTGTATCACCGGCCAAGCGGGACGCTGATCGCCGGCGACGCGCTCGTGCTCGAGGACGGCCGGCTGAAGCTCCCGGACGCCCGGCTGAACAGCGACCACGAGCAGGCGCGCCGCTCGCTCCGGCAGTTGGCCGGGCTCGCCATCGCGGGCGTCGTCTGCTACCACGGCGGCTATTTCAAAGGCGACGTGCAGGCGCAGCTCCGCGAGCTGCTCGCTTGAACCGCACGCCGCGGCGGAGCGATCGGCGCCGGTGCGCCATGACCGTCGATGGCGCGCAGCGCAAACAGCGCCGCGGTTCCTTCCCTGAGAAAGGACCGCGGCGCTGTTTGGCCTTGCCTATTCGGTTGAAGATTCGCATACAAGACCGGATGCCGGCTCCGCTTCCGAACCCGCTGCCGCCGCGCGCCTATTCCTTTCGGCATGCCTCGCAGACGCCGAATACCTCGAAGCGGTGGTTGATGATTTTGAAATTCCCGGGCAGGTCGAGCGGCTGCTCCATCGGGCAGTACTCGAACGTCAGCGTTTTCTCGCAGTTGATGCAGATCAAATGGTGGTGGTGATGATCGAGGCAGCTAGCCCGGAACTTCAGCCCGCCGTCCATGAAATAAAACTGCTCGAGCGCCCCCATCTCGCTGAGCAGCCGCAAATTGCGATAAACCGTATCGAAGCTGACGCCGGGGTGGGCGACCGCCATTTGATCGTAGACGTCCTTCGGGGACAAGTACCCTTCCGCCCGAGAGAAGATTTCCGCCAGCTCCCGCCGCTGCTCCGTGATCCGCCAGCCGTTGGCGGTCATGATCCCGATCATCTGCTTCACGGGATCCTGGTGCTGGTGCTGTGAATCGGCCATTTTCCTCGCCCTTCCTGTACGGACCGCCGGGTGGCCGGCGACCGCGTCATTAGACTGATAGTGCTAGTTTAGCATATTTCCCCGAAGATTCACCAATTTATGACCAAGTCGCGGTACGCGCGCGCAAAAAGGCCCTTCCCGGACTGCCGGAAAGAGCATTAAGCACGCCTGGCCCGCGCTATGGCACGTTGCCCTTTCTTCCGCCGCCGCGACGGGCAGGCTCAGGACAAGCCGTAGAACGTCAGCGCGTTGGCCAGCAGCCGTTCCTCGACCTCCGGAACGGGCAAGCCTTTGACCGCCGCGATCTCTGCCGCGACGCGGCGCGTCATTTCCGGCGCCGTGCGTCGTCCCGCGAACGGACCTTCGAACGGCCACGGACCGTCCGTTTCCGTCATCAACAGCTCGAGGGGATACGCGCGGACCAGCTCGCGGATCTCCGCTTCGTAGAGCACGTCCGGCGTGACGGATACCGCGTACCCGTTCGCGATCATCCGCCGCACCGTCGCTTCCGGCCCTTTGAACCAGTGGAAATGCGCGCGCCGTACGCCGTAACGTTCCAGCAAGTCGCAGGCCTTCGCCGCATCCTCGTAGACCGCGTGCAGGACGATCGGCCGGCCCAGCTTCGCGGCCAGCCGGACGAACCGTTCGAGCAGCGCGGCGTACGGCGCTTCGTCGAAGCGGCGGCCCGCCTTCTCGGCTTCCGTCCGCGCGTAATACGGCAGGCCGACCTCGCCTACCGCGAATTCTTCGCCCTCCGCCGCGCGCGCCTCGATCCAGGCGACCAGCGCGTCCAGCTCCGCCTCCGGCGGCAGCGGCTGCTCGGGATGAAACCCGTACGCGGGATGGACATGGCCGGGAAACAGCCGCGCCAGCCGGCGGTTGGTCTCGCAGGAGCTCCGGTGCATCGAGACGGCGACGACGGCCGCTATGCCGCCTTGGCCGAACGCGCGCCGCAGAAGCGGTTCGCGCTCGTGCTCCTCGTACAAATCCAGATGAATGTGGGCATCCGCCCATCGGCCGTATCGCCGCAAGCGGCTCATGGCGCCGCCCCCTTTCCGATTCTTCGCTAGAACGGTTTAACCGCGCGCCGCGTCGGGCCGCAGCATGTCGTACAGCTCCTGCTTCAAGCGAATGAATGCCGCATCGCCCCAGAGCGCTTCCGAACGCGGCCGCGGGAACGGCACGGCCACTTCGCGCACGATCGACGCCGGCGCGGCCGACAGCACCAAGATCCGGTCGGAGAGCAGCAGCGCCTCCTCGATGCTATGCGTGACGAACAGCACGGAGCGGCGGTTGCTTTCCCAGAGCGAGAGCAGCCAGGCCTGCATGTGCTGCCGGGTCAGCGCATCCAGCGCGCTGAACGGCTCGTCCAGGCACATGAGCCGCTGCGGCGACAGCAGCGCCCGGAGGAAGGACACCCGCTGCTGCATGCCGCCGGACAGCACGTCCGGGTATTGGTCCGCGGCCGCGTCCAGCCCGATCCGGGCCAGCCAGTCGCGGGCAAGCCCGCGCGCCTCGCGCTTGCCGAGGCCGGCGATCGTCAACGACAGCTCGATATTCGCGGACACGGTGAGCCACGGCATGAGCGACGCCTGCTGCGGCATGTAGGCGATATGGCCGCGCGCGCCGACCGTGCTCCGGCCGTGCAGCTGAATATCGCCCGAAGTCGGCAGTTCCAAGCCGCCGATCAGGTGAAACAACGTCGTCTTGCCGCTGCCGGACGGACCGATCAGCGTGACGAACTCGCCGTCGTCCACGCGGAACGACACGTTGTCCAGCACGGCCTTCTCCGGCGTCCCCCGCTTCCCGGGGAACCGCTTGGACAACTCGCGGACTTCCAGTACGGCGCTCACGACGGCCGTCCCTCCCTTCGCCCCTGCGCCGCGCCTCGCGCGAGAAGCCGCTCCGCGAGCGCGATGGCGCCGAACAACGCCAAGCTGAGCAGCACGATCACGCCGATGGCGGCGAATACTTTCACGGTCTCGAAGCCGTGCTGCGCGATCAGCATGAAATATCCCAGGCCGCTGTCCGCGCCGATCGCCTCCGCGTAGATGGCGCTGATGACGGCGTAGGACGCGGCGATCTTGAGGCCCGAGAACAGATGCGGCACCGCGCCGGGCAGCTCCAGCCGCCAGAACAGCTGGCGCCGCGAGGCGCCGATCATGCGCATGTAGTCGTACAGTTTGCCGTCGCTCTTCGACAGGCCCGTCATCATGGCCACCGCGACGGGAAAGAACGTCACGAGCGCGATCAGGATGACGCGCGGCAGCGCGCCGAAGCCGAACCAGAGGACGAGCAGCTGGCCGATCGCCATGACCGGCACGTTCTGGCTCAGGACGAGCAGCGGGTAAAAGCCCGCTCGGACCCAGGGCAGCACGTGCAGCAGCGCCGCGATCAGGAATCCCGCCGCCGCGCCGATGCCGAAGCCGAGCAGCGTGATGCCGAGCGTCGCCCGCATATGATGCGCCAGCAGCGGCGCGGAATCAATCGCCTGCTTGGCGATGGCGGACGGCGCGGGCAGGACGTACGCCTCCGTCCCGAAGAGCCAGACCGCCCCCTGCCAAAGCAGCAGAAAAGCCGCCATGACGATCGCTGGCGGCAGCAGGAGGGCGCGTTTATTGCCCATCCGGGTATTTCTCCAGCAGGGCGTCCATCGACGCGGTGCCTGCCGGCACGTAATACACTTTGATCTGCGAGATGATCGACGGGCAGCCCATCTCCGCCATGGCGGCGTTCATCTCCTGCACGACGGCGAGCAACTTGTCCAGCTCGCCTTCCATCGTCGTCTCGAGCGGCGCGACGCGGTACGGCACCCCGGACGCCTTGATGACGTCGATGGCGCGGTCGACGTACGGAATGACGCTTTCCCCGTTCGGGGTGCGCGGCAAAATTTGAATGCTCAGCAGTGCGTTAGCCATGAATCAGTTCTCCTTTTCCGGCAGGAAGTCGTTGGTGAAGGCTTTATCGGCGTCGAGCGGCTTGTCGAGCAGCTTATGGTCGTACATCCAGTCGGCGTAGTTCTTCCACACCGTCAGCTTCTGCTCGCCCCAGCGCGGCGCGTCCGCTTGGTAGCGCGGGCTGAGCCACTTCTGGCTGGCGCGGACGAGATCCGCGTTCAGCTCGGGCACGGCCTTGATCAGCACGTCCGCGGCTTCGTCCGGATGGTCGATCGCGAATCGGTAGCCTTCGGCCGCGGCCGCCATGAACGCTTCCACGGTGTCCTTGTGCCCGGCGATCATCTTCTCGTTCGTCGCCAGCACCGGCGTGTAATAATCCAGCTTGTCGCTGTAATCGGTCAGATAAACCATGTTGATCTTCTCGCCCTTCAGCTCCGCCGCGACCCCGTCCCAGCCGTAGAAAATCCAGGCGAAGTCGATGTTCTTCTTCGTCGCCGTGAAGAAATCGGCGTCGCCGATGTTGGCGATCTTGACCTTCTTGAAGTCGCCTTTGTCTTCTTCCATCAGCGATTGAATAACCGCCGGTTCCGCGGGCGAACCCCAGCCGCCGTACGTCTTGCCTTCGAACGCCTTCGGCGACGTGATGTTCTTGACCGCCGGCGACGCGAAGCCGGAGGTGTTATGCTGGATGACCGCCGCGAGCGACACGAGCGGCACGCCCTGGATCCGCGCCTGCGTGACGCCTTCCTGGTAGCTGACGCCGAAGTCGGCGGCGCCCGTCGCGATCATCGTGTCCGCGCCCGCTTCGCCGGGCTGGATGATATCGACCTTCAAGCCGTGCTGCTCGAAGAAGCCTTTGTCGCGGGCCACGTACAGCCCCGTATGATTCGTGTTCGGCGTCCAGTCGAGCACGACCTTGATTTCCTTCAGCGCGTCTCCGGCTGCGGCATTCCCGCCGTTCGCGGCCGCGTTCGTACCGCCGCTCCCCGCGCCGTTCGCGGCGTTGCCCGCGTTCCCCTCGTCGTTCTTGGCACCGCAGCCGGCCAACGCCAGCGCCGCGATCAGCACCGTCGCCAGCGCGGCCGTCCAGCCGCCCCGTCTAATTTTGTGTCCCATGTCTCGTTTCTCCCCTCGCCTGCCCTCTTGCCGGACCGCGGATAATCTGCGAATCATGCTGCCCCGAATCGTGATCTGCGCCGCTCGGACGCCCGTCGTCTGCTACCTATCGTGCCCCGAACGCCGATGCGGCATCAGGCCTCGCTTGGCGAACGCGTGCGCCGGTCGTCCACGAACGAACCAAAAAGGCATCCCCCTTCCGGAGGATGCCTCTATCAGCTGCTTACGGCTTGCCACGACGCCGTGCCACGGCGTGCGCCAAGCAATTGTACGCGGTTCCTACGCTGGCATTATCCAGATCAGGTCTAGGGTCGAGATCGTGCGGAATCTCCTCTCAGCCGGCCATGCCCAGCTCCCCATCGCTATTCGATTGGTTGCAACGAGCTTATTATAGCAGACCTTCCCGTAAAATGGCACCCCCTCCGGAAAAAAAGCCCCGCGGAGGGGACCGGGCGAGCGGAAGCCGCGTTCGCGCATGAAAAAACCGGGGGTCAAGACCCCCGGCCGTTGCGAAATTTCTGCGTATGCGCCTTCGCCTCGTCGGTATTCGTGACGCGGTTGCGGCTCCATTCGATCAAAATCCGGTCGATGTACCGGAAGTGCAGCTTGCCGGCGAACACCGCTTCCTTGAGCGCGAAACGAATCAGCTCGTCCGGATACCGGTCCTGGTCGACCCAAGCGCTGATCGTCTCGCATTCCATCGGCGACAGCGGCCGGCCGAACTCCTGCTCGAACGCCGTATACAGATCCGCCGGCTTCGTCCACTCCGCCGCGTCCTGCGCCGCCCCCGGCGTCCGTCCGGACTGCGGCTCCCGTTCGGCGCCGACCGAGCGGCGCGCTTCGTCCGCCAGCCATTCGGCGCCGCGGATCAGGAAGCCCGTCCAGTTGTACCGTTCGATGACGATGCCGCTGACGGGATCGGCCTCTTCGTCGATCGCGAGCAGCCCTTCCTTGATCAAGCGGCCAAGCTGGCCGTGCGCCGTCTTCGGCGCGATGCCGAGCCGTTCCGCCAGCTGCTCGGGCGTCGGGAAATCGACGCCCTCCGCCTGCCGGAACAGCATCAGCTGCAGCATCAGCATCATGTCCGCGTCGGACAGGCCGACGCCGCGGTAAGCGCGCAGCAGACCGGCGGGAACGACGACGCTGCCGCCGTTCATGGCCGCCGCCATCCCGCGCGCGTACGCTTTCCACAAGTCTTGTTTCACCGGCCGTATTCCTCCCCCTTGCATAACCTGGCCGTTGTCCGCCGCTTCCGGCGATTACGGGTACAGACGGTACAGCATGCGCGGGAACGGAATCGTTTCGCGCACGTGATCGAGCCCGCAAATCCAGGCGACCGTCCGTTCGAGACCGAGACCGAAGCCGGAATGCGGCACCGTGCCGTACTTGCGCAGGTCGAGGTACCATTGGTACGCCTCGGTGGACAGCTCATGCTCCGCGAAGCGTTCCGCCAGCAGCTCCGGATCGTCGATCCGCTGCGAGCCCCCGATGATTTCGCCGTACCCTTCCGGCGCGATCATGTCCGCGCACAGCACGACTTCCGGACGGTTCGGATCGGGCTTCATGTAGAATGCCTTGAACGACGTCGGGTAGTGCGTAATGAACACCGGACGGTCGTACATCTCGGCGATGGCCGTCTCGTGCGGCGCGCCGAAGTCCTCGCCCCACCGGATCTCGTGTCCCTGCTTCTGCAGATACGCGATCGCTTCGTCGTACGTGATGCGCGGGAACGGCGCCTGAACGGCCTCGAGCTTGCTCACGTCGCGGCCGATCGTCTCCAGCTCCTTGCGGCAGTTCTTCAGCACGTTCTGCACGACGAAGGAGACGAACTGCTCCTGCACGCGCAGGTTCTCTTCGTGGTCGACGAACGCCATCTCCGGCTCGATCATCCAAAATTCGATCAAGTGGCGGCGCGTCTTCGATTTCTCCGCCCGGAACGTCGGTCCGAACGAGTACACCTTGCCGAGCGCCATCGCCGCCGCTTCCATGTACAGCTGGCCGCTTTGCGTCAGATACGCGTCTTCGTCGAAATATTTCGTATGGAACAGGTTCGTCGTTCCTTCGCACGAGGACGGCGTCAGCACCGGCGGGTCCACCAGCGTGAAGTTCCGTTCGTCGAAGAACTGCTGGATCGAGCGGATGATTTCCGCGCGGACGACGAGAATGGCGCGCTGCTTCGGCGCGCGCAGCCACAGGTGGCGGCGGTCCATCAGGAAGTCGACGCCGTGCTCCTTCGGCGTGATCGGGTAGTCGTGCGAAATCTGAATGACCTCGATCCCTTCCACCGTCAGCTCGAAGCCGGATTGGCTCCGCGGCTCTTCCCGCACGACGCCCTTCACGTACAGCGAGCTCTCCTGGGTCAGCTCCTTCGCGGCGTCCCACACGTCCTCCGCCGCTTCGCTCTTCACCACGACGCCCTGCACGTAGCCCGTGCCGTCCCGCAGCTGCAGGAATTGGATCTTGCCGCTCGAGCGCTTGCCGTTCAGCCAGCAGCCGATCCAGACGGACTGGCCGACCGCGTCTTTCAATTGTCCGATCGTCGTTAAGGTTTTCATTCTATCGTCCTCCGTTCGAATTAACGCTATTCCTTGTCTTGCTTCGCCAGCCGGTACGTGTCGCGGGCGATCAGCAGCTCTTCGTTCGTCGGCACGACCAGCGCTTTGACGCGGGAGGCGTCGGTCGAGATGAACCGCGCTTCCTTCGAGCGGACCGCGTTGCGCGCCTCGTCGAGCTCGATGCCGAAGAACGAGAGGTTCTCGCACACCGCCTTGCGCACCGCCGCGGAATTCTCGCCCACGCCCGCGGTGAACACGACGGCGTCGAGGCCGTTCATGCCGGCGGCATAGGCGCCGATGTACTTGCGCAGCCGGTACGTGTACATGTCGAACGCCAGCTTCGCCTGCTTGTCGCCGTCTTCCATCGCTTCGACGATCTCGCGCATGTCGCTGCCGATCCCGCTGATCGCGAGCAGCCCGCTGTGCTTGTTCAGCATGGAATTGACCTCGTTCAGCGTCAGCTCTTCCTTGTTCATCGTGAACGGCACGATGGCGGGATCGAGATCGCCGCTGCGCGTGCCCATCATAAGCCCTTCGAGCGGCGTCAGCCCCATGCTCGTGTCGTACGACTTGCCGTGCAGGATCGCCGCGCAGCTCGCGCCGTTGCCGATGTGGCAGGTCACGAGCTTGAGCGTTTCGAGCGGACGGCCGAGCGTCTCGGCCGCCGCCTTGCTGACGTAGTCGTGAGACGTGCCGTGGAAGCCGTAACGCCGGATTTTATGACGGCGGTAGAGCACCATCGGAATGGGATACAGGAAGGTCTCCTGCGGCATCGACTGGTGGAACGCCGTATCGAACACGACGGCCTGCGGCACGCTCGGCAGGTTGTATTCCACCGCGGCGATCCCCATCATCGCCGGCGGGTTGTGAAGCGGCGCCAGGTCGAACAGGCGGCGGATCTCCTTCTTCACGTCCTCCGTGACGAGCGTCGACTCCTTGAAGCTTTCGCCGCCGTGCACGACGCGATGGCCGACGGCGTCGATCTCCTTCATGGACAGCAGCACGCCGTGCTCCTTATGCGTCAGCATGTCGATCAGCCGGCGCACCGCCGTGTTATGGTCCAGAATTTCGCTCACTTCGTTCACTTCCGGCCGTCCAGCCGGCTCGTGCACGAGAATCGACGCATCCATGCCGATCCGTTCCACGCGGCCCTGGGCCAGTACCGCTTCTTCTTCCATATTATACAGCTGGTACTTCAGCGAAGAACTGCCGGCGTTCATGACAAGAATGATCATATCCGTCCACCGTCCTTGTCGTATTCGAAAAAGCCGCTCCCGCTCTTGACGCCGAGCTGGCCGCCGCGCACCATTTTTTTCAGGATGAACGACGGCCGGTATTTCAGCTCCCCGTACTCGCGGAACATCCGCTCCAGCGCGGCCAGCACGGCATCGAGCCCGAACCGGTCCGCCATCTCGAACGGCCCGTGCTGGAACGCGTAGCCGATCCGCATGGCGC
Organism: Paenibacillus sp. UNC496MF; assembly: GCF_900113915.1. Classification (NCBI taxonomy): domain Bacteria; kingdom Bacillati; phylum Bacillota; class Bacilli; order Caryophanales; family Paenibacillaceae; genus Paenibacillus; species Paenibacillus sp. UNC496MF. The sequence continues at coordinate 374,304 of NZ_FORE01000005.1, forward strand.
TGTCGATGTCTTCCGCCGACGCGACGCCTTCCTCCAGCACGTGAAGCGCCTCGTTGATGAACAGGCAGATCAGCCGGGTCGTGACGAAGCCCGGCGATTCGAACACCATGACGCCTTTCTTATGTATCGTCGTCTCCACGAACCGCTTCGTCCGTTCGAACACGTCGTCGCTCGTCTTCAGCCCGCGCACGATCTCCACGAGGTCCGCCCGGTTGACGGGATAGACGAAATGCATGCCGATGACGCGGTCCGGATTGGACGTCACGCTCGCGAGCTCCGTCAGGCTGAGCGTCGACGTGTTGCTCGCCAGGATGACGTCGGGCAGGCAGACGGCGTCCAGTTCCTTGAAAATCGCCAGCTTGCTGTCCAAGTCTTCCGTGATCGTCTCGATGACCAGCTCGCAGGACTGCAGCTCGTTCAGCGACGACTTCGGATGGATGCGGCTCAGCACGAGCTTCTTCTCCGCGGCCGTCACCGCCCACCGTTCCATCTGCTTGTCCAAGCTTAATTCGATCATGTCCAGGGCATGCGCGAGCCGTTCTTCGTTCTGCTCGGCCATATACACGTCAAGCCCATTGGCGGCGAGCATCTCGCAGATGCTCTGCCCCATCGTTCCGGCGCCTACCACGCCGACTTTACGCACTGCAGTCAATCGTGCACACCTCCAAATTTCATCTTCTAGTATACCGTTTTTGCGCGCAAATAAGAAGGCGGATGTCCATCCGCCTTCTTGTCCGAATGCGTATCATTGCGCGAGCGCCCCGGGACGCTCCGCGGTCAGCTGCCGCAGCAGCGCGCGGAACCGGTCGCCGCTCAGCGTTTCTTCCTTCACCAGCACGTCGAGCGCCGAGAGGAAGACGTCGCGGTGCGCCTCCAGCAGTCCTTTCACGCCGTGCATCAGCTCGTTTAGGACGTTGCCCGTCACGGCCGCCCATTTGTCGGGCGTCATCATGGAGCCGTCGACGATGCCGAGCTCGGTCAAACCGGATTCCACCATCGAGCGGACGATGTTCATCGCCTGCTCGAAGTCTCCGCGCGAACCCGTGCTGCGCTCGCCGTAAAACATCTCTTCGGCCGCGGCGCCGCCGAGCGCGATCATGATCTGGCCTTCGAGAAACTGCTTCGTGTACAAATACTTGTCCTGCTGCGGGTTGTGTCGGACGTAGCCGAGCGCGCCGCCCCGCGGCAGCAGCGCGACCTGCGAGACGCTGCCGGGACGGACGAGCTCCGCCGCGATCGCGTGGCCGAGCTCGTGGAGCGCGACGCGCTCCCGCTCCTCGTTCGTCGCCTCGCGGTCCGTCCGCTCGCCCATCATGACTTTGTCGATCGCCATGGACAGATGCCGCTGGCTGATCGTCTCCCCGTCCTCGCGCATCGCGTAAATCGCCGCTTCGTTCATGACGCTCTCGAGCTGCGCGCCGGAGAAGCCGAACGACTCCTCCGCAATCTTCCCGAGGTTCACGCTGTCCGGATCGATCGGCTTGTTGCGGGCATGCAGATTCAGAATATGCTCGCGGCCTTTCTTATCGGGCAGGTCGACGGCGATATGGCGGTCGAAGCGGCCCGGGCGGAGCAGCGCCGCGTCGAGCATTTCCTTGCGGTTCGTCGCGCCGATGAGCAGGATGCGCGGCGAATCCGACGTATGGATGCCGTCGAGTTCGGTCAGCAGCTGGTTGAGCGTCTGGTCGTATTCGCGCTGCTGCCCGCCGTCGCGCTTGCCGCCGATGACGTCGATCTCGTCGATGAAGATGACGGCGCTGGCCTTGCCCTGCTTGGCGGCCTTCTGGCGCGCCTCCTTGAACAAGTCGCGGATCCGGCTCGCGCCGACGCCGACGTACATCTCCACGAACTCCGAGCCCGACGCGCCGAGATAGACGGAATCGGTATAATTGGCGGCGGCTTTCGCCAGCAGCGTCTTGCCCGTGCCCGGAGGGCCCGTCAGCAGGATGCCCTTCAGCGGGCGAATGCCGAATTTGGAAATCTGGTCGACGTGCACGAGAAAGTCAAGCGCTTCGATCAGCTCCTGCTTCGCCCTGTCCTGGCCGCCGATCTCTTCGAACGACATCGGCTTCAGCTGACGCGGCTTTCCTTTGCGCTCGCCGCCGACCGTCGCCAGATGGCCGCGCGAACGCGCCATGTAGATCAGCGCGCCGGCGACGACGGCCAGCATCACGAGCGGCATGACGTTGATGCCTGCCGCGAATTGCAGAAACAAAATCAAGACCGGGATGAACCCGATCAGCATTTCCTTGCCGTATTTAAGCATTTGGCCACGCTCCAATCGTATTCGCTTCTCGCGGAAGCACGACGTATTTGACCGACTGGCCGTCTTTCAGCGTAATATAGACGTTGGCGTCGTCCATCTCGGAACCGGCTTGAATGCCGGGATGGTCGGTCTGCGCCTGCGTCATGGCGGCCGGAATCGCCGCGTATTCGCGGTGGTCCATCGCCTGGGCGACCTTGAAGAGCATGGAAGACCAGACGTCGTCCAGCTTCGCGGACGAGCCTGAAGGCTCGATGTTCAGCTTAAGCGTTTTGGAACCGATGATGGCATCGCCTTTCGTGGCGATCGTATCGTATATATGCCGAAGATTCGCAACCCCGTTGAGCGTCAGATTCACGGTCACGGCGTCGCGGCCGATGACGGGCTTGGCGTTCACGACGCCGGGCGCGCCGGTCGCGATGCGGTCAAGCGGCTTAAGGTCGGCTTCGTTGCGGTACATGAACCACCCGCCGGTAAGCAGGGCGGCGGATATGACAGCCGTCAGCGCAATCGGCAACGGACGTAATTTCATGGCAAAAAGCTCCCTTCATCCTTGGATTCGTTATCCTTTCGTCTATCAATGCCGCTATACGAAAGTATATCATAATCCGTAGATTCCAGGAGCCGGGGAATGCTGGCAGGCTTGCCTGCCGCTATTGGGCCGGCAGCTTATACATGACGATCAGCGAACCGTCGCGATACCGGTAAAAGTCATAGAAATGATAAACGGCGCCGCTTTGCTTGCGCGCGTAAAACACTTCCCATACCGGCTCGCCGCCGAACAGGCCGAGGCGGATATGGGCGATATCGGCATCCGGCTTCTGCTGCAGGAACGCCGCTTTGATCTCGGCCTTCGTTCGGCCTTCGCTCGCCTTGAGCGTGATGGTCGCCTCCTTCTTGAGCCAGGCGTAAGCGGGCGCGCCGCTCTCGTCCTTGCCCTTGACGACCCATACCGGCTCATCCCAGACGTACGCATACGAGCCGGCGATGTCTTTCAGTCCGCTGCGCTGCTTCGCGTCCGCTTCGGCGGACGCCTCCGCCTTCCATACCGGCGCTTGCACGTAACGATAATACGCGTTGAACGCGACGAGCAGCAGCGCCAGCACGACGACGAGCAGCGCGATCCAGCGGCCCGTCGTCATGAACGGCGCTCTCTTGAACCGGTTGACGCGCATCAGCTCGTTGACAGCCTTTCAAAGCAGCGCTGCGCCTCGGCGCGAATCCGCGCCTCGTCCAGGAAGACGCAGGCGCCGTCCTTGACGACCCGTTGGCCGTCGACCCAGACGTGGCGCACGTCCCGTCCCGTTCCGGCGTATACCAAATGCGAGACGAGATCGGTCCGCGGATAGAAATGCGGCTGTTCGATATCGATCGCGATGAAGTCGGCCTTCATGCCTTCCTTCAGCCGGCCGATCCGTCCGTCCTGCCAGATCGCGCGCGCGCCGCGGACCGTGCCGAGCTTGAGCGCTTCCCATGCGGGAACGGCTGTCGGATCGCCCGAGACGCCCTTGTGGATGAGCGCCGCCAAGCGGATCTCGTCGAACAGGTCGAGGTTGTTGTTGCTGGCCGCGCTGTCCGTGCCCAGGCCGACGGTCACGCCCGCGCGCAGCAAGTCCGGCACGCGCGCCACGCCGCTTGCCAGCTTGAGGTTGCTCGCGGGGTTGTGCGAGACGCCGACGCCGCGCTCGGCGAGCAGGGCGATCTCGCCGTCCGTCAGATGTACCGCGTGCGCCACCAGCGCCGGCCGCGAGAAAAAGCCGAGCTTGTCCAGGTGCTCGACGGGACGGCAGCCGTACTCGTTGACGTTCTGCTGCACCTCGGCGGCGGTTTCCGACATATGGGTATGCAGCGGGAGATCCAGCTCGTGCGCCGCTTCCACGATCCGCGCGATGTAATCGGGCGGGCAGGTATACGGCGCGTGCGGGGACAGCATCGTCCGAATGCGGCCGTTCGCCCGGCCGTTCCATTCCTGCGCGAACCGCTTCGCTTCGTTCAGCTTGGCGGTTTGCACGTCGGGCGGGCACAAGCCGATGACGCCGCGGGTCAGAAGCGCCCGAATGCCGGACTGTTCGGCCACTTCGGCGACCAGATGCATCCGGTCGTACATGTCGACGAACGTCGTCGTGCCGGAGCGAAGCATCTCGCTGACGGCCAGCGCCGTTCCCCAACGGGCGTCTTCGTCCGTATATTTGCCTTCCATCGGCCACATCTTCTGCTCCAGCCAAACCTGCAGCGCTTCGTCGTCGGAATAACCGCGCAGCAGCGACATGGCGGCATGGCCGTGCGTATTAATGAGGCCGGGCATGAACGCATAGCCCCGTCCGTCGATGATTTCGGCGCCATCCGGCACGGGATCCGGCGTCTCCTCGCTCAGGTATAGGATGGTATCGCCCTCGACGACCATGTGGCCGTACACCACCGGACGGGCGTCGTCCATCGTGACGAAGGCGCCGTCTTTAATCCAGATCCGCTTCATTCTCGTTCTCTTCTCCTTCTTCGTCCAAATAATACGCGAGGCTCATCAGCTCGGTCGTGAAATTCGCATAGTGGATCCGCACGGCATCCTGCACGCGGAGGATGGTCGGGGCGAAATTCAGAATGCCGTCGACGCCGGCTTCGACGAACTTGTCCGCGACGTTCTGCGCTTCGATCGCCGGTACCGTGATGATGCCGATCCGGATGTGGCGCTCGACGATCGTCTCCTTCAGCTTCTCCATCGGCAGCACGGTCAGCCCGTTGATGGACGAGCCGATCATGGACGGATGCACGTCGAACACCGCGGTGATTTTCATATTATCCTTCAAGTACGTATTATAATTGCAGAGCGCCCGGCCGAGATTGCCGGCGCCCACGAGCGCGACGTTGAGGGGCTGGTCGAGCTTCAGGATTTGCCGGATCTTCTCGATCAGGTACGTCACGTCGTAGCCGATCCCTTTGCGGCCGAAATCGCCGAAGTACGCCAGATCCTTGCGAATCTGGGCGGGATTGAGATCGAGCCGGTTGCCGAGCTCCTGCGATGAAACCGTCTGGACATCCCGCGCGCTCAAGTCGTTCAATACCTGCAAGTACACGGGAAGTCTGCGAACGACGGCCTCGGAAATTTTCATCGGTTTCATGTTTCCACTCCTTCTTCGCGCGGGGTCAGCCATTCGTGCATCCGCGGCACGATTTGGTCCACGTGCATCGTTTCGATCTTCGGACCCGGAAGCGAGTACAGAAAGTATTTGCCGTAATACGTATCGATGACGCGCGTATCGTAAATGAGGACGATGCCCCGGTCCTTCGCCGTCCGGACCAGCCGGCCGAAGCCCTGCTTGAAGCGAATGACCGCCTGCGGAATGGACAGCTTCATGAACGGGTTCTGGTTCTGCTCCTGCAGCAGCTCCGACTTCGCCTCCACGAGCGGATGGTTCGGGGGCTGAAACGGCAGCCGGACGATGGCGAGGCACGTCAGCGCGTCGCCGGGAATGTCGACGCCTTCCCAGAAGCTGCTCGTGCCGAGCAGGATCGAAGCGGCCTGCTGCTGGAAGCGGCGCGTCAGCTTGCTGCGGTTGCTGCTGTCGATGCCTTGTCCCAGCACCTGAATGCCGTGTTCCGACAGCGCTTCTTTGAGCGGCTCGTACGCTTGCTTCAGCATTTTGTACGACGTGAACAGGACGAGCATCCGGCCGTGCGTGCCGATGGCCGTCTCCGTCAGCGACGCGACGAGCTTCTCCATGAACATCGGGTCGCCGGAGGCGCCCTTCAGCACCGGGAAATTGCGCGGGATGATGACGAGCGCTTGTTCCCGGTAGTTGAACGGAGACGGCAGCTGAACGGTTTTCAGCCGTCCCGCTTCTTCCTCGCCGGCCAAGCCGAGCTGCTCGCAAGCGTACTGGAACGATTTCTGCACCGACAGCGTGGCCGATGTCAGGACGACGCTGCGCTTCGTGTCGAAGAAATAGGTGCGCAGCTGGCTGCTGACGTCGGCGGGCACGGCGTACAGCTGCACCGACTTCGCCCGCGAATTGGCATTGGCCTCCAGCCAATATACGGTGTCGGTCTTATCCGCCTTGATGAACTGGCGCAGATCGTCCCGCGCGCGGGCCAAATCCTTCACGGTCCCGCTCAGATCGGTGACGAGCGCCGCGATGGCGGGATCGTCGATGTCCTCCTTGATGGCGGCGAACACCTTGTCGAGCGGCCGGATGATTTGAGTCAGGTAACCGTGCACCGCCTCCTCGATCAGCTGGGCTTCTTTCCACAGCTCCGGCAGCTTGCCGCCCCGAAGCCGCAGCACGTACTGCCCCGCCTCGCCGCCGGGCGAATCGGCCGCCCCGCTTCTCCCCCCGCCGCCGCTCGCGCTCGCGAGCGCGTACAGCAGTTCGAACAGCCGGTCCCACTCGTCGCGCAGCTCGCCGAAAACCGGCACCACCTCGTCGATTTCCTCGCGCCACTTCTGCGTCTGCTCGACGTTCTCGTGCGCCAGCCGGCTGTTCAGCACGATCAGCTGGCCGTTCCGGGCATCCTTGCAGAGCCGGAACACCGGCTGCTGGATCCCGTAGTAGGACAGCTGCGTCCCGAGATGCTTGCCCGCGACGTCCTCCAGATGATGCGCTTCGTCGAGGATGAGATGCTCGTAGCCCGGCAGGAGGCGGTGATCCGCGCGGATGTCCGTGAACAGCATGGAGTGGTTCGTGATGACGACGTCCGCGATGTTCGCTTCCTGCTTCGCGCGGTGATAATAGCAGCGCTTGAACCACGGACAGCTTCGGTTCAGGCAGGAATCCGCGTCGCTCGCGACCGCGCTCCAGAAGTCCGCGCCCCGGTTGCCGAAGTTCAGCTCCTCCTGATCGCCGTGCTCCGTCTCGCTCAGCCAGACGACCATTTGCGAGGCCGTGATCCGATCCTCGGCCGGCGCGCCGAAATCGCGCATGTTCACTTTGCCCTCGAACTTGCGCAGGCATAAGTAGTTGCCGCGTCCCTTGAAAACGGCGGCTTTGAACGGATACGGCATGACGGCGAGCAGCAGGGGCAAGTCCCGCGACCGCAGCTGTTCCTGCAAATTGATCGTATGCGTGCTCACGACTATCTTCTTGTTGTGCTGGACACCATAGTAGAGAGCCGGAATGAGATAGCCGAGCGACTTGCCCGTGCCCGTGCCGGCTTCGATGAGCAGATGCCGTTCTTCCTCGAGCGCGTCGATGACTTCCCGGAACATCATGTTCTGCGGTTCCCGTTCCTCGTAGCCCGGAATGACCGCGGCGATGCCTTGCTTGAGGTGTTCGAGAAAGGCGGGGAACGTCCAACCGGCAGCCGAAGCGGCCGCCTCCTCGTCGCTGCGCGGATGCTGCTCCTCCGTCCAGTCGCCGGCCTTCATCGCGAACTGCCGGAAATACGCAAACGCATCCATGTCGATCGCCGAGGTCATCTCTTTGCGGGTGGCGAATCGCGAGACGAACCAGCCGAGATCGTCGATCTCGTCGCCGAGCAGCTGGGCAAGCCGCTGCAGCGTCAGCAGCGGAAGGCCTTCCAGTTTACGGCAGCACGCAGCGAACAGCTCCGCCGTGGCCATGGCGTCGCTGTCCGCTCGGTGATGCTGATCGTGTTCGATGCCGAATAGTTCCGTCACCGCGCCAAGCTGGTAGGTCGTCAGCGTCGGATACAGAATGCGCAGCAGGTCGATGGTATCGAGCCGGCGTCCGTCGAACGCCACGTACCCGCTGCGGTCGAGCGCCGCGTTCAGAAACCCGGCGTCGAAGCTGACGTTATGCGCGACGAGCACCGCGTCGGAGAGCAGCGGCACGACTTCGAGCAGCACTTCCTCCAGCTCCGGAGCGTCCGCCACCATCGCTTCTTCGATGCCGGTCAGGCCCGTAATGAAAGCCGGGATCGGAATCGTCGGCTTGACGAACGAGCTGTACGTCCGCACGACCTTCATGTCCTCGTCCATCAGGACGAGCCCGACCTGTATAATATCGTCTCCGGCGCCGTGGCCGGTCGTTTCCAAATCCAATACGGCGTAATTCATCCGGTACGTATCCTCCCCAAACAAGCAAAAACGCCGCTCCCGGCAATGGCGGCGCGTCGCCGGTCAGCCCGGCCCGCGCCGCCCGGGCGGAGCGCGTTTCGTTTATAGAACGTTCAGCGAGGACCGATAGTTTCCCCTGCTCACTTGACCGTTCGAAGTTACAGCTGGCCGCTTCCGAAATAAAGCGACAGTTGGCCCGCGTGCTGCGCGCAGGATTGCATGTTCGCGAGCGGATCGGTGAAATTCGGGTCGGCTTGATGCGCCTTCTCGAAATAAACGGCCGCCTGCTCCAAATTCATGCGTACCGCTTGAATGCAGCCGAGCGCGTTCAGCCCGAGCGCCCGCCATCTCGGATGCTCCGTGATCTCGACCAGCAGCTGGAAATGCCGCTGGGCGTCGTGCCATTCCTGCAGATGCATGAACGTCATGCCGAGGAACAATCGCGCCTGGTTGTTCTCGGGCGACCGGTCGACCGCCTCTTCGAAATGCGACGCCGCTTCCCGGAACATCAGCAGCTTGAAGTAGCCCTGACCCTTCGACATGGACCGGTGAAACGCGGCCGAGGCTTCCCAATCCTCGTCGTCCGCTCCCGCCAAGCCGACTCCGGCCACGGCAGGTCCCGCCGCTTGCTGGGCTGCCTGAGGCACCGCGGAAATGATTTTCGGGTACGCCGTCTCCTTGGGGCTGGCCCCGGCCGGTTGGCTTTCGCCGGCGGCCGGGCCATGCCCGAACTGCTGCTGCATGTCGCGGAAATCGGCCATCTTTTCCTCGAATTGCAGCCATTCTTCGATAAATTGATCGCTGAACTGCTTCAGCTTCGCTAACTGCTCATCCAATCGTTGGCGCTCTGTGTCGTTGGCATGCGGATAATGAATGATGATGTCTTGAAGAATGTCCTGCATCGTGTTGAAAACATGCTTGAACATGATACGCCCCCACCTTCACGCCGTAATGTAGAGAATGAAGCGAGTGTTATGCTCATTCTTTGCCCGGGCACCGCTTTTCATACTACAACCCAGACGTTTCACAGCGTTGGCATCGGGATTACGGCGCTTTCGTCACAGCACGGTCGCGTGAAGCTCTTCGTTCGTCAATTGGACGGGCTTGTTGGCCGCATCCAGGATGACGACTTTCGGCTTGTAGGCCCGCGCTTCCTCTTCCGTCATGACTCCGTACGAAATGATGATGACGTTGTCGCCGGGCTGCACGAGCCGCGCCGCCGCGCCGTTCAGGCAAATGACGCCGCTGCCCCGGGGGCCGGTGATGACGTACGTCTCCAGGCGCGCGCCGTTATGGTTGTTGACGATTTGTACTTTCTCGTTGGGCCAAATGTCGGCCAGCTCCATCAACTCTTCGTCGATGGTGATGCTGCCGACGTAATTCAGGTTCGCTTCAGTGACTGTGGCTCGGTGAAGCTTCGATTTCATCATCGTTCTGAACATGGCGGCCACCTCCAGTCGGTTGAAATAAACGGTTATCGATCAATCGCGTGGCGCCGAATTTGACGGCGAGCGCGAGAATCACCTGCGCGTCGGCTTCGGCAAGCGGCAGATCCGGATCGAGCGGCTGCAGCGAAGGATACGTCAGCAGCTCCACGTAATCGATCTCGGCCAGCGGCGCCGTGCGGATGCGCGCCGTCGCTTCGGCGACCAGGCGGCTAGCGGTCATGCCCGGCTCGGTCAGCAGCTTTCCCGCGTCGCCGAGCGTCCGCGACAAGACCAGCGCCTGTTCGCGGTGCTCCGCGTTCAGGTAGACGTTGCGAGAGCTCATCGCCAGGCCGTCCGGCTCGCGGACCGTTTCGCACGGCACGATCTTGACCGGAATGTTGAGGTCGTTCACCATTTGTTGAATGACCGCCACCTGCTGGGCGTCCTTCATGCCGAAGTAGGCGCGGCCGGGTTGAACCAGATTGAACAGCTTGCTGACGACCGTGCCGACGCCGTCGAAATGGCCGGGCCGCGAAGCGCCGCACAGCTTCGTCGTCACCTCGCCGATCAACACGCGGGTAAGCGGCTTCGCCGGGTACATTTCGGCGACCGAAGGCGCGAAGAGCAGCGCGGCGCCGTTCTTCTCCGCGAGCGCGGCATCCCGCTCCAAGTCGCGGGGATAGCGCTCGAAGTCCTCGTTCGGCCCGAACTGCAGCGGGTTGACGAACACGGACACGACCGTGAATGCGCCGTCGTCGGCCGCGCGGCGCATCAGGCTCGCGTGGCCTTCGTGCAGGTAGCCCATCGTAGGCACCAGCCCGATCAATCCGTTCGGCGACTGGCCGCGCCGCCTGGCGAGCTCGGCCTTCAATTCGGCAATCGTCGTGCAGATGATCATGACTGTCCGCCTCCTTGGGACGCGCCGGCCTGATCGCGCTGCGCGCCGTTCTCTTCGGCGTTATCGGCGCCGCCGCCGTACAGCCGGCGGAGCACTTCCTGCTCCATCGGGAAGGCATGCGCCTGCTCCGGAAACGCGCGCGACTTCACGTCGGCGACGTAAGCGCCGATCGCGCCGCGGATCGTCGTTCCGAGATCCGCGTACGTCTTCACGAAGCGCTTCTCGTAATAAGGCGAGGCGTACTGCAAAATATCGTGATACACCAGTACTTGCCCGTCGCAGCCCCGGCCCGCGCCGATGCCGATCGTCGGAATGGACAGCGCCGAGGAGATCGCTTCCGCGAGCGGCTCCGTCACGAGCTCCAGCACGACGCTGAACGCTCCGGCTGCTTCCAGCGCCTTGGCGTCGTCGATCAGCCGCTGCGCTTCCTTCTCCAGCTTGCCCTGCACTTTGTAGCCGCCGAGTTGATGGACCGATTGCGGCGTCAAGCCGATATGCCCCATGACCGGGATGCCGGCCTTCACGAGGGCCGCGACTTCGTCCGCGACCTCCGCGCCGCCTTCCAGCTTGACGGCGTGGGCATGGCCTTCCTGCAGCAGTCTTGCCGCGTTGCGAAGCGTCGTTTCCTTGCCGAGCCGGTAGGTCATGAACGGCAGATCGGCCACGATGAACGTAAGTCGAGCGGCGCGGGCGACCGCGCGCGCGTGGTACACCATATCGTCTAGCGTCACGGGAATCGTCGTGTCGTACCCCAGCACGACGTTGCCGAGGGAATCCCCGACGAGCAGCATGTCGATGCCGGCTTCCTCCGCGAGCTTGGCGGATGGATAGTCGTAGGCGGTAAGCATCGAGATCGGCTCTCCGTTTTGCTTCATTTTTTTCATCTTCGTAATCGTCAACGGTTGGGTCATGGGCTTCGTCCTCCTTAGAATTGGATGGGCGTCCGCGAGGTTCGTCATGCCTAAGTTAAGCTTTCACGATCGGCGTTCGTCCTATGTGATCAACGCAAAAAAACCTTCTAGCCGCCGCTAAAAAGGTTCCAATCCAAAAAGGAACATCCTGGCTAAAGCGGGCTTCCTTCTGTCTCGGTCCCTGACGGCTCAGAGCAGAAATGCGCACTGCCTTGCAAACGAAGCGGATGATGTCATTCCGGTCCGCCGCATTGTCCCGGGTGCGGTTCGCGTCCTGCGCGATACCGCCCCATCGATGAGCATGACTGGTAAGGCGAGTATATCATTAAATCGGCAAACCGTCTATGAACGGTTACCCCTGCGGCGGCACCTGCTCCGCGGAAAAAAGCGGCACGACGGCGCCGTCGTCCATCCGCACGAGCAGAGCGCCTTGGTCGTTCAAGCCGATCGGCGTGCCCGTGGTTGACTTGCCGCCGACGATGAGCCGCGTCGGCTTGTGCAGCGTGACGGACAGCGCCTCCCAGATCGTCTGAATGGGAGCGAAGCCTTCCCGCTGATATACGGCGTACAGCTGCTGGAATTGGGCGAAGAACGACGCGACGATCTCCGCTCTGTCGAGCTCCCGGCCCAGTTGGATGCGCAGCGACGTCGCGATGTCGAGAAGCTCCGGCGGGTAATCGTCTTCGGTTAAGTTGACGCTGATGCCGATGCCGGCGATCACGTAGCGCAGGCGCTCTTCCTCGGCCGTCGTTTCCAGCAGAATGCCGCTGATTTTTCGGCCGCCGACGAGCAAATCGTTCGGCCATTTGATGCCGATGTCGAGCGGCGCGGCGGCCGCGCGCAGGGCGCGGCACAGCGCGACGGCCGTCAGGAGCGTCAGCTGCGGCGCGAAATGGATCGGCATGCCGGGGCGAAGGATGAAGCTCATCCAGATCCCCTTCCCCGAAGGGGATACCCATTTGCGTCCCATTCGGCCCCGTCCGTTCGTCTGCTGCTCGGCGATGACGAGCGTGCCTTCCGGCGCGCCTTCTTCCGCCAGCCGCTGCGCGATGTTCTGGGTCGAATCGACCTCGTCGAACAAGCGGATGCCGCCGATCATCGCGACGCCCTTCTCCCCGAGCTTGGCGCCGAGCTCAAGCGCCGTCAGCTTGGACGGACGGTCGATCAGCCGATAACCGAGCCTGCGCGATGCCTCGATCCGATAGCCCGCGGCTTCCAGCTTCTTGATCTGCTTCCAGATCGCCGTCCGGCTGACCTGAAGCGCTTGGCTCAACTGTTCGCCCGATATGTAATGTTCGCTTCCCTGCTGCTCCAGCAGCTCGAGCAGGCGATTGTTCATGAATGGTCACCTCGCGTTTCTTGCGGCTTGTCGATTTGCGCAAGCCGGTCCGCCGCTTCGGCGAGCAGCGCCGCTTTCTCGTTCGGCACGCCCCCGAGCGCCGCGGTTTCCAGCAAGCCTTGAAGCAGCTGGCCCAGCCACGGACCGGGAGGCCTGTCCGCGAGCGCCAGCAGCTCCTTGCCCTTCACGGCCAAGTCGCGGATCGCGCCCGCGGGCATGCCCCGCACCGTCGCCTCCAGCGCTTGCGCGTAGGGGCCGAGACCGGCATATCGCTCCGCGGTTTGTCCGTCCGCCGCGATCAAGTCCGGCACGCGCTTGACGATGCCCGTCCAAGCGAGCGCGGCGGCTTGTCCGTGACGCAGCGCGGCAAGAATCCAGCTGCGCCGCGTGTCGTCCGACAGCCGCGCGGCCGCTGCGTCGTTCTCGGCCGCCGGCGAACCGGCGAGGCCGAGCAGGTCGCGTTCGGCCCGCTCCGCCATGGCGCCGTGAACGGCCAAGACCGCCGCGAGCCGTTCGCCGCGGACCGCCGCGTAGCGCAGCGTCCCGAACAGCTTCAAGCTCGCGTCCGCGCCGAGCCCGAGCAGCGCGCAGAGCGCCGCCCACCGGTCCTGGCCGTCCGGGATGCCAGCCAGGCCGCGGAAGCCGCGCGTCAGCGGCGCCGCTTCGGATCTGCGGCGGGCGGACAGCGCCGCGTAAGCCGCCGCCGCGGAAGCGAAGGCTTCCGGAAGCGGCTCTTTCGTGCAGCCCAGCAGGCCGCTCGCCGCGAGCAGCGCGCCGGCCCGTTCCGGCCGGCTGCCGCCGATCATTTTGTCGAACTCGAGCCCGATCCGTTCCATGGCGATATGCGCGAGCAGCCCGCGATGCCGCCGGACCGCGCGCCACGTGCCGGGCGCGATCCGCAGGTCGTAGGCCGCCGCGAACCGGACCGCCCGCACGATGCGCAGCGCGTCCTCCTGGAGCCGCGCGTCGGCCTCGCCGACGCAGCGCAGGATGCCGCGCTCGAGATCCCGGCGTCCGCCGAACGGATCGACCATCGTCCCGTCGGCGCGCATGGCCATCGCGTTGATCGTGAAGTCCCTGCGCAGCAGGTCTTCCTTCAATTCGGTCACGAACCGCACCTCGGACGGCCGGCGAAAGCGTTCATAGGCCGATTCCGTGCGGAACGTGGTGATTTCGTAAGTGCCGCCTTCGTGCACGACCGTGACGGTGCCGTGCTGTAGCCCGGTCGGAATCGTCCGCGGAAACGCGGCGATAACCTCTTCGGGCGAAGCGGCCGTCGCGATGTCCACGTCCTTCAGCGGCCGCCCGAGCAGCGTGTCCCGGACGCAGCCGCCCACGAAAACGGCTTCGAATCCGCGCGCTTCCAGCGCGGCAAGCAAAGGGAGCGCCTTCGTCAGCGCTTCGCTCATCGACATGGCCCTCCCTCCTTTCCTGCTATGGGTGCTGGCTTACTCGCAAACCGGCTCCGGAATGTCGGCTTCGATGCCGAGCGTCTTGTAGTAGATTCGCTCGTATTCGGCCGTAATCAAATCGTTGCAGAAGCGGGTTCTGGCCCGGTGCAGGCACGCTTCGCGAACCTTCCGGTAGAGCCCTTCGTTGCGCAGCAGCCGAATCGCGTTGTAGGCCATGTCGTCCGTATCGCCGATCGGCGACAGATAGCCCGTTTCGCCGTGGGACACCAGCTCGGGAATCCCGCCGGCCGTGGAGCCGATCGTGGGCACGCCGCAGGCCATCGCTTCCAGCGCGACGAGCCCGAAGCTTTCCTTCTCCGACGGCAGCAGCATGACGTCCGCGATCGAGATGACCTGCGCGACGTCGTCCTGCTTCCCGAGGAAGTGCACGCGGTCCTGCAAGCCGAGCTGGCGGACCCAAGCCTGCACCTTCGGCAAATCCGGCCCTTCCCCGACGAGCAGCAGCCGGCTCGGCACTTCCCGGACAACCTTGGCGAACACGTCGACGACGTCCTGCAGCCGCTTCACGGGCCGGAAGTTCGAGATATGCATGAGGATTTTCTCGTCGCCCGAAGCGAAATCGCTCCGCAGCGAGCTGCATTCCCGCGGAAAGTAAACGCGTTTGTCGACGAAGTTATACGTCAGCTCGATCGGTTTGTCGATGTCGAGCAGCTCCCGCGTTTCGCGGATCAGGTCCTTGGATACCGCCGTGACGGCGTCGCTCTTGTTGATGCCCATGCGGATCAGATCCTTGAGCGACTCGTCCTGGGCCAGCACCGTAATGTCCGTGCCGTGCAGCGTCGTCACCGTGCGAAGGCCGTCGCCGACCATTTCCTTGGCCAAGTAGGCGCAAACCGCATGCGGCACCGCGTAATGGACATGCAGGATGTCCAGCTCCTGCATTTTCACGACCTGCGCCATTTTGCTGGCGAGCGACAGATCGTAAGGCGGATATCGGAAGACGTAATAGTCGTTGACTTCGACTTCGTGATAGAAGATGTTTTTCTGGAATTGGCCCAGCCGGAACGGAACGCTGTGCGTAATAAAATGAATTTCATGCCCTTTCTCGGCAAGCAACTTGCCGAGCTCCGTCGCGACGACGCCGGAGCCTCCGAGCGTCGGGTAGCAGGTGATGCCGATCTTTAAGCGTCTAGCCATGCGCTGCACCTCCGATTCTTTCGTTACCTATGCCTATGCCTATGCGGCGAGCGACGGCTCAACGCGGCTTCATCAAGATATAATACGCTTGACAAAACGAGCGTTCGTTTAAAACAACGTTACCGCATGCGGCTTCCGGATTGCAAATCCTTCGGCGTACGCCCAGCCCCGCGTTTGGCCGAGCAGCATGTCCCTCGCTTCCACGCGCTGGATGTACCGGTCGGTCAACGGCGTCCGCACCCGGTCTTCGCCTTCGGCCGGCGGCGCGAATTGCGAGCGGTAAGCCTGCAGCGCCGCGAGCTTCGTGCCGATATGATCGCTGATATCGGTGACGAGACTGACGTCCCCGCTGTCATTGATATAGTAGAAATACGTTTGCTCCACTTGTACGGGCGGCAGCTCCGGCATATAATTGCGCAGCTTCGCGTTGAAGACCGCTTCTTCGATCAATCCGCTGCAGTTGACGTGGTCCGGATGGCGGTCGCTCCAATAAGGCGCGAAGACGAGCCGCGGGCGCAGCCGGCGAATTTCGGCCACGATCGCCCGGATCTGCTCATCCGAGCCGGTTAAACCCCGGTCGGGCAGACGCAGCACGGAGCGATGCGATAAACCAAGCACCGCGGAAGCGTCGGCGGCTTCCTGCCGCCTCGTTTCCACGGTGCCGTTGGAGGACATCTCGGCTTCGGTCAGGTCGCAGATCGCGACGCGGTAGCCTTGCGCGACATGCTTCGCGATCGTGCCGCCCATGCCGATCTCGACGTCGTCCGGATGGGCGCCGAAGGCTAATAGATCGACGGCCTCCATTACGCCTCACCCGGCTTGTACTTGTGCACGAGCTCGCGCCACGCGAAATCGCCGCGCTGCAGCGCGCGGACAAGCAGCTCGCCCGTCGCGACGTTGGTCGCGACCGGAATGCCTTGCACGTCGCAGAGACGCAGAAGCGCGATGATGTCCGGCTCGTGCGGCTGCGCCATGAGCGGGTCGCGCAGGAAGATGATCAGGTCCATTTCGTTCTGCGCCACGAGCGCGCCGATCTGCTGATCGCCTCCGAGCGGACCGGACATGAACCGGTGGATGTTCAGCTTCGTCTGCTCCATGATTCTAGCGCCCGTCGTCCCCGTCGAATACAAGGAGTGGCCTTGGAAAACATGTTCGTATGCGGTGACGAAATTGACCATTTCGTCTTTCTTTCGGTCGTGCGCGATAAACGCGATGTTCACCCTTGCTGCACTCCTCTCCTGTGTCCTCAAGCTCTCTTCCGCCTTGGCGGCCGGCTTGTCCGGACAGCTAGTCCATCAAATGTTCGAATCCGTAGATGAGTCCGGTATAGGTCATGATTTTCTTGCACGCGACGCTCACGCCGGGCATATACCCCGCGCGCTCGTAGGAATCGTGCCGGATTTTCAAGGTTTGGCCGTAGCCCCCGAAGACGACTTCCTGCTGGGCGAATACGCCCGGCAGCCGTACGCTATGTATGCGAAACCCGTTATAATATCCGCCTCGGGCGCCCTCGATGATTTCCTTCTCGTTTGGATTGCCCTGCCGCAGCTCCTGCCGCGCCTCCGATATCAGCTCCGCCGTTTTGATCGACGTGCCCGACGGGGCGTCCAGCTTCTGGTCGCCGTGATATTCGATGATTTCGACGTGCGGCATATACTTGGCGGCCTGCTCGGCGAATTTCATCATCAGAATCGCGCCGATGGAGAAGTTCGGCGCGACCAGCG
This sequence comes from Paenibacillus sp. UNC496MF, assembly GCF_900113915.1. Classification (NCBI taxonomy): domain Bacteria; kingdom Bacillati; phylum Bacillota; class Bacilli; order Caryophanales; family Paenibacillaceae; genus Paenibacillus; species Paenibacillus sp. UNC496MF. The sequence continues at coordinate 391,485 of NZ_FORE01000005.1, forward strand.
CGCCGAGCCCTTTTTGCTTGCACAGCTCGTCCAGTTCGGCCATTTGCTCCGGCGTCAGCCCCGTCGTGCCGATGATGGGGCGTACGCCGTGAGCGATCGCGAGGCTCGTGTTGCCGTAAGCCGCGTGCGGAACCGTGAAATCGACCAATACGTCCGCTTCGGCGCTTTTTAGCGCGCCTTCAAGATCGGCTTGTACGTTAACGCCGCAGGGCGGCAGGCCGACAAGCGTTCCCGCGTCGACGGGACCGGCGGATGGGCTGACCGCCGCCGCCAGCGCCAGTCCTTCGTCCTGAAGCACCATCTTGACGACTTCGCGCCCCATCCGCCCGTTTGCTCCCGTTACTGCTACTCGAATTTGTTCCGCTGCCATTGGGTCACCTGTTCCTTTTCCGTTTACTTCGCTGGCTGTACGCGCGAAGGGCTCTGCCCTTTCGTCTCAGCTCGGCATACAGCGATCGCGCCGCGGCATGCTCGGGATCGAGCCGTACGGCCTCCCGCGCGTAAGCCGCGCCTTCATCGTACCGCCGCAGCGAAGCGTAAGCCGAACCCAGCAGCAGCAATGCCTCCAAGTTCAGCGGATCCATCCGCGACGCTTCGATCAGCATCGTTAGCGCGCGGTCTATATCCGCGGGCGATTGCGTCAGCAGCTGCGCCGCTTCGCTGACTAGGGCTTTCGCTTTCACCGTCTGCAAGTGATACCCGTACTCCTCATGATCGGCATCCAACTGCACGGCCTTCTCCGCGAACTGCAGCGCCTTTTGCCATTTCCCGCTGCGCGCGCACGTAATCGAGCATTTATAATAGACCGCGCCGTTATCCGGTTCCAGCTCGATCGCTTCCTCGAACCGCTGAATCGCCATCTCGTAATCGCCGTTCAGGATGGCTTCGTAAGCTTTCTTCACGCAGCTCTCTACGTCCATCCGCCCATCCTCCTTGTACACAGGTTGATGGTAACAGCATATGTAGGAAGCCGGATTACGGTTCGACGTTTTTTCTCGTCCACCGGTCGGCGTCGCGCGTATTGAATTTATGCATGACGCGGTCATGGGCTTCCGCCAGGTCGATGCCGAGCGAATTGGCGAAACAGACGACGATGAACAAAATATCGCCGAGCTCCATCTCGATGGAATTGTCCGCCTCGTCCGCTTTCTTCGGCTTCTCCCCGAAGCGGTGATTGACTTCCCGCGCCAGTTCACCCACTTCCTCGCTCATCCGGGCGAGCATCGAGAGCGGGCTGAAATACCCTTCCTTGAACTGCGATATGTATGCGTCAACCTCTTTCTGTATGTCCGCGAGCGACTTTTGCGACACCGTCCAAGCTCCTCTCTGTGCATGAGGTTTCCCTACATATGTTATATCAAACCGTTTCCGAACACAATGCTTTTGACTTTCCCGGGAAAGAGACATACTATGTTATAGCCTTCATCTTTGCACCATTCCTCGAAAGGAGCCGGGTTCCCGTTGAAAACGAACGTTACGCAGCTGCTTCGCAATCTGATCCCGGTTATGCTGGGGACCGCGATTTACGCGTTCGGCTTGCATTATTTCCTGCTTCCCAATCAATTGATGGAGGGTGGCGTCACCGGGATCGCGATCTTGCTCAATTACGCGCTCGGCTGGCCGTTGTCGATCTCGACCTTCGTGCTGAACATCCCGCTCTTCATTATAGGCTGGCGCATTCTGGGCCGTTCCCATACGGGCTACACGGTATTCGGAGCCATCTCGCTCTCGGTCTTTCTGGCGCTCATGGAGAAGTTCATCGCGCTGGGATGGATCGTGCCGTTCCGCACGTCGAACGATTACATACTCGCGGTGCTCTATGCCGGCGTCACGCTGGGCGTCGGTCTTGGCATCGTGTTCCGCTTCGGCGGGACGACCGGCGGCGTCGACATCGTCGCCCGCATCGCCGCCAAGCTGAAGGGCTGGAGCATGGGACAAGTCATCCTCACGCTCGACGTGGCCATCATCGCCTTGTCGCTGCTCTATATCCCGAAGGAAAAGGTACTGTACACGCTCGTCGCCGTCTTCATCGCCTCGAAAATGATCGACTTCATCCAGGAAGGCGCCTACGCGGCCAAAGAATTCACCATCATCACGGAATTCGGCGATGAGATCGGCCGGAAAATCACCCAAGAAATGGACCGCGGCGTCACGCTTTTCCCGGCCAAAGGCGCGTATTCGGGCAAACCGAAACAGGTCGTCTACTGCATCGTGGCGCGGCACGAGATTCGGCTGCTGCGCGCGATCGTCCGCGGCGTCGACCCGCGCGCGTTCATCGTCATCAACGACGTGCACGACGTGCTCGGGGAAGGCTTCAAAGAAGAATAACCGGCCCAGAGGGCCGGTTATTTTTTCGCTCGCCGATGCAGCGGCATGCCGTTTAGAATTTGTTGCGCGAGTACGGAATGCTTCCGTTTCGATCGTTCCGATATTTGCGCCAGCCGATGAAGCCGAGCACGCCCATTACGAAAGCGGCAATGAACATTTCCCCGATCAGCATGGAGCCATGCCTTTGCTGCCCCACGGTCATGTCGGGCGGAAGCGCTTCCGCTGCAGCGGCCTCGCCGATCTGATTCGGATCGCGGAACAGCGAGCTCGCGGCAGACGTCAGGCCGTCAAGCGCCGATAAGACGGATTCCGGCCGCATCTGGCCGTTTTCCGCGGCCGTCACGACCGCTTTGATATACCCGATGCGTTCCTTGACCGTTTCGATCGAACCGGGATCCCGCTGCATGAGCGCCGCTACCTCCAGCCGGTCGACATGCTCGCGGTAAATTCCGATCGCCGCTTCGGCCGCCAAGGCCCGATCCTCGGTTTGCGATTGCCAACTCGTCCGAATCCGCTGCGCGTCATCCTTCAAAATCTCTTCGTATTGGAGCCATAACGGCGACTTCGGACGAAAAACGGCATCGCTGGCCAGCTTCAGCCGGGCGGCTTCCGTATACCAAAGCGTGGTCGTTCCTTTTTGGGGCATCGCCTTTTTGGCCGCCTGCAGGCTGAGGTCGAACGCTTGCCAGCCGACCGGCGTGCCGGTGCCGCGTACTTCGGGCAGGGCGGCCAAGCCTTCGATGCGCTGCAGCAGTACGTACGCTTCCTGCCGGTTCGAGCGGTTCGCCGCCGCATAAAAGGCATCCGACCACGCGCTGAGCCGTTCCAGCGACGAATTGTTGTCCGCGTCCGCGCTTTCCGGACTTGCGTCGGCAGCCGACGCGGCGAATTGCGCGGGTTTCAGGCTGCAGCCCGACGCCAGAAGCAAACAAATACCGGCGCAAACCAGCGCAATGAACGATGATGCCTTCATGACCATCCCCCCTATTACCATCGTATGGAGGGATGTCCCATCTTAGACCTTGCGGTAGGCGATTAATAGCCACGTGATCAACAGACTGAACACCGACAATCCCATCGTGAACGTCTGGATGGCGGACAAATCGTTTTCGAGCACGTCCGGCAGCCAGGGAAACACGAAAAAGGTATAGTCGATCGTGTCGTTGAGCAGGAGCCACAGCAGCGCCAAGAACGCCATGAACCGTCCGAACACCATATAACGGACGAACAGCATCGCCTCGAACGCCATGCCGAGATGGGAAACGATGAGCATATAATGCTCCCACTGCAGCTGATCGCCCTGCGCGCCGCCCGCCATGATCATCGTGACCGCCCAAATGCCGTATTTGATCGACGTGACGACGCCGAGCGCTTCGATGATCGAACGGACCGTCAAACCTACGGTACCGGAACCCGGGAGCCGCGGAAATAATAAGAAGAGCAAGGACAGCGTAAAAAACAAGCTGGCGGTTGGGCTGTCCGGTACGAAGACGACCTGCCAGGCGGATTGCGTCTCCACCGTATACGCCATTTGATTGCCATACCAGTAATAGCCGTAAACGGTCCCTAACGTGTTGACGATAAAAAGAAGCCACAATATCGTGCGATTGGTCAAGAAATCGCGGCTCCACGGCAGAACGGCTGCTTTCACGTCAATCCTCCTCGTCCTGAACTCAGGCATTGTTGCAAAAAAACCTGATCGTGGGAACGATCAGGTTTTGATTCTCTCCATGCCTTATTTTGCAGGCGCTTTTTGTTTCGCGAGCCAAGTCGTCAGTTGATCGATCTCATCGGCGGTCAACTTATCCTTGAAGGCCGGCATGTTGTTCTTGCCGTTCGTCACGATGTCGACCAGCTCTTCTTTGCTGAACTTGTCGCCGATGCCGTGGAACGACGGAATGCCCGAGCTTTCGTTGCCCTTCAAGTCCGCGCCGTGACACATGACGCATTGCGCTTTCTGTTCGACCAGCGAGCTTACGACCGGATCCTTGGCGTCGACCAGCGGAATTTCCGGCGCGGGTTCGCCTGCCGGACGGCCGGCTTTCGCCGCTTCTTCCGCGGCTTCGCGCGCTTTCTCTTCCCGGAGGATTTGTTCCGGAATCGTGTTCGTGATCTTCAGCTCGTGCTGGTAGTGATCCCACGATTGCTTCGTCAGGTAGAAGCACGAGATCAGCGACATGAACATCAGCAGCGACGCGATCGGACGTCTGTAGAAGCGGCGCTCTTTGCCGGTGTCCAGGAACGGCGCCAGCAAGAGCGAACCGAAGGCGATGCCCGGAACGCCTACCGTACCGAGCACGACGTAGCTGCCCGACACGTATTGCAATTTCAGAAATTGATACAGGAACAGGAAGTACCAGTCCGGCATCGGAATAAACGCCGCGTTCGTCGGATCTGCCGGATAGCCGAGCGGAGCCGCTTCGGAAATCGTCAGCACGAGGAAGCCGACGAGCACCACGACGCCGACCATCCATTCCTTCAACAGGAAGTTCGGGATGAAAGCTTCCGATTTGCCTGGATAAGAAGAATAATCCGGTGGGGTCACGGGGCCGGGAGCCGACTTCTTACGAACCCGGGAGTCACCGACGAATACGACTTTTTCGTTCGATTTATGACCGTGTGCCATTCGCAGAATGCCTCCTTTCGGCTTAGAGTGGTCCCGAAATCCCTTGCTTTCGGATCATAAAGAAGTGAGCCGCGAGAAGCGCGAGCAGCGCGCCAGGCAGGAAGAAGACGTGAATCGCGAAGAACCGCGTCAGCGTTTCCGCGCCGACGATCTCGCCGCCTTGCATCAGCTCTTTAATGTATGTACCGATCCACGGCACCGATTCGGCGATCTGAATGCCGACCTTCGTCGCGAAGTAGGCTTTGTTGTCCCACGGAAGCAGGTAGCCCGTGAAGCCGAGACCCAGCATGATGAAGAAGATCAGCATGCCGACCACCCAGTTCATTTCGCGCGGCGCTTTGTAGGAGCCCGTGAAGAACACGCGCAGGGTGTGAAGGAACATCATGACGATAACGAGACTCGCGCCCCAGTGGTGCATGCCCCGCACGATTCCGCCGAATGCGACCTTGTGCTGCAGGAAGTCAACGCTCTTGTACGCATTGATGATATCCGGCACGAAGTACATCGTCAGGAACATCCCGGACAAAATTTGAATGACCGTAATGAAAAACGTCAAGCCGCCGAAGCAATACACGAATGCGGAGAAGTGATGAGCAGGGTTGACGTGCTCCGGTACTTCGTGGTCCGCGACGTCCCTCCACATCGGCGTAATATCTAGACGTTCGTCGATCCAGTTGTAGATACCTTTCATCATCAGATTGTTACGCCTCCTTATACCCGTGTATTGGCTTTGATCGGACCGAGGTAAACCCAGCCGCTCTCGACCTTCAAGTCGTATTCGTCCAGCGGTTTAGGCGCGACGACCAAATTCTTGCCGTCCTTGGTGTAGTGGGCGCCGTGGCATGGGCAAACATACTCCTCGTTCTTCTCCGTGTTCCAGCCGATCGTACAACCAAGATGTTTACAAACCGGAGAGAGCGCGAACGGTTTGCCGTCTTGCCCTTTGGAGATCCAGGCCGTCAGCTCAGGGTCGCTGACATACCAGCCGTCCACCTGGTGGATTTTGAACTTGAATTCTTGAGGTTCGTTCGTAATTTTTGTTTCTTCTACGACTTTAATCCACGTACCGGCCGCTTTTTTCTGCAAGATCGGATCTACCGCAAAGCGGATCATCGGAAGCGTCATACCCGCTGCCATGAAAGCGCCTGCGCCGCCGAGCGTATACGACAAAAATTGACGCCGCGACATCCCGTTGCGTTTCACCGCGCCGTGCGTGTTATCGTGTTCATGGTTACTCATCTTCTGTTCTACCCCCTTTGCTGAGCCATATCTTGTGTTCTGCCGGAGAAGGCAAAACAAACGATGAACTAGGACATTACTTATAATAGCCTAGGTGATATGGAGCGTCAAGAATTTGCCAATCGAATATATGGACAGTTCAAATTGGGATTTGTCAATTGTTATCAATTTGTCACAATTGACCTTGTCTGGAATTTGTTTTACCCAATCCGCTGTCACCTTATGCAAAACGATGCAAGCTTGTCCGGCCGATGAGTCAGGCGCGACCGAGCCAAAGCTTGCGAACGGACTCGCTGACGGCACCCGGTTCGGGCGACTCGCCGTCCTCGTCCGGACCGACGGCCAGGTCCGCGCCGCATGCTTCGGCGGACGGCAGCGGAACGGCCGAGGCCAGAATGATGTATGTGAATCCGGCCGTACGCAGATTGCCGCATACCTCGCGGAGCTGCCCGGCAAGCTCGGGCGACCGCGCGCCATACTGGATGGCGGGATACGTGACGATTCTTCCTTTGAACGGCTGTTCGATCGTATGCAGCACGTCGCGGAGACGTTCGAGCTTCCGCGCCGCTTCGTGCGGCATTTCCGCGCCCGTCAATCCCGTCACCGGCAGCACCGCCGTATCGAGATACGGTTGAAGCTCCGCCCACTGCTCTGCGTTTAATTCGCTGAATTTCATTTGTTTTCCCGCTCCTCCGGTCATTAGGATATGTATGTTCGGCAAAATCCATTCTATTCAATATACCATAGGTATCCCTATTATAATGAAAGAAAATTTCCGCGCCTTCCCGCCCGGCCTTCGGAGCAAAAAATGCCAGGACCATCGAGGCGTTCGCCCCGACATCCTGGCATCATGTAATCGATCGGCCTGCATGCGCTGCGCGCGGGGCGCGCCGCCATCGACATCAAACGTGCAGCGACTTCAACTCGTCCGTCAACCGCTGAAAGGTATCCTTGTCGCCGGAGGCCAGCGCCGTATCGATCTCGGCGTACAGCTTATCCATGCGAAATTTGAGTACGGCTTCGTCCAGGAGCATTTCCGCGGCAAGTCCCAGCATGACTTCGTATGAGAGTTTCATTTTGTCCATAGGATACACCTCCACCTCCAACTGAGCGTTTAAGAGATCCTATATTCCTTTCCTTACGCCTTTTGCTTCCCAATCGTCTTCTTTTCTCCGTGCCGATCGTCTAATCTGTCCGTGCCGACGACTCCCGCAGGCGACCAAGCGAAAGCATATAGGTGGTTCAAGTAAGTGCGATTCTCCCGTTCGGGGAGGGTATCGGCTCTACTAAATTATATTCAACGTACTTGAAAGAAGCTAAGGACGTTGGCCCGCCGCCGAACGAATGTGCTTCAGCCCGGCGGCATCCGTCACGCCCCGGCGGCTAACCGTTCAGCACGATCGCCTCGTCGTCGAGGCTCTGTCCCGCCACGATCGTCCGGCCGAGCGGCGTCATCCGAAGCACTTGTCCGAAATCGGCGTGTTCGCCGATGCGAAGCAGCCCGAGATGCAGCATCATGCCGATGAGCCGCTGCTCGAGAATCGTTTCGGGCTGGTCGTAATAGAACGGCTTCACGTAGGGCTTCAGCGTCGAGAGGACGGTATCGGTCTTCACCCATTTATTCCCCAGCTTGTCGATCCAATAAACGAGCGAGCGAATATTCGGGATCGGTCCCCTGTATAGCCGCAGCCAGAATTGATACAGCTTGTCCGGCGGCTCCGCCGACCGCAGCGCCTGGCGCTCCTTGCCCGCCGGCGACAGCTCCAGCACCTCGTTCTGCTCGACGATCCAGCCTTTGTAGTAACAGTAGTCGTACAGCAGGGACAAGCGGTTCGGGTACTCTTTGATTTTCCGCCCGTACCCGAACCGCCATTCTCCTTTGCCCGGCAGCGGTTCCTTGACCCCGAACAGCTCCAGCAGCTGCATGACGCTTCGCTTGTACATCGTGCCTTCCGTCGTGAGGGCGACTTCATTTAAGTGGATGTACGTCAGCAGCTGCGCCACGTCATCCCCCATCAGCATCTGTTCGTCCCGGTAGGCGTGGGGCTCGTCGTCCGCGTATACCGCGCCCGCGATCAAGCGGCGCTCCAGCGACTGCTTGAACCGCTCCTTCAAGTCGCTCGGCACTTGAAAGAGATAGCGCTCCGGGCCGGCATAGCCGTTGAACAGCCAGCCGTATTGCTTGAACCGGGATATCGTCTCCCGCGGACCGCTTTCCGGTTCGGGCCGGTCCTTCGCCGTCGTCTTCGCTTTTGCCGGCCGCTTGCCCGAAGCTTGCGACTTCGCTGCCGGTTTCTTGACGGCCGGCGCGGACTCGTTCGCGCTGGGCGCGGCAGCCGATGAGTCCTGCTGCCCGGCAGGCGAACCGAACCGGCTCAACTGCACCCGGGCGACTAACTCCTCCAGGCTGAAGGCATCCCGCGCATCGAACAGCAGCGAATTCATGAACCTCAGATCCTCGAGCTTCAAGGCGCCGATTTGCGCTTCGAACACGTCGCGGCGACTGACCGTCGACAGAATCGACTGGATTAACTCGTGTTTCGAGTTTCCGTTGCATTCGCATTGATAGGTTGTCGCGATTCGGCTCAGCTGGCCGATGTCCGCATAGCTTAGCATGTCCGCTAATTTCATCTGCCGCCCCTCCGTTCCCATCTCTCTTGCAGGTGTACTACCATTATGGGAACATTGCCGTTTTTTATAACCCCGGTTGGGAGAAAAGTTCATGCTGCGCGCTTCCCGCGCCGGCGTTTCGCCTTGAACGCGCGGCCGATCGCAACGAAAAAACAGCCGCCAATCTCGCTCCGTTGCGAGAATAGCGGCTGTCGACAAGAGGACTTATCGGCAATCTTGCAGTTGTTCCAAATGCTGCGTGCAATTATGAAGCAGCGGGATCCACCCGATACCCGAACGTTCCATGATCGAAAACGAAAGATTGAGAATCGGCTTATCCTCCAAGTCCGCGTACATCGCCCGCAGCAGCTGCGACAGCAGGCTGCCGTGGGTCACGACCAGCAGGTCGCGGTCCGGCATCGTAGCGGCGGCCTCCTCGACGAACGCCAGCGCGCGGTTCCGCAGCTGTTCGTCATTCTCCTGGCCGTGGTCGAGCTTCTTCCAGTCCGCGCCCCAACGCGACAGCCGGTCCGCTTCCGTCGTCCCTTCCACGTCGCCGTAATACCGCTCGCGCAGCCGCGCGTCCGGTTCGAGCAGCGGTATGCCGAGCGCCTCCGCGATGATTCCGGCGGTTTGCCGCGCGCGCATGAGATCGCTCGAAACGACCGCATCCCACTTCAACGGCTCCGTCGTCAGGCGGTTTGCAAGCGCCCGCGCTTGCCGAACCCCTTCCTGATTGAGCGGTATATCGGTTCGGCCCTGGATTTTGCCAAGCTCGTTCCAAGCCGTCTGACCGTGGCGAATGAGTCCGATTCGCAATCCGTCTACCTTCCTTCAACGAAGATCTCCGGCGCGGAACGCCGGAGTCGGGTTCTTGCCAGTATTCAATATGTATGCGTCAGCTGCGCGTTCGTGAAAACCAGTTTAAAATGAGCAGCGTCATAATGATGCCGAGCAGCGATAACGCAACATAGTATTGCGGAACCGTCGGCACGATATTCAGCACGATGGGATCGCTGATGCTGGCGACCGGCACGTCGGCGTAAAACGCGTTCTGAATGATGTCGGGGTCGCTGGCGGCGTCCGCCGGTTCGATCAACCCGGTCAGCTTGGCCACGTTTACGGTGGACGCATCGTGATTGCCCGTGACGACGTAGAACAATCCGACCACGAACATCGCCAGGCAACATGCGATAATCGCCGTGACGTTCCGGCGGAACGTCTTGGAAAATTGATAGGTTCGGTTCGTCACCGGCATGAACCAGGACTGTTCCGTATAAATGCGGTCCATGACGCCATGGTTGACGTGGTCGACGGGACCGATCTCGTCGGCATCTTCCGAGAAGACGCGAATCAGCTGTTCGCTCTCTTCCCATATCCGAAACTCCTCCCTGCACGCCTCGCAGGTTTGGAGATGCAAATCCACGAGCAGACGTTCGCTGTCGTCTTCGGCCAAATCCCAATAGACGCCGAACGATTCCTGTACATCCTGGCAGTTCATCGCATTTTCATCCCCTCGTACTCTTCCAGCATTGGCGATTCGCCGAAATACGGTTCCAGCTGAACCTTGACGCTGCTGCGCGCACGAAACAGAAGCGATTTTACGGAGCTGACGGTCTGGCCGAGGATATTGGCGATCTCCTGGTAGTCCAGTTGATCGTACTCGCGTAAAATAAGCGCCGAGCGCTGCTTCTCCGGCAGGCTGTTGATGGCTTCCCGCACCATCGACATCCGTTCGTTCTTCAGCAGCCGCTGTTCCGGAACGGCATCAGGCGGCGCGACCGGGGTAAATCCGACTTCTTCGAAGGATACGTTCCCGGCCTTCTGTTTTCTCAGCTCGCTGAGCACCGTATTTCTAGCGATGGTGTACAGCCATGTTGAAAAGGAAGCATCGACTTCCCTGAACGAATGGAGGCTGCGATACGCTTTGTAAAACGTTTCCGAGCAAAGGTCTTCCGCCAGCAGCTCGAGCTTCGCGCTCTTCAGCATGTGGAAGATGAAGGCAAGGATTTTTCGTTGGTAGCGCCGCATCAACTCCGAGTACAGCTGTATGTTGCCATCCTTGATTTCGCGTATAAGCTGGGAATCGGTCATCGCGGGCGACCCTCCTTGGCCATAGGAGTGCTCCCGGATCGGTTATACATTGTACCGACACGGGAGGAAAAAGTTGCGCGATCGTAAAAATTTTGTGATCTATGCTATTTTCTCTATCTATTTCGAGGAATGAAACCAAATTCCTGCTTCTTTCGACACGTTTCAAATCCCCACATTTTTACATAAACAACATCGATTGTAACATGCGGCGAAAGGTCGTAGGGTAAAAGTTTCTCAAAGATCGCGTAGTCCGGATGGCCCGGCACTGGTAATCGACGTAACGAACCGGGGAAAGGTTTCAATTAAGCTAATAAAAGACAAAAAAAAAAGACCGCCCAAGGGCGGCCCCGCAAAGATCTGCGATGGATTTGGATAGGAGTGGAGAGAAACCATACTGTACCTTTATTATATGTATCCGTTTTCATTTTGTCAATAAGCGTTTTCAAATGATTTACGATTATTTTTAAAAATGAACGGCGTAGCCGATTTCGCCCAGACGCTCCACCGCGCGGTCCAAATCTTCCTGCTTCCGGAAGCTCAGGCGCAGTACTCCGGGCACATCCTCCCGGCTTTCGATGATTTGCACGTTGCTCAGGTTGATCGCGCTGTTGCCGAGCTCCGTTGCGACCTTCCCGATAATGCCGGGATGATCGGGCACGTCGATGTAACATTCGTAGACCGAATGGATCATGCCTTTCCGCCGTTCGGGAAGCTGGCTTCGAAAGATCCCGGCTCCCCGGAAAGCCCGCTCCACCGCTTCGCCGTTCTCGCTTTCGAGCATGCCGACGAACCGGTCCATGCCCGCCTGCCACGCTTTCAGCAGCTCCAGCAGCACGTCGCGGTTGTTCATGAGAATGTCGCGCCAGACGACGGGGTCGCTGGACGCAATGCGCGTGATGTCGCGGAATCCGCCCGCGGCCAGCTGGCCGTACAGCGGGTTGTCCGCGTTGAAGCCGCGCACGAGATTCACGAGCGCCACCGCGATGATATGCGGCAGATGGCTGATCGCGCCGACGATCTCGTCGTGCTCTTCGGGATTGACGTGTACGATGTTGGCCTTCGTGTACGCGAGGAGCTGCGTCAATTGATCGACGTACTGCCGCGGCGTCGACGGATCCGGGGTCAGCACGTAGAAGGCGTTCTCGAACAGGTAGAGCGACGCGGCTTCCACGCCCGCCCGCTCCGATCCGGCCATCGGATGCCCGCCGATGAACACCGCGTCGCCGAGACGGGCTTGTCTGGCGGCCGAAGCGACCGACGCCTTCGTGCTCCCGACGTCCGTCACGATGCAGCCCGGCTTCAACTTCATCCGGCTTAAATCCTGCACGTATTGGTCCAATGCGCCCACGGGCACGCACAGAAAAATAAAATCCGCCCCTTCTGCCGCCTCGCGAAGAGACGTCGTCGCATGATCGACGACGCCCCGCTCGAGGTATTTGGCTGCGGAAGATTCGCGCACGGAATGGCCGACGACCGTAATGCCCGGCTTGCCTTTGAAGCAGAGCGCGAGCGAGCCGCCGATCAAGCCGACGCCGAATATCGCGATTTTCGTCATGGCTTTACCCCAGCACTGCCGCTTCGGTCAGCACGGCCTCGAGCGCCGCGACGAACGCTTCGTTCTGCTCCGGGCTGCCGATCGTAATGCGGATGTAGGTCGGGTGATGCGCCCAGCGCGCGCGGGAAATCACGCCGCGGCGCAGCAGGCCGTCGAATGCTTGGGCGGAAGGCATTTTGACGTCGACCATGATGAAATTGCCGTGCGCTTCGAAGTAATGCAGACCCAGACGGTCGAATTCGCCGTACAGGTAAGCTCGGCCCGCCGCGTTGCGGTCCCGGCAGCCGCTGACGAAATCCGTGTCGGCAAGCGATGCCGCGGCCGCGGCTTGCGCCATCCGCGTCGTATTGAACGGTTCGCGCACTTGGTTGACCATGCGGATCAGATCGGCATGACCGGCGCCGTAACCGATGCGGAGCGACGCGAGGCCGTGAATTTTGGAGAACGTGCGAAGCAGAATCACGTTCTTGAATTCGCGCATCAGCGCCAAGCTGTCCGGGAACGCCTCGTCCGTCACGTACTCGATGTACGCTTCGTCCAGGGCCACGATGACGTTCGACGGCACTTGGCGGATGAACGCTTCCAGCTCGGCATGGCGAACGATCGTGCCCGTCGGGTTGTTCGGGTTGCACACCCAGACGATCTTGGTCCGTTCCGTAATCGCCGCGAGCATCGCGGTCAGATCGTGCACGCCGTCCTTCAGCGGCACTTCGACGATCGTCGCGCCTTCGATGACCGCGTTGTGGCGGTATTGCGAGAACGTCTCGTCCGCCATGACCGTCTCGTCGCCCGGCGTCAGGAACGCCCGCGCGAGCATCAGTATGACTTCGTCGGAGCCTGCGCCGAAAATGATCTGGTCGCGCTCGACGCCGAGGTAGGCGGCGACCGCGGCGGTCAGGTCCGTGCTGAAGCTGTCGGGATATATGCTGATGTGGTCAAGTTCTTTCATAATAGCGGCTTTCGCGTGCTCCGAAGAGCCGAACGGATTTTCGTTCGATGCCAGCTTAATGACTTCCTTCAAGCCCAATTCGCGTTTGACTTCTTCGATCGGTTTGCCGGGCTGGTAGACAGGCAGGCTGACGATACTTTGTTTCGGTTGCATTTCGATCACCTCGTCAATATGGTTCACTGCTCAACATTTCAACATTGTCTCATAAGTCGCCGGTATTTAAAAGAGTTTCCCGGGAATTTTCTTTCGCGCTTTTAAGCTTTTATGCACAGAAGCGTTAATTTTGCCAAAATCCGTTTTCCTCCGCGTCGCGCGTTCTCGCGCCCTCGTACGGACGAACGTCAAAAAAACCTCCGGCGGCCGCGAAGCCCCGGAGGTTGGATCACGTTCGAAAGCCGCCCGCTCAGCCTTTCAATTCGCGGACGAAATCGCGGATTTGCGCAAGGCCATCCTGCTTGGTGTCCGGCGATTTCAGCAGCGGCAGCGCCTCTTCGATCTTGCGGACGATGGCGCTTCCGACGATGACGCCGTCGGCCTGCTTGCCGAACCGCTCGACCTGTTCCCGGCTCGAGATGCCGAAGCCGACCGCGATCGGCGTGTCCGTCGCGCGGCGAACCGTCGCCAAGAACTCGTCGATGCCCTGATGGAAATCGGAGCGGACGCCCGTTACCCCAAGGGACGACACGCAGTACACGAAGCCGCGCGCTTTGGCCGAGATGCGCGTCACGCGGTCGTTCGACGTCGGCGCGACGAGCGGGATGAGATGGATGTTCGCCGCCTCGGCTCTGGCGCGCAGCTCGGCGTCTTCTTCAATGGGAAGATCGGGAATGATAAGTCCGCTGATTCCTTTGGCCGTCACGAGCTCGAAGAACCGGTCCAGTCTGTACTGCAGAACCGGATTATAGTACGAGAACAGGATGAACGGCAGCTTCACGCCCGCGTTGCGCGCGTTCTCGGCGACCTGAATGCAGTCCGCGAGCGTCACGCGCCCGCCGGCGAGCGCCCGCTCCGAAGCGCGCTGGATGACCGGCCCGTCGGCGAGCGGGTCCGAATACGGCACGCCGAGCTCGATCATGTCCGCGCCCGCCTGTTCCAGCGCGGCGATAATGTCGACCGACGTGTCCAGGTCGGGGTCGCCGATCGTCAAAAACGGAATGAGCGCGGTGCTCCCTTCCTCGCGCAGGCGGCCGAACGCCGCGTCGATTTCGTTGAGTCGGTTCGCCATTATGCCAAGCCTCCTTCCAGATAGCCCATGATGGCTTGGACGTCCTTATCGCCGCGGCCGGAGAGGTTCACGACGACGATCTGGTCCTTGCCCAGCGTCGGCGCCAGCTTCATCACCTGCGCGATCGCATGCGCGGATTCCAGCGCCGGGATGATGCCTTCCGTGCGCGACAGCAGCTGCAGCGCCTCCAGCGCTTCCGCGTCCGTGATCGGCACGTACGTCGCGCGCTCGGAGTCCTTCAAGTACGCGTGCTCCGGTCCGATGCCCGGGTAATCGAGACCCGCGGAAATCGAGTGCGCCGGCTGCACTTGGCCGTACTCGTCCTGCAGCACGTAGCTGAGGGAGCCTTGAAACACGCCGTGGCGGCCCTTCGTCATCGTCGCCGCGTGCTCCTCGGTATCAACCCCGCGACCGGCCGCTTCGACGCCGATCAGCTTCACGGAAGCGTCTCCGACGAACGGATAAAACATGCCCGCGGCGTTGCTGCCGCCGCCGACCGCGGCGACGATGTAATCCGGCAGCCGGCCCGCTTCATTCTGGATCTGCTCGCGCGTCTCGTCCCCGATGATGCGCTGGAAGTCGCGGACCATCATCGGATACGGGTGCGGCCCCGTCACGGAACCGAGGATGTAGTACGTATCGTCGACGTGGCTCACCCAGTAGCGGAGCGTCTCGTTGCACGCGTCCTTCAGCGTGCGCGTGCCGGACGTGACCGGCACGACCTCGGCGCCGAGCAGCTGCATGCGGAATACGTTCAGCTCCTGCCGCTTCGTATCCTCTTCGCCCATGAACACCTTGCACTCGAGGCCGAGCAGCGCCGCCACCGTGGCCGACGCGACGCCGTGCTGGCCCGCGCCGGTCTCGGCGATGATTTTCGTTTTCCCCATCCGCTTGGCCAGCACGCCTTGACCGATCGTATTGTTGATCTTATGCGCGCCGGTATGGTTCAAATCTTCGCGCTTCAAGTAGATTTGCGCGCCGCCGAGATGCTCGGACAGCCGCTGCGCGTGATAGAGGGACGTCGGACGCCCCGAATATTTGGTCAATAAATAACGGATCTCCGCGATGAAATCCGGATCCTTGGCGTAATGCTTATACGCCTCCTCCAGTTCGATCAGCGCGTTCATCAGCGTCTCTGGCACGTATCGGCCGCCGAATTTGCCGAAGCGTCCGTTCTCGTCCGGAACTTGCGTCATACGCCTTGCACCCTTTCCGCAAAAAGTCTGATTTTCGTCATGTCCTTCAGGCCGTCCGTCTCGACGCCGCTCGATACGTCCACGCCGCCGGGCGAATAACGCCTCACTAACTCTACCACATTATCGGGCTGAAGTCCCCCCGCGACATAGAGCGGGACGCCGTCCGCGGCCTCCTGGTAGCGGTCGATGACGGGCCACGCGAACGTCTTGCCCGTGCCGCCGCCCGCCGTGTCGATCAGGAACGCGTCCACGCTGCCGATATACGGCCGCAGCCGTCCGGGACCGTCCGAGTCCCGATCGGCGCCGTCTTCCGGCGTGACGGAAAGCACCTTCCACACCGCGACCCCGAATGCCGCCTTCGCCTCCGCGCAGAATGACGGCGACTCCTCGCCGTGCAGCTGCACGACGTCTAGCGGGGCGATCCGCAGCGTCTCGCGCAGATCGTCGAGCGTCGGATTCACGAACACGCCGACCGTCCGCGGCGCGACGCCGTCCGCGTTGCGCAGCCGCCGCACGCCGGCGATCAGTTCCGCGGCCAGCTCCGGCGCGACATGCCGACGGCTCTTCGCGAAGATGAAACCGACCTCGTCGATCGGCAGTCCGTCCATCGCCCGCACGGTCGCCTCGTCGCGCAGACCGCAAATCTTAACGCGCGTCCTGCGCGCGTTTCCTTGCTCCGGTTCCGTCATCCTACCCCCACCGGTCCCATGAGACGCTCGACCGCCGCGCCGACGTCCGCCTGGCGCATGAGCGACTCGCCGACGAGCACGCCTTTGGCGCCGCACGCTTGGACGAACGCGATATCCTCCGGCGTCCCGATGGCGCTCTCGCTGATGACGGTCACGCCGTCCGGCACGAGGCGGATCAGCCGTTCCGTCGTCCGCAGGTCCGTCTCGAACGTATGCAAGTTGCGGTTGTTGATGCCCACGAGCGTCGCCTTGCCCAAGCCGAGGACGTCCTCCAACTCCTCTTCGTCATGCACCTCGACCAGCACGTCGAGCCCGATCGAGCGCGCGATGTCGTAGAACTCCGACAACCGCGCCGGACGCAAGATCGCCGCGATGAGCAGGATCGCGTCCGCCCCGATGAGCCGCGCTTCGTAGATTTGCCGGTAGTCGACCGTGAAGTCCTTCCGCAGCAGCGGAACGCCGACGGCGCCGGACACCGCGGTCAAGTATTCGTTGCGGCCTTGGAAATAATCCGCGTCCGTCAGCACCGAGAGGCAGTCCGCTCCCGCTTGCGCGTACGTCTTCGCCAATTCGACGGGCTCGAAATCCGCCCGGATCAGCCCTTTGGACGGCGACGCCTTCTTCACTTCGGCGATCAAGCCGACCGGCCGGTTCGTCCTGCCGGCCAGCGCGCGCTCGAAGCCGCGGGTTGCCGGAAGCGCGGCGATCCGGCGCTCGGCGTCGGCCAGCGAGAACGTTTCCGCCAGACGCTCCGCTTCGTTGTTCTTGGTGGCCACGATTTTATCAAGAAACATAGCTCATCGCTCCTGTCGTTTCAATTAATTGGCGCAGCTTCGCCGCCGCGCCGCCGGAATCGATCACCGTCTTCGCCGCCTCGACGCCTTCGCGGAGCGATTCCGCCCCGCCGCCGACGAAGATGCAGGCGCCGGCGTTCGCGAGCACGATGTCGCGGTAAGCGCCGTATTCTTCGCGATCGAAGATCGAACGGATGATCCGCGCGTTCTCGATCGCGTCCCCGCCGATGATGTCGGACAGCGCGTGCGTGCGCAGCCCGAGCTCCTCCGGCGTCAGCGTGTAGGTCCGCACGGAACCGCCTTGCAGCTCCGATACTTGCGTCGCCGACGAAATGCTGATTTCGTCGAGGCCGTCATGGCTGCTGACGACCATCGCGCGCTTCAGGCCGAGATCGCCGAGCACCGCCGCGATCGTTTCCGTCTTGGACCGGTCGTAGATGCCGAGCAGCTGCCGGTCCGCGCCCGCCGGATTCGTCAGCGGGCCCAGCATGTTGAAGATCGTCCGGAAGCCGAGCTCCCGGCGCGGCGCCGCCGCATGCTTGAGGGACGGATGATACAGCTGCGCGAACATGAAGCAGATGCCGATCGCGTCGAGGCAGCGGGCGGCCTGCTCCCCGGTCAGCGCGATGTTGACGCCGAGCGCCTCGAGCGTGTCCGCGCTGCCGGATTTGCCGGACATGGCCCGATTGCCGTGCTTTGCGACGCGCACGCCGGCCGCGGCCGCGATGATCGCCGATGCCGTGGAAATATTGAATTTATGAATGCCGCTGCCCCCCGTTCCGCACGTGTCGAGCAAGCCGTTCCGTTCGGTCGCCACATGGCGGGAATGGGCGCGCATCGCTTCCGCGAAGCCGGTAATTTCGTCGCGCGTCTCGCCTTTGAAGCGAAGCGCCGTCGCGACGGCGCCGATTTGCGCGCCGGTCGCCTCGCCGCTCATGATCAGGTCCATTACGCCGCGCGCCTCTTCGCGGGACAGGTCGGCGCCGCCGATCAGCTGGTTCAACGCGCGCTGCATCGTCATGATTTCGTTCGTCACCGTCATCGTCCGCTCATCCTTTCGCGTTCGCGTAATAGTCCATGTTGATCATGCTCGCCTGGCGTCCGGGCTGCGGGAAAGCCGCTTCCGCCACGCGGACGGCTTTCAGCAGCGCCATCGCTTTGTTCATCGTTTCCGTGTATTCGTTTTCCGGGACGGAATCCCAAACGATCCCCGCGCCGGACTGCACGTACGCCTTGCCGTTCTTGAAAATCATCGTGCGGATCGTGATGCACGTGTTCAGGTTGCCGCCGAAGCCGAGGTAACCGATCGCGCCAGCGTAGGCGCCGCGCGCTTCGTTCTCGAGCTCGGCGATGATTTCCATCGCCCGCAGCTTCGGCGCGCCCGATACGGTACCCGCCGGCAGGCACGAGACGAACGCGTCGAAGAAGTCGCGGTCCTCTCTTAATTTGCCTGATACGTTGGAAACGATATGCATGACGTGCGAATACCGCTCGATTTCCATGTAAGCGTCGCAGCGGACGGAGCCGAATTCGGAGACGCGGCCGATATCGTTACGGCCGAGATCGACGAGCATGAGGTGCTCCGCGCGCTCCTTCTCGTCGGCGAGCAGCTCCTTCTCCAGCGCCAAGTCCTGCTCCGGCGTCTTCCCGCGCGGCCGCGTGCCGGCGATGGGCCGCGTCTCGACGCGTTCGCCGTCGACCTTCACGAGCGCTTCCGGGGACGTGCCGACGATGACTTCGTCGTCCATCTTCAGGTAATACATGTACGGGGACGGGTTCATCGTGCGCAGCACGCGGTAGACGTGAAGCGGATCGACGTCCGTTTCGATGCTGAAGCGCTGCGACAGCACCACCTGGAAGATGTCGCCGGCGCGGATGTATTCCTTCGACTTCTCGACGTTCGCCAGGAATTGCTCCTTCGTCAGGTTGGACGAAATCTCGCCGAGCTCCGGCTCGGCGGGAATCGCGCCGCCCGCCATCAGCGTCGTCGGAGTCGGCTGCTGCAGCCGCTCGATCGCCGCCTCGATCCGTCCGACCGTTTCCGTATAGCGGGCTTCGATGACGGCATCCGTCGCGCCCTCCGGAATGTGCACGTTGCCGATCACCTGCACTTGCTGCTTGAAGTGGTCGAATACGATGACTTGGTCGCAGAACATGAATTGCAAGTCGTTCATCTGCAAATCGTCGATCCGGTGGGCCGGCAGCTTCTCGTAATATTGCAGCAGGTCGTAGCCGAAAAAACCGATCGCGCCGCCCGTGAACGGCGGCAGGTCCGCGACGGCCGGACTGCGGTACGCGCGCAAATGCGCCTTCAGCAGCTCGATCGGCTTCTCGCGAAGCAGCGTCGTTTCCCCGTTCCGTTCGATGACCATCTCGCCGTTCTTCCCGCGGATGAACATGAACGGATTCGTGCCGATGAACGAGTAACGGGCCCACTTGACGCCGCCCTCTACGCTTTCCAGCAGAAACGCGCGGTTCTCGCGGTAGAAATGCTGAAAGATCCGAATCGGCGTCTCCGTGTCCGCCATTACATGCCGCACGATCGGAATGAGGTTGTACGTCCCGGCCTGCCGGATGACGTTTTGCAGCTCGTGGTTCATGTCCCGTCTCCCCTTTTCTCTCCGAAAAATAAAAAACTCCTGCTTTCGCAGGAGTTCGCGTGTGTTGGAAGATGGTAAAATGAGAGTGAACGAAATAGGGAAAATAAGCGCAGGCTTAATAAATCGCCCCTGCACGCTATCTTCAAAACACTCGCTCAACTAAACTCCGCTCATCTCGGCTCTACTCATCTCAACTCACTGTACTGCTGCTCGGCTCTACTGGGTACTTCACTAATCTGCTATTAACTATACAATAGCGTTCTTGCTGCCGTCAATCCCGAAAATCCCGCCGCTGTTTAGGCTTTGGCCAAATCCGGACGAAGCGCCTTCGCGCCGCCCAAGTACACGTGCTCGACCTGCTCCTGGGTCAACTCCGTGTTGACGAGCACCATCAGACGGATGCATTTCTCCAAGCTTCCTTGCACCGGCACTTCCAACGCGCACATCAGCGGCACGAGGTCCCAGCCGTCCATCGCGCGGATGGCCCGGGCCGGGAACGTCGCGTCCAAGTCGCCGGTCACCGTGACGAACACGCTGGCGATTTCGGCCGGCTCGATGCGGTTGGCGCTCACGATGCCGTTCAATAACTCCGCCGTTGCCTCAAGGATCGGCTGTTCTTCGTTGACGTCCACCGTAATGGCGCCGCGTATTCCTCTAACGCTCATGCCTCGACGGCCTCCTGTTTCAGCTCTTCCACGATCTCGCGAATGAGGGCGGTCGATACCGATTTATTGATTTCCACCTTGCCGACGGCGACGGGCACGATGAACGTGATCGCGCCTTCTTGAAATTTCTTGTCGTGCATCATCGCGCTCATGATCGCGTCCGTGTCCAGGTGCGCCGGCAGCCGGACGGGCAGTCCGACGCGCGCGAGCACGTGCTTCGTCACGCGGTAGACGTCCTCCGGCGCGCCGAGCCGGACCGCCAGACGGGCCGCCCCCACCATGCCGATGGCGATCGCTTCGCCGTGCAGCAGCTCGCCGTAGCCGGCCACCGCCTCGAGCGCATGGCCGATCGTATGGCCGAGGTTGAGAATGGCGCGCAGGTCGTTCTCCCGCTCGTCCTTCGACACGACCGCCGCCTTCACGCTGCAGCCCTTGTAGAGCGCGTATCCGAGCGCCTCCGGATCCAGCGCCAGCAGCTTCTCCGCGTTGGCGTCGCACCACGCGACGAACTCGGCGTCCCAGATCAAGCCGTGCTTCACGACTTCGGACAGGCCGGCCTTCACTTCGCGCTCCGGCAGCGTCTGCAGCGTATCCAGATCGTAGAGCACCAGTTCCGGCTGGTGGAACGCGCCGATGATGTTCTTCGCTAACGGATGATTGACGGCGACCTTGCCGCCGACGCTGCTGTCATGCGCCAGGATCGTCGTCGGAATTTGAACGAACTTGATTCCGCGCATATACGACGCGGCCACGAAGCCTGCCAAGTCGCCGACCACGCCTCCGCCGAGCGCGACGACCGCGGACTTGCGGTCGAGCCCGCGCTCCAGCGCCGCGCCGACGAGCTCCTCCAGGCGGCTGAGCGACTTCGACGCTTCGCCGGAAGGAATGACCGCGGAAGCGACCGTGAATCCGCTCTCGCGCAGCACGGCTTCCAAGCGGCTCAAATGCCGTTGCGCGACGCGGGTATCCGTCACGATCAGCAGCGGCGATTTTTTGCTGATGCCGTGCTCGGCGAGCCGCACGCCCGCTTCGTCCAACAGTCCTTCGCCGATGTAGATCGGATAGGACCGTTCGCCGAGGTCGACGGTCAACTTGCGCGCGCCGCCCATTAGTAACTCCTCACTTGCGCAAGGTAATTGTCGTAATTCGCGCGGATTTCTTCCATGGAGTCCCCGCCGAATTTCTCCAGGAACGCCTTCGCCACTTCCCACGCCACGACGTGCTCCATGACGACGCTCGCCGCGGGCACCGCGCAGCTGTCGGAACGTTCGACCTGCGCCGTGAACGGCTCCTTCGTGTCGATGTCCACGCTTTGCAGCGGCTTGTACAGCGTCGGAATCGGCTTCATCACGCCGCGCACGACGATCTGCTCGCCGTTCGTCATGCCGCCCTCGAAGCCGCCGAGCCGGTTCGTCCGGCGATGGTAGCCGCGCTCCTCGTCGTACAGAATCTCGTCGTGCACCTGCGAGCCGGGGATCGTGCCCGCCTCGAAGCCGATGCCGATCTCGCAGCCCTTGAACGCGTTGATCGACACGACGGCTTGCGCGATGCGGCCGTCCAGCTTGCGGTCGTACTGCACGTGGCTGCCGAGCCCGATCGGCACGCCTTCCACGATGCATTCCACGATCCCGCCGATGGAATCGCCCTCCGCTTTGATTTGGTCGATATACGCGGTCATCTTCGCTTCCGTTTCCTTATCGACGACGCGGACCGGCGATTCCTCCGTCAGCCGGATCAGCGCGTCCAGCGGGAGATCGTTCGCCGGGGCTTCGATTTCCCCGATGCGGATGACTTGGCCGCCGACCTTGATGCCGAACGCCGCCAGGAACTGCCGGGCGACCGCGCCGACGGCGACGCGCGCCGCCGTTTCGCGCGCGCTGGACCGCTCCAGCACGTTGCGCAGATCGGTCAAATTGTATTTCAAACCGCCGTTCAGATCGGCATGGCCCGGACGCGGCCGGTGCACGCGGCGCTTCTCCTCGTCGCTGCCCTCGATCGGTGCGATGTTCATGACGCTCGTCCAATGCTTCCAGTCGTTGTTCTCGACGACCAGCGCGATCGGCGCCCCCGTCGTGCGGCCGTGGCGCACGCCGCCGACGATGTTGGCCGCGTCCTTCTCGATCTGCATCCGGCGTCCCCGGCCGTGGCCCTTCTGTCTGCGCTGCAGCTGAAAATTCAGTTCTTCGAAGTCCAGCTGCAGGTTGCTCGGCATCCCCTCGATAATGGCCGTCAGCTGCGGGCCGTGCGTTTCTCCTGCCGTCAAATAGCGTAAACTCAACGTAAAGCTCCTCTCTCATCCCGAACGCCGCGAAGCCCGATCTCGGAACTACATGGTCTCCCTCGAATATCTTTGCTCATTATAGTATAGCGTCCGCGGTTTGACAAGAAATCGCAACGGGCGCCAAAAGGCCGCCGAAACAACAAAAAACCGCCCGAAACGCCTCTTGGGAAGGCGTTCGGACGGCCGGTGCCGGCTTATCCGTTGGCGGATTGTTTGCCTCGCAAAGCTTGCGGATCCGCGGACAATTCGGGGTCGTTCATGAGCCCCTTCATTTGCCCCGTGTCGATGCCAAGGATTTGGGCGCATTCCTGGACGGTGATAAACCCGCGCTTGTACGCCAAAATCACTTTGCGTTTGTCCATGCTGCACCTCCTATGCGAATGGATTGCGTTACGCATAGTATTGGTGAAGCTGGAAATTCCTATACCCGCCCGGAAGACTCGCGCCTTACGCCCGCCGACGGTAAAAGAACGTTTCCGCCGATTCGAGCTCGTACTGCCCCGGCGAGAAAATCTGCTCCGTGCTCCCGACGAAGAGCAGCCCGCCGGGCTTGAGCGCCCGCGAGAATTTCTGGTACAGCCCGTGCTTGGCTTCCTCGGTAAAGTAGATCATGACGTTGCGGCAAACGATGATGTCGAAGCCGCCGTCGAACGGATCGTTCAGCAGGTTTTGCCGCTTGAACGCGACGATCGCCTTCAGCTTGTCCGCGACCGCGACTTCCCCCCGGCCGTGCGGCACGAAATAATCGGACCGATACGCAGGCGGCACGTCACGGACGGACCGTTCCGGATAGACGCCTTGTACCGCCTTCTGCAGGACGACGCCGTCCAAATCCGTGGCGAGTATGGAGACCCGGTCCTGCGCGCCGAGCGCGTGCACGATCATCGACAGCGTATACGGCTCCTCCCCGGTCGAGCAGGCGGCGCTCCAGATCTTCACCCGCCCGCCCCGCTTCAACAACTCCGGAAGAAACTTCCGCTCCATCGCCTCCCAGCGGCCGGGATTGCGCCAAAATTCGGACACGTTGATCGTCATCCGGTCCAGAAATTCGTCCATCAGCTTTCCGTCCCGTTCCAGCTCGCGGTAATAGGTTTCGAACGTCTCGAAACCGTATTTCTGCCGAAGCGTCGTCAGCCGGCGCTTCATCTGCGCTTCCTTGTAGAGCGACAGGTCGATGGCCGTCTTTCCCTTAATGCGTTCGATAAAGAGCGAAAAGTCCTTGTCTTCCAAGGTATGATCCCCCGCGAATGCAGAAAAATCGGGCAGGAAGGATTACACCCATTGCCCGATCGTCTGCGTATAATCGAGCAGCTCGTTCGGCTCGAAAAAGATGCCGATCTCCCGCTCGGCGCTTTCCGGCGAATCCGAGCCGTGAATGAGATTGAAGTTCGTGTGCACCGCGTAATCGGACCGGATCGTGCCGGGAGCCGCTTCCAGGGCGTTCGTCTTGCCGATCATGGCGCGCGTAAGGCCGATGACGTTGTCCCCCTGCCAGACCATCGCGAAAACGGGGCTCGACGTCACGAACTCGACGAGCGGCGGATAGAAGGGCTTCCCGATGTGCTCGGCATAGTGGCGTTCGGCGATTTCCGGCGTGATGCGCATGAATTTGGCGGCAACCAGCTTAAGTCCCTTGCGTTCGAAGCGCGATACGATTTCGCCGATCAAGCCGCGCTGCACGCCGTCCGGCTTGACCATCAGAAATGTTCTTTCCACTCGAGTTCCCTCCCAGGCGCGTTCAGTAGTTTCGTTTTCCCACGAAATGCGCGATATCGGTCAAATTCTTCTTCGCCGGAATGTTCGGCAGCCCGGCGAGCGCTTCGATCGCCTTGGCGATGTACCGCGTCGCCAACTTGTCGGCGATCGCGATGCCGGCGCTCTTCCGTATAATGTTCAACGCGCGCTTCGTTTCCCCTGCTCCGTTCGAGGACTGAATGTTGTCGATCTCCGCTTGGAGCTCCTCGGCGTTCGCCGATTCCCGCAGCGCGAGCAGCACGGGCAGCGTGATATTGCCCTGCCGGATGTCCGAGCCCGGCGGCTTGCCGATCTGCTTCTCGGTGCCGAGCAGGTCGAGCAGATCGTCGCGGATTTGGAACGCCATGCCGACGTTGTAGCCGAACCGGTACAGGGCGTTCGCGGTCTTGCGGTCCGCGCCGGAAGCGATTGCGCCGAGCTGGCAGCTGATCGCGAGCAGGATCGCCGTCTTGCGTCGGATGCGGAGCAGGTAATTCCGGACCGACTGCTTCGTGTTGAAGAAGTCGCGGATCTGCTCCATTTCCCCGATGCACATCTGCACCATGGCGCCGGACAAGATTTGGTGGATCTGCGGGTTTTCCAGCTCCGTCACGATGGCGAGGGCCTTGCCGTATATGTAATCCCCGGTATACATCGCGATCCGGTTATCCCATTTGGACTTGACCGTCAGCTGGCCACGCCGGGTTTCGGCGTTGTCGATGACGTCGTCGTGCACGAGCGACGCCATGTGGATCAGTTCGAGCGGCACCGCGACCCGCTCCAGCACGCTCAGCTCGTACGTGCCGAACTTGCCGGACAGCAGGACGAACACGGGGCGGATGCGCTTCCCGCCCGCTTTAAGCAAATGCGTGGAGGTATCGGTCAGCAGCGCGTGGTCCGACGTGACGCTGCGCGCCAGCTGGCCTTCGATCGCGTCCAGGTCGCCTTTCATCTTGGCGTAAATGTCCAGTAGTTTCATTCGTTCTTCACCTTAAGAGCCGCGTGGTCCTCGAAAAAACGCATCCGTACTTCGTGCGGCAGCAATCCCAGCTGGTGCGCGTAATCGAAGTACAGCGACAGGCCCGCCTGCTCGTCCGATCCGAAATTGTAGTGTAACTCGCGAAAATAGCGGTCCCAATAAGAAGGCTCTCCGCCCAGCTGCGCGCACGCCTTGTCCACCAGCGGCTTCAGGTCGCGCAGGCTCCGCTCCTTGCTCGCGGTCAGGGCGCGAAGCACGTCCGTCACCGCTTCGGGATCGCGTTCGGCGACCTCTTTGCGGACCGCGACCAGCGCGAAGGTCATCCCGTAGCCGGTCCAGCTGTTCCAGAGCGCCCCGAGATCGATGACGGCGAGCCCTCTGTCCTTCCTTTTGTTGGCCCAGGAAGCGTGGATCGCCGTATCGCCGATCAACAGCGCGGCGTCCGCTTCGGCCAGCATGTCGTCGAGGGAAGGCTCCATCGTCACGTAGGACGGTTCTGCGCGGTAATACAGCTTCATCAAAATTTTAAGCAAATTGACCGAAGTGGCGGAGGTCGCCGTCATGGCGATCCGGCCCGTCAGCACGTCCTCGAGCGGTTTCTTCAAAAAGAGCAGGATGGAATTGACGCGGCCTTTCGCGCTGACGGACAGGTCCGGCAGCAGCAGGTACCGGTCCGCATGCTCCGCGTAGGCGAAGGAGGACATCGACGTTATGTCGATCTCGCCCTGCTTCAAGGCGCGATTGAGCGCGGCCGGCACCCGCTTTTCGATGCGAAACCGCTCCGTCGGCAGCCGTTCTTCCGCGTAATGGAAGATGGGCCATACGTTCGCGTAGTCGATGCGGCCGACCGTAAGCGGGCGGCTAGTCTCCATGCCGATCATCTCCCCATCTTCTGTACAGCTCGTGCTCCAGCGGAATTTGATCCAGCACTTTCCCGACCATGAAGTTGACCATCTCGTCCATGCTCTGCGGACCGTAATAAAACGCCGGCATCGCCGGAATGATTTTGGCGCCGAGCTTGGCCAGCGTCAGCATGTTCTCCAGATGAATGGCGTGCAGCGGCGTCTCCCGCGGGACGATCAGCAGCTTGCGGCTTTCCTTCAGCATAACATCCGCGGCGCGCGTCATCAAATCGTCGGAGATGCCGTGCGCGATCGACGCCAGCGTCCCCATCGAGCAGGGCACGATGATCATGCCTTCCACGCGGAACGAGCCGCTCGCGATGGAGGCGCCGATGTCGGCGTTCGGATGCAGCGTCAGCGCGCGCGATTCCGCCGCTTCGGGGAAATGCGCCGCCAGCGCGGCTTGGCGCTTCGTCGTATCCCAGCCTTGTTCTTCCTTCAGCACCCGCCAGCCCGCTTCCGTCACGACGAGATGCACGTCGACGCCGCAATCGAGAAGGCTTCGGATCAGCCGGATGCCGTAGACGGAGCCGCTCGCGCCCGTTATGCCGACGACCCAACGCTTGCGGGCCTTTGTTTCGGTTACCATGGATGCAGCACCACCAAATCCAGCAGCGTGAACGCGAACATCGTAATGCTGAGCCAGCCGTTCATCGTGAAGAATGCCGTTTGCACCCGACTGATGTCGTGAGGCTTCACGAGCACATGTTCATACCAGAGGAAGCCGACCGATGCGATCGCGCCGATCAAATAAATCCAGCTTAAGTCCGTCAACCAATATAACGAAATGAATCCGGCCGCGGTCAATAAATGAAAGCCGCGGGCAATTTGCAAGCCGCCGGCCAGCCCGAAGCGGGCCGGAATGGAATAGACGCCTTCGCGGCGATCGAATTCGAAGTCTTGGCATGCGTAAATGATATCGAAGCCGGCGAGCCAGCAGACGACCGAGCCGTAGAGCACCCAGACCGCCGGATCGAACGCGCCGGTAACGGCGATCCACCCGCCGAGCGGCGCGAGGCCGATCGTGATGCCGAGCACCACGTGGCAGAGCCAGGTGAACCGTTTCGTGTACGAGTAGAGGACGAGGAACAATACCGCGATGGGCATGAGCTTCACGCACAGCCAATTGAGCTGCGAAGCCGCGATGAACAGTACGACAAAGGACACCGCGTTGAACACGACGACCTCGCCGGCTTTCAGCAGCCCGGCCGGAATCGCCCGTTTCGCGGTGCGCGGGTTCTTGGCGTCCATCACGCGGTCGACGACCCGGTTAAGGCCCATCGCCGCGCTGCGGGCACCGACCATGGCGAGCAGAATCCAGAAGATCTCCGCCCAGCTCGGCAGCCGGTGCTCCATCATCACCGCGCCGATAAGCGCGCCCATGAATGCGAACGGCAGCGCGAACACCGTATGTTCGACTTTGATCATTTCCAATATGATGCGAGTTTTGCGTATCATCCCTTGTCCGTTCCCTTCGTCCCCGTGTGTAATGCCGCGATGCCTCCCGTCAGCGGATAAGCATGCACGTTTCGGAGACCGATGTCACGGAATTTATCCGCCAGCTGGTTGGAATCCGGGAACGCCTTAAGCGATTCCGGAAGCCATTTGTACTGTTCGTACCGTTTGGCGAACAGCTTGCCGAGCGCCGGCAAAATACGTTCGAAATAAAAATAATAGACCGATTTGAAAGGCTGCCAAACGGGCTTGGACAATTCCAGGCACACGACTTGGCCGCCGGGCTTGACGACGCGTTTCATTTCGCGCAGCACCTGCTCCAGGTCCGGCACGTTCCGAAGGCCGAAGCCGATCGTCGCGAAGTCGAACCGGTTGTCTTCGAACGGAAGCGACATCGCGTTGCCCTGATGCAGGGAAATTTGCCGGTCGAGCCCTTCCTTGCGAACCTTCTGGGCGCCGACGTCAAGCATGTTTTGGCTGAAATCGAGACCGACGATCGCGCCGCTCCCGCTGGCGCGGGCGAGCGCGATCGTCCAGTCGCACGTGCCGCAGCACAGATCGATCGCGGTCTGGCCCGGCTGCACGTTCATCTTGCGCATCGTGAAGGCGCGCCATGCCTTGTGCCTGCGAAAGCTGAGCAGGTCGTTCATCAGGTCGTACTTCGGCGCGATGCTTTCGAACACGTCGTGCACGTGTTGTTCTTTCGATTTGGATTGCACAGTCTGTCACCTTACCTTCTCTCGTTGAGGGCGGAAGCCGAAGCCGCCGGGAGGAGCGGACGCAGGAACGTCTCTCCGATTTGCTGAAGTTCGCGCACGAGCTTGTCGGAATCCAGGCGCGCGATGACGGATTGCACGGCCGCGACGGACTGCCGCAGCTTCTCGGCCAGCTCCGCGCGGATATCGTACGCCGCGAGCAATGACGCCGCGATCGACGGCTCCTGCGGATCGTCGGCCAGCTTGCGCTTCTCTTCGTCCGTTCCGACGTTAAGCACGTGCCAATACCCCCAGCTGCCGCCGAAGCGTTCCGGCTTGTCGCTGCGCTTCAGCTCGTCCAGGACGACCTCGCAGCGGCCCACCCCCTGCAGCAGCTCCGTCCAGACGCGCGCCGTCCGGTCGTCCAAAATGTCCGTAAAGACTGTGAAAAGCTCCGTCCTGATCTGCGCGCATTGGTTCAAGTAGTCTTCGGCCGTCAGCTTCAGCTGCTTCATCTTCATGTAGAAGTTGACCTTCAGCCGGTTCACTTCGCAGACGCCGTTGCTGATCCGGCGGATCATGCCGACTTGGCCGGCCTGGGCCAGCAGCTGGTAGAACCGGCTGCTGTAATAGTCGCCCGCGAGCACCTTCAACTGGCGCGAGCGCATTTCCTTCTCGGCGACGCGTCCCGATTCGTCGATCAAGTCGTGCGTGTCCATGCCCAGCTGCACCAGCGAGACGACCAAGGTGTACAGTTCGCTGTGAAGCAGCGGCGTACGTTGATTCGAAAGAAACGTAAAGAGCAGCCTGGCCCGCGAATCGGGAAACGCCGGCAGCTCCGTATGGGCTTGAATCATATCGTACTCGACGTACTTTTTGGCGATCTCGGGAACTTTGTAAGGTTTCATTGGCCTAGCCTCCGGACAAACAGCAAAGGTTAGCTGCTTTATAATCTAAATAATTATAGCACTATGTTTGTCGTTTCGCTACAACTGCGACCCCGACAAACGCAGGCGCTGGCGCCAGATTTCGTCCTGAAACGGCCTCGCGGCGCTTAAGTTTGACAGTTCTGTGGACAACCAGGCGTCCGTGCGCCGGACATCCACCGCCGCGACCACCCGGACGTCGCTCCGCGCCTCGTCCGACTCGGGCTGAAGCGGCGCCACGAACCGGACGAGCACCCGGCTCACGTTATCGGTCCGGTTGAACGCGAACTCGAACAGGCGCCGCAGGTCGTCCATCCCGCCGTCTACAGCATTCCCATATTCTTCATCCGCTAAATCCACGGTGAGCACCGACCCGTTCCATGCTACCTTCTTCACCTTCAGCGACAAATTCAAACCGAGCATCGTATCGACGATGGTGTCGGAACTGAGCCGTTTGACCGGCACGGGCCGGAAAACGGAAACGTCGCCCGCCCCTTCCTTCATCCGGCGGTCGGCCGCCGGCAGCGCGGTGATCAGCAGCGTGACGGCAAGCGTCGCGGCGCAAGCCGCGAGCAGCCCTTTCCATTGCGGCATGTGGCATCCGTCCTTCGCACACAAAATATCCTGCTTCTTTTAGTGTACAAACTAAAAAAGCAGGCTATGCCTGCTTTTCACTCGACGTCCGTATCCACCGTGCCGTATTTGGTCATAATGGTCGCTTTGCCGCGGATCTTGATGGCCGACGTATGGTCCGTGAACTGACAGATGAGCACTTCGCCCTTGTCGAGCTTCTCGGTATGATGGAATTTCGTATCCTGTCCGCGCGTCAGGCCGATGACCTGCACGCCTTGCGCCTTGGCTTTCACGACGATATATTCGTCATTCCGTTCCGACATCTGGACCGGCCTCCTCTTATTCGGTGAATCTTGCACTGCGGAACGCGCAAAGCCCGCGTGTCCCCGGTATTTAAAAAACTGCCCTCGAACATGGCAATTCGAGACGGCAGCCGTCGCTTGCGTATGAGAAATGGTCGGGTGTACCGGATTTGAACTGGCGACCTCTACCACCCCAAGGTAGCGCTCTACCAAGCTGAGCTAACACCCGACAAGTCTTACGGCCGCCCCTACCGGGAACCGCAAAACACAGTCTACTGGAAATGCTTACACTTGTCAATAGATCGTCTTCTGCGAAACTCGGCGCGTCCGCGGGACGAGAAACGCCCGAATGCTTGAGCATTCGGGCGTCAGCCGACGGCATTGGCCGTACCTTATTTGGAAACCAGGTCTTTCAGAGATTTGCCGGCTTTGAAAGACGGGATTTTGCTGGCCGGGATGTCGATCTCTTCGCCCGTTTGCGGGTTGCGGCCTTTGCGCGCTTCGCGGCTCTTCACCTCGAAGTTGCCGAAGCCCACCAGTTGGACTTTGTCGCCGCCTTGCAGCGAATCGGAGATCACGTCGAATACGGCGTCAACCGCTTTGGACGCGTCTTTTTTGGAAAGGTCGGTCAATTCGGCTACTTTCGCAATCAGTTCCGTTTTGTTCAATTCTTTCACCTCCCCCGTCGGCAGTTAAAAGGCACATCATTATCATTCTGTGTTACCGAAACCCCGGAAATTATACCTGCAGGCGACGGTGAGAAGAAATTCCGGTATGTGCAATTCCTGCATGCCGAACCTAGAACAGATTTATAGTAATACAGTTGCCTATCCGATTTCAAGAGGAATCGCGCGTTTCCGCGGAAGAATCGCGGCATTTGCGCGGTTTTTTCGCTTTTCGGACGCGATTCGCGGTGAAATTGACAATGAAAGGAATCTCGGTATGCGGGACAACGCAAAAAGAGACACGCCGGCTGCGTGCCTCTTCGCGCTTACAGGATGATGGCGATCAAGCCGCCGGATCCTTCGTTGATGATTCTGCCGAGCGTCTCTTGCAGCTTGTAGCGGGCATTGTCCGGCATCATGGCGATCTTGCCCTGGATGCCTTCCCTGACGATGGAATGGAGCGACCGGCCGAATATATCCGATTCCCAGATCTTGATCGGGTCGTTCTCGAAGTCCTGCATCAGGTAACGCACGAGCTCCTCGCTCTGCTTCTCCGTGCCGATGATCGGCGCGAATTCGGACTCGACGTCGACGCGGATCATGTGGATGGACGGCGCCGTCGCCTTCAGGCGGACGCCGAAACGGGAGCCCTGCCGGATCAGCTCCGGCTCGTCGAGCGCCATCTCCGCCAGCGTCGGGGCCGCGATGCCGTAGCCCGTCGTCTTGACCATTTCGAGCGCTTCCGCGAACCGGTCGTATTCCCGCTTGGCATGGGCGAAATCCTGCATCAGCTGCAGCAGGTGATCCTTGCCGCGGATTTCGACGCCGACCACTTCCATGAGGATTTGGTCGTACAGTTCATCCGGCGCGTACAGATCGATTTCCGCCACGCCTTGGCCCATGTTCATGCCGCTCAGGCCTGCCCTCGCGATGAACTCGTATTCCATGAACTGCGAGACGACGCGGTCCACGTCGCGCAAGCGGCGGATATCCTTGACCGTGTCGCGGACGGAATTCTCGTAATTCGAGCGCAGCCAGTGGTTGTCGTTCAGCACCATGACCCAGCTCGGCAGGTTGACGTTGACTTCGTGCACCGGGAACTCGTAGAGCACCTCGCGGAGCACGGACATGACTTCTTCTTCGCCCATGGACGCCACGCTGAGCGTGATGACCGGGATATCGTACTTCGCCTGCAGCTCGCTGCGCAGTTGAAGCGCTTCGTCGCTCTTCGGAC
Organism: Paenibacillus sp. UNC496MF; assembly: GCF_900113915.1. NCBI lineage: Bacteria > Bacillati > Bacillota > Bacilli > Caryophanales > Paenibacillaceae > Paenibacillus > Paenibacillus sp. UNC496MF. Next base: position 423,801 of record NZ_FORE01000005.1, read on the forward strand.
GCGTCGAGTTGACGATCAGCACGAACGGCTTGCCGACTTCCTTCAGCTCGTTCACGACGCGTTCTTCGGCTTCGATGTACGAGCTGCGCGGAATTTCGGCGATCGTGCCGTCCGTCGTGACGACGACCCCGAGCGTGGAATGTTCTTGAATGACCTTGCGCGTGCCGATCTCCGCGGCTTCCTGGAACGGAATCGGCTCTTCGAACCACGGCGTCGTGATCATGCGCGGGCCGTTCTCGTCTTCGTAGCCCTTGGCGCCGACGACGGCATAGCCGACGCAATCCACCAGCCGGATGTTGACGTCGAGTCCTTCGGCCACGCGCAGCTGCACCGCCTGGTTCGGCACGAATTTCGGCTCCGTCGTCATGATCGTCTTGCCCGCCGCGCTCTGCGGCAATTCGTCGATAGCGCGCACCCGATCGGCATCGTTCGTGATGTTCGGCAGCACAACCGTCTCCATGAACCGCTTGATGAAGGTTGATTTGCCCGTGCGGACCGCACCGACGACGCCGAGGTAAATATCCCCGCCGGTTCGTTCGGCAATGTCCTTGAAAATGTCCACTTTCTCCACTGAATATCCCCTCCCAATCGTAATTCGCCTGTACATGGACGTACCGTAACTGCTGCTTTCCTCCTGGTGGTTGTCGTCAGGTTTCGCCGCTACCCGCCTGCCGATGGCCCAAGGCAAGCGACGCAACTCGTACATGATTTTGGACTAGTAATAGCTTATTGCGACTGTCTCACGTTTATGACGACCGGAGAGTGAAATCTTTCGATTTTCGCGAGCTTCGCGCGGATTGACCTTCCAAGATTGAGATATATGAGAGCACGGCCGAAGCTATGCCTGGACGGCAAAAAAACTCCTGCCGCGAGGGCAGGAGCGAGTGGTTGCGCGATGGGAGCTTGGGCTATTTCAGGACGGCTTGGGGTTCGCCGTTCACGAGCTTGTAGAGGGGCGATTTGACCGGCACGAAATCCGAACCGTCGACGAGCAGCGTCCGCAGATCCGCGTCCGGCTCCGGCTTTTCGCCGCCCGGGAGCTTGCCGAGCTGCTGCATGAGATCCGGACCGTAATCCAGGTAGACGGTACCGTCGGGGTCCGTCATGGCCGTCAGGACGCTGCCGGTGAAGACGCTTCTCAGCTCGGGGTCTTTGACGCCCAGCGCCTTGAAGTCGATGGCCGCGAACGACGGATACAGCTGCTGGCCCGCGGGCAATTTGCCGCCGTGCGCGCCGGCGTAGGCTTTGACGGACGCCTGAAGGTCGTTGGCCTTCTGATAGATTACGAGATTCATCAGCTTGACGGTCGGGTCTTTCTCCTCGTTGATCACGAGATAGTAGTAGCTTCCGCCTTTCTCGTACGCCGAAGCCGGAACCGCGGACAGGTAGTTCATCCGCTGCAGCTTGTCGAAATCGACTTTGAATTTCTCGTAAACCGGCGTCTGCTCGTCGCTGTTCTGGATCGGCAGGAGCCCCGTATCCTTCTGAAATTGATCGACGATCGTTTGTACGTTTAAAATGGCGTCTTTCGGCGGCTTCTGGTTCTGTTCCAGCCGGTCCCGCGGATACAGGCAGCCGGACAGCAGAACGGCCGTGCAGACGAGCACGAGGGCCGCCGCCGCGCTTCTAAAGCCTTTCATGATCCGTTTATCCCCCTACCATAATTCATCGTCTTCCGCTTGGCGCATCATCTGTTTCCGGACGGCGGCGCGAAACGGATCTTCCGGCACTTCGACGATGGCGCGCCCGAATACCCGGGTCTGGCAAGCAAGCCTTGTCCCCATGCGGTCGAGTCCCGCCAGCTTGCGGCGCTCGTTGTCGTTCGGAGGCGTCAGCCCGGCCGAACTGTGGGGCAACGCCACTTTGCACATGAGGCAGGCCGCCTTGCCGTCGCAGCGCGTGCGGATCGGCACGCCTGCTTTCCTGGCCGCGTCCAGCACGGTCGTGCCCGCGCGCACCATGACGCTTCGTCCGGAAGGAAGGAACGTAATTTCCACATTCACCGGAATCCCTGCTTCCCTCGTTCATCTCGTTCATATCAGAAGCTGCGATACGTGTTGCCGCAATTCCGCAGACAAGCGGTTCCTGGAGGCAATCAGCCTGAGGGCATCCGTATGAAGGCCTTGTTCCTTCCGCATGCGAGCGGCGATCAGCGCCACCCGGTCTTCTCTTGCCCGCAGCACGTTGAACCATAGCTCGTGCGCCAGCGGCGCCACGCCGACCGTATAAGGGCCGGCCGCGACCGGCGTCCGCAGCGGGTTCAGCACGTCCTCGACTTCCACGGCGTAGCGGTTCGAGCCCGATTCGACGACAAACCCGCCGACCAGCTCGACTTGTACGCCCGACACGTTATAATGGCTGAGCACCGAACGATAGATCGGGCTCACGCTTAATTGCGGTTCGTCCACGGCGTAAGCGCGAAGCGCCTCGTGCATGATTCCGGCCGCTTCGTCGTCCGCGTAAAGATCCAGGTCCCGGGGCGGCACCGCGAGCTCCAGCCCCCGCAGCAGCAGCCCTGTACTGCCGCCGATCAGCCATTGCGCGCCGGCAGGCGCCGCGGCGCGGGCGATGATCTCGATTGCTTGGAGGAGCGGCTCGGCGTTGTCCATCGAAGCCCGCCCTTCCATTAAAAGTACGGCCGGTTCGCCGCTTTAATGGAGCCGGCTCCGGCTTTCACGACGGCTTGGCAGGCCAGCCGGTAGCCTTCCTCCAGTTCTTCCGGCTCCAGGCGGTCCCATTCCTCGTCCGTGACCTCTTCCAGAAACTCCGCGCCTTCTTCGACCAGGCAGCGGCATCTGGCGCACGTTCCCCGCGTGCAGGAGAACGCCCAGTCCAAATTATGCTTGATCGCGGCGTCGAGCAGGGTCAAGCCCGCCTCCGCCTCGACCGTCATGCTCTTCGTGCGGCTCTTCAATTCCAGCATCGGCCCATCTTCCTCTCTTCTCTCCGTAAGTTCGTTGCGTGCGGCTACATGATGGAGATCAGTCCGAGAAATCCGCCGATTACGAGGAACAGAAACGCGGCCAGCGACAGCGCCATCCGCAAAAAGCCTTTGGTCTTGAAACGGGCCAGCGTCACCAGAACGGCGGCCACCGCCATCAAGCCGATGCCCACGAGCGACACCCACATCTTCATCATTGGATCCATGACAACTTCTACCACCTTGTACACCCGATATTCGCTTTATTATACACTAGCGGCGATGAATGGGCTACTTTTGCGCCGGGCGAACGGTGGGCATACCTAGAAAAAAGACTCCCGTCCAACGCGACGGCGGCACTGCACGCGGCAATGCCGGTCGCCTGTTGCGGAAGTCCGAAGCGTTACTTCTTGAGCATGAGTTTCATCAGCATTTCCATGTTGTTGACATTCATGCCGCTCTTTTTGACGGCGCCTACGATGTCGTTGATCGTTTTTTCCGAGACGGGAACTTTGGCCATCGCCGATACGGATTGAATCAGCTTGCGCAGTTCGTCTTCGTCCTGCATCGTATTTTCATTGACGCCGTTCGCAAGCTTCTTGACCGCGTTCTCGGTAATGTTCTTGCCGGTCTTCTTGTTCACGGCGCTCAGTACGTCCTTGGCTATATCCTTCTTGCCGCTCATCGTTTCCCTCCTCCACGCTTCTGACGGCGTAAGAACTCGCGTGCCACCTGCGACAGGTTGCTGCTAGCAGTGTATGAAGGAGGGCCAATGTTGGTGTAGGCTATATGCCCGCGGATTCTTCGGTCTCGTGCGTCCGGCCTCTGCCCATCAGCGTTTCGACCGCGCCGCGCGCCGGCTTCCGCGCGAACAGCACCTGGAAGAGCTGCTCCGTGATCGGCATCTCCACCCCGTACTGCTGCGCGATCTCGCGCGCGACGCTCGTGGTCCGGACGCCTTCGACGACCATCCCCATCCGGCTCAGAACGTCGTCGAGGGACGTGCCTTCCGCCAGCATCGCGCCCGCGCGCCAATTGCGGCTGTGCCGGCTGGTGCACGTCACGACGAGGTCGCCGACGCCGGCGAGTCCCGCGAACGTGAGCGGATTGGCGCCCATGGCGATGCCGAGCCGGCTGATCTCCGCCAGGCCGCGCGTCAGCAGGGCCGCCTTGGCATTGTCGCCGAAGCCGAGGCCGTCCGACAAACCGGCGCCGAGGGCGATGATGTTTTTGATCGCCCCGGCGACTTCGACGCCGACGACGTCCTTGTTCGTATAGACGCGGAAATGCGGGGTGATGAACGCGTCCTGCACGAATTCGGCCGCGTCCAGGCTCGCGGACGCGACGACGACGGTCGTCGGCAGCCGGCGGACGACTTCCTCGGCATGGCTCGGGCCCGAGAGGACGACGAGCCGTTCCGCGTCGGTCTTCAGCTCTTCGGCCAGCACCGTCGTCATGCGCTTGAACGTGCCGGACTCGAAGCCCTTCGTCGCGTGCACGACGACCGCGTCCCCGCGAAGATGCGGCGCGGCCTGCTTCGCCACGTCCCGCATGGCGGCGGACGGCGCCACGAACAGCACCAGCTCCGCACCGCCAACGGCTTGCGCCATGTCCGTCGTCGCCGCGATGTTCGCCGGCAGCTCCGCATCCTTCAAGTAACGGCCGTTCGTCCGGCGCGTGTTGATTTCGTCGGCTTGCGCCTCGTTGCGCGTCCACAGGGCAACGTCATAGCCGTTGTCCGCCAGCACGGAGGCCAGCGCCGTTCCCCAACTGCCGGCGACGAGTACCGCCGCTTTACGTTCCGTCATATGCGCGCCTCCCTTACCCTTTTCTAGCGCCGAGCTTGTTCTCTTTGCCCTGCAGCAGCTTCACGATGTTCGTCCGGTGGCGCACGAACGCCAGCAGGCAGACGACAAGGCTCGCCCACACGTACGTATGCGGCTTATCGCCGAAGTTCCAAATGAAGATCGGGAGCAGCAGCGCGAATATCAGCGAACCGAGCGAGACGAAGCGCGTGATCGCGATCGACGCGATGGCGACCGCCCCGGCGATCAGCGCCGGCACGATCGCGAGCGTTGCCATGACGCCGACCGTCGTGGCGATGCCCTTGCCGCCCTTAAAGCCGAACCAGACCGGCCAATTATGTCCGGCGATCGCGGCCAGTCCGCAGAGCACCGGTCCCCAGTCGCCGCCTGCGACGTACAGGCCGAGGATGACGGCGACGACGCCTTTCGCGATATCGAGCAGGAAGACGGCGATGCCCGGGCCTTTGCCCAGCACGCGGAGCGTGTTCGTCGCGCCGGCGTTGCCGCTGCCGTGATTGCGGATGTCGATGCCCTTTACCCATTTGGCAATAAGGATGCTGAACGAAACCGAACCTAATAAATAACTGATGAGTACTACCAGCACGGTGACCACGATAATCTCGCCTCTTTCAACGTTGTCCTGAAACGGGCCGCCGGACGGCCTTCCCTTGCGGTGACAGGGAAACTGGTGCCCCCACGGCTCGGGCACCAGCTTCGCTTGGTCGGCGAAGCCCGGGCTTCGCGGCGCTTGCGCGCCAGCCTAGTCTTCGTCGGATTTTTTACGGGTGAAGATCCGTACGGGCGTGCCTTCGAACTGGAAGGCGGCCCTGATTTTGTTTTCCAAGTACCGTTCGTACGAGAAATGCATCATTTCCGGATCGTTGGCGAACAGCACGATCGTCGGCGGCTTGACGGCCACTTGCGTCGCGTAGTTGATCCGCAGGCGACGGCCTTTGTCGGACGGCGGCGGGTTGATCGCGATCGCGTCGGAGACGACGTCGTTCAGCAGATGCGTCGGTATGCGCATCGCGTGCTGCTCGGACACGTGCACGACGACAGGGAGCAGCTTGTGCAGACGCTGCTTCGTCAGCGCCGAGAGGAAAATGATCGGCGCGTACGTCATGAACAGGAAGTGGTCGCGGATCTTCTGTTCGAACTGATGCATCGTCTTGTCGTCCTTCTCGACGGCATCCCATTTATTCACGACGAAGATCGCCGCCTTGCCCGCTTCGTGCGCGTAGCCGGCGATATGCTTGTCCTGTTCGATGATGCCTTCTTCGCCATTGATGAGCACGAGCACGACGTCGGCCCGCTCGATCGCCTTGAGGGCGCGCATGACGCTGTACTTCTCCGTCGTCTCGTACACTTTGCCGCGCTTGCGCATGCCCGCCGTGTCGATGAGCACGTATTTCTGACCGTCCCGTTCAAACGGCGTGTCGATCGCGTCGCGGGTCGTGCCGGCCACGTCGCTGACGATGACCCTCTCTTCCCCGAGCAGCGCGTTGACGAGCGAGGACTTGCCGACGTTCGGACGCCCGATGAGCGCCACGCGAATGACGTCGTCCTCGTATGGCTCCTCCACGAGTTCGGGCAGCTTTTCGACGGCCGCGTCGAGCAGATCGCCGATCCCCATGCCATGGGAGCCCGAAATCGCGATCGGTTCGCCGAATCCGAGATTATAGAATTCATAGATATCGTCTCTACGATTCAAATTGTCGACCTTGTTCACGGCGACGACGATCGGCTTGCGCGAGCGCAGCAGCATCTGGGCCACTTCGTCGTCCGCGTGCGTCAGCCCCGCCTTGGCGTCGACCATGAATATGATGACGTCGGCTTCCTCGACCGCGAGTTCGGCCTGCATCCGGACGGATTTCATGATCTCGTCCTCGCCGTCGATCTCGATGCCGCCGGTGTCCACGATGCTGAACGCCCGGCCGTTCCATTCGCCGGAGCCGTACAAGCGGTCGCGCGTGACGCCAGGCTTGTCTTCTACGATGGCCAGCCGGTCGCCGATGACCCGGTTGAAGATCGTAGACTTACCCACGTTAGGCCGCCCAACGATGGCGATAATGGGTTTAGACATAGTTTCACTCCTTACTATTTAAACGGTTTCGCACCGTTGTCGAGAGCGTGTGTTCGTCGATCGCTGCTGAATGGCATCGATTAGGCCAATGGCATCGATTAGGCCATGAAGGGGCTTTCTCCACACTCACGCCTATCATCATAGCAAAAAACAGCGGGAATGGCTAACATTTCATTCCGCGCTGTGGTCGACGAGAATAAAGTTGCCGTCTTTCATGTCATGCGCGACGGCGTCCAAAATCTTCTCGAGGAGGAACGCCGTCGATTCCCGTTTCACTTTGTCGGTTTCGACGAATATCGGCGCGCCGCCCCCGACATGGTCGCGGCTGTCCGTCACGATCGCCACGATTTTAGCCATGCTGCCGCTCCTCTCCCCGGTTCACCCCGGCCTCGGTCGGCATGCGCACCGCGGATTCCAGAATCGGCACCCGCTGCACGACCGCCTTTGCCTTCTCCGCGTCCTTCTCCTGCGGCAGCAGGAAGACCGCGAGCCGGCCGTCCTTGATGTCCAGCTTCGCCATCGGCACGAGCGCGGGCTCTCCGTCGTCCCGATAGACGCCGAGAATCGTGGACAGGTCGAACAGAATCGCCTGCCGCTGCCCCAAGTTGCTGAGCGTTGCCTTGGCGTTCGGATTGACCGGGTGAAGAATGATCCCGAGTCCCCGCTCCGCGATGATCTGCTGATTGGACGATAAGCCCACGTTCATGATGTAGATGTCGCCAACGTACAGATCGGGTCCGTCGACCTTCACGTTCGCGATTTCGACGCGCGCGATGTGGGAGAGGGATTTGCCCGACTTGAGCCGATAGACGAGCAGCAGCGCCAGGAAGCCCATGACGACGCCGAACGGCAAGCCTAACGACAAGGACGCGAGGCTGGTGAGGAGCGACGTCAGGATGACGAGGTAATTCCGTCCTTCGAACACCATCGCGATGCCTTCGATATACGTCGATCCCCGCGAGACCAGCTCCATGCTGTCGATCTTGGACAGCGTCTGGCGCTCCATGTTGCGCACGTCGCGAAACTGCTGGGCGGCCAGCGTCAGGAACGTGATCGCGGTGAAATCCTTCTTATACAGCGCGGGCACGGCCACGGCGCCGAGCGCGGCGGCGATGACGCCGAGCGAGATGTGAATGATGCGTCCATGGGGATATGTAGGGTATTGCCGGTAGTCAGTCCTCAGCATCATGAGCCGCGAGCCTAGGCCGAACGCCACGCCGAGCATGATGCCGTACACGACGTGATGCGGCTGTCCGGACTTCAAATGCGTCCAAAGATGTTCCCACATCGGTTACGAGCTGCCTCCTTGTTCGCCGGATCGGCTGTCGAGTACGCCGAGCGCTTTCTCTTTGACGAACGCCTTGACGGCGGACGTCAGTCTTGCGGCCGTTAAGGCGATGGTCAAGCCGTCCCACCACGACAGGGACCCGATGAACAGCACGCCGTCATGCGCCGCCGGGCCCAGATAGGCTTGGCCGAGCGCAACGACGGCGCTAAGCGCGGCGATGACGAAGTGGGCGCGGAAGCGATCCGCGAGCAAGCCCGCGAACAGCCCGGCCAGCAGCGGACCGTCCCATGCCGGATGCACGACCACGAATACGGGATCCATGCTGTAGATATAGCCCATCCACATCCACATGAAGCCGGTGAGCAGCGCGGAGAAGAGCGTAAACAAGATCGCGCCTGGCTTCCGCATGACTACGAGAAGCACAAGCGCCAAGCCGATCGCGAGCGCGGCGCTCCCGGTAATTTCGGCCTGCCCGCGGACCGTGACGGACATCGCGTGCAGCACGCATGTCGCGCCGATGAACGCGCCGAGCGTGCGAAGCGGCAGCCTGTCGGCGACCTGCCGCTCCCAGCCCGTGAAATAAAGAATCGCCGCCATCGATAAGAGCCAAATCGCAATAAAGCCGTCGTTCACCGCTTGATCCCTCCCGTATGCCCTTATTATGCGCTTCCGGCCCATGCAATACTCCCGGGCGACTCGCCGAACGGCGGATGCGGCAAGAAAAAACCGCTCGTTCCGCGGCGGTGCCTGCGGAACGAGCGGTTTGATGACGATGCCGATTCCGGATGGAATCGATTATTTCAATTTGCTCAGCTTGTCGCCGAAACGCTCGGCCAGCGTAAAGCTCATGCTTTCGTTGCTGAGGCTGACGTTCGGGTTGTTCAGCTCTACTTTCGGTCCGCGGTCGCGGCGCTCGCCACGGTCGCGGCGCTCGCCGTGTTCTCTTTCAGGGCGGGCAGACTGCTCCGGAGCTTCTTCCGTTTCTTTGATGCTCAGGCTGACGCGCTTCTCGCCCGGGTTGAAGTCGAGAATTTTCGCTTTGACTTCCTGGCCTTCCTTCACCACTTCGTTCGGCGTTGCCACGTGGCGATGCGCCAGCTGCGAAATGTGCACGAGGCCTTCGACGCCCGGCGCGATTTCGACGAACGCGCCGAAGCTTACGATGCGGCGGACCGTACCTGTCACGATGTCACCGATGTTGAAGCTGCCCGTTGCCGTTTCCCAAGGACCCGGTTGCGCGGCTTTGATGCTAAGGCTGATCTTGCCTGCGGCCGGATCGACTTTAAGCACTTTCACGCGAACGGATTGGCCTTCGGAGACGACATCCTTCGGATGCGCCACGTGCTGCCACGACAGCTCGGATACGTGAACCAGCCCGTCGATGCCGCCGATGTCGACGAACGCGCCGAACGGCGTCAAGCGTTGTACCGTACCGTCGATTTCTTGGCCGATTTGCAGGCCGCTGATGATCGATTGCTTGTTTTGTTCGAACTCCTGGTCCAGCACTTCTTTCGCGGACAGGATGACTTTATTGTTTTCGCGGTCGATTTCTTTGACTTTGACGCGGATCTTGCGGCCCTTGTAGTCGCTGAAATCTTCGACGAAGTGGCGCTCTACCATGGAAGCCGGGATGAAGCCGCGTGCGCCTACGTCAACGACCAGGCCGCCCTTCACGACGTCCGCAACCGTGACTTCGAGCACTTCGCCGGCTTCGAACTGCGCCTGCAGCACGTCCCAAGCCTTCTCGCTGTCGATCGCTTTCTTGGAAAGCACGAGACGTTCTTTCTCGTCGTCGATGCTAACGACTTTCAGCTGTACTTCTTGGCCGACTTGCACGGCGTCCGCCGCGCTGTCGATTTGAACCGAGGAAAGTTCACGAAGTGGAATAACGCCGTCATATTTATATCCAAGGCTAACGGTCACTTGGTTATCTTCGATTTTGACGATCGTACCATTCACGATGTCCCCTTTTTTCAAGGACACGAAATTATCCAAAGCATCTTGGCTGATTGCCTCCGCGGACGCGGAATCTTGAACTTTTGTTTCTTCTGACATTTGAAATAACCTCCTCAATTCATACCCCAACTTTATTTAAACGTGAAGCCGTTGTTTGAAACGCGTTCAACCGGCCCACCGTTTAAAACATGAATAACGTGAAATGATTACCCTTCTTTGACCATGTTGCGGATCTCGCGCATGATGACATCGGTCACTTGCTCCAGCACATCGGATGATGAATCTTGTATGAAGGCCGTCAGATCGATGGGCTTGCCATACTTGATGCGCATCTTGCGGAAGATCTTGTACCTGCCGATAATGGCGACCGGAATGACGGTAGCCCCGCTTCGCAGCGCGATCATGGCCGCGCCCTTCTTGCCCGCGCTATCCCCCGCCGATCTGGAACCTTCCGGGAAGATCCCCATCACTTTGCCTTCCTTCAGCAGGCCGATCGCGGTGCGGATCGCTTCCTTGCTGACCCCTCCCCGCTTGACCGGGAAGGCGCCGAGCGACCTGATGAACGGGCCGAACAGCGGGACGGCGAAGAGCTCCGCCTTCGCCATGTAGTGCACCATGCGGTTCACCGGCGTGCCGACTGTCGGCGGATCGAGCAAGCTGATATGGTTCGAACAGAGGACCACGGGACCGGTCGGCGGAATGTTCTCCAGCCCGATCGCTTCAAAACGGAACAGGACGGCGTAAATGATCCGCAGCAGGCTGCGGCAAATGCTATATAGCATAGTTTACTTCGCCTCCACCGTTTTGGTTCGGCATAAGTCCAGAATTCGTGCGACGACTTGATCGATCGTCAGCTCCGTGCTGTCGATGACTTCGGCGTCGTTCGCGCGAATCAGCGGCGAAATTTCCCTGCGCTCGTCGCTTTGGTCGCGCTCCGCGATCTCCCGCTCCAGCTGCTGCAGCGGCACGGCTTCTTTGCCGCTCAGCTCTTGAAAACGCCTGAGCGCCCGCACCTGCACGCTGGCGACGAGATAAACCTTCACTTCGGCGTTCGGAAGCACGTGCGTGCCGATATCGCGGCCGTCCATGACGATGCCCTTCGAATCCGCCAGCTCCCGCTGCAGCTGCACCAGCTTCAGCCTCACGGCTTCATGGGAGGCGATTTGAGAGACGATCAGCGTCACTTCGCGCGTTCGGATGGCCGCGGTGACGTTCTCGCCGTTCAGCCAAACCGTTTGTCCTTCACCGCCGGGCGCAAGCACGATGTTCAACGTTTGAACGAGCCTTCCCAGCTTGTCCGAATCGTCAGGGGTGATGCCTGCACCGATTGCCGCGTAAGCGACGGCCCGGTACATCGCGCCTGTATCAATGTAAATGTAACCCAGTTGTTCAGCGACTTTGCGGGCGACGGTACTCTTCCCGGCGCCTGCCGGTCCGTCGATCGCCACGTTAATGCGTCCGCTGATGGTTCCCCCATTCTTGCCCAAGCGGTGTTTGACCTCCTTGAAAGTCGGGCAGCGGCTGCCACCATGCTGTAATCATCATTAAAAAAGCAGGCATTGCCTGCGATAGTAAAAATTATACCACAGCCGCCGAGGAAGTGCAAAGAACGCAAACCTGCTAGAAAGGCGTGCCTTCGAGCCGGTCCACGCCCGTGACCCACATCCGCACCTGCGGAATTTGGAGCGCCAGCTGACTGGACGCGAGCGCGACGAGCAGCGCGATCACGGCGATCTTGAGCGCCCGGGTCACCCGGTCGGCAAGGTCCAAATAGTCGTTCTGGGATTTACGCGGCATGTCGCAACCTCCTTGTCCGAGCGCAGTCTGCCAGGCGCGACGCGGCCGGTTCGGGCCGCGCGGACAAGCCTCGGATAAGGCTAGTTTTTCCACGAAAGGAATCCTTATTCATTCTTCGCGCGCGGAATTATTGTTTCCGGAAATCGAGCTGCCGTTCGAAGCAAAAGCGGATGATGCGCTGCCGTTCGCCGTCCGCGATTTTCGCGAATTTTGCCATGATTTGGTGTTTGCCGTTCTCGAGCGGCTTGACGCGTACGACCTCCGCCTTGAACTGGGCATGGTCGACCGATCCGTTCCGGTACGGCACGAGCAGCCAGCAGTCGAGCTCCGTTCCCGTCTTCATCGGCCATTTGGCGTCCGCCATGAACGAAATGCCACCGCCCCCCACGTCGTCGGTTACGCCGATGAAACGGACGCTGCCGGAAAGCGTGATCGCGATTTCGAGCTCGGCCGCTACCCGCAGGAAATGCCTGCGCTGTATTTTGGTGACGGAATCGGGTTCCGGCTTACGGATCCGGACCAGCCTGACGGCGTCTTCCCTGAAGCCCAGCACATGCGTGTTGAAGTAGTGCTTTACGCCCTCTTGCGTCATATAATACGCGGAAATTTCATCCCCGAGATACAGACGCTTATAACGCCCGGTCCCTTCCAATATCGGAATGTCGATGAGCAGCTCGTCCGCGGCGCTGTCCGCGATTCTGGACTTGTATTCCAGCGCGGCTTCTTCTTCGTCGGACGAGGCGATTTGCAAGTATAAAAACTGATTGATCGTTGGCAGCATCGGCTTTCCTCCCCCTTGCACGATTATAGCACAGGCTGTCGAAATTTGGGGAGAGAGGCGCAGGCGCGAAAAAAGGACGTGCGTCTCGGGACGCACGTCCTTCCGGTCAAGCCGGCAGCTGTTCGATGGACTCCTCAAGGCCGCTGTCGGCGTTGATATAGATTTTGTAAACCGATCCGTTGATCTTGCCGACGAACTCGTAGCACAGCACTTCCTTGTCCTCGTCATTGTCGATCAAGGCCATTTGCTGTCTGCTCACCTTGAAATCGGGATTAAGCGCCGCCTTCGCCTGCGCGCTCGTCAGCTTCGCCTTCGGCAGGTTCCGCTTGCGGTGCTCGTAGACGTAATCGCCGGCTTGAATCGCCACTCCGTCGCCGTTGTCCCGCGCGATCTTGACGGTCAGCTTGGCGGGATAGATCAGTACGCCGTCCTGGGTATCGACGAAGGTGAATACGGCCGCGTCGTTGCCGTCGTCGTAGGAAATCGGCCTCATGCCTTCGTAGCCATGCTTCTTCAGGAACTCGCCCGCCTTGCGCTTCGCTTGCTCGATGCTTACGGCCTGCTTGCCGATATCGCGCGGATTGGTAAACCAAATCAGCTTGGCGCCCTTCTGCGTGTAATCGATCTCGATCGGATTGTCCGCTTTGTTCGCTTTATACGTGGCCGAGAAGGAGGCGTACTCGGTGCCTTTGCCGTTCTCGACGACCCGGATGTTTTTTGCCTGCGCCGCGCTTAAGCCCAGGAATTTGGCCGCGCGTTCCCGAATCTCCGCCGGCGTGCTCATCCGGCCGGCAAGCATCGTGACGGTCCGCTTCTGGTACATGCTCGCGACCGAAGGGCCCCAGTTGATCTCCGGGTACTCGCTGACTTTCTTGTCCACCGTCTTGAACCCGTCGATGATCGTGTTGTCCCGGTTCGATTTCTCCGTCGCGAGCGCGACTTCGACGTCCATCCAGCGCAGATTGTTCGCCAGGACCTTCTCCTGCACGCCGTTCAGCGACTTGGAGATGTCCTCCGAGTCCGAGTAGAGCGTCTTCAGCGTCTTGAATTCATCCGGCGACAACGGCTGCTTGCCTAAATCCCGGACCGACGTTTTATACGAGAAGTTCGCGATTTTGGACAGGAATTCTTCCGTCTTGTTGAACGGCAGCAGCGTCAGCGGCAGCTGGTTGATCTCGTTCTGCGCTTCGCTCGTCAGCCGCCACGCGTTCACCAGTCCTTTGCGCTGAAAGCTTTGCGACGCGCTGTTGACGGCCAACGTATTCCCGAGCTGGCGGTGCAGCTGGTCGACATGATACGACAAATCGTGAAAGGCGCGCTGGTATTGGCTCTCGGCCTTGATTAAAATGGAATTTTTCTCCTGGTGCTCCTGGTACCCCCAGTACATGGAGCCGATGAAGAACAGCGTCATGACCGGAAAAAGCACAGCGCTTAAGCGACGATACATAGCAAAAGCTCCTTTCGTATGCAAAACCTGGTGTTAGTTTGGCTTGCCGAAAGGAGCTTTATGCATGTATGGCGAAGTTTTCCTCGCGTTTGGCGGCGCGCGTTACAGCGCCAATTCTTGGATGTCGAAATCGTCGACGTTGTTGCATAGGCATTGCTTGAAGCCGGTGTCGATCCGGTCTTTGTCCCTGCGTCCGCGGAGCACGAACTTCTCCCCGCACAGATTGCAGCGGATGGCTATTTTCACGCGAGCCGTTTCCATTGCGGTCCTCCCCTAGGCTGGCCGGCCCGGTCCGGGCTGGCGTTTTTTACCTAGTATGGCCGGAAATGCTACAGCTTAACCTCTTCCTCGCGGCCGATCAGCCTGAACGGCGACCGCGCGTTCGCCCGGTTGATCCGGCGCACGCCTTTGTACCACAAGTAAGCCATGAGCGGCATGATGAACCAGGCCCAATAAGTCGAGCCGGAACCCATGATATAGTCGTACAGCCCGTGTTCGAGCAGCGGCAGGCAGGCCGCGAGAATCAGGAAGCGCAGCTTCAGCTTGGACGCGCTCGCGAATCTGGCCTTCCCGAGGTAGTAGCCCATCGTGACGCCGAACAGCGCGTGGCCGGAAACCGGAAGCAGCGCCCGGATCAGAAGCGAGCCTACCGTCATCGGCTGGAAAACCGCGTAGAGCACGTTCTCGACGGTCGCGAACCCGAGCGAGATCGCGACCGCATAGACGATGCCGTCATAGGGCTCGTCGAATTCCGTGTGATTATATATGATATGGTAAAGGACGAACCACTTCATCAGCTCTTCGACGCCGGCCGAGACGGCGAACGAAAACACGACCGGCCCGCTTCCCAAGCCAAGCTCGAGCCCCCGCTGGATGACCATGATCGGAAGCACGATCAGAACGCCCATCAGAAAAACCCGGATGACCATATGAATCGGCTCCGCCTCGTAGCGGTCCTTCAAATAAAAGTAGGTCAGCAGCGCGATGCCTGGAGCGACCGCGGCCGTCAAAATGGAAAAAAGCAGCATTTATCCGTGTCACCTTCCAGAAGGAAACCGATCCGCCGCGGAAGAAGACCGGACAGCCGTCTTCGTCGTTATACCCATCCCCGCAGGCGAACCGCTTCCGCCAATTTGCGAACGCCGACCATGTACGCGGCCAGACGCATGTCGACTTTCTTCGTCCGATGCACCTCATACACGTTTTCGAAACCGCGCACCATCATGAGCCGCAGCTTCGCGTCGACTTCTTCTTCCGTCCAATAGTAGCCTTGGTTGTTTTGCACCCATTCGAAATAGGATACGATCACGCCGCCCGCGCTTGCCAGCACGTCCGGCACGAGCAGAATGCCGCGGTCCGTCACGATGCGGGTCGCTTCCAGCGTCGTGGGACCGTTCGCGGCCTCCACAATGATTTTAGCACGAATCCGGTCCGCATTGCTTGCCGTTATTTGGTTCTCGATCGCGGCCGGCACGAGCACGTCGCATTCCAGCGCCAACAGTTCCTCGTTCGAGATCGTGCTCTTGAACAAGTTGGTGACCGTCCCGAACGAATCGCGGCGGTCCATCAAGTCGGCGATGTCCAATCCTTGTTCATTATACAATGCGCCGTGCACATCGGAAATAGCAATCACTTTCGCGCCCGCGTCGTACATGAACTTCGCGAGGTAGCTGCCCGCGTTGCCGAAGCCTTGAATGACGACGCGGGAGCCTTGCAGCGGGATGCCCAGCTTCCCCATCGCCTCGTCGATCATGATGGCTACGCCGCGCGCCGTGGCGCTTTCCCGGCCATGCGAGCCGCCCAGCACGAGCGGCTTGCCCGTAATGAAGCCCGGCGCGTCGAATTCCCGGATGCGGCTGTATTCGTCCATCATCCAAGCCATGACCTGCGCGTTCGTCATGACGTCCGGAGCCGGGATGTCCTTGGTCGGCCCGACGATCTGGCTGATCGCCCGCACGTAGCCGCGGCTTACCCGTTCCAACTCGCGGAACGACATTTTGCGAGGGTCGCAAACGACCCCGCCTTTGCCGCCGCCGTACGGCAAATCCGCGATGCCGCATTTCAAGCTCATCCAGATCGACAGCGCCTTCACCTCGGCTTCATTGACGTCGGGATGGAACCGCACGCCCCCCTTCGTCGGGCCGACGGCGTCGTTATGCTGGGCGCGATAGCCGATGAATACGCGGGTTTTGCCGTCGTCCATGCGTACCGGGAAGCGCACGGCGAGCATGCGCATCGGCTCCTTCAGCAGCTCGACCATGTCATCGCCGTAGCCCAGCTTGCGGAGCGCCTCGTCGATCACGATTTGCGTCGAGGTCAATACGTTGTCGTTTTCCATTTCTGTCATGGAAATGTTCACCGCCTTTGCCTTCAGTATGATCGGGCGCGAGAGCAACTATGCGACGGGCGGACGCGACGGGCCGCGCCGGAATAAACAAAAAGCACCAGATGCGGATATCCGCTGCTGATGCTTTCAGTAGCAAAGCGACGATTTTAGAAATGAGTGCAAATTTCGAGCACCGCTTTGGCAGGTACGATCACTTTGCCGTATTCTTCGAGAACCGCGGTCGTAATCGACGTGGCTTCGCCGTACTCCGCCAGCAGGGCGATGATGGCGTGGTAGCGGGGCAGCTCGATGCCGACCGGCTCGAATGCAAGCATATATTTGCCGTTGTAGGCATAGAGACGTCCGTCTTCGATCAATTCAGCCGCTTTGAGCTGCTTGCTGACGGAAATGACATCTTCGATGTCCTTGAACGCGTAAAGCACGATATCGCTCTGCTCCAGCGTGACTTCCATCTCGTAAACGTCCTCGTCGTTTTCTTCTTCTTGCAGCTGGTCGTCCGATTTTCCGTTCACTTTGCCGCGCGTCACGATGACGACCATGCCTTGAGCAGGAAGCGCAAACACCTCCACGGCCAACGGGCCGCTGGCGTCGAAGCCGAGCTCGCTGTAGGCTTGATCCATCATTTCGCTGAACAGCTCGTGGACTTTCGGAATTTCGCGCCACATGTCTTCCTTCTGGATCCCACGCTCCAGCAAGTCGTCGAACGTCAGGAAGATTCGGATTTTGTCTTGATTGAGCCGTTCGATTTTCATGATAGGATCCTCCTTTTCGAAAAGCATCTGCTTCGTCTATTCGGAGCAAAAACCTTCGTCGAAAGCGATTGAACGCGGGTAACATTTGTTATACACAGCGTATGTAGACGCCGTGGTTTGGTGAATAAAAAGTTCTTATTGCTATGTTAGCATGTCTGGGATCGGAATGCACTACCGCGCCAAAAAAAGAATCGCCTCCGCTCCCAACTGTATATACGCAGCCGGGAAGGAAACGATTCGTTTTTGTCCACATTTCGTGTCTCGCTTTAATGCGTCTTCGCTTCGGATTTGATCGCATCGACCTGATGCTTGAGACCCGGGTCGCTGTTCAGCATCATTTCAATCTGTCCCCAAGCGCCCGCGGAATCTCTCGCGGCGCCTTCCGCATGCGCAGCGGAAGCATGACGCGCTTCGCCGAATTTGCGGCTCACGACCGCTCCCATCGCTCTTCTCGAGACGCCCGACATGGCCATTCCGGCCGCGCTGGTCGCCCATGCGAACATTCCGGGTCTTTTTTTGGCGACGTAAGCCGCGGCGGCGGCGCCGGCCAGACCCCCAAGCAGAAATACAGACCATTTCATCGGGAAAAGTCCTCCTCCAACTTGCTGATGCGTTTCGGTTCGCGAATAGTGTGACCCGCTCCGCGTGAGGCCATCCCACCACAAATTTAGGAAAGCGGAAAGATCGGGCGCTTGGCCATAATATGCTACAATGAGGGCAATCCTCGGGGCACGTCCGGTGCTTTCGACCAAGGAGGTTCGCTGAACATGAAACCGCGTAACGCAATTCGAACGACGGCGACGATTCTGCTGGGGCTGGCGCTCGCGCTTGCCGCCGGCTGCGCGACCGCGCAAAATTCCACGGCGCCGGAAGAGCCGAAACCGTCCGCCGAGCAGGCCGATCCCGGCAGCGCGACGAAGCCGCAATCGCTGCCCGGCGCGAGCGAAACGAACGGGGGCGGCGGCTCGAACGCGGCAGCCGGCGGAACGAAATCCGGCTCGGCCGAAGCCCCCGTCGGCGCCAACGGGGGCGGCCAAACGAACGCGGGCAAGCCTTCCTCGCCCGCAGCGGCCGCGCCTTCCGGCGACGCGAAGCCCGCCGGGCATGCCGTCAAGAAACTGTACCGCATGAACGCCGTTTACAGCTTCGTCCCTATCGATAAAGCGGCTGCTAGCGCGAAGGCCGTCCTGCTGACGTTCGACGACGGGCCGAAAGCGGATAAGACGGTCGCGTCGCTGCTCGATACGCTGGATAAGCACAAGGCGAAAGCGATCTTCTTCGTGAACGGCTACCGCGTGAAGAGCCATCCGGAGCTGCTCAAAAAAATCGCCGACCGCGGCCAAGCGATCGGCAACCATTCCTGGGATCATATCGATTTGAAGAAAGAAAAAGAAGCGACCGTCCGAAAGCAGATCGTCGACGTCCAAAGCATCGTGAAGAAAGTCACCGGCAGCGCGCCCGTCTTCTTCCGGCCGCCGTTCGGCTCGGGCAACGATACGGTCAAGCGCATCGTGCGCGGCCAAGGCATGCTGTACATGACGTGGTCGAACGGCTCGCTCGACTGGGACGCGGGCTCCCGCGACAAACCGGACAAAGTCATCGCGAACGTGCTCGAGCAGCTTCATCCCGGCGTGAACATTCTCATGCACGAGCTGCCTTGGACGACCGAAGCGCTCGATACGCTGCTGACGAAGCTGGAAGCGAAAGGCTACGGCTTCATCGACCCCGCTTCGATCGATCTTGGTCTGGATGCGCCCCCGAAGAACGCAAAGTGATCCGGTGCAGCTGCGGCTCCGTCATGAGCCGGATCGGCAGCCTCGACGTCCCGAAGCCGCAGCTGACGAACAGCCGCATCTTCGGGACGCCCCGCGCCGGCCGGTCGAATTCGAACCATCCCCGCCAATAGCCGGAATCGCCTTCCCCGCGCCATAGCGGGCCGATCACCGGCAGCGCCACCTGTCCGCCGTGCGTATGTCCCGACAGGACCAAATCTATGTATTCGTCGCCCTTTAGCCGCTTGGCGATGATGGGATCGTGCGACAACAGGATCGTGAACAGTTGGCCCCGGCCGTCCTCCATGTCGGCGAGCGCCAGATCGGGCCGCTCGTGATCGGTGCGCGGATCGTCGACCCCGGCGAGCCGGATCCGGCTTCCGTCCTTCTGCTCCAGCACGACCGACTCGTTCGCGAGCAGCCGCACGCGTTCTTCCTCCAGCAGCACCTCGAACGGGCGAATATCCTCGTCATAATCGTGATTGCCGTGCACCATGTACATCGGCGCGATCCGCGACAGCCGCCGCAAATTTTCCCGGATGCGCGCATCCGGCACCTTCTTCTCGCGCAAGTCGCCGCCGATCAGCACCAAATCGGCTCCGCCGGCCTGCACGAACGCGTCGATCAGCCGGTTCGGAATGACGCGCCGGTGAACGTCGCTGATAAACAACAACGTCGTGCCGTCGAACGCTTGCGGCAGCCGCTCGAACGCGGCTTCCTGCACGTCCACTCTGTACCGGTACGACGCGCGCACCATATGCCCCAAGGCCAACAAGCCGAATATTGCGACGGCAGCCGCTATCCATATGAATGTCATGATTCCCGCTTGCACCTCCGAATGGCGTTCCCCTTACTCTTTGCGCGACGTCTCTAATACTCGAACTGCCTTCCCCACCACAGCAAGCCCGCGAGCAAGAGCAGGAACAAGAAGATGAGCAGCCGGTAAAACCAGCGCGTCAGCTGCTGCTTGCTTGAAGGGTGGGACGCCCTCCTCGGCGGCAGGGCCGGGGCTTCCTCGCCGTCCTTCTCGAGCCCCCATTCCGCCTCCAGCGCCGCGGCGGTCTCGTCGTAGACGTCGTCCAGCGGCTTGCCGGTCCGTTTGCCGAATTTTTTGACTCTGCTCATGGTTCCCTCCGAAACCGGATCACGAGCCCCATGACCAAATCGATGACGAAATGCGCGAGGATCGGCGCCAGCAGCGTTCCGGTCCGAATATAAATCCAACCGAGCGCGTAGCTGATCACGAATACGAGGCCCGTCGGAATCCAATGCCGCAAATAACGGACGTGGATGGTAGCGAATACGATGCTCGTCCAGTACGGTCCGATGTGATGCTGCACGGCCCCGCGAAACAGCGTTTCCTCGCAGATCGCCACGACGAGCGACAGCAGCGCGATGTGCCAGATCGGCCGCGTCCGGAAGATCCGGTCGTTCACCCCGCCGTCGTCGTTCGCTTCGTCCGGCACGAAGCGTGCCGCGAGCATGTCGAGCAAGATGACCGCCGCGGCCAGGCCGAGGCCCCAATAGAGAAATTGCCAATCGTTCTCCGGCGCGTACAAAGAAAATGGATTGCGGCGCTGAAATAACAGCCAAACGAAACCGATAATGAAAGTAATCGCCTGCGTCGCGTACAAATTGATCAGGAGCATCCGGTCATCGATATCGTCGATGCGCGTCGTTTTCAGCCTGATTTTACGAAGATCGAATTTTTTCATGTCCTGCTCCTGCCATGGTAGGTTTATATTTCCTTTTATTAGGATTTATCCTATACTAGTAGGACGCTTGCGAAAAATTTGTCGAAAAAAGTATAAAGTATGAAGGGGATTAACATGGAGAAACGGCTAACGCGCACCGAAATGCTTTTCAGTCTCGGCTTTCTGTTCATGCTCGTTTTCGCGGTCGGCGCGTTTTTCTACGGCGTCAAAATCGGATCCGAAAAAACCGAGGCCCGGCTGGTCGAGCCCGCGAAACATCTCAGCGGAAGCACGAAAGGAAACGCGGATGCCTATCAGCAGCAGGATCTCGTTTCCTTCTATCATACCGTATATTTGCCCTATCGTGAATTTCAAAACGAATGGTTCGCCGCGTTCCGCAAATTGGCGGCCGGTCAGCTGACCAACGCCGGCTCCGCCCTGAACGATTTGTCGGACACCGCCGAGCAAACCTACAAGGAAGCCGAACGCGCGTCCGTGCCCGCCAACTCGCCGCTGCTGGAAACCGCGCAGCTTCAGCTGCTCAAAAGCCTGCGCATGTTCGACGAAGCCGCTTCGCGCGGCGCCGGTTCCGTCAAGAACATGTCCGGGGCCGAGCTGGCTCAGGCGCTGGAGAAAGACGCGTATTACGTCGACGGCGTGAAATACGCGCTCGGCGGCCAGCAGGACTATTACGCGGCGATGCTGAAATGGAGCGCCTCCGTCAACCCGGCCATTCCCGGCGAATACGAAGCGCCGGGCGGGCTCAGCCTCGCGGATTGGAAGAAGCTCCCGCTGACGGTCAAGAACAAAGTGGCCGCGGACCAGTTGAACGCGCGCAAGTCGCTCGCCGCCTTCTACCCGCAGGACCTCGCTTCGCGCGTGGACGAGTTCATCCATTCCGGCCAGGCGAGCTCCATGAAGATGCGCACGGTCGATGCCGTCATCGACCTGCTCGTCAATACGGAGGCGGTCCGGACCGGCGATTTCGGAGGCAGCAAGGACGAGCTGTATCCGAAGGAACTGCTGCCGCAGCTTCCGTTTTTCTTCCCGGAGGAGGAATAAGTCCGGACACGCGGCGCGCATCGGCTCGCCGATGCGCGTTTAATCATAACGAAAGCCGTCATGTAGGGATACCGCAGCCATGCCGCCGACCACGTTGGCGAGGCCGCCGTATCCCTTCTCGCTTAAGAAGCGGCAAACCGCCTGGCTGCGCACGCCGTGCGCGCAAATCACGTATACCGTTTTGTCCGCCGGCACCTGCGTCCACGTACCCATGAAGGACGAAAGCGGCAGCAACGTGCTGCCCTCCAAATGATAATAGTCCCACTCCTCGGGTTCCCGCACGTCTATGATTTGATCCGGCTCAAGCTTCCCTTCCCGCATCAATTGCCAGAAAGCGTCCGGTTGAATGTCGCGCCAAACGTCCATTTCGATAACCTCCCGTTTACGGTCGATCATAACGAAATTTTCACATTTGAGCAAGTTTTAAGCATTGCAATTGCTTTTCAGCTTGCTATAATAGGGGAAACATAAAACAGCCCGAAATTGCCGTTCCACAGGATTCGTTCATAGCCCGATGTGTGATCGTGCGAACAGACTCTCGCCTTTGGCGCCGCCGCGTGCGGCGAATGGACGGGGGTCTTTCGCTTCTACTATATATCCATCATACAAACGCTCAGGAGGCAATCCAACATGTTCAAAGTTTTGGTCTCAGATCCGATCAGCGATTTAGGCATTCAGAAGCTCGTGGATGCGGAGGACGTGACGGTCGACAAGAAGCCGGGCCTCAGTGAAGACGAGCTCGTCGCCATCATCGGCGACTACGATGCCCTGCTCGTGCGCAGCCAGACGCGGGTCACCGCGCGGATCATGGACGCCGGCAAGTCGCTTAAAGTCGTCGGACGCGCAGGCGTCGGGGTCGACAACATCGATTTGGAAGCAGCCACGCAGCGCGGCATCATCGTCATCAACGCGCCGGACGGGAACACGATCACGACCTGCGAGCACACGTTCGCGATGATGATGGCCGTCGCCCGCCACATTCCGCAGGCCTACCTGAAGACGGTCGGCGGCGAATGGGACCGCAAGTCCTTCCTCGGCGTCGAGCTGCGCGGCAAGATCCTGGGCGTCCTCGGGATGGGGCGCATCGGCAGCGAAGTGGCCAAGCGGGCCAAAGCGTTCGGCATGGAAATTTGGGGCTATGACCCGTTCCTGACGGAAGAGCGCGCGGAGAAGCTCGGCATCCGGCTGTCCAGCGTGGACGACATCGTGCGCAACGCGGATTTCATGACGGTGCACACGCCGTTGACCCCGGAGACCCGCCACATGATTTCCCGTCCGCAATTCGAGGTCATGAAGAAAGGCATGCGCATCGTGAACTGCGCGCGCGGCGGCATTATTGACGAGCTGGCCCTCGTGGAAGCCGCCGATCAGGGGATCGTCGCCGGCGCCGCCTTCGACGTGTTCGAGGTCGAACCTCCGGCTGCCGACCATCCGTTCCTGAACCATCCGAAGATCATCGTCACGCCGCACCTCGGCGCCTCCACCGTGGAAGCGCAGGAGAACGTCGCGATCGACGTCTCCGAGCAAGTGCTGAACATCCTGCGCGACAAGCCGTTCCTGAACGCCGTGAACATGCCTCCGATCCCGGCGAACGTGCTGAACAAGCTGCAGCCGTACTTCGGCCTCGGCGAGAAGCTCGGCAGCTTCGTCTCGCAGCTGATCGAAGGCGCCGTCGAAGAGATCAGCGTGAGCTACGCCGGCGAGCTGGCCGAAGTCGACACGCAGCCGCTCACCCGCTATATCGTCCGCGGCGTGCTGTCGCATCACCTCGGCGCGGAGCAAGTGAACGTCGTCAACTCGCTGCACCTGGCGAAGGACCGCCACGTCAACATCGTCGTGAGCAACTCGCATGCCGCGCGCGACTTCACGAACTCGATCACCGTCGTTCTCCGGTCCAAGACGGCGACGCGCCTCGTGACGGGCACGATGCTGACGGGCTACGGCCCGCGGATCGTCCAAATCGACCGGTTCACGGTCGACGTGGCGCCGCAAGGCAACCTGATTCTCGTCTCGCATAACGACAAGCCGGGCATCATCGGCAGCGTCGGCACGCTGCTCGGCGACAACGGCGTCAACATCGCAGCGATGCAGGTCGGCCGGGAGCTCGAAGGCGGCGCCGCGATCATGGTGCTTACCGTGGACAAAGGCGCCTCGAAAGAGCTGATCGCGAAGCTCGTCGAGCTGCCGGATCTGAACAAAGCCAAAGAAATCAACCTGTACTAATCCTCGCCGCGGTACTGCGGCCGGATGCCGAAAGAGCGCCTTCCCCTCGAGGAAAGGCGCTCTTTTTAGCCCATTTCGGCGTTTACGGAAATAAAATGTTTCACGACCAACAAGATTAGTCTACTTCCTTCAACAAGATGCGACGCGAATGGCGAACCGCGGCCGCACGGCTCCGGCGCATGAGTCGCGTTCGTCGATAGAACGGCAAAGGCGCTTCTCGTACGGAGAAGCGCCTTTTGCCATTCGCTCGCGGCGACGATTCGCTGCGCAGCGAACGTTTATTTCGCCGGTTCGACGGGCAGCAGCAGCGTGAACGTCGTGCCGACGCCGACCGTGCTTTCCGCCCGGATGCGGCCTTTATGCGATTCGACGATGTTCTTCACGATGGCGAGGCCGAGCCCCGTACCGCCGCTCGAAGCGCCGCGCGTGCGCGCTTTGTCCGCCTTATAGAAGCGCTCGAAGATGAACGGCAGATCCTCGCCCGGGATGCCCTCGCCTTCGTCGCGAACCTGGATCTCGACGTACGCTTTCCGGTCCGCGACCGTCTGGCGGGCGCCGATCCGAATATGCGCTTCCGCCGGCGTATGCCGGAGCGCGTTGCTCAGCAGATTCGTGAGCACCTGCTCCAGCCGGTCTTCATCCGCTTCGGCAAGGACGAGCGGTTCCGCGGCCATCTCGAGCTCGAGCTGAATGTTTTGCTCCTTCGCCAAGCCTTGGAATTTGCGGTGCACGCGCCGGAGCAGCCCGGTCAAGTCCGTCGGCTCCAGCTTCATCTCCAGATGGCCCGCTTCCATTCGCGCCAGGTCCAGAAGATCCTTCACGAGCCGGCCCATCCGCAGCGATTCCTCGTAGATGACGTGGGCCATTTCCTTCCGTTCTTCCGGCGAAGCCGCGATATCGTCGAGCAGCGCTTCGCTGTACCCTTGCAGCATGGACAGCGGCGTGCGAAGCTCGTGCGAGACGTTCGCGACGAAATCGCGGCGCAGCTTCTCGAGCTTCGACTCTTCCGTCACGTTGCGCATGACCGCGACCGCGCCGCGCACCGTTTCATTCGACTTGAGCGGCGCCATGACCACCGACCAGACGCCGCTCTGCACGTGCACCTTATCCGTCAGATCGCGGCCTTCCCGCAGCACCTTGCGATACAAATCGAACAAGGGAGCGGGTACCTTGGAATGCGCCTTTTGTTCCTCGGACCATTCCAGCTCGTTCCAGCGCTCGATGAGCTGCTGACCGTGCGGATTGGCCAGGATCACTTGGCCCGCCGCGTCGAACGTCACGACGGCGTCCGCCATGCTCCGGTGCACGCTGGCCAAGTGCTCTTTCTCGTGATTCAAGTCGCGGATCAGCGTATCGAGCTCGGCCGCCATGTTGTTGAACGTATTGGCCAAATCGCCGATTTCGTCGGAGGAGCGGATCGGCACCCGGGTCCGGTATTCGCCCTGGGAGATCAGATCCGCCGCCTTCTTCATCTGCAGCAGCGGCTGCGTAATCTTGGTGGACAGGAAGAACGCGAAAAACGTGGACAGCAGGAAGCCGATAATCGCCGTGTAGACGAACAGCACTTTAACGGCGTGGGAATTATTGAACGCGATATCGATGTACTGCAGCAGGAACATGCCGAGAATAAGCAGCACCGCCGCCACGAGAGCAATGATCGTGAGCCAGAGCTTGCCGACAACGCTGCGCCAAATGACCACTTATTTGGACACCTCGAGCTTGTAGCCGACGCCCCATACCGTCGTGATCATCATGGCCGCTTCCGGCGATACCTTGTTCAGCTTCTCGCGCAGCCGCTTGACGTGGGTGTCCACCGTGCGCAGGTCGCCGAAGAACTCGTAGTTCCACACGTCCTTCAGCAGCTCCTCGCGGGAAAATACTTTGTCCGGCGAAATGGCGAGGTAATGGAGCAGCTCGTACTCCTTCGGCGTAAGGCTTACTTCCTGGCCGCCGGCCATGACCCGGTGCGCGTCGTGCTCGATGATGAGATGCGGAAACACGATGTTGTTGCTCGTCATCGTCTCCTTCGTCAGGAACGCCGTCGCCGACGAGCGGCGCAGGATCGCCTTGACGCGGTAGATCACCTCGCGCGGGCTGAACGGCTTGACGACGTAGTCGTCCGCGCCGACCTCGAAGCCCTGGACGCGGTTCATCTCCTCGCCCTTCGCCGTCAGCATGATGACCGGCGTCGACTTCACCTGGCGAAGCCGCGTGCAGACTTCGATGCCGTCGATGCCGGGCAGCATGACGTCGAGCAGGATCAGATCGAACTCGCCGTGCGTCGCCATTCGGAGCGCCGTTTCGCCGTCCTCCGCTTCCTCGATGCGATAGCCTTCCTTCTCCAAGTACATTTTGAGCAGCCTGCGGATCCGTTCTTCATCGTCTACGACCAGTATGCGGTGAAGTTCTTCGGACATGGAGCATGTCTCCTCTCGAATGGCGAAGAATCGCCTGTAATCGTGCCGCAGGCGCGCGCCTGAAGAGACGCGCGCCTGGCATTCCTTGCTTCTATTATACACCCGCGTACGAGTGCAAACCGACCAGTACGAGATTAACCCCGATCAGCGTGAACATGACCACGACGAAGCCGATCACCGCGAGCCAAGCGGACTTGGAGCCGTGCCAGCCGCGCGACAGGCGAAGATGGAGATATGCCGTGTAGTACAGCCAGGTGATGAGCGCCCATACTTCCTTCGGGTCCCAGCCCCAGAACCGCGACCACGCGATATACGCCCAAATCATGGCGAAGATCAGCGCGCCGAGCGTGAAGATCGGGTAGCCGATCGCGATGGCGCGATAGCTGATTTCGTCGATATCGTCCTCGTCGATGCCGTCCATGAGCGGATGGATGGCCGCCCCGACCCGCTTGCGGAGGATCAGGCGCAGGAGGCCGTACAGGATCGAGCCGTTGATGACCGACCAGGTGATCGTGTTCAGCTTGCGCGCCGCGTCGACGCCCTTCATCCAGTGCGGCGTCTCGAACAGCGGCTTGTCGAGGCCGAGGAACGAATCGATCGCTACGACTTGGCTGTTGTACGGCTTGAAGATCGGCGGCAGCGAGTACTCCACCGTGTTGACGGTCGAATTCTCGACGCCGCTGTCGTCGATCGTGACCGTCTCCTGCTTGAAGCTCGCTTCGTAGCCCGCGCCGCGGAATCCGAAGACGGAGCCGATGAAGGCGATGATGACGATGATGACGTACAGCGTGAACTCGACCCAGCGCTGCTCGCGCTTCGCTTTCTCGTCGGTTTTGCGGAAGTCGACCGTGCGCAGCAGGTACATGAGCCCCGCCGCGAAGCCGACGGCGAAGAATGCTTCGCCCGTCGCGGCCGTCGTGACGTGGATTTTGAGCCAGTACGATTGGAGCGCCGGGATGAGCGGCTGCACCTCCTGCGGGAAGACCGCCGCGTAGGCGACGATGATGACCGTGAGCGGCAGCGTGAACAGGCCGAGCAGCGGCTTGCGGTAGATCGCTTCGACGATGATGAACGCCGCCATGATCGCCATCGCGAGGAACGACATGAATTCGTACATGTTGCTCGTCGGGATGTGACCGCCGCCGGCCCAGCGGGTGAAGAAGAACGTCAAATGCGCGGCGAAGCCGAGCAGCGAGACGCCGAACGCGATGCGTCCCCACTTCTTGACATGCTCTTCCGGGCTGCGCTTGCTCCACTTTTTGCCCAGGGCGGATACCCCGTAGAACAAAAATCCGAAGCAGTATAGAAAGAATGCGACGATGAACGCGTCGCTGCTGAAATCAAGCAAACTCACGTTTTGTTCCTCCCGTTATCGAGCGACTTCGGCTCTACGACGATGCCCATGCCGCGCAGGGCGGACGCGAGCTCGGCACGCATGCCGTAATTGTTCTTGTTCGTATGGGCGCCGAGCGTGACGCGGCCGCCGTCGAGGCGCAGCCAGATCCGGCGGTGCTGCCAGTACGAGCCGATCAGCAGGCCGAACATCGAAATGCCGGCGCCGACCCATATGTAAGGCATGGCGCGGTCGTAGCGGATGTTGAGCGAGCTTTCGACCGGCGCGAATTCGACGCCGTCCATCGTGCCGACCTTCAGCTCGAAACGATCCGCCAGCTTGCCGTTGATGACGTCCTGGCTGAACCGTTCCTTGTCCGTCTGCTTCGGGAAATACATGTACGGCTCGCCTTGCGCCGGCAAATCCGGTCCCTTCAGCACGAAGACGAACGCCGGCGCGTTCGGTTCCCGCGATTTCGTCGTCGGCTGGCCTTGATCGTTCAGCGCGAAGTCCATGTAGGATTGACGCAGGTCGAGCGTGTACGGCCCAAGCGAGTAGCTGAGCTGCGGATTGCGCATGTCCAGCTTGAACGGCCCGTACGTCTTGCCCGTCTTCTTGTCGACCAGGACGGGATTGACCGCTTTCAATTTCGGCGTGTCGTCGAAGCCGAATTGATACGCCTTCAGCCCTTTGTACGTCAGCGGATCGTTCACGAGAATGTCGTGGTTCGCCACGGTCGTCAGCTTCGGCTGCTTCGACGGATCGTCGCAGTCGGCCGAGCACGTGTAGAGCACGGCTTTCGTCTTGTACAGCTTCGCGCGCGCCGTCCCCTGCAGCTCCTTCGGGAGCTCCGCGTCGGTGTAATAGTCGATGGTGAACTTCTCGTTCTTGATGTAGTACGCCGTTTCCGGCACTTTGACCGTTTCGCCTTCCGGCACGGTGACGTAATTGTCCATCTCCCAGCTCGGCAGCGTCCGCAGCAGCACGGCCAGCAGGAACACGATCAGCCCGATATGGTTGATGTACGGTCCCCAGCGGCTGAACCGGTTCTTCTCCGCGAGCAGCGCGCCGTCTTCCAGGTGCACCTTGTACCGCTTGCGCTTCAGCTGGGCGGCCATCGAAGCCGTCCACGCATCCGCCGGACCTTCGGCCTCCCCCGCGTACACCGTTTTCTGACGGGTCAGAAACTGCGCGTGCTTGCGGATCTGCTGCTTGTTCAGCGCGCGGTACAGCGGCAGGACGCGGTCGAGGCTGCAGATGACGAGCGAGGTGCCGATCATGACGAGCAGGCCGATGAACCACCAAGATTCGTACGTATGTGAAAAACCGAGCTTATAATACCATTTGCCGATCCAGCCGTACCGCTGCTCGTAATACGTGCTCGGATCGAACGAGATGAAGGCGTTCTCCTGCGTGAAAATCGTGCCGATCATCGCCGCCAACAGCGTGATGACGATAAGCCGGACGGCCACCTTCACCGACGAGAAGAAGTTCCATACGCGGTCGATCGGCGACGGGTTGCTCTTCTGCGAACGCCGGGCGATGCCGTCGTAGCGCATCTCGAGCGGGGCGTCGCTCTTCTCCTCTTCGGGATCGAGCGGATAGCCGCAGTTCTCGCACAGCACGGTCCCCGTAGGATTCTGGTGACCGCACTGGCATTTCGTGTTCTCAAAAGCCGACAATGCAAAAAACCTCCTCCGACTAGGACGCCAGCAGTTTCGTGATGCGCTCGTCCATGTCCTGCTTGCCCATCGGTCCGATAAAGACGTCCATAATCGTACCGTCTGGCTTCACGAAGAAGGTGGTGGGATACGACCGAAGCCCGTATGCGCGTTCAATCTGCCGGTTGTCGTCCTGCAAAATCGTATAACTGACGCCGTATTGTTCGATGAAATTGCGGATTGCCAGCTTGTCCTCGCTCAGATTGACGCCGACGATTTCGAACGGCTTGTCCGCATGCTTCTTGTACTGTTCTTCCAAATCCGGCGTCTCCGTCACGCAGCCCGGGCAGAAGGTCCCCCAGAAGTTCAGGACGAGCGCCTTGCCCTTATAGTCCTCGAGACGGTGCGTCTGGCCGTCCAGGTCCAAAAGCGCGAAAGAAGGCGGCGTCTGGCCCTTGCCGGGCAGTCCGCCGCTGCTCGCGAACAGCGAGTTGCCGATGGCGTAGCCGCCGAGCACGAGAACGCCGAGGAAGATCAGCACCTGAATGAGTCTGCGGTTCTTTTTCATTGCGTTTCACCGCCTGTTCCTTAGCTGCAATGCTGCTGTTTGTCGTATTTCCATTATAACGAAAATCGGACGGCAATCGAGATTGCCGCCGCCCGTTATTTTTGAACTTTATGTGTCTTGACGGCCGCCGCGCGGAGGTCCTGCACTTCCTTCGGCGTCAGATGCCGGAACTTGCCGCGGGCCAATCCGTGCAGGCCCAATTCGCCGAAACGGATCCGGCGGAGCAGGATGACGGGATGATGGATGGCGTCGAACATGCGGCGGACTTGGCGGTTGCGGCCCTCGTAGATCGTAATGGTCACGGTCGCCTGATTCTTCTCCGTGTCGACGTCGTGGTATTCGACCTCGGCCGGCGCCGTCATCCCGTCCTCGAGCAGGATGCCCTGCTTCAGGCGCTCCAGCGCGGAGCCGTGGGGGACGCCCTTCACGGTCGCCCAGTAGGTCTTCGGCACGTGATGGCTCGGGTGCGTCAGCAGGTTCGCGAACTCCCCGTCGTTCGTCAGCAGCAGCAGTCCTTCGGTATCGTAATCCAGCCGGCCGACGGGATAGACCCGCTCCTTGATGCCCGGCAGGTAGTCGGAGACGATTTTGCGGCCCTGCGGGTCGCTCGCGCTCGTGATGACGCCTTTCGGCTTATGCAGCATCAGGTACAGCTTGCTTTCGCTTTTGATCCGCCGGCCGTTGACGGTAATGACGTCCGTCGCCGGATCGGCTTTGGCGCCCAAGGTCGTGACGGTCTCCTCGTTGACCTGAACCTTGCCGGAGAGGATCAGCTCCTCGCATTTGCGGCGCGACGCCACGCCGGCCTGCGCCAAAATTTTTTGTAAACGTTCCACTCGATTCACCTCACCCCCCATCATACCCTAAATCGACACCGGAAAGAAAGTGCGCGGACGCCACGGACTTCCAGTCCCATGCAAAAAGCCCCGCGCGCGCGGGCATCCGGGGACGGACGCCGGTTGCGGCGGGACTAGCGCGCGGGTATGTAAATTCTCGGTGGCGTTACGGGCCGAAGACGAACAAACAAATGATGATGGCGGCAAAAAATCCGACCAGGTCCGAGAACAACCCGACTTTCAACGCGTATTTGCTCTTGCGGATGCCGACCGCGCCGAAGTACACCGTCAGCACGTACAGCGTCGTGTCCGTGCTCCCCTGGATGGTCGACGAGATCCGCCCGATCAGCGAATCCGGGCCGTACGTCTTGATCAGCTCCGTCGTGAAGGCGAGCGAGCCGGCCCCCGTCAACGGCCGGAGCAGGCCGAGCGGAAGCACCTCGCTCGGAATGCCGAGGCTGTCGAACAGCGGGCGCAGCAGGCCGGCCATCATGTCCATGGCTCCGGAGGCCCGGAACATGCTGATGGCCACCATCATGCCGACGAGATGCGGGATGATGTTGATGGCCGTGCCGAACCCGTCCTTCGCGCCGTCGATGAACGACTCGTAGACCGGCACGCGCTTGAACGCGGCGTACAGCGGAATGAACACGATCATGAACGGAATGAGCCACGCGGAGAACGCCGTTACCCACTCATACAACGGCCTCACCCTTTCCTTGACCGAAGCTTCCCGCCGCCGTTCCCGGCGGCGGCTGCGGCAGGCCCGCGCCTCCGCCGCGCGCCGGCGGGCCGTCGCGGCCGATATCCTTCGGCGGCTTGCGGTTGTACCGGTGGCGGTACCAGCGGTCCGCCGCGATCGCGGCTGCCGTCGCGACGAGCGTCGCCGCCAGCGTCGTGCCGACGATCTCGGCGGGATTGACGGAGCCGTACGTCATGCGGATCGCGATGAGCGTCGTCGGCACCAGCGTGATGCTCGACGTATTCAGCGCCAGCAGCGTGCACATGGCGGCGGACGCCGTCTCCTTGTGCGGATTCAGCTTCTGCAGCTCCTGCATCGCCTTGATGCCCATCGGCGTCGCGGCATTGCCGAGCCCGAGGATGTTCGCGCTCATGTTGCTCATGATATAGCCGAGCGCCGGATGGCCCTTGGGCACGTCCGGAAACAAAAACCGCACGGCGGGCTGCAGCAGGGCGGCGATCTTGCGAAGCAGTCCCGCATCCTCGCCGACGCGCATGAGCCCGAGCCAGAACACCATGACGCTGATCAGGCCGAAGCTGACCGTCACCCCGCTTTTGGCGCCTTCGAACGCCGCTTCCGTGAGCGCGTCCATGCGCCCGTTCAAGATGGCGGCAACGAAGCTGGCCGCGATGAAGAATAGCCAAATGAAATTTACCATCCGCCGCCTCCTTCCCCAAAGTCGCGACGCGCGGCAAAACCTTACCGGATGGCTTCGGTCTCCCGTTGTCCGCCCGCGCGCAAAGCCGCTCGTCCGCCCGCCGCCCACGCCGGCTTATCCGGCAGGCCGATCCGCGCGCCGTTCGGATCGTACACGGGCGTCGAGCCGATTTTCTCGTCGCCCACGAACCAGTCCAACGAACCGCGTTCGCCGAGCAGGTACGCCGCGGTACCGGCGCTCACGAGCGTCAGCTTGCTGCGCAGCTGCTCCTTCTCGCCTTCGGCGAACGGATAGCGCAGCGTCCGGCCGACGGCGAGCGGATACCCGCTGACGGGTTGTCCCTTGTGCGCGATTTCGCTCAGCGGGTAATGATCGAAGCCGAAGCTCAGCATCCGCTGGTGGTCGTTCCAGTCGTCGCGGTCCCGCAGCGTGACGGCGACGAGCTGCTGGCCGCCCCGCGACGCCGAGCTGACCAGGCAGCGAAGCGCCTTTTTGGTATAGCCGGTTTTAACCCCGTCCGCGCCCTCGTACATCGACAGCATTTTGTTTTTATTTTTCCACAGGTAATCCCACTTGTCGTTCGGGTTCGGCGCCGATTTGTGCTTCGTCTTGACGATTTCTTTGAACACCGGGTTTCTCAGCGCGTAGGCGGTCAGCTTGGCCAAGTCGTTGGCGGAGCCGTAATGGCCCTCCGCGTCGAGGCCGCTCGGGTTCATGAAGTGCGAATTCGCCAGACCCAGCATCTCGGCCTTGTCGTTCATCAGATGAACGAAGCCCTCCTCGGACCCGCCCACATGCTCCGCGATCGCGGTTGCCGCGTCGTTGCCGGAACGCAGCATCAGCCCGTACAGCAGGTTGTGCAGGCTCATCTTCTCCCCGCGGCGCAAATAAATCGACGACCCCTCTTTGCCGGCCGCCCGAACGCTCGTCTCGACCATGTCGGACAGGTTGCCGTGTTCGATCGCCACGATGGCGGTCATGATCTTCGTCAAGCTGGCGATCAGCATCGGCTTGTCCCCGTTGTGGCTGTACAGGATGCGGCCGGACTCCACGTCGATCAGCGCGGCGCCCTCCGCTCCCGTCTTCAATTCCGGCGCCGGTTCCGCGGCCGCCGCCGCGGCCGGAAGAAGCAGCATGACGGACGCCGCGACGGCGGCGAGTCTGTTCCTGATGCAGGCGAGCCTCATAGATGTCCTCCTTCGGATGTCGGTACTCGTCTTGTACAAGTATATGAAGCGGTGCAAGATATATCCCATATCGCGGCTAAAAAAAGAAACCGCCCCGGATCGGACGGTTAGTCGGTAAAGCCGCAGCCCGCCGTCGGCGATTAACGGACGTCCATGCTGTCGATCAGCACGGAATCGACCTCGGCCGCGGACGCATGGTCTTTCTTGAACATGGTCTGGATCTTCTCGAACACTTGCGGCGCGGAATCGATCACCCGCTCCATGAGATGCGTCTGGTTGTCGAGCGGCACGATGCGGACGCCGTGGGTGCCGACGACCAGGAACGCGATCGGGGTGATCGACACGCCGCCGCCGCTGCCGCCGCCGAACGGCATTTGCACGGCCGCGTTGTGCATGTCGGTCCCGCTCATTTTGTTATGCTCGCCCATGCGGATGTCGCTGCCGCCCGCCACGAAGCCGAAACCGACCTTGGAGATCGGCATGATGACGCTGCCGTCCGGAGTCTGGACAGGATCGCCAACTATGGTATTTACGTCCACCATTTCTTTGATGTTTTCCATGGCCGTCTGCATTAGGCCTTGAATCGGATGGTCGTTCATCGATAAAGTCCTCCTCGGTTCGAAAATCGGTATGCTCTCCTTGCCGTTTCTAGCGTGCCCCCGCCGGGGCCGCATTATGTAATCAGCCGCGCAGCAATATCCGTTGCCAACCGGCGAGTCCACCCGGCACGCCCTTGGCCACCTTTTTCATCTTCACCGCGAGCCGGATGCCGGCATAGAAGGCGTAACCGAACGTGATTTTAGCCGTAAACTGCCCTTCCGTGGAGAAATGCGCGCTTTGGTAGACGGGCTGCACCGAGAGCTCCGGATCCGTCTCGAGCCGGATCAGCTGCGACAGCACGCCGATCGCGGTCGTCTTCACGGACCAAGCCGTGCCGGTCGCCATCGCCGTCCACATCGCGTCGCCCGTGCCGACCGCGCTCGCCCATTTCCATTCCGTGATCCGCACGTGGTTCAGCGTCCGGCGCACCCAACCGAGCAGATCGTCCGTATGCCGCAGAATCGCCTGCGTCCAGCTGATCGAGGCCATAAAGCTCTTCGGATCGACGTGCGACGTATCCGCGTTCGAGTTGACCCCGCCGATGTTGGCGGCGGTCAGCTCGCGCTTGAGCTCCAGGCCGATGCCCTTCGCCTTTACCTCCGGCAGCTGCCAATGGTAATGCACGAGGCCCATCAACGCGCGAATGCGCAGCTCGGCGTCGTCGTTCTCCCCCACCCGCTTGATATGGCCGCTGATGACGACCTGCGAACTCGCGATAACGAGCAGAAGCAAAAAAAAGAGACCTGCCGCGATCATCCATCCGAACGGGTAGCCGAGCATGGCGTTTTCCCCCATTTCCCTACTTTGGTCGGATATAGTATGACCTTGCGGACAAATCTCATTCGGGTTGTTACGTTTCGGACGCCGGCTCCGGTTCGCGCTCCGGCTTCGGGTCTGGCTCCTCGGGCTCGTCGCGGCCATCGTCGCCCAGCTCCGCCTCGAGATCGGCCATCGTCATGTCTTCGATCGTCATCTGGCGGCCCTCCAGCCGCTCGAACAGCAGTTGGGTCTGGTCCTCCAGATCGTCGACCGCGATGGACGAAGGCTCCGGCAGCGCGTCGAGGCCGGACAAGCCGAAATAATCGAGGAACGACTTCGTCGTGCCGTACAGAATCGGACGCCCGATCTGCTCCGCCCGGCCCACCTCTTCGATCAAATCCTTGCCGACGAGCGACTGGATCGCCCGGTCGCATTTGACGCCGCGGATTTCTTCGATCTCCACGCGCGTGATCGGCTGCCGGTACGCGACGATGGACAGCGTTTCGAGCGCCGCCTGGGACAGGCTCGAGCGCGTGGGCGAATACGCCATCCGTTCGAAATACGGCGCGTGCTCGGGATTGGTCGTCATCCGGTACGCCCCGGCGACCAGGGATACTTGGATGCCGCGCTTCTTGGACCTCAGGTCCTTCGTCAGATCCTTGGCCAGATCCGCGGCGACCCCGGCCTCCAGCTGCAGGATGTCCGCGAGCTGCTTGGCCGTCAGCCCTTCGTCCCCCGCCATGAACAATAACCCTTCAATAATCTGCTTCAACTTCGAATAATCCGCCATCAGCCGTTTCTCCCCTCCAATGCACCACAATATCATCAAATAGGCCGTGCTGGAAACAGCGAATATGCTTCATCTTCATCAGTTCAAGCAGCGCCAGGAACGTCACGACGATCTCGTGCCGGCTCATGTCCTCCCGGATCAGCTTCGAGAAGCGGACGGTTTCGAACTCCCGCAGCACGTCCACGATGTCGCGGATCCGGTCCTTGACCGAAATTTCGTCGCGATGGATCGTCGCGATGACGTTGCGCCGGGACGCCTTGCGCAGCGCCTTCTGGAACGCCGCGATGAGGTCGCCGACGCTGAGCCCCTTGACGGGGTTCTCCGGCACGACCTTCATGAACGGCGTCATATCCTCCGGCTCCTTCGTGTAGACGAGGCTGCGCTCGAATTCCTGCTCCCGGAGCTGTTCCGCGATTTGTTTGTATTTGCGGTATTCCACGAGCTTCGCGATCAGCTCGTCGCGCGGGTCCAGGCCGTCGTCCGGCCATTCCTCGAAGTAGTCGTCCTCGATGACCGGCGGCTTCGGGAGCAGCTGCTTGCTCTTCATCGACAGCAGCGTTGCCGCCATGACGAGGAATTCGCTCGTGACCTCCAGCTCCAGCTCCTGCATCGCATTCAAATATTCCATGTACTGATCCGTAATCTCGCTGACGGATATTTCGTGAATGTCGATTTCGGCTTTGTCGATCAAATGAAGGAGCAAATCCAGGGGTCCTTCGAACGATTCCAGTTTGTACGTCACCGTCATGCTGCAAGCCACTCCCGCCAATGATTAGTTAAAGATCGGCCGTATTGCCGCCGCGCATCGCGACCGGCCTTGCGTCCGTTCGGCCCGCCGGCCGTCGCGCGGCTTA
Source organism: Paenibacillus sp. UNC496MF (assembly GCF_900113915.1). Taxonomy (NCBI): domain Bacteria; kingdom Bacillati; phylum Bacillota; class Bacilli; order Caryophanales; family Paenibacillaceae; genus Paenibacillus; species Paenibacillus sp. UNC496MF. Next base: position 460,133 of record NZ_FORE01000005.1, read on the forward strand.
GCCTTGAAGCGTCTTCGTCAGGTTCGCCATTTCGATGGCGGTCACGGCCGCTTCCCAGCCTTTATTGCCCGCTTTCGTGCCCGCGCGCTCGATCGCCTGCTCGATGGAGTCGACCGTCAGGACGCCGAACACGGTCGGCACGCCGGTTTTGAGCCCGACGGCCGCCACGCCTTTGGCCGCCTCGTTGCAGACGTAGTCGAAATGCGGCGTGGATCCCCGGATGACGGCGCCGAGGGTGATGACGGCGTCGTATTTGCCGCTTTCGGCCATCTTCTGGGCGATGAGCGGAATTTCGAACGCGCCCGGTACCCAGGCGATGTCCACCTCGTTGTCTTCCGCGCCGTGGCGCTTGAACGCGTCGAGCGCGCCGCTCAGCAGCTTGCTGGAAATAAACTCGTTGAAACGGCCCACGACGACGCCGTATTTCAGTCCCTCGGAAATTAAATGTCCTTCGAATACGTTTGGCATGATGCTGTCATCCTCTCTGAATTAGACCGCTATGGGCCATGTTATCGGTTATTCGGGATATCGTCAAATTTGAGCAGGTGCCCAAGCTTGTCTTTCTTCGTGTGCAGGTACTGGTCGTTATCTTCGTTGGCGTCCATTTGGATCGGCACGCGCTCGACGACCTCGAGGCCGTAGCCTTCGAGCCCGCGGATTTTGCGCGGATTGTTCGTCAGCAGCCGCATTTGGCGGACGCCGAGGTCCTTCAGGATTTGCGCGCCGATGCCGTAGTCGCGGAGATCCGGCGCGAAGCCCAATTTAATATTCGCGTCGACGGTGTCCAACCCCTGCTCCTGCAGCTGGTACGCCTTCAATTTGTTGATCAGGCCGATGCCGCGGCCTTCCTGGCGCATGTAGAGCAGCACGCCATTGCCGGCTTCGTCGATCTGCCGCAGCGCCGCCTCGAGCTGCGGACCGCAGTCGCAGCGGTGGGAATGGAACACGTCGCCGGTGAGGCATTCGGAGTGGACGCGCACGAGCGTCGGTTGGGTCGAATCGATCTCTCCCTTGACGAGCGCCACGTGTTCCTTGTTGTCGACCTCGTTCGTGTAGGCGATCGCCCGGAACACGCCGTAATCGGTCGGCATCTTCACGTCGACGGCCCGCACGACCAGGTTCTCCTTCTCGTTGCGGTAATGGATCAGCGACTCGATGGAAATCAGCTTCAGGCCGTGCTTCTCCTTGAATTCGATCAAATCCGGCAGGCGCGCCATGGAGCCGTCTTCCTTAATGATCTCGCAGATGACGCCCGCGGGTTCCGCGCCGCACATCCGCGCCAAGTCGATGGCCGCTTCCGTATGGCCGGCGCGGCGAAGGACGCCGCCCTTCTTCGCGATCAGCGGGAAAATGTGGCCCGGCCGGCGGAAGTCGTGCGCCTTCGTCTTCGGATCGATCAGCGCCTTCACGCTGAGCGACCGCTCGTAGGCGGAGATGCCCGTCGACGTCGTCACGTGGTCGACCGACACGGTGAACGCGGTGCCGTGGTAATCGGTGTTGCGCTGCACCATCGGCGGAAGGTCGAGCTCCTCGGCGCGCTCCTGCGTGATCGGCACGCACACGAGCCCGCGCGCTTCGGTAATCATGAAATTGATGACCTCCGGCGTCGCCTTGCTCGCCAGCGCGATCAGGTCGCCTTCGTTCTCCCGGTCTTCGTCGTCGACGACGATGATCGGTTTGCCAAGCATGAGATCGTATATGGCCTCTTCGATGCCGTCGAAAACGGGCTTGTCGTCCGGCAGGTTTCTTGCTCCCAGATTGCTCATCGCGATCCGCTCCTTTGGCAGGCGGCTTGCCTGCCTTTGTATGGGTTAGAAAAATCCGTTCTCCGCCAGAAACGCGGCAGTGATGCCGCCGCCGCCGTCCGGCTTGTCTTCCTTGGCCTCGTCCCCGCCTTTGTAATGAAGCAGGTGGTCGACGTACTTGCCGAGGACGTCGCATTCCACGTTGATGACGCCTCCCGCGCCCTTATGCTGCAAGGCCGTCTCCTTCAAGGTGTGGGGAATGATGGAGACCGCGAAGCTGTTCCGGTCGGCCGTCGCCACCGTCAGGCTGATGCCGTCGATCGTGACCGAGCCCTGCGGAATGACGTAGCGCATCAGCTTCTCGTCGTGCGGCCGGATCGTGAACACGACCGCGTTGGCGTCGCTGCCGCGCGCGACGATGTCGGCGGTGCCGTCGACGTGGCCCTGCACGATGTGGCCGCCGAACCGGCCGCCCGCCATCATCGCCCGTTCGAGATTCAGCGGTTCGCCGGGCCGAATGTCCTTCAGGTTGGAATGGCGGTACGTCTGCGGCATGACGTCGACCGTGAACGAACGGCTGTCGAACGCCGTGACGGTCAGGCAGACGCCGTTGACCGAAATGCTGTCGCCGAGGGCGACGTCCTTCAGAATGCGGTTCGCCTCGACGACGAGCAGCAGCGCCTCGCCCTGCTTGAACGACCGCTTCAGCGTGCCGATTTCTTCGATAAGTCCGGTAAACACGTGGTTTCTCCTCCTCTCCTCCGCGCGTCTGCGCAGCGGCTCGTCAGGACCGCTATTCGGCTCCGCCGGCGCGGTCGCCCGTCCCGTATTCGGGATAGCCGCTCACGAAGATATCGGCGCCGATCCGTTCGACCTGCACGTCGCGGAACGGAATCGCCTGCGCCATCTTCTCGAAGCCTTCGAACTGGAACACGCCCGGCGCGCCGGAGCCGCCGATGACCTTCGGCGCCACGAACAGCAGCAGCTTGTCGATCAGCCCGAGCTCGAGCATGGCGCCGTTCAGCTTGCCGCCGCCCTCGAGCAGAATCGAGCCGATCTCGCGTTCGCCGAGCTTGCGCATGGCGAGCGCGAGGTCGACGCGATCGCCGTCCCCGCAATCGATGACCTCGGCCCCGGCCGCCTTCAGGGCGGCTCGTTTGCCGGGATCCGCGCCTGCGACCGTCAGCACGATGACCGGCGCTATCATCTCCTGCAGCATGCGGGCTTCGAGCGGCAGGCGCAGCTTGGAGTCGACGACGATGCGGACGGGGTGCACCGCGGGCACGGACAGGCGGGTCGACAGCTCGGGATCGTCGACGATCGCCGTCTCGGCGCCGACCATGATGCCCATGTGCCGATGGCGCAACGTGTGCGTCATCTCCCTGGCCCGCGGCCCGCTGACGTAGCGGCTGTCGCCGCTCTTCGCGGCGAGCTTGCCGTCCAGCGTCATCGCGGACTTCATCGTGACGAACGGCAGCCGCGTGACGATGAACTTGTTGAACATTTCGTTCATCCGAAGCGATTCTTCCTCCAGCAGGCCGACCTCGACGGCGATGCCCGCTTCCCGGAGGCGGGAGAGCCCGCGGCCGGCGACCTGCGGGTTCGGATCCGTGCAGGCGACGACGACGCGCGCCACCTTCGCTTCGATGAGCCGTTCGCAGCACGGCGGCGTCCGGCCGTGATGGCTGCACGGCTCCAGCGTGACGTAAGCCGTCGCGCCTTCCGCCTGTTCGCCCGCCATGCGCAGCGCGTGCACCTCCGCGTGGCCTTCGCCGCGCCGCAAATGGGCGCCGAGCCCGACGATGCGGCCTTCCCGGACGATCACGCAGCCGACGACGGGATTGATTTCCGTCTGCCCCTGCGCCTTGGATGCCATATCGAGCGCGAGCCGCATGTAGGACTCGTCGTTCAGAACATCGATTGTTGACATAATAAAAATCACCCCTCGGCCAAATATCGCCAACGGGGTGATGAGAGAGTATGCGAAAAAGGACGCGTCTGAAGACACATTCAAACAAACTCGGCAACCTTGTGAAAAAAAGAACAAGGTCGGCAAGACATGAAAAAATGGAATTCACGAGCCCTCTCCTTCTCCCATCCAGACTATACTGTCGGTCCCGGATTCGCACCAGGTCCACCGTCAAGCAGCCATGCATGCCCTGGAGGGACCTGCACGTTTGCGAGCCGGGTCACGGACTGACAAAGGAGAACAGCCGCCTATCGCATAAGCGGAACTGCGGCCCTTTGATCACCGCCGGTTGGGAATTTCACCCTGCCCCGAAGGATTGTCGTAAATACGTTTGTGCAAATGGTACCACTTCGGACTTCAAAATGCAACCTGTTTTGTAGGCTTAATGTCGAACCCGGTCCTTTCGGTCCGCGAGGCCCATAAAAAAAGCAGCGCGCGGATGGATTCCGCGCGCTGCCGGGTGCAAGCTCACACTTCCACAATTTCGACTTTCTCCATGCGGTCGCGGCCTTGGAACGCGTCGACGTGCTCCATGCCTTTCGCGACTTTGCCGAACACCGTGTGCTCGCCGTCCAGATGCGGCTGCGGCTGGTACACGATGTAGAACTGGCTGCCGCCCGTGTTGCGTCCCGCGTGCGCCATGGCCAAGGCGCCGCGCTCGTGCTTGTTCGGGTTGATCTCGCAGTCGATCGTGTAGCCCGGGCCGCCGGTGCCGTTGCCGTTCGGGCAGCCGCCTTGCGCGACGAAGCCCGGGATGACGCGGTGGAACGTCAGGCCGTTGTAGAAGCCTTCGTTCGCCAGCTTCTCGAAGTTCGCGACCGTGTTCGGGGCGTCCTTCTCGAACAGATCCAGATAGACCTCGGCGCCGTTCGCCAAAGTGATTTTCGCTTGTTTTGCCATTGTTGGTGGCCTCCTGTCGAAACTGTTATTTCACTGCCGAAGTTTGCAAACGCGCCGGAATGACGTCGTTGCCGATGATGTCGTCGAGCGATTCGCGCTTGACGGCGACGTCCGCGGCTCCGTCTTTCACGAACACGACGGCAGGACGGCGAATGCGGTTGTAATTGCTCGCCATGGCATAATTGTACGCGCCCGTGCAGAATACGGCAAGCAAGTCCCCGTTATTCGCCTTCGGCAGCTCCAGGTCGATGATCAGTTTATCGCCGCTCTCGCAGCATTTGCCCGCGACCGTGACGGTCTCTTCGAGCGGATCGCTCGCCCGGTTGGCCAAGACCGCCTCGTACTTGGACTCGTACAGCGCCGGACGCGGGTTGTCCGTCATGCCGCCGTCCACCGCGATGTACTTGCGCACGCCCGGGATGTCTTTGCTTGTCCCGACGGTGTACAGCGTCGTGCCGGCGTCTCCGACCATGCTGCGGCCCGGCTCGACCCAAATTTCCGGCAGCGGGTAGTTCGCCGCGGAGAAGTTGGTCTTGATGGCGTCCGTGATCGCCTTGACGTACTGCGCGATCGGCAGCGGCGTGTCGCCTTCCACGTAGCGGATGCCGAAGCCGCCGCCGAGGTTGATGACGCGGAACGTCACGTCCAGCTCGTTCTTGACCTGCATGGCGAAGCCCGCCACTTTGGCCGCCGCCATCGAGAAGCCTTCGACTTCGAAGATTTGCGAGCCGATGTGGGAGTGGACGCCGAGCAGCTCCAGGTTCGGCTGGGCGATCGCTTCTTGAATCGCTTTATACGCCGTGCCGTTGCCGAGGTCGAAGCCGAACTTCGAGTCGGTTTGACCGGTGGAAATGTAATCGTGCGTGTGCGCCTCGACGCCCGGCGTGATGCGCAGCAGGATGTTGACGCGCTTGCCTTTGTCCGCCGCGAGGGCGTTCAGCAGGTACAGCTCGTTGAAGTTGTCGACCACGAAGCAGCCGATGTTGGCGTCGAGCGCCATGTTGATCTCGTCCGGCGTCTTGTTGTTGCCGTGGAAGTGGATGCGCGCCGCCGGGAAGCCGGCTTTCAGCGCCGTGTACAGCTCGCCGTCGGAGACGACGTCGAGCGACAGCCCTTCCTGCTCCGCGATGGAGCACATGGCCATGACGCTGAACGCTTTGCTCGCGTACGCGACTTGGAACTTCAGGCCCGAGGCGCGGAAGGATTCCACGTATTCGCGGGCTCTCTGGCGCACGAGCGCCTCATCTACGATGTAAAGCGGCGTGCCGAACTGCTTGGCAAGCTCCGTCGTGTCGACGCCGCCGATTTCCAAATGGCCTTGTCCATTAATTGTGCTGGTTCCATGTAAGTACATTGATTGATTCCCCTCCGCCTTCTGCATAAAAAATGCCCAATCGTGAGATTTGCATCATTTAGCATCAGTATAACGCATTCGCTCCACCGCCGAAATGGATAATTCCACATTTCATTTGCATTTTTAACTTGGGGCGGGAGCGGAAGGGCCGTCAGTTCGGCATCTTGTCCCGCTGCTGCGCCTTCAGGTAGTTGGGGCGCTTGCGGTTTTGCAGGACGGGCACCCGGAGCAGGATGCCCAGCATGCCTTTGGCGTCGAACGGGACGAGCGGCCACATGTACGGCCGGTTGAACGACCGCTGCATGCACAGCATGACGAAGAAGAACGTCGTCGCGACCACGAAGCCCGGCACCTCGAACAGGGCGACCGCGATGATGAGCACGAGCCGGATGATCCGGTTGGCCAGGCCGAGCTCGTAGCTCGGGGTCGCGAACATGCCGATGGCCGAGATGGCCATGTACAGCACGACCTCGTTCACGAACAGGCCGGTCTTGACGGCGATGTCGCCGATCAGGATGGCGGCGATCAAGGACATCGCGGTCGCGAGCGGAGTCGGGGTATGGATGGCCGCCATCCGCATGAGGTCGACCCCGACCTCGGCCAGGATGAACTGCGCGACCATCGGCAGGTGCCCGGCTTGCTGAGCGCCGATGAAGCCGAGCCCGGGCGGCTTGAGTTCCGGCCGCAGCGTGAACAGGAACCAGAGCGGCAGCAGGAAGAGCGACGCGATGACGCCGAAGAAGCGGACCCAGCGCAAATACGTGCCGATGAACGGCGTCTGGCGGTTTTCCTCGGCATGCTGCAGCAGGTCGAAGAACGTCGTCGGCAAAATCATGACGCTGGGCGTCGTGTCGACGAAGATGGCGATGTTCCCTTCCATCAGGTGCACCGCGACGGTATCGGGCCGCTCCGAATAGCGGACGAGCGGGAACGGGTTCCAGCCTCGCTGCACGGTCGCCTCCTCTAGCTGCTTGTCCGCGAGCGGCAGGCCGTCGACCTTGACCTGCTTGATCTTGTCCTTCATCGACTCCAGCATTTCCTTGTCGACGATGTCGTCGATGTAGGCGATGCAGATGTCCGTCTGCGTGCGCTCGCCGACCCGCAAGATCTCGTAGCGCAGCTGCTTGTCCCGCAGCCTCCGGCGCACGAGCGTCACGTTGACGAGCATCGTCTCCACGAACCCGTCGCGCGCGCCGCGCACGACCCGCTCCAGCGTCGGCTCCTCCGGGTTGCGGGACGGGAATGCCTTGGCGTCGATCAGCAGCACCTTGTCGTCGCCTTCCACGAACATCGCGGTGCCGCCGGAGAGGACGTCCGTCATCATGTTGTCCCAGTCCTGCTCCTCGACCACCTGGATCGCCGGCACGTAGAGCCGGAAGAAGTCGTGGAACGACGCGGCGCGGTAATCCTCCGCCTGGAGGTAGGTCAGCCGCTTGAGCACTTCGGTCAGGATCGTGTCCTTCGCGAACCCGTTGAAGAAGAAGAACGCGACCCGCCGATCCCCGAACGTCATCTCGCGCAGGACGATGTCGAAGCTCGTCTTGTAGCCGACCTCTTCTTCGAGCTTCCGCTTGAAGCCGTCGAGCGAAGCCGGAATCGGGACGGGGTCCTTCTTCGCGTCCGTTTCCTTCGCTCCCTTCGCTTCGCGTCCGGGCTTCCGGTGCGCCGCGATCGGCTCTCCGGGGGGCTCGCCGGCGAGCTCGCCCGCGTCCGGGCGCTCCGCGACCCGCCGTACGGGGAGCGACTCTTCCGCATTCTCCTGCGCTGCGACCCGCTGTCCGGAAACCTCGTCCGCATCCATGGAACTCGCCGACCGCGGCGTTTCGTCCGGCTCGTCCTCCGCGAACCATTCGCCTTGATGGTCCGCTCTGCGCAGTCCCCCCTCCGCCTTCACCGCGGCGTCCGCCCGCCCGATCGGCGCATCCGAGCCGGGCTTGTCATGCTCCGGAGCCCGCTCCGCCTTCCGCGGCGGCGCTTCCTCGCGGTCCCGGCCGCCGCCAGCGGCAATGGCCGCGCGATCGGCCGGGACCGCCGCGCGATCGGCCGGGACCGCTCCGGCGCCATGCTCCTTCGGCTCGTCGCCGAAGCCGTTCCCGTCGTCGTGCCAGAACACGTGAACCGGCTTTTTGAATTCGGTCGTTCCCGTCTCTCTATCGCCATGCCCGTTATCGCGCATCGCTACCGCCCTTCTTTCTTCTCGTCGATTTTCGCCCTTCGCCTTGCCCTAGGGATCCATGTATTGAAAGACCAGCCAGTCGAACAGCGAGCCCGTCACCTTGCCGATCACCATGGCGTAGACGAGGCTGACCAGGTACCGGCTCAGCCGGACGCGCTTGGCCAGAATGGGCAGCACGTTCATGACCTCGGTCAGCGCCGCGCCGAGCATGCCGACGAAGATGCCGTCGAACGTGCCGATGACGATCAAGGTCGGATGCTTCGGCAGCCACAGCCGCCACTCCAGAAAATCGGCCAGCGACCAGAATAGCGCGCCGAACACGACGGCCGTCTCGAACCAGATGGACTTGCGGTACGCAAAGGCCAGCTGCGCCAGCCGCGGGATGATGTCGAGCACGATGAGCAGCGCCGCCAGCGCGCTGCCGACGCCGAGCCCCCCGGCAAAGCCCAGCACCGCCACGAACGAATTCGCCGCGAGGCCGCTAACCATCGTCGACCCCGGCCTTCGGCCGCTTCGGCCGCTTCCGCCTTGTCTCTTCCTCGCCCGGCTCGCTCTTGCGGCGCATCTCGTCGGCGATGACGTAGGCGTTGACGTTCTCTTCGTACATGTACAGCTCCACCTCGAGCGGGTTGGGCTCCTCGTTGAACCTCTTGCGGAATAGATGGTTGAAGAAGACGAGCATGCCGACGCCGATGCCTAGGGAATACGGCACCTGGAACCAGAGCGGATGGTCGGTCTTCTTGCCCGTGACGAGCTCCGTGATCCGTTCGTGGACGTCCTTCATGCTCACGTCGGTATGGAAGTTCATGATCGCGAGCCCGGACCCGAAGAAGAGCAGCAGCCACGTGACGATCAGCACGGACTTCCGCGGCTCGCGCGGCGCGTCGGCGATGATGACCAGCACCTGCGGGTCGCCGTACGCGTCCACGACGGCGCCGGGCGCCTCCTCGCGGATCGCGCGCACGATCTGGAGCAGGTCGATTACGACGCGGTTGCCGTCCTTCAGCGAATGGCGGTGCAGCACGAGCCGCTCCAGCCTTGCCTCCAGCTCCGGGTCGCTCGCGAAGAGGCGCGAGGCGTGTCCCAGCGTGACGACGCCCTCCGGACGGATGCCGATCCGCTTGCGCAGGCGCAAGTATACGCTCGGCGCCATATCGTAGCTCATCGCGCACACCTCCTTGTCGTCATGATCTCCCTTAGTATGAGAATAACGGGCATGAAAATAATCGCAGGTTTGGCTGCGAATATAAAAAAGCCGGCCGTCCCGGATGGGACGGCCGGCTTCTCGCGCCGGACCGCGCCGCTCACTGCGCGATCTGGTCGCGGATGAGCTGCAATATTTTTTTCTCCAGCCGGGACACCTGCACCTGCGAGATGCCGAGGCGCGCGGCGACCTCCGACTGCGTCTGGTCGCGGTAGTAGCGGAGGAAGACGATGAGGCGCTCGCGCTCCGACAAGCCGCCGATCGCTTCGTTCAGCGCGAGCTTGTCGAACCAACGCTCCTGCGAATCGTCGGCGATCTGGTCCATCAGCGTGATGGGATCGCCGTCGTTCTCGAACACCGTCTCGTGAATGGAAGTCGGCGGCTTGTTCGCTTCCTGCGCGAAGACGACGTCCTCGGGCGTGATGCCGAGCCGCTCGGCGACCTCCTTGATCGTCGGCAGACGGCCCAGCACCTTCGACAGCTCGTCCTTCGTCTTGCGCACCTTGTTGGCCGTTTCCTTCAGGGAGCGGCTGACCTTCAGCGTGCCGTCGTCGCGGAGGAAGCGCTGGATTTCGCCGATGATCATCGGCACCGCATAGGTGGAGAACTTGACCTCGTACGAGAGATCGAACTTATCGACCGACTTCAGCAGGCCGATGCAGCCGATCTGGAACAAGTCTTCCGGCTCGTAGCCGCGGCCCATGAAACGCTGCACGACGGACCAGACGAGCCGGATATTGCACTGCACCAGCGTGTCGCGCGCCAGCGAATCTCCCGCCTGGCTCAGCGCGATCAGCCGCTTGACCTCGGAATCATCCAGGTATGGCTGCGCCGTTTGTTTCATATCGACATCCATGCGGTCCAACCCCTATGCCCCTAATTGAAGAGCGCTTTTTTCGATTCGATGCGCTTCGTCATCGCGATGGCGGTGCCTTGTCCCGGTTCGCTCGACACGTCGAAGCCGTCCATGAAGTTCTCCATGATCGTGAAGCCCATGCCCGACCGTTCCATCTCCGGCTTGGAGGTATACAGCGGCTGGCGGGCCAGGTCGACGTCCTCGATGCCGCGTCCCTTGTCCTTCACGATGAGCCGCACGACGTCGCCTTCGATGGCGCCTTCGATCGTCACCATGCCGGCGGGATTGCCGTCGTAGCCGTGGATGATCGCGTTCGTCACCGCTTCGGAGATCGCCGTCTTCAAATCGTTGAGCTCGTCGAGCGTCGGATCCAGCTGCGACACGAACGCCGCCACGGCGACCCGGGCGAACGCCTCGTTTTCCGAACGGGCGGAAAAGGTAAGTGTCATCTCGTTTCTCTCGTTCATGAAACGACCTCCAGACTACTGAGCGCAAGCCGCTCGTTATCGTGAATCGGCAATATTTTGAACAAGCCCGACAGCTCGAACAGCCGGTAGACGCCCGTATTCACGTCGCAAACGACCATTTTGCCGCCCCTGGCCTTCAGCTGCTTGTAGCGGCCGAGAATGACGCCGAGGCCGGAGCTGTCCATGAACTGGAGCTCCTTCAGGCTCAGAATCACATGGTCGCTGTTGCCGCGAAGAATCGCTTCCTCCATCTTGAACCGGACGACGTCGGCGGTATGATGATCCAGCTCGCCGCGCAGCCTGACGATTAGCACGTTTCGGTAATGCTCCAATTCCACCTGCAAGCTCATCCTCATGTTCACTCCTCGCGTTGAATTTGGGGAGCACGAGCCGGTCCCGGACCTGCCTGGGCGGCCGGCGCCGGGTTCGCGTTGAATGGAGGATTCTACGCCGCGTCCGCCGTTTCCTGCCCCGCGACAAAACTAGAAGCAGAGCGCTAAAGGCAGACAAAATGCGAGCGGCGCAGGCGGATTTTGCTTATCGGGCGGCGAATTAGCCGAACAGGCTGCCCATGGAGCGCTTGAACAGCGTCCACCAGCCCGCGCGTTCGACGGAAGACGGGGCGTCGACGGCGAATTCCGTCAGCACCTGGTCGCCTTGGTACACGATCAGCTTGCCGATCGGCTGATTGACCGTGACCGGCGCCTTCAGCGGCTGCAGCTTCAGCTCGTAGCGGATATCCTTGACGGTGGTGCCCTTCTTCAGCAGCACGCTGTAGGAGTGCTTCGCCGTGAGCTGCAGCTCCGGCCGCATGCCCTTCTCGACCTTCACGGTGCCCATCGGGTCGCCCTTCTTGAAGATCGTATGGTTCATGTACTGCGCGAACGAATAATCGAGCATCTGCGACACTTCCGCGTTGCGCGTCTTCGTGTTCGGCTCGCCCATGACGACGGCGATGACGCGCAGGTTGTCCCGGTGCGCCGTGGCCGTCAGGCAGAACTTCGCTTCGTTCGTGAAGCCGGTCTTCAGCCCGTCCGCGCCCGTATAGAAGCGCACCAGCTTGTTCGTGTTGACGAGCCAAAACGGCTTGTCGCTCGTCTTGCGCAGGTAATCCTGGTACACGCCCGTGTATTTCGTGATTTCGCTATGCTTCAGCAGCTCGCGCGACATGACGGCGATGTCGTGAGCGGACGAATAGTGCTCCGCCGCCGGAAGCCCGTTGCAGTTGGCGAAGTGGGTGTTCTTCAGCCCCAGCTCCGCCGCGCGCTTGTTCATCATGTCGACGAACGCCGACTCCGTGCCCGCGATCTTCTCCGCCATGGCGACCGACGCGTCGTTGCCCGACGCCATCGCGATGCCCTTCAGCATCTCGTCGACGGTCATCTGCTCGCCCGGCTCCAGGAAAATTTGGGAGCCGCCCATCGAAGCGGCGTATTCGCTCGTCGGCACTTTGTCGGTCAGCTTGATGCGCCCTTCGTCGAGCGCCTCCATGATCAGCAGCATCGTCATGACCTTGGTGATGCTGGCCGGCGGCAGCTTGGCGTGGCTGTTCTTCTCGTATACGATGGTGCCGCTGTCGGCGTCCATGAGAATGGCAGAACGCGCGGAAGGCGCCAGGTCGGCCGCTCCCGCGCCTTGCGGTGCCGTTTTTTCTTCGGCCATGGCCGATACGGGTACAGAAAGCGCCAAAATCATCGTCAACGCCAGGATGACGAAAGGTTTCACGTTGTTTTTCATCGAAGTTCTCCTCCTGAGTGATGCCCGCGGCATAGCTAGACCGCTAAAACGGCTAAAATCTCATTCCTAGTGTGCACCGATTAGGGGTAAAATATTCCAGCCGCCCGGGCAAAAAAAGAAAGGCATCCGACCGAAATCGGATGCCTTTCCCCTAGAAATCACGAACGCGCTAGAAGCGCGTCACGCCTTGCTCCGTCACGATCGAGAGCAGCAGCGGGGACGGCTGCGCCGGCTCTTCGCCGATCGCGTACGCGTCCTGCACGCGGCGCAGCACCGCCTGCGCCGCGTCGCCGTCCTCGCGCGCGTGCAGCAGCGCGATCGTCTCGCCTTCGCGGACTTCCTCGCCGACCTTCCGCTGCAGCGTGATGCCGACCGCGTGGTCGATGACGGAATCCTTCGTCGCCCGCCCGGCGCCGAGCAGCATGGCCGCGAGGCCGAGCTCCTCCGCCTGAATGGCGTGGACGTGGCCGCTCTTCGGCGCCGGCACTTCGACGAGCACGGGCGCCTGCGGAAGCAGCGCGGGATCGTCGCCGACGGCGGGATCGCCGCCCTGCGCCGCGACGAATGCCTTGAACTTCGCGAGCGCCTCGCCCGAACGCAGCTTCTCGCGGAGCGCCGCCTTCGCTTCCTTCAGATCGGCCGCCCGGCCGCCGAGCACGACCATATGCGACGCGAGCGCGATGCACAGCTCGGTGAGATCGTCCGGACCGCGGCCGTGAAGCGTCTGGATCGCCTCCCGGACCTCCAGCGCGTTGCCGATGGCGAAGCCGAGCGGCTGGTCCATGTCGCTGATCAGCGCGGCCGTCCGGCGCCCGACCTGCGTGCCGATCTCGACCATCGCCTTCGCGAGCCGCTCGGAATCGTCCAGCGTCTTCATGAAGGCGCCGCTGCCGGTCTTCACGTCCAGCACGATGGCGTCGGCGCCGGCCGCGATTTTCTTGCTCATGACGGAGCTCGCGATGAGCGGGATCGATTCCACCGTCGCGGTGACGTCCCGCAGCGCGTACAGCTTCTTGTCGGCCGGGGCGAGATCGCCGCTCTGGCCGATGATCGCGACGCCGATGCCGTTGACCTGCGCGATGAAATCCTCGCGCGCGAGCTCCGTGCGGAACCCTGGCATCGATTCCATCTTGTCGATGGTGCCGCCGGTATGGCCGAGGCCCCGGCCGGACATTTTGGCGACGGGCACGCCGCAGGACGCGACGAGCGGACCGATGATCAAGCTCGTTTTGTCGCCGACGCCGCCGGTGCTGTGCTTGTCCACCTTGATGCCGCGGATGGGCGACAGGTCGACCCGATCGCCGGATTCGGCCATCGCCAGGGTCAGGAACGCGGTCTCCTCCGGATTCATGCCTTGAAAATAGACGGCCATCGCCCAGGCGGACATTTGATAGTCCGGAATTTCTCCGCGGCTGTAACCTTGTATAAGAAACGACAGTTCTTCGTTCGTTAACGACCCGCCGTTTCGCTTCTTGTGAATGATGTCGACCGCTCGCAAGCCTGATGACCTCCTATGCGTACTTCCCGGTCGCGACGTGAAGGCCCGTTCAGCCTTGAGCCGACTCCGGCGACCGGTTTTTCTCGCGCTGCGCTTTGACGATGAGCTGGTCGAGCGTCTGGCTGAGCAGCAGGACGTCGCGGTTCAGGAACGTTCCCTTTCCCATGGCGGCGCTTACCAGCTGACCGCGCAGACGCTCGAGTAAATGATAGCTTTGCTTGTCCATGAAAAAAATTCCCCGCTTTATGAAGGATGGTGGATTATTGATCACGGACATTATACGACGATCATCCGGTAAAGAATGTCACAATGAGTCGAGACCGATTGTTACAATTGTGTTACAAACTACACCGAAGGAATCAGTCCCGTCACGAGTCCAAGGAACCGGGTTTTCACGCGTTCCGTCGTTTCCATGACCTCGCCGTGGGACAGCGGCTGATCCAAAATACCCGACGCCATGTTGCTGATGCACGAAATTCCGAGCACTTCCATGCCGGAATGATTCGCCGCGATGACCTCCGCGACCGTCGACATGCCGACAGCATCCGCTCCGAGGACGCGCATCATGCGGATTTCCGCCGGCGTTTCGTAGGACGGGCCGAGCACGGCCAGGTAGACGCCTTCCCGGAGCGCGAAGCCCTGCTCCCGGGCGACGTTCGCCGCCAGCTCGCGCAGGCGCTTGCTGTACGGCTGCGACATGTCCGGGAACCGGACGCCGAGCTCGTTGTCGTTCGGGCCGACGAGCGGATTGCGCCCTTGGAAATTGATATGGTCCCCGATCAGCATGAGATCGCCCGGGCTGTAGCCCGTGTTCACGCCGCCGGCGGCGTTCGTGACGATCAGCTTGGACGCGCCGATCGCTTTCATGACGCGGACCGGGAAAGCCGTCAGCTCGGGACCGTAGCCTTCGTACATGTGGAACCGGCCGCGCATCAGCACGACGGGGCGCCCGGACAACGTGCCGATCATGAGCTCCCCGGCATGCCCTTCCACCGTCGACGCCGGGAAATGCGGAATGTCCTCGTACGGGATCACGACCGCGTTCTCGATATAGTCGCCCAGAATGCCCAGGCCCGAGCCCATAATCAGGCCGACCTCGGGCTTGAGCGAGATTTTCCCCAAAATATACCCTGCCGCTTCGCGGACTTGCGCTGCGTTCAACATCTCCCTGTTTCCTCCTTGGTTGATCATGCCTGGATCAGGCGCCTGCCGGTTGCCGCCCTATGCCCGGGCAGAGACCTTTACTTCAGTTCGCCGAGGAACGACGCGCCGTTCGGCGGCCGCTTCGCGCCGAAGTTGTCGGCGATCGTGGCCGCCACGTCGGCATAAGTGGCGCGCACGCCGAGCGAGCCGGGGCGCTTCAGCGCCGGACCGTAGACGAGCAGCGGCACGTATTCGCGGGTATGGTCGGTGCCCCGGTAGGTCGGATCGTTGCCGTGATCGGCCGTCACGATCACCAGGTCCCGCTCCCCGAGCCGCTTCTCCAGCTCCGGCACCGCCCGGTCGAACTCCTCGAGCGCGCCGGCGTAGCCCCGCGGGTCGCGCCGATGGCCGAACAGCGAGTCGAAGTCGACGAGGTTCGTGAACAGCAGGCCGCGGAACGGCTTGTCCAGCGCGTCCAGCGTCTTCGCGATGCCGTCCGCGTTGCTCTTCGTCGGCAGCGTCTCCGTGACGCCTTCGCCGCAGAAGATGTCGTTGATCTTCCCGACCGCGATCACGTCCAAGCCCTCGTCCTTCAGCGCGTTCAGCACGGTCGGCTCCGGCGGCTTCACGGCGTAATCGTGCCGGTTCGGCGTCCGCTTGAACGCGCCCGGCCCGCCGACGTACGGCCGCGCGATGACCCGGCCGACCGCGAAGCGCTCGTCCATCGTCAGCTCTCGCGCGATTTCGCAGGCCCGGTACAGCTCCTCGAGCGGAATCAAGTCTTCGTGCGCGGCGATTTGGAACACGCTGTCCGCGGACGTGTAGACGATCCACTTGCCCGTCTTCAGCTGCTCCTCGCCCAGCTCGTCGAGAATCTCCGTCCCGCTCGCGGACTTGTTGCCCAGCACGCCGCGGCCGGTCCGTTCCGCGAACGCGTCGATCAGCTCCGCCGGGAAGCCGTCCGCGAACGTCTGGAACGGCACCGTGATCTTCAGGCCGGCGATTTCCCAGTGGCCCGTCATCGTATCCTTGCCCGAGGACACCTCGGCCATCTTGCCGTAATAAGCCCCCGGTCCGCCTTCCGGCGTCCAATCGCCCAGCGCTTCGATGCGGTCCAGTCCCCAGCGCCGCAGCTGCGGCAGCTTCATCTCCGGCACCTCGCGCAAAATATGGCCCAGCGTATGGGCGCCGGCGTCGCCGAACGCCGGGGCGTCGGGCAGCTCGCCGATGCCGACGCTGTCGAGCACGATGACTGCAATTCGGTCAAAACGCATACGTTCACTCCGTTCTCGGTTCTCTTCCCGTGATGGGACGATAATGGCTAAGAAATGTTGCCTGCTTCGTTTTTCATGCCGATAGCCGAAAGCTTCAAATGCTTGCCAGCCGTCAACGGCCGGCTATGTATGCCGCCCCGCGCGCGGGTGGGCTTGACGGTACACGTCGTTGATCCGCGCCTTCGCGGGCTGCGCGTACTGCAGCGTCGCCTGAAGGCCGGCGTGGCCCATCATTTCCTGGACGGACCGGAGATCCGCCCCGTTCCGCAGCAGATGGGCCGCGAACGCCTGCCGCAGCGAATGCGGCGTCAGCTCCCGTTCGATGCCGGCGTCCCGCGCGGCCTGCTTCAGGACTTTCCACAAGCCCTGGCGCGTTATCCGGCCGCCCTGCAGGTTCAGGAAGAGGGCATGTCCGCCCGCCTTCGCGAGCTGGGGCCGCACCCGCTCCAAGTAGGCGGTCAGGGCGTCCGCCGCCGCGCCGCCGACCGGAATGATCCGCTCGCGGCCCCGCGCGTCGACGCAGCGGATGAAGCCGAGCTCGAGCCGCACGTGCTCGAGGTCGAGCGCGACCAGCTCGGACACGCGCATGCCCGTCGCGTACAGCAGCTCCATCATCGCCGCGTCGCGCATGCCCGCGTCGGAGGTCGCGTCCGGCGCGGCGAGCAGCCGCTCGATCTCCTCCGGCTCCAGCGCCTCCGCCTTCCGCTTGTCCGGCTTCGGCGCCTCCAGTCCGATCGCCGGATTCGACGGGATGCGCCCGCGGGCGACCAGCCCGTGAAAGAACGACCGGACGGCGACCATCTGCCGCGCGACGGTCGCCGCGGCCCGCCCCTGCTCCCGGAGCCGGTGAAAATAGAGGGACAGCTGATGCTTCTGCACGTCCTCCGCCCGGTCGACGCCTTCGCCTCGCAAATACGCCGTCATTTGAAGCAAATCCCGCTCATACGACTGGAGCGTCTGGGGCGACTTCGGGCGTTCGCCCTGCCGCAGCGCGTCGATAAAAGCTTTTACGTCTTCGTTCATGCCGCGTTCCTTTCCGGGACGTACGGCCGCAGCCGGTCCACATGACAACATTCCACGGCCGGCCGGCCATTTCCTGCAAACCGGCGCCGAATCTGTCGAAACCAAGGCGGACGGCCTACTCGCCGTACCAATAAAAAAGCCGCAGCCGCTCCGCGATGCTGCCGTTCTCCCCTTCCTGCAGATCCCCCGCCTTGAATACCTTCAGCGCGTGTCCCTGCGGCACGCGGTACGGATCGTCCGGCGCGATCCAGACCGCGATCAGCCGGCAGCCGCCGTACATCGTCACCGTGAACACGCCGAGCAGCAGCACGAACAGCAGCCGCCGCAGCCATCTGCGCACCGACACAACCATCGATCGCGTCCCCTTCCCATGCGAAAACGGACATGAGCCGCGGCCCGCTTCCCGGGGCCATGGTTGTCCTTTACATCACCATATGAGAAGAACGCCCCGTTCATGCCTAGGCGGACCGGGCGTTTGCCGGCGAAAGTCGCGCGAACCGCAAGGCGGGCGCTATGACGGGCGGAATGGCGGGCGGCGCTAGCGGCGGCGCTCTAGCTCAGCTTCTCGAAGCGGATGCTTTCGAGCAGCTGCTCCATGCTGACATAAGGCATGCCGACGGCTTCGGCGACCTGCGGATGCGTCACGCGGCCTTTGTACGTGTTGACGCCTTTGCGCAGCGGCTCGTTGTGCCGGACCGCTTCCTCGAGCCCTTTGCCGGCCAGCTCCAGCGCGTACGGCATCGTCGCGTTCGTAAGCGCGAGCGTCGACGTCCGCGGCACGGCGCCGGGCATGTTCGCGACGGCGTAATGCAGCACGCCGTGCTTCTCGTAGACGGGGTCCTTGTGCGTCGTCACCCGGTCGATCGTCGCGATCGTGCCGCCTTGGTCCACGGCCACGTCGACGATCACCGCGCCTTTCTTCATGCTCTTGACCATGTCCTCGGTGACGAGATGCGGCGCGCGGGCGCCCGGAATGAGCACGGCCCCGATCAGCAGGTCCGCCTTCTTCACCGCGCTGGCGATATTGTACGCGTTGGACATGAGCGTCCGGATGCGCCCGCCGAACACGTCGTCGATGTAGCGCATCCGCTCGGCGCTCCGTTCGAGAATGACGACGCTCGCGCCCATGCCGAGCGCGATCCGCGCGGCGTTCGTGCCGACGATGCCGCCGCCGAGAATGATGACTTCCGCGGGCGGGACGCCGGGCACGCCGCCGAGCAAAATGCCGCGGCCGCCGTAGAACGCCTCCAAAAACTGCGACCCGACCTGCACCGCCATGCGCCCGGCCACCTCGCTCATCGGCGTCAAGAGCGGCAGACTGCCGTTCGCCAGCTGAATCGTCTCGTACGCGACGCCAGACACGTTCTTGTCGACGAGCGCCTTCGTCAATTCCGGCGCGGCCGCCAGATGCAGGTAGGTGAAGAGCAGCAGGCCTTCCCGGAAGTAGCCGAACTCCTCCGGCAGCGGCTCCTTGACCTTCATGATCATCTCCGCCCGCGCCCAGACCTCCTTGGCGCCGTCGACGATCGTCGCCCCTTCGCCCTCGTACGCCTCGTCCGGAAAGCTGCTGCCCGCGCCGGCTCCGCTTTGAACGAGCACCTCGTGGCCGGCCGCCTTCAGCATCGCCGCCCCGGCCGGCGTAAGCGCGACGCGGTATTCGCTTGCTTTGATTTCTTTCGGCACGCCGATGATCATAACGCATCTCCCTCTCCTGTTTCCTTGCTTCATCATATACAGGCAGCGGACGGGTTGACAGTCCTCGCTGATACGATTTCCACGGCTGACATAAATTATGTACCCCGTAAGGCGAATGCCCAAGCCCCCGTGCGGACGCCTCCATACACTGCAGTAATGGCTTCGACACGCTTCGCCCATGTCGTCTATCGCAAAAGGAGGTACTGCCTTGCCCAAGGTGGAGAAGCTGCTGCTTAGCTGCTCGTCGGCCCGCTCGTCCGCCCATACGACGCGGAAGCTGATCGGCTTCAAGCGGCGCGGCCAATACGTGAGATGCATGAACCAACTGGCGAATTACGGCATAAAACCGATCAAAAGCATTCGGCGCGGCCGATTGATCGTCTGCTATCTCGACAATCGCCGTACCGACGAGCTCCATTCGCTCGCGGCCCATCCCGACGTCAAATTCATCGAGCCGGATTTCAAAGTCCGCGCGCACGGCATCGGTCCCGACACCAAAACGGGGAGCGGCCCCGTCCGGATCCGAAGCCGCCGCCCGGCGTCCCCGTACGTGAAACGCAAGCTCCGCGCGAAAAGCGCCAAAGCCGGCGTACGCTCGAACGATTCCGGCGGTTCGGCGCCCTGGAACGTCAAGCAGGTTCAGGCGCACGCGGTCTGGCCGTCGACGCGCGGAGGCGGCGTCGGCATCGGCATCATCGACACCGGCATCGGCAAAAACGCCGACCTGTACGTCTCCGGCGGCGTCAATACGATGGGCGGCAGCTCGTACGCGGACGACAACGGCCACGGCACGCACGTCGCCGGCATCGCGGCCGGACTCGGCAAGAACGGCTTGACCGGCGTCGCGCCCGGCGCCAAGCTGTACGCGGTCAAGGCGCTCGATGCGAACGGCGCCGGTTACATTTCGGACTTGATCAAGGGCATCGAATGGTGCATCAAAAAAAAAATCCCCATCATCAACATGAGCCTCGGACTCGAGGGCGAAACGAGCTCGGCCCTGAAGGAAGCGGTGGAACGCGCCCGGAAGAGCGGCATCATCGTCGTCGCCTCGGCCGGCAACAGCGGCCCCTCGAACAATAACGGCATCGACCAGCCCGCGCGGTACTCCGACGCGATCGCCGTCGCGGCCACCACGAAGAGCGGCCGGATCGCCGAGTTCAGCAGCCGCGGTTCCGGCATCGACGTGGCGGCTCCCGGCAGCTACATCAAATCGACGAAGCCGGGCGGCGGCAATGCCGTCATGTCCGGCACCAGCATGTCATGCCCGCATATCGCCGGCGGCGCGGCCCTGCTGAAGGCGCTCAATCCGAGCCTCACGCCGTACGGCGTCAAGAAGCGACTGCGCGCGTCCGCGAATAAGCTGTCCGGCTACGGCTCGAAAGCGCAGGGCTACGGCGTGGCCCAGCTGTCGGACGCCGCGGGCATCGAGCGCGAGGCCGAGTCGGCGCGGCATCGGAGCAAGGCGCGCGCGTCGGCCCGGCGCAAGAAGAAATAAGCGACAAAAAACTCCCTTTAACAGCGGAGCCCAGTCAGTGGACTGTGCACCCTGCGGAAGGGAGTTATTGTTGGTCCGGTTTGGCCAGATTGTTTTTCGCCCTGCAATTTTTGCATACCCCTTGAAAATCAAGCCGGTGGTCGACAACCGTAAAGCCGTATTCCTTCTCCAACCGTTCCTCGAGCGGCCCGAGCCAATCTTCCAATATTTCGCTCATCGTGCCGCATTGGACGCAGATGAGATGATGGTGATGATGTTTGTTGTTATCAGTCCGCAAGTCGTACCGCGCGACGCCGTCGCCGAAATTCAGCTTCTCCACGACGTGGAGCTCGCTGAGCAGCTCGAGCGTGCGGTAGACGGTGGCAAGCCCGATCTCGGGCGCTTTATCCTTAACGAGCATGAAGACGTCTTCGGCGCTCAGATGATCCTCTTCGTTCTCCAATAACACGCGAACGGTCGCTTCCCGCTGCGGAGTCAGCTTGTACCCCTGCGACTGCAGCTGCTGCTTGACTTTATCAATCCGGGATTCCATGGCTTTCCCCCTCGCAACATGACTTCGGCTGGAACCGGTGTGGGTTTCAGCTTTAATTATAGGTGCTTCTATCGAGGAAAGTCAATTTTTTTTAGAATGATTCCAATTCAGCGGGAAGCCCCGCCACGAGCGGCGCGGCCCAGCGCAGCAGGATCGGCGTCACGTACGATTCTACCAATGCCGCGGCGATCAGGAGAACGAGCATGACGGCGGCCGTCGCCGTATACGCAAGCAGCGGGCGGCCAAGCGGGCCGAACCGGCCGAAGAGGCGGCTCTTCGCGACGTGGACGGCGAACGTGACGGCGGAGACGCTGGCGATCAGGAAGGCCGGCACCGCGATCAGGTTGACCGGCGCCACCGACGCGAGCGAGAACGCGAGCCCCTTCCAGGCGAATTCCCGGACGAGCATGCCGATCGCGAAGCCGACGAGCACGCCTTTCAGGAAGTCCAGCGCGAGCACGAACGGCATGCCGACGACGGTCAGGCCGAGCACCCAGACGAGCAGCAGCCATTTGGCCTGAAACCAGGCCCGGTCCGCGAACGTTTCGCCGCCCTGCGCCATCGTGCCGTTCTGGATATGAAGAATGAATTGCCGGATATCGTCGGACAGGTCTTGCTGCTGGTCCAGCGTCAAGGCGTTGATCATCAGCGCCCCGAAGACGACGCCGACGACGAAGAGCACGAAGACGAAGACGTAAAGCGACAGCCGGTCCTTCACGGACGTCTGAAGCGCGGAAGTTCGCATGGCACACTCCTCCAACCAAGGTTGGTACAGTGTATGTCCAAGCATCCCCGCCTATGCCCGCCGCCGGACGGCGGCGGGACTTCAACAATCCGGCCCTCATCATCCGGTTCAGTCCGGCTGAACGACCTTGCCGTATCGGCCGCCGCCTCCCGCTTGCAGGCGGAGCCCGCCAAGACGCGCCGAGACGATCATGGCCGCCGCCTGCGCGCCCGCCGTCTCCGCGAGCTCGGCTTCGGGGGCGTCGTGGAGAATCGCCATCTCCGTGCCGAAGCGCGCCAGCAGCTTGTCCAGCGTCTTCCGGCCGATGCCGGGCACGAACTCGAGCGGCACTTGATAGACGTATTTCGGCCGGTCCTCCGGCACGACGGGCTCGACGCGCCCCGCCCGCTCCGCGAGCTCGAGGATCCGGTCCAGCACGCCCCGGACCTGCTTCGGGCTGCCGCATTGGGCGCAGCGCTCGCCGTCCCCGTCCGCTTCGGCGAGCGAACCGCAGTTCAGGCAGAAGGTCCGGTGATACTTGCCGAGCACGGGGTTGAGGCCGTAGTTGGCCGCGATTGCCCGGCCCTCTTCGCCGCGCAGGGCCATCGCGAGCTCGCGGAAGGACGGCACGGCGAGTCGCAGCTCGTTATATTCGCGGCCGATTTTGGCCAAGGAATGCGCGTCCGAGTTGGTCAGGAACGGATAGCGGTCCAGGTCCGGCACGTAGCCCGCCATCCGCGTATCCGAGCTCAGGCCGAGCTCGACGGCGTCGACGAGGCCGGGATCGAGCGTGTCGGCCAACCGGCCGGAGCAGCTGCCGAACAAGCTCTTGTGCGGCGTGAACACATGCGCGGGCACGAATAAGCCGCCCCTTCCCTTCGCTTCCGCCTGCAGCTCGCGGCTCGGCGCGTACAGCCGCTGCGAGCTGAGCCGGACGTTGCGCATATGCTTCGCGAGCCATCCCGTGAAACCCCGCATCGCGGCGAGATCCGGCAGGAAGACGAGATGATGCGCGGGGCCGAAGCCGGCGTCCCGCACTTCGATTTCGGCGCCGAGCAGGATGACCGTGTCCCGATAGCGGATGCCGCCGCCCTCGGCCTCCGTCATCTCGCCGCGGTCCAGCAGCGCCTCGATGTCCTCCTGCACGCCCGGCGACTGGCAGTCGATGACGCCGAGCAGGGAGATGCCTTTGCGGACGGCCGCTTCGTGCGCGATGTTCCGGAACGTCAAGTCGCGGCTGCCGCTGATTTTGACCGGCTCCCCCCGCTCGGTCCGCCCGATGTGCAGATGCAGGTCGGCGAACACCCGCCGCAGCGGAGCCGGACTTTCGGCGCGGGCGGCGGTATCCGCTTGCCCGTTCATTAAATCTCTCCCGTCAGCCGGTACACTTGCCAGGCGTACACCGCAAGCACCGTCTTGGCGTCGCTGATGCGCTCTTCCCGGATATATTGCTGCGCCTGCTCGAACGTGATCGCCTCCACGGCCAGAAACTCATCCTCGTCGGGGGCGCTTTCGCCCTTGACGAGATCCTCGGCAAGATACACGTACAGCTTCTCGTCGGCAAAGCCCGGCGACGTGTAAAACGCGCTCAGCGGACGCAGCTTGCCCGCCTTATAGCCCGTCTCCTCCTCCAGCTCGCGCGCCGCGGCCGCCATCGGATCCTCCCCGGCGTCCAGCTTGCCCGCCGGAATCTCGATCTGGAATTTCTCCATCGGCTTGCGGTATTGCTCCACGACGAGCATTTTGTCGCCGATCAGCGCCAGAACCGCCGCGGCCCCGGGATGGCGGACGATTTCGCGCGTCGCCGTGCCGCCGTTCGGCAGCTGAATCGTATCCACTTGCAGCGAGATGATTTTCCCCTGAAAAATCGGCTCGGTCTTCACCGTGACTTCCCGGTATGGCTCGGTCTTCTCCAGCATGGTCGCTTCTCTCCTCGCGAATCGGTTGGTGGGCATAACTTGTCCGCCCCCCGCATACCCTCTATCAAACGGAACATTCGGTCGAAACGCGCGATCGGAATGACGGAACGGTATCGAGGGGGCAAACGACATGAAACAATATCTCGAAAACGATCACTTGACGCTCGTGGGCAAAGCGTGGGAAATTCGCCATCAGCTGAAGCTGCTCAGCAAATCCGGCGCGAAAAGCAATGCGGCGCAAAGCCCGACGCTGCGCGAGTGGCTGCAGACGTCCGTCCGCGCGCGGTAACGCGGCCGCGCGCCGGTTCGATGCGGCGAATCAGGCGGGACCGGCACCGGCCGGCCGAACCGTCCGATACGAAAGAGGAAGGGGCAGCCCGGGCGTAGACGATGTCTACCGCTTCCCGGGCGCCCCTTTTCTGCTTGACGCCGCCGCGCGAGCCGGATGGCCGCCGTTCGCGCGACCGCGTCGCGCAACGCGGATTACGCTTACGCCTTGCGCTGCGCGGTCAACGCGATGATCGTCAAGACCAGCTCGGCCGTCTTCTCCAGGTCCGACGCCTTGATTTGTTCGTTCGTGGTATGGATATGCTCGTACCCGACGGCCAGGTTCACCGTCGGCACGCCGAAGCCGTTGAAAATGTTCGCGTCGCTGCCGCCGCCGGAATGGAACGTGCGCGGCGCGGCGCCGATCTTCGCGATCGCTTCCTTGGCCAGTTCCACGACCGGCGCGTCGTCGCCGTGCATGAACGCCGGATAGGCGAGCCGGTTGTCGAACTCCGCCTTCGCGCCGTACTCCTTCGTCACCGCGTCCACCGCCGCGCGCATCGCTTCGACCTGCTTCTCCAGCTTCTCGTTTACGATGCTGCGCGCTTCGCAGTCGAGCTTCACGTAGTCGCAGACGATGTTCGTGGCGCCGCCGCCCTCGAAGCGGCCGATGTTGGCCGTCGTCTCGTGGTCGACGCGCCCGAGCGGCATCCGCGCGACCGCTTTGCTGGCCACTTGAATCGCGCTGATGCCGTCCTCCGGATTGACGCCGGCGTGCGCGGATTTGCCGTAAATCTTGATGGTGATCTTCGCCTGCGCCGGCGCGGCGACCGCGATCGCCCCGATCTCGCCGTTCGAATCGAGCGCATAGCCGTAAGCGGCTTCCAGCTTCGACCGGTCGAGCGCCTGCGCGCCGACGAGCCCGCTCTCTTCGCCGACGGTAATGACGAACTGCACCGGGCCGTGCGGCAGCTGCCGCTCCTTCAATACGCGAATCGCCTCGAACATGGCCGCGAGCCCCGCTTTGTCGTCGCTGCCGAGGATGGTCGTGCCGTCGCTTCGGATATACCCATCGTCGTCCAGGCGCGGCTTGATGCCGTTGCCCGGCGTCACGGTGTCCATGTGCGAGGTGAAGAAGATCGTCGGCGCCCCTTCCGCGCCGCTGGCTTGCAGCTTGACGATCAGATTGCCCGCTCCGTGGCCGGTGATCGCCGCCGCGCCGTCCTCCTCCACCGACAAGCCGAGGTCGGCAAATTTCTTCGTCAGCGCGTCGCAGATGCGCCGCTCGTTCTTCGTCTCGCTGTCCACCTGCACGAGCTCCATGAATTCCGCAATCAATCGGTTCCGGTCGATCATCGGCTTTCCTCCGTCCGTCGTTATCGTTTACAATAGGGACAGGTCTGATGGCATACCCTCTTATTTTACACGAAAGGAGCATCCTGCCATGCGTCCCAACGCCATGATGAAAGCTTTTATTTGGGTGCTAATCGCGTCCCTCTTGATTTCCACCCTGCTGATCGGCATCGGCTGGATTTTCGAGTAGACCTTCCAGCCGCCCGACGGTCAACCCGAACTGGCGGCAGAAGTAAGGCAGCAGCTCCGACGCGACCTGCTCCACGCTCCGGCGAAGGCCGGTCACGTCCGCGAACGACGTCACGGCGTACTCCTGAATGCCGCACGGGATGATGCCCTTGAAGCCGTCCTGCGCGATCCCCGCCTTCACGTTCAGCGCGAAGCCGTGGCTCGTCACGAACCCCCGCCTCGTCCGCGCTTTATTGAATTTCACGCCGATCGCCGCGATCTTCTCGTCGCCGATCCAAACGCCCGTGTATTCGGGCTTGCGGCCGCCTACGACGCCGTAGCCGGCCAGCCAATCGATGATGACCTGTTCCAAATCCCGCAAGTATTGGTGCAAATCCAGATTCGCGCTGTCCAGGTACAGCAGCGGGTAGCCGACGAGCTGCCCCGGGCCGTGGTAGGTGATGTCGCCGCCGCGGTCGATCTGGAACAGGCCGATGCCGCGCTGCGCCAGCTCCTCCTCGGAATACAGCAAGTGCTCGGGATGCTTCTGCGAACCGACCGTGTAGGTCGGCGGATGCTGAAGAAGGAGCAGCGACTCGCGCCGCTCCCCCTTGTCGATCTCTTTCACGCAGGCTTTCTGCAGGTCCCAAGCTTCGGCGTAGCCCATCATGGGCACGTACCGCACATCGATCGCTTTCACGTTCGTTGTCATCGCTTGTTCGCCTCGTTTCAATACAGCTTCGTATCCAACGTGAAGCCTTCCAAATTTTCTTTGACGCGCTGCAGGAACCGTCCGCAGATGACCCCGTCCAAGATCCGATGGTCCAAGGACAAGCAAAGGTTCGCCATGGAACGCACCGCGATCATATCGTTGATGACCACGGGCCGCTTGACGATGGACTCGAAGGTCACGATCGCGGCCTGCGGATAGTTGATGATGGGATAAGACAGAATGGACCCGAAGGAGCCCGTGTTGTTGACCGTGAACGTGCCGCCTTCCATGTCGGCGAGCGTCAGCTTGCCTTCGCGTGTCTTGCGGGCGAGATCTTCGATTTCGCGGGCCAGCCCGGCGATGTTCTTCTGATCCGCGTTCTTGATGACGGGCACCTTCACCGCGTCCTCCGTGCCGACGGCCAGTCCGATGTGGATGTCGCGCTTGACGATGATCTTATCGACGGCCCAGACGGAGTTCATGATCGGGAAATCCTTGATCGCGTTGACGACGGCCTTGACCCAGAACGCCAGATAGGTCAGGTTGACGCCTTCGCGCTTCATGAAGTCTTCCTTCAGCTTGTTGCGCAAGGAGACGAGGTTGGTGACGTCGACCTCCATCATCATCCACGCGTGCGGGATTTCGGTCACGCTCTGGCGCATGTTGCGCGCGATGGCGTTGCGCACCGGCGTCACGTCGATGAAATACTCGCTCCGGCCCGGCAGCTGATGCCCTTCGATCTCCACCTTCGGAATGCGCGGCGTCTCCGACAGGTGAAGGCCCGTCGAGCGCACCGGCTCCTTGGAGTTCAGGTTCGGCACGGCGGCCGACGGCTGCGGCGCGGACGGCGCCGATGCCGACGGCTTGGCGCCGCGGCCGTTCTCGATGTACGCGAGCACGTCCTTGCGCGTGATCCGGCCGCCGAGTCCCGTTCCCTGCACGTACGTCAGATTGACGTTGTGCTGGACGGCCAGCTGCTGGACCGCCGGCGAGAACCGGTGGCGCATGCCGTCGTCGCCGTCCGTCTCGCCGCGGCCGGCCAAGCCCTGCGCGCGGACCGCGGCGCGGTCCCCGCTGCTCATGCTCGCCGCCGGCGCGGCCGACGGCGCATCCTCGGCGCCTGCCGGCGAGCCGCCCGGGTCGCCCGCGCCTTCCTCGTCGGTCTCGATCAGGCAGACCGGCGTGCCCACCGGCACCGTTTCGCCGTCGCCGACGAGGATTTTGATCAGCCGGCCCTGCACGGTCGCGGGAAGCTCCGCATTCACTTTATCCGTTAAAATTTCGCAGATCGGCTCGTACATGTCGATCGTATCGCCCGGCTGCTTCAGCCATTTGTCGATGGTCGCGGTGACAAGCGATTCGGCGAGCTGCGGCATGACGATTTCCGTCACTGTTTTCATTCCGACCACTCCTAAACGTATGCGTGATGTCGGCGCCTTCGCTCCCTAGTACACCGCCAGGCGCTTCATGGCTTCCTTCACTTTGTCCTTGTTCAGCATGAAAAACTTCTCGCCCGGCGGGTTGATCGGCATCGCCGGCACGTCGGGGCCGCACAGCCGCATGATGGGCGCGTCCAGCTCGTACAGCATCTCTTCCGCGATGATCGCGGATACTTCGGCGCCGACGCCGCCGAATTTGTTGTCCTCGTGCACGATCAGGACTTTGCCCGTACGGCGCGCGGCTTCGAGGACCGCTTCCTTATCCAGCGGCTGCAGCGAGCGCAGGTCGAGAACATGCGACGAGATGCCTTCCGCTTCCAGCTCGGCCGCGGCTTCCATGATGAAATGCAGCGGCATGCTGTAGCTGATGACGGTAATGTCGTCGCCTTCGCGAAGCACGTTCGCTTTGCCGATCTCGACCGTGTAATCGCCTTCCGGCACATCGCCGCTGACCAGCTTGTAGCATTTTTTATTTTCGAAATAAAGGACGGGATCCGGATCGCGAACGGCCGCTTTCAGCAGGCCTTTCGCGTCGTACGGCGTATAAGGCGCCACGATCTTGAGACCCGGCGTGCCGAAAAACACGGATTCCGGGCACTGGGAATGGTACAGGCCCCCGAAAATGCCGCCGCCGATCGGCGCGCGAATGACGAGCGGGCAGTTCCAGTCGTTGTTGGAACGGTAGCGGATTTTCGCCGCTTCGCTGATGATCTGGTTCGTGGCCGGGAACATGAAGTCCGAGTACTGCATCTCGGCGATCGGCTTCATGCCGTACATCGCCGCGCCGATGGCAGTGCCGGCGATGGCCGACTCCGCCAGCGGCGTATCGAGCACGCGGTCCTCGCCGAACTGCTCCAGGAGCCCTTTCGTCGTCGTGAAGACGCCGCCCTTGTACCCGACGTCCTCGCCGAGCACGAACACGTCCTCGTCGCGTTCCATTTCTTCCTTCATGGCCAAACGAATGGCATCGATATAGTCCATTTTCGGCATGTCAGCGTCCCCCTCTGCCTGCGTCGTCGCCGTCGTAGACGTGATACAGGATGTCTTCCGGCTCGGGGAACGCCGCTTTGTCGCCGTAGGTCGTCGCTTCGTCGACGGCCGCCTTCACTTCCTGCTGCAGCAAGGCGTCGCGCTCCTCGTCCAGGACGCCGCAGTCGATCAGATACTGCTTGAACTTCGGAAGACCGTCCTTGTCGCGGTGCATCTCGATCTCTTCCTTCGTCCGGTAGGCCGTGTCTTCGTCGGACGTGGAATGCGGCGACAGCCGGTACATGACGGCTTCGACCAACGTCGGCCCTTCGCCGCGGATCGCGCGTTCGCGCGCTTCTTTCACGACGCGGTATACCTCGAGCGGATCGTTGCCGTCGACGGCGACGCCCGGAAAGCCGTAGCCGAGCGCGCGGTCCGCGATCCGGCCGCCGACCTGCTTGTGCAGCGGAACGGAAATCGCGTATTGGTTATTCTCGCACATGAAGATCACCGGCAGCTTGTGCACGCCCGCCATATTGGCGCCTTCATGGAAGTCGCCTTGGTTGCTGGAGCCGTCGCCGAACGTGACGAAGCTGACGAACTCCTTCTTTTTCATCTTAGCCGCGAGCGCGAAGCCGACGGCGTGCGGTACCTGCGTCGTGACCGGGCTCGACCCCGTGACGATGCGAAGGCGCTTGGAGCCGAAGTGGCCGGGCATTTGGCGGCCGCCGCTGTTGGGATCGGCCGCTTTGGAGAAGAGGCTGAGCATCAGCTCGCGCAAGGTCATGCCGACCGAAAGAACGAACGCGTAATCGCGGTAATAGGGCAAAAAGTAATCCTGCTCGCGGTCAAGCGCGAAAGCGGCCCCGACCTGCGCCGCCTCCTGGCCGATGCCGGAGACGTGGAATTTGATCTTCCCCGCCCGCTGGAGCAGAAGACAACGCTCGTCGTAACGCCGGCCCGTCAGCATCAGCTTATACATCTCGATCACTTGTTCATCCGTGAGTCCAAGCGCCGCATGCTTCGGCTGCTTGACGGCGGATTCCGATTGAGTCATGAGGTTCGCCCTCCTTTTAGCTGCTATTATAACCAGGTACTAAGACTTGCCTATACCCATTATAACCGACTTCGGGACAAAAGGAAATGCTGCCTCGTTTTGCCTCTTTCCCGCGGCGCGTCCCGATTCAGAACGCCAGCGCCTTCCCGTCGACCGCGAGCATCGCTTCGCCCAGCGCCTCCGAGAGCGTCGGATGCGGGTGAATGACCTGCGCCACTTCCCACGGCGCGGCGTCGAGCAGCATCGCGAGCGACGCTTCCGACAGCAGGTCCGTCGCGTGCGGACCGACGAGGTGGACGCCGAGCAGGTCGTTCGTCTTCGCGTCCGCGATCACTTTGGCGAAGCCTTCCGGCTCGCCGAGCACTTGCGCCTTTCCGATCGCCTGGAACGGCACCTTGCCGACTTTGATAGCATGTCCTTGTTTGCCGGCTTCGTCCTCCGTCAGTCCGATCGAAGCGATTTCCGGCTTGGCGTAGATCGCCCGCGGGATGCGGGCATGCTGCGGCGCCTGTTCGGCGCCGCCGAGAATATGGCCCACCGCGACGATCGCTTCGTGCGCGGCGGCGTGCGCCAGCTGCATCCCTCCCGTTACGTCGCCGACGGCGTAGATATGCGGCTCGTTCGTTTGGAAGAACGCGTTGACCTTGATCGCGCCCTTCTCGACGCGGACGTCGGTGTTTTCCAGGCCGATGCCCTCGACGTTCCCTTGCCGGCCGACCGAGACGAGCAAGCGTTCCGCGGTCAAGATGACGGGACCGTCGGCCGTATCCGCCGTAACGGAACCTACGCCGTCACTAAAGGTATACGTTTCCGGCTTCAATTGGATGCCGGTTAAAATCCGCACGCCCCGGCGCCGCAGCTGCTTGGTCAATTCGGCCGACGCGTCGGCTTCCTCGCCGGGCAGCAGCCGCTCGGCGGATTCCGCCAGCGTCACCTCGATGCCGAAGTCGATCAGCATGGACGCCCATTCCACGCCGATGACGCCGCCGCCGACGATCAGCATCGACTTCGGCAGCTCGTCCATCTCCAGCGCCTCGTCGCTCGACATGATCCGGCCTTCCACGGGCTCTAGCCCTTTCAAGAGGCGCGGCCGCGAGCCCGTCGCGATGATGAGATGGGCCGGCACGACCGTCTCCATCTCGCCATCCGCCAGCTCCACCGCCACGCTCCCGCTCTTCGGCGAGAAGATCGACGGGCCGATCACGGTCCCGCTCCCTTGAAGGACGGTGATGCCGTGCTTGCGCATCAAGTACTGCAAGCCCTTGTACAGATTTTCGACGGTACCGTTCTTGCGCTGCTGCACCTTGGCGAAATCAAGCGTGACGGCGCCGTCTACCCGGACGCCGAACGCGTCTGCCTTGCGCAGCGTGGCGAATACCTCCGCGCTCCGCAGCAGCGCTTTGCTTGGAATGCATCCTTTATGTAAACACGTTCCGCCGAGCTTCTCTTTCTCGATAACGACGGCTTTCTTCCCCGCCTGCGCGGCTTTGATGGCCGCCGTATATCCTGCGATGCCTCCGCCGATGATGGCAATGTCGCATGCGATCGTCATGGTCGTTCCCCTCTCCGTATGGTCAAGCTGATCCACTTCCTATTGTACCTGTTTTCGTTCCGCGGGAAAACTCCGGCGGGTTTTCCAAATGGACAGCCTTGCGCGGAAAAGGTATGATGATTACCGTAGAAGCGTTTTCCGCAAGGCAACGGGAGGTTCAAACAGAAATGAAGCAGGTACTCATTCGATTCATCGCGGTTCTGCTGCTCGTGATTCCGGGTCTCGGCGCCACGTACGGTTTTCTGCTCATGAAAGACGCGATCTTTCATTTCTTCGCTTCCTTTGGCGACGATGCCTCGGTCGCGCATCCGTTCGAATGGTGGCGCTTTATCGCCGGTCTGGCACTATTTTTGCTCGGCGTCGGCTTCATCGGCGGCTGGACGTTCTTCCGCGATCGCAAGCGCAATTACGTCGCGACGCGCTTCCGCAAGAGGCGGCCTCGTCCGCCGCGGCCGCAAGCGTAAACTTACTCGGGTTAATGAACCTGCGGGTCCGATCGGCGCGGCTTCTCGCGCCGTGCCCGGACGGCAGCGCAAAGGGCAGGCTCTCCTTGTTTCGGAGAGCCTGCCCTTTTTCATTGTGTTTGCTCGTGCAGCTGCTTCTGCTCACGCTCGCGGAATGGCTTGCTTCCGGTTCTGACTTCAAGCGCTTGGCCGGTCTGATCAGGACGCGGCCGCGTTCGGCGCGATGACGCGATCGACGATGCCGTACGCCACCGCTTCCTCCGCGCTCATGAACCGGTCGCGGTCGGAGTCCCGTTCGATCTGCTCCACGGATTGCCCCGTATGATGCGACAGGAGCGCGTTGATTTTCGCCCGCGTCTTCAAGATCCAGCTGGCGTGGATTTGAATGTCGCTCGCCTGCCCCCTCGCGCCGCCGAGCGGCTGATGGATCATGACTTCGCTGTTCGGCAGAACGAACCGCTTGCCCTTCGCGCCGCCGGCGAGCAGAATCGCGCCGAAGCTGGCGGCGAAGCCGGTGCAGATCGTCGAGACGTCCGGCTTGATGAACTGCATCGTATCGAAGATCGAGAAGCCCGCGGTGACGGAGCCGCCCGGACTGTTGATATACAGCTGGATATCCTTTTCCGGGTCGTCCGCCGCCAGGAACAGCAGCTGCGCGACGATGGCGTTGGCCATATGATCCTCGATCTCGCCGCTGACCATGACGATCCGGTCCTTCAGCAGCCGGGAATAAATGTCGTAGCTCCGCTCTCCCCGGTTGGTCGTTTCGATGACGTAAGGCGTCAAGTTCATGCGCATTCCCTCCTCGTTCGGTTACGCAGCAAACCGCATCGTAACGGACGAGGAGGAGCCGGCATCCGAAGACGCGAACCGCTGGCCGAGCCGGCTGACCGCTTCCGCGGGATCGATGACGTGCGCTTCGGCGTTCGCGAGAACGACGAGCGCCTGAGGATCGCCGTGCCTTACCGCGTTTACGTAGGCCTGCAGCAGGCCTTCGTCGACGGCGGCGTCCGGCGCGCCCGACCGGTCCGGGTCGCGGAACCGCGCGCCGAGCTTAAGCTTCTCGACGGCGCTCCGCGCCCGGTGAAGCGCCGCCTTCACCGCGCCCTCCGACGTCGACAGCTTCGACGCGAGCTCGCCGTTCTTGAAGCCGAACAGCTCCTTCAGCAGAAACACGGTCCGCTGCAGCGGCGATAAATGCCCGATCAGCAGTCCGAGCAAATCCGTCAGTTCCGCGGAATCGCTATAGAATCGGCTTAGCGCGGCTTCGCTGCGCTGCATGGCCGCCAGCGCCAGCTCGCCCCGCTTCTTCCGCCTCGATTGGTCGACCGCGATGTTTTTCGCGGTGCGGAGCAAATACGCCGTCGGATTCGGATGCGCCACCGATCCGTTCATGACCGGCAGCGCCCGCAGGCAGGTTTCCTGCACGAGATCCTCGGCGTCCCAGGCGGAACGGGTCAACGACAGACAGTAGCGGTACAGCGTGAACCGCAGTTCTTCCACGGCCGCGGGCGGCTGAAGCTTCGTCATTTGGCGTGCACCTCCTTATCCGTATGGTTTGCTTACACTGCGTAAACGAACGGCCCTGCCAAAAGGATACGCCCCGGAAGCCCGTTATACAACCGAATTCGGATTGACCGCCGCTTCCCCGCCGGCGTTCCGGAATAGCGGCCCGAGCAAGGCGAACAGCGTAAACGCGCCGCCCAGCAGCAGGAACACGCTTTGGGTCGATACGTATTGTATGCTGGCTCCCCCGATGCTCGGACCGAGCAAGCTGCCGATGCTGAAATGGATCGACGCGATGACGTTGGCCGACGGCAATACGTGCCGCGGCAGCAAATCGCCCGCATACGCCAGACCGAGCGAGAAGAACGAGCCGACCAAGCCGCCGATGAGCGACAGCAGGACGAACAACAGCGGCACCTGGCCGCCGGCAAGCGGCACCGCGAAGAAGAGCAGGCCCGCCGATAACGCGCAGCCCATCAGCACGCGTTTGCGCCCGATCCGGTCGCTCAGCATGCCTAGCGGGAACATGACCACCAAGCTGCCGATGCCGAGGGCGGGCAGCAGCATCGATATCGCTTCTTTGCTCAGCCCGATCCGAAGTCCGTAGAGCGGGAAGTTGCTGTTCATCGTCGATTCCAGCAAGCCATAGAGAATCGCCGGCAGCAGGGCGAACCACGCGAGACGGTAAATGAGCCAAAAGCGGTTGCCGCTCTCGGCGGACGCTTTCGCCGTTTCCGGGTATTCACCGCCAAGCGTCAGCACGAAGGCGGCGACGAGCACGAACAACACGGCATTCAGAACGAACGGCATCCAGCTGCCCGCGTTCGCCAGATTGATGCCGATCGGACCAAGGCTGAAGCCGATCCCGTAAGCCATGCCATAGAGCGAAATGACCCGCCCGCGGCGCTGCGGCGAAGCGCTGCTGACGATCCAGAGCTGCGTACAGTAATGGAGCGCGCTGTCGCCGATGCCGACGGCGATCCGCAAGATGAACCAGACCCATAACGTGCCGGAGAAGACCGGAAACAGCAGCGTAGCCGCTCCCGCGAGCGCGATGCCCGCGAGGATGCCGGCCTTATAGCCGAACCGGCGAATCGGCTTTTCGATGAAGAACATCATGCCGAACGTTCCGATGTACAGCGCCATGGAATTGAGCCCGTTCATATCCGACGAGACGCCCTGCTGATCGAGCAGAATGGCCAGCAAGGGGAGCAGCAGCCCCTGATTGAAGCCCGCGATGAGCGTGACGGACAATAAGATGGGTAGTCGTTTCCATGAAGGAGCGGAAGTAGATGTCAATGATGCCAAAAGAAAACAATCCTCCTATTTGCTTGAACAACGCGAAACGCCACTGCCCGCGAGTGGCCTCGCGGGAGCGGCGCTCCATCCAATCGAATGAATCGTTCGCAAGAAGTTATCCGTTGCGTGTTGTCCTAAGATACTTTGTGCTCGATGCGCAGCTTGTCGGCGACCATGGCGATGAACTCGCTGTTCGTCGGTTTCGACTTGCTGATGTTGATCGTGTAGCCGAACAAGTGGCTGATGCTGTCGATGTTTCCGCGCGTCCACGCGACTTCGATCGCATGGCGGATGGCGCGTTCGACGCGGGAAGGCGTCGTTTTGAACTTCTCGGCGATCGCGGGATAAAGCGTCTTCGTAATGGCGCCTAAAATTTCGATATTATTGTACACCATTGTAATCGCTTCGCGTAAATATTGATACCCTTTGATGTGAGCGGGCACGCCGATTTCGTGAATGATGCTCGTAATATTGGCGTCCAGGTTTTTGCCTTTGGCGATTGGGACGACGTTCGACTTCGGAGCGGACGCGGAAGAAGTCGTGGTGTACGACGAAGAAATAACCGTCGGATTGCCGACCAGCTGGCGGATGCGGTTCGCCAAAATTTCCATATCGAACGGTTTCAAAATATAATACGAAGCGCCGAGCTGTACGGCTTTTTGCGTAATGTTTTCTTGGCCGAACGCGGTGAGCATGATGATCTTGGGCATCTGAGGCAGGTTCATTTCGCGCAGGCGTTCCAGCACGCCGAGTCCGTCAAGATGCGGCATGATGATATCCAGGATCAATACGTCAGGACGCGTTTCTTCCAAAATGCGCAGAACTTCCTCGCCATTGTACGCGACACCCGTAACAACCATATCGTTTTGTTCAGAAATATACTCGGAAAGCAGAGTCGTAAATTCACGGTTGTCATCAGCCAACAAAACTTCAATTCTTTGCAAGGTATAGTCCTCCTTAGACTTAAATCCTCAATGTAATGGTTGAGACGCAGTATCATTACGTCTTTCCTGCTTGTAAACATTTTCGACATGGTACATAAAATTCCTTCTGTCGAATAATCTTTTTCTTTATTTTTTATTCGATGTGATTTATAATGAATAATTTATTACATGATGCATCATGGTTCGAATTTTTTCGACAAATCGATCGTTCGGCTTGTCATATGTACATCACTTTATCTAACGTTAGCTGTAGATCCACTGTACATCAATTGTAAATCCACGAATGTCTCCGTTCACAAACACATGGCCGCATGAAGCAAAAAATCTTAAGGTGGCTTAAGCCGCCTTAAGATTTAAGTTCGTCGTCTTGAGCAATACCCCTGCATCCTGGAGCATCCATTCGATGAAGCAGCCGTACCCCGAGGTCGGATCATTGACGAAAACATGGGTCACCGCACCGATCAGTTTGCCGTCCTGAATAATGGGACTCCCCGACATCCCTTGCACGATGCCTCCGGTTTGCTGCAGCAGGCGGCGATCCGTAATTTTAATGACCATTCCCTTCGTGGCGGGCGATTGCTGCCGGGTCACGTGCACGACCTCGACATTGAAGCGCTCGACCTTCTGCCCGTTCACGACGGTAAGCAGCTGCGCGGGGCCTTCCTTCACTTCTTCCGCGAACGCGACCGGTATCGACTGCTGATTGTAGCTGTGAGCCGGTAGCTCCTTCATCTTGCCGAATATGCCGAAGGACGTGTTGCGTTCGATATTGCCGAGCACTTTGCTTTCTTTGATGAAATGCGCCCGTTTTTCCCCAGGTTCGCCGTTTTGGCTCTTATTGATCGACGTCACGTTCGACTGAAGAATCTGTCCTTCGCCGACCTCGATCGGCGTCTGCGTGTCCATGTCGGTTATAACGTGCCCAAGCGCTCCGTAGACGCCTTGATCCGGCGCATAGAATGTCAGCGTGCCTACGCCGGCCGCCGAATCGCGAATGTACAGGCCGAGCCGCCAGGCGCGGTCTTCCGCATCGTAGACCGGAGCAAGCTTCGTTTCGAACAATCTCGTGCCGCGTTTGACCGTCAGTTGAAGCGGTTTGTTGGCGGCTCCGGCTTCTTCGGCCAGCTTGGCCACTTTATAAACTTCATTGACATAATTGCCGTTGATGCGCACGATCAAATCGCCTAGCTGCAATCTGGCCGTTTCGCCGGGAGAAACCTTCGTTCCTTTATCGTTGACGACTTGATGATGGCCTACGACCATGATGCCGGCGGATTTCACTTTGACGCCGATGGTTTGTCCGCCCGGAACAACTCTCAGATCCGGAACGACGTTGACTTTGACCGTCTTGAATGGAATTTTGCCGAATAATTTCAGTTTGAGCGTCGTTTCCCCGCTGCTGGACGATTGAATCGTGAGCGGTTTGTTCAAATTAATGGAGGTAGAGCGGCCGCTCGAACCGTTGATCCGAAGCAGCTGCGAATCGGATGTGACTTGCGCATGTACGGGCATGCTGTAATCCAGCTGTTTCAATTGCCCCGAGAATAAGCGAACTTCATTCGGAAAGGCGGCGAAATGTTGGATTGGCGAGGATAGACCAAGCATGCAGACGATGATGACGAGGAGTAAACCAAGCCACCGCTTCCGCTGGTAGGCATTCAATGACTTCACGCTCCCTGCTGCTGAATCGCTTGACGAGAAAGGTGGTTCGCCATTTGCGTACCTTTAAGGTATCCCTGCCCTTATTGTTTTATGTCGCCAAAAACATTCCCTGAATGGTTCTCTTATGCTCCCTTCTGCTTGTAAGCCAGGTCAAGCATTTCTTGCGCATGGTGGCGCGTTTTTTCCGTTACTTCAACGCCGCCGAGCATGCGCGCCAGCTCCTCGATCCGATTCGAATGGCTGAGCTCGGTTACCCGCGTCGACGTTCGTTCCGCCACGATCGACTTGCGGATTTCGTAATGATGTTCCGCCATGCAGGCTACCTGAGGCAGGTGCGTGATGGAGAACACTTGGCACTGGCTCGACAGCCGCGCCATCTTCTCCGCGATCGCCTGCGCGGCGCGGCCGCTCACGCCCGTATCGACTTCGTCGAAAATCAGCACCGGCACTTCGTCGATGGAAGCGAAAATCGTCTTCAGCGCAAGCATGATCCGCGACATCTCGCCGCCGGACGCGATCTTGCTGATCGGCTTAAGCGGCTCGCCCGGATTCGGCGCGATCAGGAACGCGGCCTCGTCGATGCCGTTCGAATGGAGCTTGTACCCTTCGCCGGCCGGCGTCTGCTCCAGCTGGACGCGGAACGTCGTCCGCTCCATTTGCAGTTGGCGCAGCTCGCTCTCGATCGCCGACGCGAGCCGGTCCGCGGCTTTGCGCCGCAATCCGGAAAGCTGAACGCCGAGCGCCGTGCAGTCGGTCAAATGCTTGGCGAGTTCTTGCTGAAGCCGTGCCAAATGCTCGTCGCGATTTTCGATTTTATCCGTTTCGGCTTGGATGTTGCCCAAATACGCGAGAATATCGGGGATCGTTTCGCCATATTTGCGTTTCAGGCTGTTGATCAGGTCGATCCGGTCCTCGATGAACGTCAGCCGTTCCGGATCCGATTCCACGCCGTCCCGGTAATCGCGCAGCTGAAATACCGCGTCCTCAAGCTGGTAGAACGCCGACTGGAGCTGCTCCAGCAGCGGATCGAGGATCTGCGGGTCGTACTCCCGGATGTCGGTTACCTTGCTCACCGCTTTGCTGACCGCGTCGAGTCCTTTATTTCCGTTCAGCAGACTGTAGGCCTCCGCCGCCGAATCCCGGCGCTTCACCGACGACATGAGCTTCTGGCGCTCCTCGGCCAAGTCTTCGTCTTCGCCCGGCTTCAAGCGTGCCGACGCAATCTCCTCGATCTGGAACCGGTACAGGTCGAGCATCTGCATGTTTTGGCGCGAGGTCTCTTCCAGGCTCTTCAGCTCCGCGCGAACCTTCTCGTATTGTTTGTAAACCACGCGATAAGATTCCAGCGTGCCCAGCACCGCGTCGCCGGCATATGAATCCAGCCAATCCAGATGCTTCTCGGTCCGGAGAAGCGACTGATGTTCGTGCTGGCCATGGATGTTTACGAGGCATTCGCCGACCTCGCGCAGCATGGACAGCGTCACGATATGTCCGTTGACGCGGCTAATGCTCTTGCCTTGGGAGGAAAGCTCCCGGCGCACGACAAGCCCGTCCTCGTGCGAAGCCCGCAGCCCGAACGTCGTCAAGGTCGTCCAGACCGGGTGTCCGGCCGGAAGCTCGAACATGGCTTCGATTTCGGCTTTGTCGCAGCCGTAACGGACCATGTCGGATGCGCCTCTGCCGCCGACGACCAGACTGAGCGCGTCGATCAGAATCGATTTGCCCGCTCCCGTTTCCCCCGTCAGTACATGAAACCCGTCATGAAACTTTACAGATACCTGCTCGATGACAGCCAAATTCCGAATAGACAGCTCGCGAAGCATCGTCGCTCTCCTCCTTAGCGTGTTAACGGTAATCGTTGATCGGTCGGTGCCTTAATTCATCAATCCGAGCAAGCGGTCCACGATCTCGGCGCTTAGCTCCCTATTGCGGCAGATGATCAGAATCGTGTCGTCGCCGCAAATCGTCCCCATGACTTCCACCCATTCCATGTTGTCGATCATGGCGCAGATCGCGTTGGCCGTGCCCGGCAAACATTTCATGACGACCAGGTTGTCCGTAAAATCGATATGCAGGAAATGATCGGACAGCGTGCGCTTCAGCTTCGAGATGGAATGCGTGCGCGTCTCCTGCGGAATGGAATACTTGTAACGGCCGTCATCGATGGGCACCTTGACCAGCTGCATCTCTTTAATATCCCGCGACACCGTCGCCTGCGTCACTTGAAGACCCGCGTTGCGCAGCGAGTCGACCAGATCGTCCTGCGTTTCGATGATTTGGCTCGTGATGAGCTCGCGTATTTTCATTTGCCGAACGCTCTTCATGTACATCCTCCTCTGAATTAATTAAGATCCGAACTTGAACGTAATGGTCCGGATGACGGATTCTTTGTGATCCACGAACAGAACCCCTTCGCATCTCGGCATCAGCAGCGCGTACACGAGCAGGCGGTCCCGGACGCCGCTGCCCGTCCAATCGATGGGCATGCGCTCGCGCGCCGTCTTCACGATATAATATTTGCCGTCTTTCTCGGCAATCAAGTCGATAAACAACCGGCTATGCAGCGTCGTTCCGTCCAAATCGATCGTGAGCGGAACCCGGTACTTACCGTGCGTCACCTCGTAGCCGGCCTTCTCCAGGAGCTGCACGTTCACGTCGTCTTCCATGACGTCCTCCGCCTCGCTCAAGAGCAGCTTCGTGTTCAAGCCCGGCGGTTCGTGCAGCCAGCGGTAGAACAGCCGATACAGCCAGTACACCAGCAGCGCGCCGGCGACGATCATGACCAACCAATCCCCGTAGTCTCCCATGTACGACCTCCCGCGATCGAAATGATTGCCCTGTTACCATTTCGCGGTCCGCGGCCGAACTCCTGTCAATGGGAACATATGAGTCCCGAACATCTGTTTGCTTTTAATCTTATCTTATCAAATAATGGGCCGCCTGCAAAGGGGGAGAAGCGAAATCGGGGAAATTAGCAAAAAAAGCCTTTCATGCGGCCTATGCCTCACGAAAGACTTCTTCTAAGCGAACGCGGACGCGGCTTCCTCGACGAGCGCCGCGATCGCCGCTTCGTCCGGAACCGCGGCGGGACCGCCCGGCTCCCACTGCCAATACGCCAAAAATTCGATATTGCCTTCGCCGCCCGTAATCGGCGAGAACGTCAGCCGTTTCAGTTCGTAGCCGCCCTCCGCGGCAAATCCGAGCACCTGCCGCAACACCTCGCGGTGCGTGGACGGCTCGCGCACGACGCCCGACTTGCCGACTTTCTCGCGCCCGGCTTCGAACTGCGGCTTGATGAGGGCGACGACGCCCGCTCCTTGCCCCAGCAGCGTGCCGAGCGTCGGCAAAATCAATTTCAGCGATATGAAGGAGACGTCGATGGTCGCGAACGTCGGACGCGGTCCCTTGAGATCCTCGGGAACCGTGTACCGGAAATTGGTCCGTTCCATGACGTTTACGCGTTCGTCCTGCCGCAGCGACCAGTCCAGCTGATTATAGCCGACGTCGAGGGCGTAGACGTACGCCGCGCCGTTCTGCAGCGCGCAATCCGTGAATCCGCCCGTCGACGCGCCGATGTCCAGCATGACCGCCCCTTCGAGCCGCAGCCCGAACTCTTTGATCGCCTTCTCCAGCTTCAGGCCGCCGCGGCTGACGTAAGGATGCAGCGCTCCCTTGACCACGATGGAAGCGGTCCGCGGCACCTTCATGCCGCTTTTCTCGATGCGCTCTCCGTCCACGAGGACGAGGCCCGCCATGAGCGCCGCCTTGGCCTTGACGCGGCTGTCGTAATAGCCTTGCTCGACGAGCAGCACGTCGATTCGTTCTTTTGCAATCGTCATCGGTTACAAATCTCCTGTGTTCTATACCTGTCCGGTCACGCGCTTGCGCACCCGCGGAAGCAGGGTGTTCAGCTCCGCCGCGACATGCTCGGCGGTCAATCCGACTTCCTGGCGCTGCTCCTTCACGGAACCGTGCTCGACGAAAATATCCGGCACGCCCATAATTCGGACATGCGCGTCGTCGCGGCGGCGCAGCGAGTAAAACTCCAGCACGGCGCTGCCGAGACCGCCCAGCTCCGCGCCTTCTTCCAGCACGAGCATCGGCAGCCCTTCGTCCGCGATCCGCTGCAGCATGGCTTCGTCGAGCGGCTTTACGAAACGGGCGTTGACGACGCGAACGCTCAATCCTTCGCGCTTCAGCAGCT
The DNA here is from genome assembly GCF_900113915.1 of Paenibacillus sp. UNC496MF. Lineage (NCBI taxonomy): Bacteria > Bacillati > Bacillota > Bacilli > Caryophanales > Paenibacillaceae > Paenibacillus > Paenibacillus sp. UNC496MF. The sequence continues at coordinate 501,440 of NZ_FORE01000005.1, forward strand.
CCGCCGCTTCCTCGGCGACCGGAATCATCGGACCGATGGCGGCGATGATCGCGGACTCGCCTTCGCGCAGCACCTCCCACGTGCCGATCGGAATCGGCGTCATCTCATCGTCGATGGCCACGCCGAGCCCGTTGATCCGCGGATACCGGACGGCGATCGGTCCGTCCTCGTAGTCGATCGCGGTCTTCATCATCCGGCGCAGCTCGTTCTCGTCCTTCGGCATCATGAGCACGATGTTCGGAATGTGGCGTAGGAAAGCCATATCGTAAACGCCTTGGTGCGTCTCGCCGTCCCCTCCGACGAAGCCGGCCCGGTCGATGGCAAACACGACGTTCGTGTTCTGGCGGCAAATGTCATGCACGACCTGGTCGTACGCGCGCTGCAGGAACGTCGAGTAGACGGCGTATACCGGCTTCAGTCCTTCCATCGCGAGCGCCGCGCACATCGTCGCCGCATGCTGTTCGGCGATGCCGACGTCGATCATACGGTTCGGGAACCGCTCGGCGAATTTCAGCAGGCCGGAACCGCCCGGCATGGCCGGCGTGATCGCCACGATCCGTTCGTCCTTCTCGGCCAGCTCCATCAGCGCGTCGCTGAACACCTCGGTATACATCGGCGGACCGACGGCTTTGAGCATTTGACCGGATTCGATTTTATAGGGACTCGATACGCCGTGCCACTTAAAGGAGTCCGCTTCCGCCGGCGAGTAGCCTTTGCCTTTGATCGTAATGACATGGATGAGCACAGGTCCTTGCACATGGCTCGCCTGCTCGATCAGCTCGGTCAACTGGCTCAGGTCATGGCCGTCGACCGGGCCGAAATACGTAAAGCCGAATTGTTCGAACAAAATGCCGCTCACGAGCAAATATTTGAGACTGTCCTTGAGCCGCTCCGCGGTTTTGGCCAGCCTGCCGCCGATCGCGGGAATTTTGTTCAGGAACTGGTTCAGCTCCTCCTTCGCCTTCTGGTAATGGCGGTCCGTCCGGATTTTGCCGAGATAATGGTGCAGCGCGCCGACGTTCGGCGCGATCGACATCTCGTTGTCGTTCAGGATGACCATGAGGTTCTTCTTCTCGTGGCCGATGTGGTTCAGCGCCTCCAGCGCCATGCCGCCCGTCAGCGCGCCGTCGCCGATGATCGCGACGACTTTGTTCTTCTCGCCCTTGAGGTCGCGGGCGAGCGCCATGCCCATCGCCGCGGAGAGCGACGTGCTGCTGTGCCCCGCTTCCCAGACGTCGTGCGGGCTTTCCGCGCGCTTAATGAAGCCGCACAGCCCTTTATATTTGCGCAATGTATCGAACTGGTCCCTGCGGCCAGTAAGTATTTTATGGACGTACGATTGGTGCCCGACGTCGAAAATGAACTTATCCTTCGGGCTGTCGAACAAATAGTGCAGCGCCAAGGTAAGCTCGACGACCCCCAGGTTGGGAGCCAAATGTCCGCCCGTCGCCGACAGCTTCTCGATGAGGAAGGTGCGGATCTCGTCCGCAAGCTGCTCCAGCTGCGCGATCGACAAGGACTTCAAATCTTTGGGCTCGTTGATATGTTCAAGCAACACGATGTTTCCTCGCTTTCCCGGCCTTACAGCCCTCGTTAACCGACATTCGTCAAACGTGGCTAAATTATATCATAATTCGTGGCAGAAACACACGCGTCCGGGTTCTTAGTGGTCTCGGCTCATCAAATAATCGGCGATCGCGAGCAGCGTATCCGGCGTTTCGAGCTTCGCCTCGGCCAACGCCTGCTTCGCCTCCTGCGTGAGCCGCACGACGAGCTTCTCGCTCTCTTCCATGCCGATCAAGTAGGGATACGTCACTTTCCGCTCCTCGACGTCGCTTTGCACCGGTTTGCCCAGCTTCGCCGCGTCGCCGACCAGATCCAGGATGTCGTCCTGGATTTGGAAGGCCAGCCCCAGCCTGCGCGCGAAGCGCTGCAGCGCTTCAAGCTGCTCGGACGACGCACCGCCGATGCGGGCGCCGGCCAGCACCGAAAACACGAGCAGATCGCTCGTCTTGTGCAGGTGGATGTATTCGAGCTCCTCCAGCGACGTGACGCCCTGCTCCCCCTGCATATCCGCGGCTTGGCCGCCGACCATGCCCGGCGCGCCGGCCAGTCTGGCCAGGTCGGAGACGATCGCCAGCACGGCTTCCGGCGGCGCGCCCAGCGAGACGGCCCGCGTAACCGCGAAGAAGGCGTGCGTCAGCAGCCCGTCGCCGGCCAAGATGGCCATCGCTTCGCCGTAAATCTTATGATTCGTCGGCTTGCCCCGGCGGAAATCGTCGTCGTCCATCGCGGGCAGGTCGTCGTGAATCAGCGAATACGTGTGGACCATCTCGACGGCGCAAGCGACCGGCATCGCGAGCTTGCGCGCGTGCTCCGCGCGTCCGACGGCTTCCGCCGCGCTCAGCACGAGAATCGGCCGCAGCCGCTTGCCGCCGGCTTCCAAGGAATACAGCATCGCCTCGCGCAGCTTGGGCGGAATATCCCATTCTTCCGGAATGGAGGCGCGCAGCGCCTCTTCGATTTCCAGAACGGACCGGTTCAAGTAGTCGTTCAGCGAAAGTGAAGTTTTCACCTATCGTCCCCTCTGTCTTCGTTCGCGGGCGCAAACGGTTTTCGCTGCAGGCCGTTCTCGGATTCGATCAGCGTCTCGATCTTCCGCTCGACCTGCTCCAGCTTGGAGCCGCAAAGCTGCGACAGCTTCATGCCCTCCTGGAACAGCTCGATCGCCGTTTCGAGCGGCACGTCGCCGTTCTCCAGCTTGCCGACGATGTCCTCGAGGCGCTCCATGGCCGCTTCGAAGCTGAGTTCGCCCTGTACCGCGTCTTTTTCTTTCGCTGCCATCGCTTACGCCTCCCCTTTCATTCCCCATACCTGGCATTCCAGCTGGCCGTCCGTCACGTTCACCTTGAGCAGATCGCCAAGCTGGACGTCGGCGACCGACTTGACCAGTTTCTTCCCCTGCTCGTCATATACTAAACTATACCCGCGCGCCATGACTTTAAGCGGGCTGAGCGCATCCAGCTGCCGCATCGAAGCGACGAGCTGCAGCCGCTTCGCCTTCAGCTCGCCGGCCATGCCCGCTTCCAGCCGCGCCGTCGCCTGCCGGAGCTGCTTCGCCGCGGTCGCCGCCCTGCTTCCGGGATGCGAACGGTTCAGCGCCGCCTGCAAGCGCGCGAACCGTTCGCGATTCCGTTCCGACAGCCGGATCGCGCGATGCCGCAGCCGCTCCCGCAGCACGTCGAGCCGCTGCGATTGCTGCAGCACGTACCGGCGCGGATTGACGAAGACCGGCGACCGGCGGGCGCGCGACAGCCGTTCCTTCCGGCTTTGAAGCGTCTGGCGCAGCATGTGCGCGAGACGCGATTCGGTCCGGGCGAGCTGCGCCTTCAGCTCGTGCACGCTCGTCACCGCAAGCTCCGCCGCGGCGGTCGGCGTGGCGGCCCGCAGGTCGGCGACGAAATCGGCGATGGTGAAATCCGTCTCGTGGCCGACCGCCGAAATGACCGGAATCAGCGATGCGGCGATGCTCCGGGCGACGGCCTCTTCGTTGAACGCCCACAGCTCCTCGAGCGATCCGCCGCCGCGGCCAATTATTAATACGTCGACCTCCGCCAATCGGTTCATCGTTTCGATCGCCCGGACGATCGAAGGCGCCGCCCCTTTCCCCTGCACGGAAACGGGAAAAAGCAGCACCGGCACGGAAGGGTGGCGGCGCTGCAGCGTGATGAGAATGTCCCGTACGGCGGCGCCGGTCGCGGAAGTGATGACGCCGATCGCCTTCGGGAATTTCGGAATCGGGCGCTTCCGCGCCGGATCGAACAGCCCTTCGTCCTGAAGCTTGCGCTTCAGCTGCTCGTACGCCATGTACAAGCTGCCGATTCCGTCGGGCTGCATCGTCGTGCAATAGAATTGGTAGTTGCCGTCCCGTTCGTAGACGGCTACGTTGCCTCTGGCCAGCACCTTGGCGCCTTCCTTCGGCATGAAGGCGAGGCGCTGGTTATGGGAAGCGAACATGATGCATTTCAGCCGGCTGTCCTTGTCTTTCAGCGTGAAATACATATGCCCGCTGGAGTGGTGCGTGAAATTGGAAATTTCGCCGCGCAGCCAGACATCGCTCAGAAGATCGTCCGATTCCAGCTTCATCCCGATGTAGCGGTTGATTTCTTTAATCGAAAAGACGCGCGTTCGGTCAGCCATCGTCCGAGATTCACCCCTTCGCCGCTTGCTGCCGCTTCGCGGCTTTCAGCGTGTTTTGCATCAGCATCGTAATCGTCATCGGGCCGACGCCGCCCGGAACCGGCGTAATGTAACCGGCGGTGTCCAGGACGTTCGCGTAATCCACGTCGCCGACCAGCTTGCCGGTCTCGAGACGGTTGATGCCGACGTCGATCACGACGGCGCCCGGCTTGACGAAGTCGCGGCCGATGGCGTTCGGCTTGCCGATGGCGACGACCAGAATGTCCGCCGTCTTGGCGATGTCCGCCATGTTGGCCGTCCGGGAATGGCAAATCGTCACGGTGGCGTGTTCGCGGAGCAGCAGCATGGCGACCGGCTTGCCCACGATGTTGCTGCGGCCGATCACGACGGCGTGCTTGCCGGCGATGCCGACGCCCGTCCGCTTGATCAGCTCGATGACGCCGGCGGGCGTGCACGGAAGCAGGCTGTCGTCGCCGATGACGAGATTGCCGACGCTGACCGGATGGAAACCGTCCACGTCCTTCTCCGCGCTGATCGCGTCGATGACCGCCTTCTCCTCGATATGCTTCGGCAGCGGAAGCTGCACGAGAATGCCGTTGATCGTGCTCTGCCGGTTCAGCTTGTCGATAAGATCGAGCAGCGTTTCTTGCGTCGTCTCGGCCGGGAGCCGGTGCACTTCGGAGTAGAAGCCGAGCTGCCGGCAGGCTTTCTCTTTGTTGCCGACGTACACTTGCGACGCCGGGTCTTCGCCGACGAGAACGACGGCCAGGCCCGGAACGATGCCTCTCGCCGCCAGCTTCGCCGTCTCCTCGGCGATTTCGATCCGGATGGCGTCGGAAATGGCTTTGCCTTCGATTCGTTGTGCTGTCACTTCGATCACTCCTATGGTCGCGCCCCGAAGGGCAGTAGTATCGGAAACCCCTTACGCCGGGTCGGCGCAAGGGGCTCATCTAGCTCATCTCTCCATGATGCGAACGGCGCCGTTATGCCTTCGGCTTGAGTTCGTCCAGCGCCTGCAGCAAGCGCCCGAGCACCCCGTTGACGAACTTGCCGGATTCGTCCGTGCCGAAATGCTTCGCCAGCTCGATCGCTTCGTTGATGATCGCCTTCGGCGGCGCGTCGTCCCGGAAGACCAGCTCGTAGCAGGCGAGGCGCAAAATCTGCCGGTCCACGCGCGACAGACGGTCGACCTGCCAGCCCGTCAAGTAATGCTGCAGCATGTCGTCGATCGCCGCTTTATGCTCCACGACGCCGTGAAGCAGGCTGCGGATATACTCGTCGACTTTGCCGACGTCCGCCGCGTCCGCTTCGATCTCGTTCTCGGCATGGACCTCGTCCACCAGCATGTCCACGGCGGACGACGCCGTCGCCTCTTCGTTCATTTCCATTTGGTACAGGCTTTGTACCACGATTTCCCGTGCTAACCTTCGTTTCATGTGTTCTCTGACCACTCCTTAAAAATTCGTCAAGGCGCGACCGTTCGCCGTCCGTGCCGGGCGGCGCGCCGTCGCGCTGAAGCGAAATCCGAACGCAACCCCTCGCGCGCGAGCGGCCGATCGGACTTCAAATTATGATCTCCTCCCTGCCCCGAACGGCTGCCGCGTTGTCCGGGGTACGGAGGAGACCATAGCGTTATTTGAACGGCCGCCAGCGCTCCGTCAGCCATTCCACGAGCTGCTGCCACGGAATGATCGGCCCCCGCTGTTCGTCCCTCATCTTGCCGATGGCATACCCGGCCCACAGCAGCAGGCCGAAAAACAGCATGTCCCAAAATCCGACGATAAAATAAAGAAGTCCGAGAACGACGCCGACGGACACGCCGGCGATCCGTCCGCCATAGGTTGTCCAAATTTCCTTCCACATCGGCATCACCCCTATTCGACCCGGCTTTTAAAGTTCGCGGTTTGGATGATGTTCGCCACGAAGACGGACACGTTCGCGACGGGAATCCCCGTGATTTCCTCGACATGGGATTTAACCGCGCGCTGGATGTCTTCCGTCAGCGTCGGAATGGAGCTCTCGCCGTCCGCGATGGCGCGCAGCGATACTTCGATGCCGGCTTCGCCGATGCGGATCCGCGCCTTCAGGTCCTTCACCCCGCGCTGGCGCGCCGCCGCCTTGAGCGCCAAGTTCTCGACCGTGTCGAGCGAGATGCGGATGTCGCCGAACTCCGTCCGCTGGTCGATGGACGGGGCGGACGCGTTGCTCGGCCGAAGCGAAATATAGAAGAACCTCAGGCTGATGAGGAAGACGACCGCCGCCGCCGTGACGACCGTCACCTGCAGCCAGCGCATGCCGCCGCCGTATAAATTATGTACGAGATTGCTCAGCCACGCTTCGGGAAACCAGTATACTCCCGCGCTGAACGCGACGGCCGCGACGGCTCCGATGGCGATACTGTAGAGAAACAACAGCAGCTTGTCCAACACTCTTATCAACGTCAGAAGCCTCCTTGGGCGGTTCTTCCCATCGAATGCAAGCAGCGCCCGAAGATTCGGACAGATGCTCCCATTCGTAGATAAAACCCCCTAGCGCCGAGCGGCAAGCCCAACCACTAGGGGGTATGAGTCATTCGTTTCTACGAGAGAATTATTTAAGCCGAAGCTGCGGGTCTTCCGCCTCGACGGTCTTCTCCGCGATTTTGAAATGAACGTCATGAATATGGACGTTGACTTCGACGACCTGTAGTCCGGTCATCGTTTCGATCGAGCGCTTGACGTTGCGTTGAATGTCCGAAGCGATTTCCGGAATCCGGTTGCCGTACTCCACGATAATGGACACGTCGACCGCCGCCTCGCGCTGCCCGACTTCGACCTTCACGCCCTTGGACAGGTTCTTGCGGCCCAGAAGCTCGGCGATGCCGCCGGCGAATCCGCCGCTCATGCCCGCGACGCCTTGTACCTCGATCGTCGCGAGACCCGCAATGATTTCGATGACTTCGGGTGCGATTTGAATAGTCCCCATGTCCGTTCTTTCATAGTCCGCTGCCAGCGTACTCATGGTTATCCTACACCTCCCGTTAAGTTGCGCGCCTCAGCCGCCAGCCGATAGCTTATCCGCTTCTTATTCCTATACTATAGCATTCTGGCGGAAATATGACAAACGCCGCGGAACTTGTTTCACGGCCTATTCCAGCGCGAATTCTTCGGGGTTGTCGACGTCGTGTTCCTCGAGGAATTTGATATCGAAATTGCCCTTCAGGAACATCGGATGGTTCAGCAGCTTCAGATGAAACGGAATGGTGGTCCGGATGCCGTCGACCGCGAATTCCGAGAGCGCGCGCTTCATCCGCGCGATGGCTTCCTCGCGGGTCGGTCCCCATACGATCAGCTTGGCGATCATAGAATCATAGTGCGGCGAGATCGTATAGCCCGGGTACGCGCCGCTGTCCACGCGGACGCCCGGCCCGCCCGGCGCCAGGTAAAACTGGATCTGGCCCGGCGAAGGCATGAAGTTCCGCTCGGAATCCTCCGCGTTGATCCGGCACTCGATCGCCCAGCCGTTGATCTTCAAGTCTTCTTGCGCGAAGGAGAGCGGATTGCCCTCGGCCACGGAGATCATTTCTTTGATCAGATCGACGTTCGTGATCATTTCGGTGACGGGATGCTCGACCTGGATCCGCGTGTTCATCTCCATGAAGTAGAAGTTGCCGTCCGGTCCGAGCAGGAACTCGAGCGTTCCGGCGCCTGCGTAGTTGACCGCCTGCGCGGCGCGGACCGCCGCTTGCCCCATTCGCTCGCGAAGCGCCGGGCTGAGCACCGGGCAAGGCGCTTCTTCCACGAGCTTCTGGCGGCGGCGCTGGATCGAGCAGTCGCGCTCGAACAGGTGGACGGCGTTGCCGTGCTTGTCGGCCATGATTTGAATTTCGACGTGCTTCATGCCCGTCAAATATTTCTCGAGGTAGACGCCGGCGTTGCCGAACGCCTTTTGGGCTTCCTGCTGCGCCGTCGCGATTTGCGATACGAGCGATTCCTCGTCCTCGGCGATGCGGATGCCTTTGCCCCCGCCGCCCGCCGTCGCCTTGATGATGACGGGATAGCCGATTTCGCGGGCTACGCGCACCGCGTCGTCCATATCCTCGACCAAGCCGTCCGAACCCGGAATGATCGGCACGTCCGCTTGCTTCATGGTCGATTTGGCGACGGATTTGTCGCCCATTTTGCTGATGGCCGTCGGGGACGGTCCGATGAAGGTCACGCCGCACGATTCGCAAATTTCCGCGAAGTCGGCGTTTTCCGCCAAGAAGCCGTAGCCGGGATGAATGGCGTCGCAATTGGTCAGCGTCGCCACGCTCATGATGTTGGTCAGGTTCAAGTAGCTGTCCTTGGACGCGACGGGGCCGATGCAGTACGCCTCGTCCGCCAGGCGGACGTGAAGCGATTCGCGGTCGGCCTCGGAGTACACGGCAACGGTTTCAATGCCGAGCTCGCGGCAGGCGCGGATGATGCGAACGGCGATTTCGCCGCGGTTCGCGATCAGGATTTTGTTGAATTTCACGGGTAAAAGCTCCTCTCGTGTCCGATGTTTCCGGCGTCGTCCCGGCGCGGGAACGGCTTATTCCGGTTTGACAAGGAACAACGGCTGTCCGTACTCGACAAGTTGTCCGTTCTCGACGAGAATCTCGACGATTTCGCCGCGCACTTCCGCCTCGAGCTCGTTCATCAGCTTCATCGCTTCGAGAATGCAGACGATGGATTTATCGTTGATGCGATCGCCCACGTTGACGTACGGCGGCTTGTCCGGCGAGGACGCGCGGTAGAAGGTGCCGACCATCGGCGATACGATCTGATGGTACCCGCTGTTCGCGGCGCCTTGCGCCGGCGAGGCGTTCTGCGGCGCGGCTTGCTGCACTTCGACGATGGGCTGGGAAACCTGCGTATATGTAGGAACGAGAGGCGCGCCTTGCTGGATGTTCACCACTTCGGGTTTGCCGGGTTTGCGGATCATGAGACGCGCGCCGTCGTTTTCGATTTCGAGTTCATGGACCGAGGTCCCGTCGATCAGCTTGATCAGTTCTTTAATCTCGCTCAGTTTAAACATCGTTTCACTCCTAAAAGTTTTTGCATCCTCGCTGCGGGACGCTTCGTGATCGTTTGTATGTAAGCGCTTCGTTCGCGGTCGCCGGACGGCGTTCAACCTCTCCGTGCCTGCGCATAGCAAATCATATTATAGCATAAATCCGCCAGAACACGAACCCCCATTTTGGCCGGGCCACGATTCTAAAAAAAAGCCCCGGCGCCGGGGAATCCGGCACCGGGGCTCGCCTGGCGTTACTTCACGTACTGGATCGTCAGCTGGTCCGGCGTCAAGCCGAGCCGGTCGATCGCCATCGTCAGGATGCTGTCGGCCTGGCTGCGCTCGAGCTTGTCGCTCTCCACGACGATCTTGTAGCGGTCGTTCGCGTCCGGCACGACGGCCGCGTTGCCGAACTGCTTCGAGAGCTCTTCTTCGAGTCCCGTGATCTTCGCGTTCTTGTCTTCGAGCAAGTCGAGCTGCTCCATCGAAGTAGCCGCGTCCTTGTCGCTCAGCTTCGTGTCGGACACTTGACCCATCAGCTTGTTGTACTCGTCGTAATAGGTATCGTCGCGCTCTTCCTGCAGCTGGCTGAACACGCTCGCGGCCACGCCGCCCGCTTCGCCCAGTTCCTTCAGCACGTCTTCGTCCGACTTGGCCGCGTCCTTGCCGCCGCTTGCCGCGTTCCCCGCCGTGCCGCCGTTCGCGGCGGAAGCGTCGCCCGCCGTGTCGCCGGCCGCTTTATCGTCCGCGGAAGCGTTGTCCGCCGCCGCGTTGTCCGCCTCGTTGCCGGCATCCGCGCCGTCGCCGGTCACTTCGTTCGTAACGATGGCGTCGTTACCGGCCGCGGAGCCCGACGCCTCGGTGGCATCGCTCTTCGCGCCCTGCTGCCCCGCGCCGTCCGTCGTCACGATGTCGTTCGACGGCGTGCTCACGTCTTCCGTGAACAGATAATACGCCGACAAAATCACCATCAAGCTGAGCATCGACACGAGCCAAATCGTTTGTCTTTTGTTATTCATTCCTGTACAGCCTCCCTTTTATTGTGATCCCTCGGAATCTATTGATGCTTGCGGGGAATGACCGAAATTCGGTTCACCGCAACGTTGAGACCCTTCTCCACGGCGTCGATGATGAGCCTGCGCACCGTGCCGTTCTCCGCGCCTTGGGCGACGATGAGCACGCCCCTGATCTTCGGCTGGATCCGCTTCACGATGATCGGCGCGCTGTCGCCGTTCGTATCGTACAGGACGACGTGTCCCTCTTTCGTGATCGAGGTAATCGTCCGTTTGCCGCCGTTCTTGTCCGTCTCGTTCGTAATCTGCTGCGCTTCCTTCTCGTCGATCTGCACGACCGCTTCTTCGGTGGAATCGACGGTAACCATGACGTCCAAAGGTCCGACGCCGACGATGTTTTCGAGCATTTCCTTCAGGCGGTTTTCGAGCGGCTGCTCGATGGCTTCGAAAGGATCGCCCGAATTGCTTCCGTTCTTGAACGCCGGCTCGCTGGGCGGCGCGTTCGCCTGCGACTGATCCTGCTGCTGCTGCTGCGGCGGCACTTTTTGAAACGTCAAGAACGAATTAAGGAGCATCAAAGCAGCCCCGATGCCGCCGATGACGAGCAGCCAGCGCAGCGTGCGCACCCGCTTCGGTCCCCCGTTTCCTTTGCCGACGGTCGACTCCAGCCCGTCCAGCCATTTGGCCAACGTCGTCCCCCCCTTCCTATCGCGCGGCCGCCGCTTCCGGCGCCGGCTCCAGCACGTCGACGGCCGCCGGGTTGACGGACCAGCCTTCCCGCAGCGCCGTACGGACCGCGCCCGCGGACGCCTCCGGCGCGGGCTTCAGCTGCGCCTCGTTCCCGTCCGCCGCGGCGTTCCCGGGCGCCGTCGGCGCCACGTCGACCTGCACGGCTTCCACGTCCTCGACCGGCGGCACGGCTTGCCCGCCTTCGGCCTCGCCCGCCGTTCCGCCGTCCGCCGGACCGCTCTGCCGTTCCGGCGCGAGCGTGACCCGGACGCCGCCGATCCCGGCGGGCTTCCCGTCCTTGCCGGCCGTCACCCGCACGTCCACCGCCGTCACCCGCAGCCCGGTCGCCTGCTCGATGCCCGCCTTCATCGCGTCCGCGAGCTGCCGCTCCGCCAGCGCCGCCGCCGACGAAGCGTCGCTGCGCTTCAGCTTCTCCGCCTCGCCTTGGATGTCCTGAAGCGTCGGCATGCGCAGCTCCTTCGCCGAGCCCGCTTGGACCCATTCCTGCACCTGCGCGTCCAGCTTGGCGCTGAAGTCGCCCTGGAGCACCCGGATGATCGGGGTCAGGATCGTCAGCAGGACGATCAGGCCGGCCACCAGCCGGACGTACCGCTGCATGCCCTTGTTCGGCAGCAGCAGGTCGATGAAGCCCGCGAGCAGCACCACCGCTATGATTTGCTGCAGCCATACGGCCAGCCACGTAAGCATCCCATCGCCTCCGCTACTTCATCATGATCGCCGCGTTGCCGGCCGTCAGAATGATGGTAATCGCCAGGAAGAACATGAGTCCGACCGCGGCCAGCGCGGCGAAGACGTAAATCAGCGTTTTGCCGATGGTCTGCAGGCAGCCGACGATCGGGCTGTCGCCGAGCGGCTGCATGACCGCCGCGGCGACGTTGTAGATGAGCGCCAGCGTGATGATTTTCACGGCGGGGAAGGCGCACAGGAACAGGATGATGACGACGCCCGCGAGGCCGATGGCGTTCTTGACGAGCATCGACGCCGACAGCACCGTGTCCGCCGCGTCGGAGAACGTCCGCCCGATGACCGGCACGAAGTTCCCGGTCACGAATTTGGCGGTCCGCATCGTCACCCCGTCCGTTACCGAGCCCGTCGCCCCCTGCACCGAGATGACGCCGAGGAACACGGTCAGCATGACGCCCATCAGCCCGACGCCGACGTTGCGGAGCACGTTCGCCAGCTGCGTCACCTTGAACCGGTCCGACAGCGAGCTCGCGATGTGCAGCACGGCCGAGAAGAACAGCAGCGGGAACACGATCGTGTAGATGACCGAGCCCACCGCGTGGATCATGAACACGATCAGGGGATGGAGCACCGTAACCGTCACCACGCTGCCCATCGTCGCCAGCAGCGTCAGGAGCAGCGGGACCATCGCCATCATGAACTGGATCATGCCGGTGATGGCGTCCTTCGCGTACCCGATCGCGACGTTGAAGCTGTTGACCGCGAGCACGATCATGACCATGTACGTGATGCTATACGCCACTTTGCTGACCGCATTGCGTTCGAACGCCGTCTGCATCGTCTCCAGCATCATGCTGAACACCGTCAGGATGACGATCGTCACGAGCAGCTTCCCGTTGTACAGCACCTCGTGAAGCATGTACCGCAGCAAGCCGGACAAGACCGTCGTCAGCTTCAGCCCTTTGCCGCCCGGCACGATCATCTCGACGAAGCTCGGGACGTCGCGGTCGGGGAAGAAGCCGCCGTACTCGTTCATCAGCTTGCTCCAGTAGCTCTCCACCGCCTCCGTGTCGATGCCGTTCAACTGCTCGTCCGCGATTTGCTTGTTGACGGCTTCCGCCTGCCGCTCGTCCGGTTCGGACGCCGCCGGCGCGGCTCCGTCCGCCTGCGCCCCGTTCGCCGCGGGTTCGGTCCCCGGCGCCGCCGACGCGGCGGCCGGCAGCAGGAGGAGCAGCCCCCACAAGAGCAGCAACGGAAGGACGACGCAGCGGATGACGCGCTGCCGCATAAGCTTCAACTCCCTATCGGCAGTAGGCCGAGCACGGTTTCGACGATGACGCTGATGATGGGGACGGCCATGACGAGAATGAGAATTTTGCCCGCGAACTCGATTTTGGACGCGATGCTTTCCTGGCCGGCGTCCCGGACGATCTGCGAGCCGAACTCCGCGATGTACGCGATGCCGATGATCTTGAGCACCGTCTTCAAGTAAATCGACGGAATCCCCGAGCGGTCCGCGAGCTGCTCCAGCACGCCGATGACCGTCTCGATCTTGCCGATGACGAACAGGAAGATGAAGAGTCCCGTGAACGCCGCCAGGAGAAACGCGAACATCGGCTTCTGCTCCCGCACGACGAGCACGAGCACGGTGGCGACGAGGCCCAGGCCGACTATCTGGATGATCTCCATTACCTACTCACCGCCTGCCCGCCTGCGTTTGCGCCGGCTTCATTGGAACAGGAAGATCGTCTTGATCTCCTGAAACAGGTCGTTCAACAGCCGGATGACCATAAACAGGACGACGACGAAGCCGATCAGCGTTACCCAATGCGCCATGTCTTCCTTGCCCATCTGCTTCAGCACCGTGTGAATCATGGCCGTAATGATGCCGATCCCGGCAATTTGGAATATGGCGCTCACATCAATGTTCATGCTTCCGGCACCCCACTAAAGAATCAAAATGACGATAAGCGCCGCCGTGAGCACGCCCAAGCTTCGCCACATCTTCGCGTACCTCGCGCTGTCCTGCCTCGCCGCCTCCTCCTCGAACGCCAGCTGCTGCGCCGCGAGCTTCAGATGCTTCAGCTGATCCTCGCGGTCGCTGATGCCGAGGTTATGGCCGAGCCGGACCAAGGCGGCCTGCTCGGGCTGCCGCATCGCCGTATTCGGCCAGATCGCCGCGACGGCCGCTTCCCAGCTTTCCCGGAACGAAGGCTCGCCGGCCCCGGCCAGCCGGCCGTTCACGTCCCGCAGCAGCGAGGCTGCCGGCTCCGGCACATGGGCCGCACAGCGCGCGATCGCTTCCGGCAGCGGCGTGAAGCCGTAGCCGATCTCGGTCTCGAGCCGCTGGAGCGCATGGATCAGCTGGCGGATCTGGTTCGGGCGAGCGGCGTAGCGGGCGGCCTGCAGCCAGCCGATCATGGTGCCGGCGAAGATGATGAGCGCCGCGCCGATGAGTTTAACCATGGCTTCCGCCCCCTTTCAGCGGTGTCGGTTCCCGCGCGGCCGGCGCCCGGAACGCGGCGGCCTGCACCGGCACGACGCGGGCGGTCAGCCCGCTGCCGCTTCGCTGCAGCTGCGCGCAGAGCCGGAAGGCGCCGGCGTCCAGCAGCCGCCCGAGTACCGGCCGGGCCCGCGCGTCGTCGAGATCGAGCGCGTGCGCGGTGGCGATCACCGCCACCCCGGCGTGGCTCGCGTCCAGGATGGCCGCGGCGTCTTCCTCGCGGCCGATCTCGTCCACGATCAGGATGTCCGGCGACATGGACCGCAGCAGCATCATCATCCCTTCCGCCTTCGGACAGGCGTCCAGCACGTCCGTGCGCGGACCGACGTCGAAGGTCGGCACGCCCCGGACGCAGGCCGCGATCTCCGAGCGTTCGTCGACGATGCCCACCTTCCGGCCCGTCCATCCCGACGCCGCGGGATGCCCCCAGGCGCCGCTGCTCGCCGCCCGCGCCAGATCGCGGACCAGCGTCGTCTTGCCCTGCTGCGGCGGCGCGACGACGAGCGTCGACTGCAGCGTCCGCCGGCCGTGATCGAGCAGCTTGGGCAGCAGGCCGGCCGAGGCGCCGACCACTTCGCGGGCGATCCGCACGTTGAAGGCCGCGATGTCGCGGATGCCGCGGACCCCGCCGCCTTCCAGCACGGTGCGGCCGGCCAGTCCGATACGGTGGCCGCCCGCGACGGTGATGTAGCCCCGCCGAAGCTCCTCTTCCATCGCGTAGAGCGAATGATTCGTCACCCGCTCCAGCAGCTTGCGGCATACGTCCGGCGTCGGCTTGTACGCCTCGCCGGGCCGCGAAAGCGGCTGTCCCGCCGGCGACAGAAACCAAAATCCCCGCGAAGTGCCGATTTCGAGCGGCCGGCCTTCGCGGATGCGGATTTCCTCCAGTTCGGCTTTCATCGCATCCGGCATGCGGCCCAGTATGTCGGCAAGCTCGGCGGGCAGCAGCTGCTGCACTCCAGTTAACATCGGGCATTCCTCCCGGGTTTCGTCGTCGGCCGCTTGCGGCGCGTTTTGCTAGCTTGCTAGAGCGACGGATTGTCCGATCTTTGTTCCCATTGTATGCGGGCCCGTCCCCGCGTATGCCATTCTACTTCCGCAGCGCCCCTATCAAAATGCACGCCACGCCGCCGACGATCCACAGCATTTTCCCGAACGACAGTTTGTCCGACAACCCCACGAGCCCGATCGTCGTGGTCGTGATGAGCACGATCGGCCCGACCAGGGCGAGCGACGAATTGACGACGAGCGCCTTGTCGATCTGATTCAAGCGAAGCATGATGAGCGCCGCCATGATTTCGAGCGTTCCCGAGAAGATGCGCAGCGACGCCATGCTGAGCACGATTTTATTGAGCATGCTATCCCTCTTTTCCTAGTAATCCGTCCCTCCGGCCGGACTCCTCCGGCAGCTTGGCCCTCTATCCTACTCTATGCGGGCCCGTCTCTCTTTCATTCGTCCAAAAATGGGCGCATGCCGGGTACCCGGCGCACCCACGCTGGGCGACCTGCATATATTGCTCGGGTGGTACGAAGAAACGGCCCTCCCCACGCGGACGGCGCGCGTCTCTTCCCCTATCGTCGCAAGCAGCTTGCGCCTTCGAAACCCCCCGAGGCGATTCGGGGCATCAAACGGATAGCGAGGAGATCGTATGAAATCTATTTCTCAGTCGGCATGGCCTGCCGCGCTTCGGGATCCGAGCGGCAACCGCGAACCGGTCTGCGGGACCGGCGGCGGGCTCGATTCGCGGACGACTGGCCGCGGGCAAACGATGGTGATCGACAAAGGATTGGGACGGCACGCGTTCGCCGATCTGCTGGAAACCGCCGGCCCTTATATCGATTGCGTCAAGTTCGGCTTCGGCACGGCGCCGCTCTACCCGGCGGACGTCCTGCTTGCCAAGATCGGGCTGGCCAAACGCGCCGGCTTGACCGTCATGCCGGGCGGCACGCTGCTGGAGGCGGCCGTGCGGCAAAACGCCGTCCCGGCGTTTTTCGAATCCGTCTGCCGGTTCGGCTTTAACGGCATCGAAGTGTCCGACGGCACGATCGAGCTCGACCGGAAGCAGCGGACCGCCCTCATTCAAGAGGGGCTCCGCAACGGCCTGCGGGTCGTCACGGAATACGGCAAGAAGCTGACGGGCTCCGTCGTCGACGCCGACGAGCTGCTGTTCACGGCGGAGGCCGACTGGCTGGCCGGCGCGGACATGGTGACGGTCGAGGCGCGGGAATCCGGCGTCGGCGTCGGCCTGTTCGACCGCAACGGCGATTGCGCCTTGAGCGAGCTGGAAACGATCGGCCGCACGCTCGGCGACATCGGCCGCATCATGTGGGAGACGCCGCTGAAGCAGCAGCAGGTGCTGCTGCTGAACGCGTTCGGGGCGGAAGCGAACCTCGGCAATATTCAGCCCTCCGAGGTCCTGTCCCTGGAAACGATGCGGCGCGGACTCCGTTCGGATACGTTTCATTTCGGGAAGCGGGTCGAGCCGTTCGTGTATATGATTTAAAAGCCCGGCGACCAAGGAGGGCTGTGCAACGGAAACGTCTTTCGATCGCTGTTGTACCCCCGAATTTCCGAACTCCTAAGCTAACAAAGTGAAATTCGGGGTACAAAGGCGAACGCTGACGCTTCTTCAGACCGTTTCCGTCTGCTCCGCCTTGCCGTCGCCCGCCTTTTAAATCGAGGGAGCGAAATCAGGAAGGAAGCGTTAGATTCATGCAAATCGAAGTCATATCCAGCGTCAATGAAGCGCAGGCCGACCGCTTCGCGCATCGGACCGTCATCGTCATCGACGTGCTGCGCGCGACGAGCTCGATCATCGCGGCGCTCGAAGCCGGCGCGGCCGGGGTCATGCCCGTCGAGACCGTGCTGGAGGCCCGGTCGCTGCAGTGCGGCGGCCATTTGGTCGCGGGCGAACGGTTCTGCCGCAAAATCCCCGGCTTCGAATTCGGCAATTCGCCGGAGGAATTCACCCCCGACGCCGTCAGCGGCAAGCGCATCGTGCTGACGACCACGAACGGCACGCGCGCGCTGCACAAGGCGATGCGCGCGGATTACGTGCTCGCCGGCGCGCTCGTCAACGCCACCGCGTGCGCGCAGGCCGCGCTGGAGCTACGCCGCGACATCGTGCTGCTCTGCGCGGGCAGCCACAATGAATTCGCGCTGGAAGACGGATTGTGCGCGGGACTGCTGATCGGCGAGCTGCAGCGGCTGAGCCCGTCCCCCGTCGAGATGAACGACCTCGGCTCCGCCATGCTCGGCTTGCATCGGAGCAGCGCCGGCAGCTTGCGCGAGCTGCTGCTCGGCTGCGCGACCGGCCGGCGGCTCGTCAAGAACGGCTCCGGCCGCGACGTGGATTACTGCAGCCGGGTGAACGCCAGCGCGGTCGTGCCGCGGCTGCACGGCGACATGCTCGTCTGACGGCTCGTAACGGGCAGACATATCCGCAAGGCTTGTTCCATACAATGGAGGTATGGACGCTCCATCACGTGCATGGAGGCGGTGACAACGAATGAAGGGGTCAACAAGCATGAGCGGGGAAGTCGTGCTGGTCGTTCTGATCATCATCGGGTTAATCGGCCGGTCGCCGATCATATCGACGGCGGCCTGCGTACTGTTGGTCGTGAAATTGGTTCATCTGGAGCGTTATTTGCCGGCCATCGAACGAAGGGGTCTTGAGCTCGGACTGTTATTTCTGACCTTCAGCGTCCTCGTCCCGTTCGCGTCGGAGCGGATCGGCTCCAAAGACATTTTGGGCGTCGTGACCTCGTGGCCCGGCATTCTGGCCTTGACCGGCGGCGCGATCGCCACGTTCGTCAACGGCAAGGGGCTCGAGATGCTGAAGCTCGATCCGCAGCTCATCGTCGGGCTCGTCATCGGCTCGATCTTCGGGATCGTCTTCCTGCGGGGCATCCCGGTCGGTCCGCTGATGGCGGCCGGCATCACCGCGATTTTGGTGAAGCTCTTCAGCTTCATCGGCAGCCGCTTCTTCTAAAGGACGGCTGCCGCGCGGCGCAAAGAAGCCTCCGGATCGCTTGCAGCGAACCGGAGGCTTCTTGTTATTGCTTTCAATGGTTTAGGAGCGGCCGTTAGCCTTGGGAGCGGCGCTTACCGGCGATCCTGCGGTCCGCCGACGAAGGCTTGCTCCGCCGTGTCGAGGCCGTACGCCGTATGAAGCGCGCGGACGACGTCCTGCGCGGGCTCCGCCGCGATGATGACGGACAGGCGGATTTCGGAAGTCGTGACCATCTTGATGCTGATGCCGAGGTCGTAAATCGCCTTGAACATTTTCGCCGCCACGCCGGGATTGCTGACCATGCCCGCGCCGACGATGGACACTTTGACCAGGTTCTCTTCCGACGCGACTTCGCGGTAAGGCACTTCGCCGCGAATGCGCTCGACGACCGCGATGGCTTCGTCTTTATCGTTCAGCGAGACGGTGAAAGCGAAGTCGGCTTTGCCGTCCTGCGTGCCGGATTGCACGATGATGTCGACGTCGATGCCGTTCGAAGCCAGCGCGCCGAATACTTTCGCCAAGACGCCCGGAATGTCTTCGACCCCCAGAATGCTGATACGTGCTACGTTTTTATCATAAGCAATGCCGCGAACGACCATCCCTTGTTCCATGACCGCATCCTCCTTCACACTCGTGCCTTCGTTTTGCGTAAAGCTGGAACGCACGACGAGCTTCACGTTATAGTTTTTTGCGTATTCGACGGCGCGCGGATGCAGCACGGCCGCGCCCAGGTTCGCCAGCTCCAGCATTTCGTCGTACGAAATCTCGTCGAGCTTGCGCGCGCACTTCACGACGCGCGGGTCGGTCGAATAAATCCCGTCGACGTCGGTGTAGATCTCGCAGACGTCCGCATTGATCGCGGCCGCCAGCGCCACGGCCGTCGTATCGGAGCCGCCGCGGCCGAGCGTCGTGATCTCGCCGGACGCCGTCGCCCCTTGGAAGCCGGCGACGATGACCGCGTGCCCCGTCGCGAGGGCGTCGAAGATCCGCTGCGGCCGAATGTCGGTGATGCGGGCTTTGCCGTGTACGTCTTCCGTCTCGATGCCCGCCTGCCAGCCGGTCAAGGACATCGCTTTATAGCCGATCGCGTCGATGGTCATCGCCAGCAGCGAGACCGATATTTGTTCGCCGACCGTCAGCAGCATATCCATTTCGCGTGCCGGCGGGTTGGCGTTCAGAAGCTTCGATTGGTCGATCAGATCGTCCGTCGTATCTCCCATGGCCGACACGACGACGACAACGTCGTGGTCGGCTTCCTTATAATCGGCAATTCGCCGCGCAACCCGCTGCATCCGCTCAGTCGAGCCAACGGAGCTGCCGCCGAATTTCATTACTATCAACGACACCGCTCATCCACTCCCAACGAAAGTTCTAGTGTAAAAGTCTCAGGTTGTGATGTTTCTCAAAGTAAGATTATAGCATACCCGCCTTGGTTTGAACACGACAAAAACCGCCAGGCGCGCGGGCCGGGCGGTCTTCTGCTTGCGTAATGAATGGACGACTAAGCGCGGGAAATGTACTTGCCGTCGCGCGTGTCGATCAGGAGCACGTCGCCTTCGTTGATGAAGAGCGGCACCTGCACGTTCAGGCCGGTTTCGACCGTCGCGTTCTTCGTCGCGCCTTGGGCGGTGTTGCCTTTGACGCCCGGTTCCGTTTCCGTCACCTTCAGGTCGACGCTGTTCGGCAGCTGGATGCCGATGATTTCGCCGTTGTAGCTGGAGATGTTCACGTTCATGTTTTCTTTCAGGAAGTTGATCTCCCACTCGAGCTGGTCGCGGTCGAGCGTGAATTGGTCGAACGATTCGTTATCCATGAAGGAATATTCCGAGCCGGAATTGTACAGGTATTGAACGGCGCGGTTCTCGATCGTCGCCCGGCCGATGTTTTCGCCCGCGCGGAACGTTCTTTCGACCGTGTTGCCGTTTCTGAGGTTCTTCAGCTTGGAACGGACGAACGCCGCGCCTTTGCCCGGTTTAACGTGCTGGAAGTCCAGAACGGTGAAGATATCGCCGTCTACCTCGACGGTCAGGCCTGTTTTAAAATCATTGACTGAAATCACTGCGTATTCCTCCTAATGTTTTTTGCCCGTGCGCGAGGCCGGAGCAGGTCATGCCATAAAGTTAAAACTCATTCCAAAATGAACATGGTTTTCGGAGATGAGGTCAACAACGAATTGCCGTCCGCCGTAATGATGATGTCGTCCTCGATGCGGACGCCGCCGAAGCCCGGGAGGTAAATGCCCGGTTCGACCGTGACGGTCATGCCCGGCTCCAGCACGGCCGCGCCCGCGACCGAGAGGCGCGGCGCCTCGTGAATTTCCATCCCGAGGCCGTGGCCCGTGCCATGGCCGAACTTGTCGCCGTAGCCGTAGCGCGCGATGATTCCGCGCGCGATCGCGTCGGCTTCCTTGCCCGTCATGCCCGGCTTGATGCCGGCCAGCGTCGCGAGCTGGGCTTCCAGGACGATGTCGTAAATTTCGCGATGGCGGTCGGTCGGCTTGCCGACGACGACCGTCCGCGTCAGATCGGAGCAGTAACCGTTATAGTATGCGCCGAAATCGAGCTTGACGAATTCGTTCGTGCCGATGACGCGGTCGCTGGCGACGCCGTGCGGCAGCGCGGACCGTTCGCCGGACGCGACGATCGTGTCGAAGGACGAGGACGTCGCCCCCCTGCTCCGCATGAACATCTCCATCTCGAGCGCGACGTCGCGTTCGCGAAGTCCCGGCTTGATGAAGGCGAGCATGTGCTGGAACGTGTCGTCGGCCAACTGGCAGGCCTCGCGCATGATCGCGAGTTCCGACTCGTCCTTGTACAGCCGCAGCGACTCGATGACGCCGGATACCGGCACGAGCTCGATGCCGTCGCCGAGCGCGGCCTTCCAGGCGGTATATTCGCTGAAGACGACCGTGTCCTGTTCGAACGCCAGCTTCTTCAGCCCCGCGGAACCGGCGAGTTCCTTCGCGGTTTCGATCCATTTCTGGCCGTGCTCCACGACCGTAAACCCGGCCGCCTGCTGCGGCGCCTGCGTCATGTAGCGAAAATCGGTGAGCAGCCAGCTGTCCGCCGCCGAAACGAGCAGATAGCCGGATGAACCGGTAAAGCCGCTTATGTATCTGCGGTTCACGGCATTCGTGACGAGAATCGCGTCCGCGCCGAGCTCCGGCAGCTTGGCTCTCAGCCCCGCGATGCGTGCGGTCGTCATACAATCACCCTTTTTCTGAATTAAATAGGCCCGGCTCCAGTCCGCTTAGCCGTTCGCCTTGCCATCGGCGAGATGCTGCGCGAGCGCGGTCAGTCCAAGCACATAGCTCTGCGCGCCGAAGCCCGCGATTTGGCCGAGCGCCGCCGGCGCGATCACCGACACGTGGCGGAACGCTTCCCGCTTGTGAATGTTCGAGATGTGAACCTCGACGACAGGCAGACCCGCGCTGCCGAACGCGTCGCGAAGCGCGTAGCTGTAATGCGTGAACGCGCCAGGATTGATCAAGATGCCGTCTTCCCGTCCGTAGGCTTCGTGGATGCGGTCGATCAACGCGCCCTCGTGGTTGGACTGAAAAAACGAAACGCGGACGCCCAATTCGTCCGCTCTTTGCCGAAGCAGCCCCTCGATATCCGCCAGCGTCAACGACCCGTAGATGCCGGGCTCGCGGATGCCGAGCATGTTGAGATTCGGCCCGTTTAATACAAGAATCGAAGTCATGAAGAGCCCCTCCCGGCGCATAGATCATTAGCCATTCTACCATAAATGCCTATGCTTTGAGAAGTGCCGCGGGACGCGCCGCCCTAGTGCGCCGTAATCGGCTCGCGGGACGCTTCGTCGGTATATTCGAAGGCGATCGTAAAGCCGATGAAGATTCCCCAGACGAGGTAAAGCGCTAATTCCGAGAAGATCGTGTCATACCCGATCTTGTTGAAGAACGGAAACAATCCGAGTGCCGGTCCGGCGCCTACGAAGAGGGCGAGCCACCAAAACAGGCCGTAAAACAATCCCGGCCAGGGACCGGCGATGCGGCCGAGCACCGCCTTGTAGATCAGGGCGGCGATGATCGAAAACACGATGAAGCATCCGAGCCCGATCAGATGCCCCCATACCGTCTTCAGGAACGATTGGCGGAAAAACGGGTCGGCCAGAAAGCCGGGCAGCACCTTCGTGAAATGAATCAAATACAGGAGCCAGCGCGCCGCGCCCCAGATCAGGCCCGCGTAAAAGCCCGTTCGCAGGCAAAACGCGAACGGGTTCGTGTTGGTCGTGCCGTTATATTCGGTGCGGCCCGGCTTGCGCCGCCGTCCTTTGGCGTTGGTCGGCATAGTCGATCGATTCCTCCGTTGCGATGGATTGTAAATAGGCATGCAGCGATTAGTATGCGCAGCCCGCGGGCATCCAAATCGCCGCGGCACGCCCGGCAAAGGATCCCGCTCGCAAAGTCGCGCGGAATCAAGTACAATAAGAGAGAAATCGTTTCCGATTGAGAACCCACGTCAAACCAAAGGATGGTGATTCGCCCTTGTCGCAAAGCACGCAAAACATCTATGGCGGACAAGCCGTCATCGAGGGCGTCATGTTCGCGGGCAAAACCGCGAACGTAACCGCGGTACGCCGCAAAAATAACGAAATCAAATTTTTCGAGGTGCCTCGCAAGACCACGCCTTGGATCCAGAAGCTTAAGAAGATTCCGCTCGTGCGCGGCGTCGTGGCGATTCTGGAATCGAGCGCCAAAGGCTCGCAGCATTTGAACTTCTCGATGGAATCGTACGCCGAGGACGAACTCGAGGACGACAAGGACGGAGCCGCCGCGGTCAAGGAGGAGAAAAAAGGCTGGAGCCTCAGCATGATCGTCGGCGTCGCGGTGGCCGGCATCCTGTCGTTCGTGGCCGGCAAGCTGGTGTTCACCGTCGTCCCCGCCATGATCGAACAGCTGATCTTTGGACATGCGTTCAAGAATATAATAGTACACAACCTCATCGAAGGGGTTATCAAGATTTTGTTCCTGCTCTCCTATCTCTACATTATTTCCTTGACGCCGCTGATCAAGCGTCTCTTCCAATATCACGGCGCCGAACATAAAGTGATCAGCGCTTACGAAGCGGGCGCGGAGCTGACCGTCTCCAACGTGCAGCGCTTTACGCGGCTTCACTACCGCTGCGGCAGCAGCTTCATCGTCTTCTCCGTGCTCGTCGGCATCGTCGTCTACTCCTTCTTCCACTGGGATTCCCTGTGGGAACGGGTCTACCTTCGGGTCCTCCTGCTTCCGGTCGTGCTCGGCGCCTCGTACGAAGCGCTCCGCTTCACGAACGCGCTCCGCGACTTGCCGGTGCTTCGCTTCCTCGGCTATCCGGGACTGTGGCTGCAGAAGCTGACGACCAAGGAACCGACGGACGAACAGGTCGCGGTGTCCATCGCGTCGTTCAACCGCATGCTGGAGATCGACCGCCAAGGCGTCAAGGCTTGATCCTGGAGTTGGACTGAAATCAAGATTCGGGAAGGAAGGGTGAGCGCGTCATGCCTCGAAAAATGAGTCTGCCAACCATCATCATCCTCGTGCTCGTCGTCGTTGGCCTTGTTTCGCAAACGATCAGCAATCCCTATCAGCTTCTGATTCCTGTCTTTGTGTTCGGCGCGATCTACCTGCTTTACAAATTCCCGCCGGGCGCGAAGGCGAAATCGCCGAAGCCGCCGCAGCGGTACAAAACCGGCGCCCGCCGGGACCAGCAGGCGAGCCGGACGAAGACGCGCAAAAACATGCCGTTCCGCGTCATCGAGGGCGGCAAGGACGACGACGATCTGCCCAAGTACCATTAGGGCGGCGTTGTCCCGTATAAGGCACAAAAGAGGCTTTCCAACGCGCATGCCCCGCATGCGTCGTCGGAAAGCCTCTTTTTAGCTAGGTTCGCGGTTCATGAACGGTTATTAATTACGATTCTTCGTTGTTCAGCTCGGCGTGAACCGATTTAAACGCTTCCAACCGCTCGGGCTCCCGCCGGAAAAACTCGACCAGCGTCTCGATGCACGTAATGGAATCCCAGCTCAAGTGATGCTCGATGCCTTCGACGTCCTTATAAATGTTCTCTTCTTGGACGCCGATCACCGCCAGAAACGATTCCAGCAGATGGTGCCGTTCCATCAGCCGTTTCCCCATTTTTTTTCCTTTGTTCGTCAGGACGAGCCCCCGGTATTTCTCGTAAATCAAATATTGGTCCTTGTCCAGCTTCTGGATCATCTTCGTGACGGAGGACGGATGCACTTCCAGCCCTTCCGCGATGTCGGAGACCCGGGCGTAGCCCTTCTCGTCGATTAATTTATAAATGCGTTCCAAATAATCCTCCATACTTGGAGTCGGCATCGTACAACCTCCATTTCACCTGCATCCCGTACGAACGGATCTTTGCGCCGCGCGGTCCGTGACAACCGGGCGGCCGCGCCACTCTTAGTATCATACACTGCCGGCCCCTGTGCCGCAACCTGCGGTCCCGTCTTAACTTTCCATGTTTGCTCCCCCTCGCCGCGTCCCACACTAACGAAAAACCAAGGAGGACGGCAGCCATGGACAACACTCCGACGCTCGAACGGCCGGCGCCGGCCAGGCGCGTGCACGAATCGTTCATTCCCGAGCTGGTCTACTTCGAACCGGCTTCGCTCGACTATCCGAAGGGCAGGCAAATCATGGATTGGGTCAAGTCCCTCAACATACCGTACCAGATGACGACTTCCCATAACCGGATCACGAATTTGCCGGGCGACACCGAGCTCGAACAATACAAGATCGCCAAGCGAACCCTCGTCGTCGGCATCCGCAAAACGCTGAAATTCGATACCTCGAAGCCATCGGCGGAATACGCCATCCCCATCGCGACCGGCTGCATGGGCCATTGCCACTACTGCTACCTGCAGACCACGCTGGGCGCGAAGCCGTACATCCGCGTCTATGTCAACATGGACGATATCTTGGAAGCGGCCAAGGGTTATATCGACGAACGAAAGCCCGAGATCACCCGCTTCGAAGCGGCCTGTACGTCCGATCCCGTCGGGCTGGAGCCGATTACCGGCAGCCTGAAGGAGCTCATCGCGTTCATGGCGGAGCAGGAATACGGCCGGCTGCGCTTCGTGACCAAGTTTCACTACGTCGATTCGCTGCTCGACATCAAGCACAACGGCCATACCCGAATTCGCTTCAGCGTCAACGCGAAATACGTCATCAAGCATTTCGAGCCGTCCACTTCGCCGTTCGAGAAGCGCATCGAAGCCGCGGCCAAAATCGCGGGCGCCGGCTATCCGCTCGGCTTCATCATCGCGCCGATCATCTGGCACGAGGGATGGCAGGACGGCTATGCCGAGCTGCTCGCCGAGCTCGCGCGGGCGCTGCCGAAGGAGGCGTCGTCCAACCTGACCTTCGAGCTGATTCAGCACCGGTTCACGAAGACCGCTAAAAACGTGATCGAAAAGCGCTACCCGCGCACGAAGCTCGAGATGGACATCGAGAAGCGCAAGTACAAGTGGGGCCGCTGGGGCCAGGGCAAGTACGTCTACCCCGACGAACAAGCAGATGCGCTCCGGATGTTCATCTCGGAGCGCATCTTTGACCATTTCGCGGACGCGAAGATCGAATATTTTACTTAGAACTTCATGAATTCCGGCGTGATGGAATTGAGCCAAATCGTGATCTTCGTCATCTGGTCCGTGAAGAGCAGGAAGCCCATCAGCAGCATGACCGCGCCGCCGATTTTCATCATGACGGCGGAGTAGCGGACGATCCAGCGCGTGGACCCGATGAAGAACGCCAGCACGAAGAACGGAATGGCGAAGCCGAGCGCGTACGCGGTCGTCAGCTCGAACCACGTTCCCGGCTGGGAAGCCGCCAGCAGCAGGATGCTGGCGAGTATCGGCCCCGTGCAGGGCGACCAGCCGGCGGAGAAGCCGACGCCGAAGATCAGCGAGGCCAGGTAGCCGGACTTCTTCATGCGGATCGGCATTTTCATTTCCCGCAGCAGCACCTTCGGCTGGATCAGCCCCATGAGAATGAAGCCCATCAAGATAATGAGCACGGCCGACAGCTGGCGGATGAGGTCCTGGTATTTCGAGAACTGCTCCGCGAAGGCGTTGGTGCCGTAACCGAGCGTATAGTAGACGATCGAAAACCCGAGAATGAAAAACAACGTGTGGCTCATCGTGCGGACGCGAACCTCCCTGCCGGGACGTTCGCTCTTCAAATCCGTGACGGATACGCCGGTTATGTACGATAGATAGGATGGGTAGAGCGGCAGGCAGCAGGGCGAGATGAAGGATGCGATCCCTGCCCCGAACGCCGCCCAAACCGTAACGTCGGCCATATGATTCCCTCCGCTTCTAGCCTGTGCTGAACTTTCTTCGGAACGTGAGCAGCAGCAGCAATACGACGATAAGCAGCATGACGATCGTGCCCCCGGGGGCGAGGTTCCAGACGCCCGCGACGAGAAGGCCGGCCACGACCGCGAGCTCCGCGACGACGACGACCGTCACGACGGATTGCCTGAAGCTGCGCGCCACGGCGAGGCTGCACGCCGCCGGAATCGTGAGCAGCGCGGATACGAGCAGCGCCCCGACGATCTTGATCGAGACGCTGATGACGAGCGCCGTCAAGATGCTGATCAAGAAGTTGAAATACCGCGTCGGCAGCCCGCTGACCGCGGCGGCGTCTTCGTCGAAGGCGAGCAGGAAGAGCTCCTTCGCGTGCAGGCTCACCGCCAGCAGCACCACGACCGTAACGATGCCGAT
This sequence comes from Paenibacillus sp. UNC496MF, assembly GCF_900113915.1. Classification (NCBI taxonomy): domain Bacteria; kingdom Bacillati; phylum Bacillota; class Bacilli; order Caryophanales; family Paenibacillaceae; genus Paenibacillus; species Paenibacillus sp. UNC496MF. The sequence goes on from NZ_FORE01000005.1 coordinate 528,370, forward strand.
AAGCACGAGGTCGACGGTGTCGAGCGTGTAGATGCTGCCGAACAGGTAGCCCGTTACGCTGACGTTGAAGCCCTTGCCCATCGAAAACAGCAACGATGCCAACGCGACGCCCCCGGACATGATGATGGCGATCGACAGCTCCGCGTACGTCCGGTACGCTTTACGCAGTTTCTCGATCGCGAACGTCGCCGCGATCGCGAACACGAGCCCGACGGCGACGGGATAAATGCCGGTCAGGAAGCCCAGCGCCACGCCGGCGATCGAGACGTGGGACAGCGTGTCGCCGATCATCGACAGCCGCCGCAGGACGAGGAACAGCCCCAGGAGCGGCGCCGTAATCCCGATCAGCGCGCCCCCGATCAGCGCCCTTTGAAAAAATTCAAGCGTTAAAATTTCCAACCGCTATACGCCTACTTTCCCTCTCTCCATGGACTGGCGCAGGCCGCGCAGGCTGTGCGACAGGTTCGTTTCCGCACAATCTTCGAGATCGTGGGAATGTTTTACGTAAAATTTGATCTTGCCGCTCTCGTGCTTCGGCTCGCTGCCGAGGTACGAGCGGATCATCTCCATGTCATGCGACACCATCAGGAACGTGATGTTATGATGCTGATGCATGTGCTTGACGAGATGGAAGAATCCTTCCTGCGTCTCCGCGTCGATGCCGACCGTCGGCTCGTCGAGGATGAGCAGCGCGGGATTGTTGATGAGCGCGCGCGCCAGGAACGCGCGCTGCTGCTGGCCGCCGGACAGCTGGCCGATGCGCTTCCCCGCCAAGTCCTCGATGTTCATGGCGTGCAGCGCCTCTTCGCATTTGGCCGCGTCCGCTTTCGTGACGCGCTTGAACAGTTTGCCGCGATTGTACAGGCCGGACAGCACGACCTCGCGCACCGTCGCCGGGAACAGCGGATTGAACGAATTTTTTTGCGGCACGTAGCCGATCCGGTCCCAATCGCGGAACTCGCCGATCGGCTTGCCGAACAGCCGAATGGCCCCTTCCGTCGGCTTCAGCAGCCCGACGATCATGCGCATCAGCGTCGTTTTCCCCGCGCCGTTCGAGCCGATCACGCCGACGAAGTCTCGCTCCTGCACCGTCAAGCGGACGTCGTCCAGGACGCGCTTCTGTTCATAGGCGAAGGAGACGCCGTCGAGCTCGATAACCGGATCATGGCAGTCCAGGCGCGATGGCCGTTTTTGAATTAACATGCGTATCACTCCCGCCCTCGTAAAACCCTACGTCTATTGTAAAGCCTGCACTAGATTTTGCAAATTCGCCCGCATGAGCGAGAAATAATCCTCGCCCTTCGACGCCTGCTTCGGCGTCAGCCCTTCCAGCGGGTTCAGCACCGTCGTGCTTACCTTCGCTTCGCGGGCGAGCGTCTTGGCGATTTCGTCGGACACCAGTTCCTCGAAGAAAATCGTTTTGATGCCGTTCGCCTTCACGAATTTCGAGATGCGCAGCAAATCCCGCGCTTTCGGCTCCGCGTCGGGCGATAACCCCATTATCGCCACTTGGCGCAGCCCGTAGTCCCGCGCCAAATACCCGAACGCCTGATGCGACGTGACGATATCCTTATTCTTCACGGCCGCCAGCCGCGCCCTGTATTCCCGGTCCAGCGCTTCCAGCTTCTCCTTGAGCGCGCCGTAATTCGCCTCGTAGGCCGCTTGGTGCGCCGGGTCCGCCTGCGCGAACCGGTCCGCCACCGTCTTCGCCATGATCAGCATCGACTTCGGGCTGACCCACGTATGCGGATCGACGTGGCTACTATCCGTCTCGCCATCCTCCGGATTGCCCGGCAGCAGCGTTATGCCTTCGCTCGCTTCCACCGTCACGAGCTTCGAATCGCCCGGCAGCCCCTGCAGGAAGTCGTCGACCCAGCCTTCCAGGCCCGCGCCGTTGTAGAGGAACAGCTGCGCCTTCGACGCCGTGTCCAGGTCCCGGCTCTTCGGCGTCCAGTCATGCGGCTCCACGCCCGCCGGAATCATATTGATGACGTTGGCGTCCGCGCCGCCGATCGACTGGGCGAGAAAATAGAGCGGATAAAAGCTCGTGACCACGTTCAGCTTGCCTGCTACCAGCTTGCCTTGTCCGGCCGAGCCGCAGCCGGCGGCGAAGAACGCCAGCAGGAACAAAGAAACGGCCGCAGCGGCCGTAGATAACCATCTCTTGCGTATGAACATCGCTGCACCCCGGTCTATCTACCATAATCGTAAACATTACTATGAAGATTATATAGAGCCGCGAATGTCCTGTCAACAAACAACCGCCGGGGCGAATCGCCCCGGCGGCCGAAGTCCGTCTTATTTCACGATCGCGCCGTTCGGCATGCCGTCCGGCACGGTGGCGAGCGTCAGCTGGTCGCCGTGGGAGGCGGCCAGGATCATGCCCTGGGACAGTTCGCCGCGCAGCTTCACCGGCTTCAGGTTCACGACGCAGATGACCTTGCGTCCGACCATCTCCTCCGGCTTGTAGAACTTCGCGATGCCGGAGACGACCTGGCGCCGTTCATGCCCGAGATCCAGCTGCAGCTTCAGCAGCTTGTCGGCTTTCGGCACCGGCTCGCACGCCACCACCTCGGCCACGCGCAGCTCGACCTTGGCGAACTCGTCGATGCCGATCTCGTCCTTGCCTTCCGGCGCGGCGGCTTCGGCGGAAACCGCGGGCGCATCCGCGGTCCCGGACGCCGGCGCCGTCCCGGCTTCCGGCTCGGCCGTCGTCGGCCCCGCTTCCGCCGGCGCCGCGCCGCCGTTCATGGAAACGGCGATGAACGCCGTCTCTTCCGCGACGTCGAGCCGCGGGAAGATCGGGTCGCCTTTCGCGACGCGCGTGCCGCCCGGCAGGACGCCGAACGTCTTCGTGCTGTCCCACGCCGTCAGCCCGCCTTCGGCGATGCCCAGCTGCGCGCGGATTTTCAGCGGCGCGTTCGTCAGGAACGGCTGCAGCAGGATCGAGATGATCCGCAGCGACTCGGCCAGGTGGTGCATGACGGAAGCCAGCTCGCCGCGCTTCTCCTCGCTCTTCGCGAGCGTCCACGGCTGCGTCTCGTCGATGTACTTGTTCGTGCGGCTGACGAGCTGCCAGATCGCCGTGAGCGCAACGGAGAACTCCATCCGCTCCATCGCCGCTTCCACCTGCTCCGCCGTGCTTTGGGCGAGCGCCGACAGCTTCTCGTCGAACGCGGTCGCCGGGCCCGCATAGGCCGGCACTTCGCCGTCGAAGTACTTGCCGACCATCGCGACCGTCCGGTTCAGCAGGTTGCCGAGGTCGTTCGCCAGATCGAAGTTGATCCGTTCCACGAAGTTCTCCGGCGTGAACGTGCCGTCCGCGCCGAACGGCACTTCGCGCAGCAGGTAGTACCGGAGCGCGTCGAGGCCGTAGCGGTCGATCAGCGTCACGGGATCGACGACGTTGCCCTTCGACTTGGACATTTTGCCGTCCTTCATTAATAACCAGCCGTGCGCGAACACTTTTTTCGGCAGCGGCAGGTCGAGCGCCATCAGCATGATCGGCCAGTAGATCGTATGGAACCGGACGATCTCCTTGCCCACGAGATGCACGTCCGCCGGCCAGAACTTGTCGAAGCGGGCGCTGTCCCCGGAATCGTAGCCGAGCGCCGTGATGTAATTGGAGAGCGCGTCGATCCAGACATAGACGACGTGCTTCGGATCGCCTTTTACTTTGACGCCCCAGTCGAACGTCGTCCTGGATACCGCGAGGTCCTCGAGACCCGGCTTGATGAAGTTGTTGATCATTTCGTTCTTGCGCGATTCCGGCTGGATGAATTCCGGATTTTCTTCATAATACCGCAGCAGCCGGTCGGCGTACTTGCTCATCCGGAAGAAGTAGCTCTCTTCCTTCACGAGCTCCACGGGACGCCCGCAGTCCGGACAGTTGCCGTCGACGAGCTGGCGCTCGAGGAAGAACGATTCGCACGGCGTGCAGTACCAGCCCTCGTAGTGGCCCTTGTAGATGTCGCCCTGCTGCAGCAGCCGGTCGAAGATGCGTTCGACGACGGCTTTATGGCGCTCCTGCGTCGTGCGGATGAAGTCGTCGTTCGAAATGTCGAGCTTCTTCCACAGGTCCTTGATGAGCACGACGATGTCGTCGACGAACTGCTGCGGCGTCTGGCCCTTCTCGGCCGCCTTCCGCTCGATCTTCTGGCCGTGCTCGTCCGTGCCCGTCAAGTACCAGACGTCGTAGCCGCGAAGCCGCTTGTAGCGCGCCATCGCGTCGCCGGCCACGGTCGTGTACGCATGTCCGATGTGCAGCTTGTCGCTCGGATAATAAATCGGGGTCGTAATGTAAAACGTCGGTTTGGTCTCGCTCATCGCCAACACTCCTCCGGCCTGCCTCGGCAGGCGTAATCGATGCTTTGAACATCAAAAAAAGCCTTCGTCCGCCATGGGACGAAAGCTTGCGCTCACGTGGTACCACCCAAATTCCTCGCCCCCGCTTCGGCCCGACCCGGTCCCGCGCGAAGGAAAGCTTCGTTAGGCTCATCCGCGTGCGGACGAGCGGTCGACCGGTAACGGGGTCAAGCGCCGCAGCCTTGCGCCGGCCGCTCTGGCGGCCGCCGTTCGAAAGCGGTTCTCCCGGACCATGTTCCCCAAGCCGTTCCTTGCCGGTTTCCAGCTGCCCCGGCTCTCTGGTAAGGTCGTCGCTTCGGTACTTATCCGTTCATCGAAGAGGGATATGGCTAACGCATGCTCTTGCTGAAACTATACCGAATCCCGCGCGGCGCTGTCAAGCGGGGCGCTCTGCCGGGCAAGCTCCTCCCGCGTCGGCGGCACGTAGTCGATGCCTCCCGGATGGAACGGGTGGCAGCGGCAGATCCGCCGGACCGCCAGCCAGCCGCCGCGCAGCGGCCCGTGCTTGTCGATCGCCTCGAGCGCGTAGGCGGAGCAGGTGGGATAAAACCGGCAGGTCGGCGGCTTGAGCGGCGATATGAACCGGCGGTAAGCGTGAATCGGCGCTTTCATGATGGTCCGCATGGCGGTCGTCCCCTTTCCGCCCGCGCGTCGCGCGCGAGGCTTGGCTGCATGATTTGCTTCATTCTATCATGCCGCAATTCGGCGTCCGCGTCAATTTCGAAGCGGATTCCGAAATGGCGCCATGCAATTTGTCGCGATTTTGTAGTTTTATTGGCACGGATACGTATTATAGCCCAATTTTATTTGTGTTACCGTATACATGTGTCGCATAATTAGAGCATGAAAAACTGTAATTGCGCGACAAATCCGAGTCGATCCGACTTCACCCACTATTAGGAGGAATCACGCCATGATTCGCATCGCTATGCTCAGCTACTGGCATGTTCACGCTTGGGACTACACGAGAGACGTGCAAAAGAACCCGAACACCGAAGTCGTCGCCGTATGGGACGAAATTCCGGCCCGCGGCCAAGAAGCCGCCGATAAGCTCGGCGTGCCTTTCTTCGCCGACCTGGACGAGCTGCTCGCCCGAGGCGACATCGACGCGGTCGTCGTCGACACGCCGACGAACATCCACCGCGACGTGATGGTCAAAGCCGCGCGCGCCGGAAAGCATATTTTCACGGAGAAAGTCATCGCCCCTACGCTGCGCGAAGTGAACGAAATCATCGCCGCCGTGAACGAAGCCGGCGTGAAGCTGACGGTCTCCCTCCCCCGCCTGAACGACCGGTACACGCTGGCCGCGCAAGAAGTGCTCAGCCAAGGCCTGCTCGGCCAGCTGACGCAAGCGCGCGTGCGCCTGTCCCACAACGGCGCGACGGCGAACTGGCTGCCTGAGCACTTCTTCAACCTCGAGCAATGCGGCGGCGGCGCGCTGATCGACCTCGGCTGCCACCCGATGTACCTGACCCGCCTCTTCCTCGGCCTGCCGGAGAGCGTGAGCGCGTCGTTCGGCTACGTCACGGGCAAGGAAGTCGAAGACAACGCGGTAGCGACGCTCCGCTACGGGAACGGCGCGATCGGCATCGTCGAAGCGGGCTTCGTGAACGCGCACTCCCCGTTCAGCGTCGAGATCCACGGCACGGAAGGCACGCTGCTGTACGGCTCGCCGGACGAAGCCGTCCGCGTCCGCAGCAACAAGCTCGAGTCGAAGGAATGGGTGACGATCGAGCTGCCGGAACAGCGGATTTCCGCGTTCGACCAATTCGCCGGCCACGTGCAGAACGGCACGGAAGCGACGGAGAACGTCGGCCTGGCCGTCGACCTGACGAAGCTGATGGAAGCCGCCACGATCTCGAACGCGGAGAAGCGCGTCGTGACCCTGGCCGAGCTGAACAACTAAACCGCGCCGTCCGGCAGGGAGAAAGGGGGATAAGGTTTGGCAAAACCGTTTGCCTATTCGCTCATGGCCGAGCGTAACGATGCGATCGACCGGCTCGATATACAGTTCCGCTGGGGAGGATACGGGTTTCGCGTGCTGCGCTGCCACTTGACCTCCTTCGCTCCCGGCAAGATCGTCCGCTTCCACAAGCATTCGGAATACGAGTTCCATTTCATTCCGCGCGGCAAGGGCACGGTCGTCCTGGAAGACAACGTCTACCCGCTGCACGAAGGGCTCTTCTACCTGACCGGACCGAACGTCATCCACCAGCAGGAAGCCGATGCCCGCGAAGCGATGGACGAGCTGTGCCTGCATATCGACATCGTGCCGATCAGGGAATCGGAGCAGGAAGCGAGCTGGGGCGATCCGTGGGAACGCCACGAGGCGGAAGCGTGCATCCGGGCGCTCGACAACTTGCCGATGCGTCCGCACGTCGATCAGTACAACGCGATGGCGTGGTTCCTGACGGCGTACCGCGCGTGGAACGAAGGCCAGCCCGGCGCGTTCTCCACGATCAAACAGGCGATCATCCAGATCCTGCTCCGCTCCGCGCGGATGTCCGCCATACCGAACGTGACGTTCGAACCGCCGTCGCGCAGCATCAACGAGCACCGCTTCCGGATCGCGACGCAGTTCATTCACGACAACTACGCGCAGCCGTTGACGCTGCAGGAGGTCGCCGAACGGATACCGATCAGCGCCCGGCAGCTGCAGCGGGTGTTCCGGGAACAGGGCGAGGAATCGTTCACGGCCTACCTGGAAAACTACCGGCTCTCCCAGATCTGCTCCGCCATCGTCGAGGGCAGCCGCCCGATCGAGCAGATCGCGCTGGAGCACGGGTTCGCGAGCAGCAACTACTTGTACTACGTCTTCAAGAAGCGCTTCAACATGACGCCGAAGCAGTTCCGCAAGCAGCACGGAACCGCCGGCGAGACGAAGCTGTTCGCCGCCCCGCGGCCGACGGCTCCGTAAAGCGCCCAAAGCAAAGGCCTCCGGTCCATGGATTCCATGGACCGGAGGCCTTTTTGCGCTTGCCTGCTGCGCTGCGGCGACCTCTCGCTTACCAGCGGACCTCCGGCAGCGGCAGGAACGTCATGGCGATCGGAAGATTGCTCCCCGCCGCCAGCGTGAACGTGATGTCGACCGCCTCTTCCGTGTTGCCGGTCCGGTACAGCACCGCCGCTTGGGTATTGTTCATCATCGACGCCGTGACGAGCTGGCCGTTGACCATGAACGCTCCGATATACAATCCGCCCCGCGGATTGAGCGCGATCAGCGTATGCGGCGACACGTGGGACAAGTGCATGCGGTACAGCGTGCCGAAGTTGCCCGTGTTGTACTGCAGCTCGCCGTTCGTGTCGTCGATGCCGTCCAGGTACCGGTCGATCGTCTTGTCGCCGAGCACGATGCGCTGTTCGGCGTCCCCGAGCGCGTCGTCGATCACGACGGAACGGTCGGCGTTGTAGAACGTCCCGCGGACGTGAATGCCGTCCCGCGGAAGCACCGGCAGGTACGGCAGCTCGGCGATCGCGCTTTTGCCCGCCGCCACGACCACGATGTGGAACTGCAGCTCCTGATCGCTGAAGATGTCCGCGTACGCGGTCAGCACGTCGTTCATCTTCATCGGCGTCTTCGACAGATCGGGCAGAATTTCGACCGTCTGATGCGGCCGAACCGTCAGCCATTTCGGCTCCGGGTTGCTTTGGTACGCGTTCAAGTAGCGCACCGTGGCCATTTTGCCCGTGTTGCCCACGACCGGATCCGGTCCGCCGATGCCGACGGAGCTCGTGTTGACGTTCACGGTCGTGCCGTTGTTGTTCGTCGCGAGCAGGTACATCCGGACCGGATAGCCGATCTTGTTCACGTTATGAAACATGAAGCGGACTTGGCCGGTCAGCTGGGCCTGGTACACGATGCCTTCCTGCGTCAGCGTCTCGGGGCTGTTGCTGCGCACCAGCTGGGACGACTCGGATTGTATCGTATACGGGATCGCCGGCATCTTCGGCACCGAATCCGGATTGATCGCGAAGTTGCTGCCCGTCGGCGTGTTCAGCCGGTAGTACTCGTCCTTCGTGTACAGCACCTCGTTCGTGACGGTGACCGTCTTCGTGACGGTCGACGTCAGGCCGTGCGCGTCTTCGACGGTCAGCGTGACCGTCTTGTCGCCCGGTTCGAAGAACACCGTGTCGTTGCCCGCGAACGTGCGTTTGACGATGGCGTTCTCGTCGTCCGTGCTCTGGTCGATGTATCGGATTTCCTCGCCGATCCGGTATTGCGGCTTATCGGTCGTGAAATCCGCGACCGGCGGCTGGTTCGGCGCCTTGACCACGACGGTGACGGAGTACGGATCGCTCCACGTCCCGTTCGAGTCCTCCACCTGCCGGGTCACGACATAGGTGCCGGGCTCCGGAAACACGTCCATCCGGCCGTTCCAGCGCTCGTCGACGAACGGGAGGCCCGTCGGATTATCGGAACGGTCGACGTAGGACGCGACCGTCTGGCCCGCGTAAATCTCCGCCGGCTGCACCGCGAACGCCGCCGTCGGCTTCTGCGGAATGACGACGGAGGACCACTTGAGCGTAATCGTCTTGCCGACGACCGCGATCGTGCTGTCGGCCATCTCGCCCCACGAGCGGAGCGGCACCATCAAGTAGCCGTTCGAAATGTACGCCGCGCCCGTCAGCTTCATCAGCACGCCGTCGCGGTACGCGTAGCCGCTGCCGATTTTGAACACCAGCTCGTGCCGGTCGCTCTTCGCGACGGACTCCTTCTTCTGGGCGTCGTACGAGATGCGGTACCCGTAGCGCGCCGCGATCGAACTGAACGGAATGAACGTCCGGCCGTTCATGTTCGCGACCGGCTGCGCCGATGTGTACGGCTGTCCGTTGTGCACCATCGCGGCGCTCCCCATGGTCAGCGAGAGCGTGTCCGTGACGGGAGTCCCCTCAAGAGTCGAAATGCCCTCCGCGGACGCGGGTGCCGATGCCGCGTACGCGAAAGGCAGGATTAAGAACGATGCGATCAACAACCATTTCAATGCTTTCATGCCTGGTCTCCTTTGCCTTCTCTCTCGTTTGGCTATCGCGCGAAACGCGCCATGGCCGGCTGTTCTTCAGCCTACTATGACAAGTTTAACGCGATAACCGACAAAAAAGTTGCGAAAAAGAAGCAAAGCGCCATGGTTTGGACACATCTTGAGGCCGGTCAGCCGTTCACGCGCATGTTGATCAGGAAGAAAGCGACCATCGCGGCGAACGACGCCAGGCAGAGCACGGCCGACGTCAGGCGGCGTTTCTTCGTCCGGGCGAGCCGCGGCGCGTCGGCCTCCTGGCGGGCCAGCGTCACCGACCGGTGCATGAACAGATACACGATCGCCAGTGCCACGAAAATCATGTTCGAAACAAACCATAATTGCTGCCAATACATGTAGGACCTCTCCCTTGGGCGTTCTGCTGCTATCGTAAAGAAGACTACCGGAATCGCCGCGAGATTGCAAACGGGCAGGTATGCTATAATGAACGAACGACTACCGGGCTGCCCCGTGCGGCCGAAAGGATGATTCACGGCCATGACGCCGATTACCGCACCAATGGCGCGCCCCTTCGCGGGTTTCGCGCCCGAAGATTTCGACGTATTCGCCATTCCGGGCCTCGAGCCCCGCATGGACGCCCTCATCGCCCGGGTTCGTCCCAAGCTGAACGAGCTCGGAGAGCGGCTCTCGCCGTTCCTGACCGAGCTCTGCGGCGAGCCGATGTTCCCGCATGTCGCCAAGCACGCGCGGCGGACGATCAATCCGCCGAACGATACATGGATCGCCTTCGCCCCGGGCAAGCGCGGCTACAAGATGTTCCCGCACTTCCAGATCGGCTTGTTCGGCTCCCATCTGTTCGTGCAGTTCGCCATCATCTACGAGTCCGACAACAAGTCGGTCTTCGCGGAGCATGCCCTGCAGCAGTTGGACGACATCGAGACGCATATCCCCGGCCACTACGTCTGGTCCGGCAACCATATGGTGCCCGGCGGGGACACGCAGGCCGAGCTGGGCCGCGACGGCCTCGCCAAGCTGCTGGAACGGCTTCGCGCGGTCAAGGCGTCCGAGGCGCTGTGCGGCATTACGATCGATCGCGCGGACCCGATTCTGCGGGACGGCGAGGCGTTCGTCGCCAAAGCCGCGGATACGTTCCGGACCGTGCTGCCGCTGTACAAAATGTCGTTTTGATCCGTCTTCCGCCGGCCGGCCTCGGGCCGCAAGCGACGCGCGGGCAAGAAAACGACGCGCACGAAAGATAAACGAATCGTAGACGAGTACGGATTACAAGGACAACATTCGCACAGAAACAAGGCCGCGGGAGCTCGAGCTCCCGCGGCCTTGTTTTCGCGATCGTCCATCGCTCGCGCGCGGACCGTCCGTCACGGATGTTCCAGGGCGATCGGCAGCACGACGTCGATCGTCGTCCCCTTGTTCAGCTTGCTCTTGACGAGCAGCTCGCCGCGGTGCGCCTCGATGATTTTGTAGCACATCATCAGCCCGAGCCCCGTCCCCTTCTCCTTCGTGCTGTAGAACGGCTCGCCCAGCTTCGACAGCCGCTCCTTGGGAATGCCGGCGCCCTGGTCGACGAAACGGATCATGACGTGCCGCTTGTTCTTGGGTTTCACCTGGATGGCGAGCTGGCCGCCGTTCGGCATCGCTTCGATGGCGTTCTTGATCACGTTGACGAACACCTGCTTCATCTGCGCTTCGTCGCACTGGATCGCCCGGACGTCGGGATCGAAATCCGTCTGCACCTCCACGTTATTCAGCAGCGCCTGCGGGTTCAGCAGCGTCAAGATATCCTCGATCAATTTGCGGAGGTCCTTCCGCTGATGGTTCATCGCCTGCTCCGGCTTGGCGAGCAGCATGAATTCGCTGACGATCGTGTTGATCCGTTCCAGCTCCGACAGCATGATCTCCAAGTAGCTGCCGTTCTCGTTCGTGCGGGATTGAAGCAGCTGCACGAAGCCCTTGATCGCCGTGAGCGGATTGCGGATTTCATGAGCGACGCCCGCGGCGAGCTGGCCGACGGCGGACAGCTTGTCCGACCGGCGCAGGAACGCCTCCGTCCGCTTGCGTTCCGAAATGTCCCGGATGACGGTCTGAATGACGGGCTTGCCCAAAAATTCGTTCACGGTGGTGCTGCACGCCTCGACCTCGACGATCTCCCCGTTCAAGCGGCAAAGCTGGTATTCCGAATAGCCCGTGCCGCCGCCGGCGATGATCCGCCTGATCGTGTTCGCGGTGTACTGGTGCTGTTCGGGATGAATGAAATCGAAAATCGACCGTCCGACGACGTCGTCCGAAGCGGCCGCGCCGAGCAGCTCCATGCCCGCGTCGTTGAGATAGATCAAGATGCCCTCGCTGTGGATCGCGATCGGCTCCGGCAGCCGTTTCAGCAGCTGGCGATAGCGTTGATCGTTATCCCGAAGCATGTTTTCCGTCTGCTTGTACGCCGTAACCTCGACGATCTGCAGCAGATAGCGCAGCGCTTCCCCGTCTTCGCGAAAGCGGCTGCAGCCGAACTTCGCCCAGACGGTATGGCCCTGCCGGTGGATGAACCGCAGCTCCGCATGAAACGAAACGACCCGCCCGACCGCCATGTCCGTCGCCAGGCGCAGGCACGCCGCGCGGTCGTCGGGATGGGCGACGGCGGGAAAACGAAGCGTCTGCAGCTCCTCTTCCCCGTAGCCCGTCACGTCGCAAAACGCGCGGTTGGCCCGGAGAACCCGCCCGTCCGCCGCGACGATCGCGATCCCGCTCATCGAAACCTGGAAGGCATGCCGGAAAATATCGCGGCCGGACGCGTTCAACCCGTCTTGTCCGGCGTTGCGGTCCCTGTTAGCGCTCATATATGACCCTCACTCGTCCTGCGATTATTGACGCGAAGTGCGATAATTAAGGAAGCCGCCCCGAATGATCGTCCGATCGCGCGCCGCTTATCGGCCTTGACCGTCATACCGAGGAACATTCGCATGGCCGCCGTTTTTTCCGTCCGTGACGATCAATCGACCGCGCCGATCCCGCGCAGCAGCCGGAACAGCGCCGCCGCCGCTTCCTCCAGCGTCAGCGGATCGTGCGGGCGGAAGCCGCCGCCGGTCTCGCCGCCGCAGAATCCGAGCCGCCATGCCTTCTCCGCGGCGTCCCGCGCCCAGTCCGGGATCGCCCGCTCGTCCGGCGCGCGGTCCGTCCGCTCGACGGCTTGCGCCTCCACGCCGGCGGCGGCCAGCATGTCGATCAGGAGCACCGCCGTCTCGGCGCGCGTAATCGGCAGCGAGGGGTCGTCCTGCACGCCGGGAAACCCGCGCCCGAGCCCGGCCCGGACGACCGCGTTCACCGCGTCGTCGTACGGTTCTCCCGGCGCGGCGCCCGAGCCCGGCTTGTCGGCGCCGCGGAGGACTCCGAGGCTCCTGGCCATGAGGGCGACCCACTCGGCCCGCGACACGCAGCGGTCGGGCTCGTACCCTTCCGCCTTTACGAACTGACTCAGATTGATACCCGCCAGCATCGACATCGGCTTCCCCTCCCAACCGCCGTTCGGATCGACGTTTTTTTCGTACAAGAACTAAATTAACACAGAATCGGCTACGGTTTCTGTCGCTTGCGGCCGCCGTTTCTTGTTTTGTTTTGTCGAACGGATAGGCCGCCGGTCCCCGGTTCCGCCGGCATAAACGCGCGGTCCGGCGCGGCGGCAACCCTCGGGGACGCGTACGCGCGCGCCGCAAACGCCAAACGCCCCCGAAGGGCGTCCCTGCCATGCGGCACGGACCGGCTCCCTTGGAGGCGTCGCTCTTACGGTCTACCCGCTAAGGCCGGATCGCCGCCGCTTGCTTACGCGGCGTGCTCCGCGCGGGCGCTGACGCGCTGGCGCTTGGACTTGCGGAAGAAGAACAATTCGTAGATGCACGGCACGATCACGAGCGTCAGCAGCGTGGCCGCGGCCAGACCGCCGATGACGACGATCGCGAGGCTTTGCGAGACGATGCTTCCGCTCTCCGTCGAGCCGAAGACGAGCGGCAGCATCGCGGAGATCGTAGCGATCGCCGTCATCAGAATCGGACGGGCGCGGGTCGCCGCCGCTTCGATCAGCGCTTCGCGGATCGTTATGCGCTGCTCGTTTTGCTTCACGCGGTCGATGAGCACGATCGCGTTCGTCACGACGATGCCGACCAGCATGAGCGCGCCGAAGACGGCGGTGAAGTCCGGCGAGACGCCCGATACGAGCAGGCCGACGACCGCGCCGATCGCCGCGAGCGGCAGCGAGCACAGGATCGCGAGCGGCGCGCGCAGCGTTTTGAACGTGACGACCATGATCAGATAGACGATGCCGATCGCGATCATCATGATGATGCCGAGATCCGCGAAGTCGGAGGATTGGTCCGCGGAGGCGCCCCCGACGGTATACGTGACGCCGTCCGGCTTCTTCAGCTCGCCGACCCGCTTCGTGATTTCCTTGCCGACGACGGACAGCTGCTTCGGATCGACGTCCGCGGCGACGCGCACGTACGGCTTGCCGTCCTTATGGTAATACACGCTGGGTTGCTCGCTCTTCACGAGCTTCGCGACCGACGAGACCGGCGCCGGGCCGGCGGCCGTCATGATCGCGAGGCGGTTCAGGTCGCTTTGCGATTTCGGATCGACGGACGGCTCCAGCACGACGCTCGTCGCTTGCCCGTCGATCGTCACGGAGCCGAGCGGAATCGGGTTCAGCAGGCCTTGCAGCTGGGACGCCACTTCCTGGCCGTTCGACTTGGCCGGATCCAGCACGAACGTATAGACCGGTTTCTTTTCTTCCTGGTTCGTCTTCACCTTCAGGACGTCCTTGACCGGCTTGACGGCCGCGACGACGTCGTCCGCGCCCTTGGCGATGGCGTCGAGATCGTCGCCCGTCACGTCGACGAGCACCTGCGTGCCGCCGGAGCCGCTCATGAAGTCCATGGCGCCCGCGTTCAAATCCGCCCCCGGATACGAGGAGCGCTGCTTCTGCACGTCGGCGATGACCTTCTCGGCGTCCGCGCCTTTCTTCATTTGGACCAGGTACGTCACGAGCGTCGGCGAAGACACTTCGCCGTATTGCGCGCCGTCGGAGCTGTTGCCGTTCTGCATCATGACCCAATCGATGCCGGCCTGCTTGCCGAGGAACGCCTCCAGCTTGCGTCCGCCCGCGACGACGTCGTCATGCGGCGTCTCGCTCGGATATTCCAGCGAGATGTTGAGGTTCGACGCGCTGGACGAGTCGAGCGCCCCTTTCGGCATCGCCATGTATGCGCCGACGGAGCCGGCCAGCAGCGCGACCGAGACGACGAGCGGCACCCATTTGCGCGCCAGGCACCAGCCGAGGAACTTCGAGAACCGCTTGGAGCCTTCGTGCTCCTTCATCTTCGTATTGCGCAGCAGCGCGGCGCTCAGCAGCGGCACGACCGTCAGCGCGACAAGCAGGGACGAGAGCAGCGAGTACGTGACCGTGAGCGCGAACGGCAGCAGGAACGCCTGCAGCGAGCCGCGCAGCAGCCCCATCGGCAGGAACACCGCGACCGTGACGAGCGTGGACGACGTAATCGCCGTCGCCACTTCTTTGGTGGCGTCCGTGATCAGGCCGAGCGAGAACGGCTCGTGCTGCAGCCTGCGGTAGATATTCTCGATGACGACGATGCTGTCGTCGACGAGACGGCCGACCGCGACCGCGACGCCGCCGAGCGTGATGATGTTCAGCGTCACGCCGGACGCTTGCAGCAAGTACAGCGTAATGCCGAGCGACAGCGGGATCGAGACGATCGTCACGAGCGTCGCCCGCAGGTTGCGCATGAACAGCAGGATGACGATCGTGGCGAACAGCGCGCCCATCAGCACTTCACGCAGCATGGAATTGACGGAATGCACGACCTGCTCCGACGTGCTGGACAAGACCCGGATGCCGACGCCGTCCACGTCCTTGTTCAGCCGGTCGACCGTCTCCCGCACCGCGTCGCCGACCTTGACGGCGTTGGCGTTCGCGGACTTGGATATGGTCAGCATGAGCACGTCTTTGCCGTTCAGGCTGCTGATGCTTTCCGCCTGGCTCGCGAGCTTGACGTCCGCCACGTCGCCGAGCGTCACGCCCTGCGCCACCGGCAGCTTGCGGAGCGTCCCGACGTCGCTCACGTTCGCTTCGACGATCACGTTGCCGGAGGCGCCGTCGATCGTTTTCTCGCCGACGGATGCCGCGACGTTCCGCCCTTGCAGCACGCCCATGAGCGCCTGGAACGGCACGCCTTTGGCGGCGAGCTTCGCCGCATCCGGCACGATCGATACGCTCGGGGCGGATTTGCCGCCCAGGGATACTTGGCCCGCGCCGTCGATTTTCTTGAATGCGTCGATCAGGTCCTTCTCGACGCGGTCCCGGTCGGTTTCCTTCACGCCGTCCAGGCTGACGGACACCCACGAGATCGGAATCATCGAGGTGTTGAACTGCACGACGTACGGCGTCATGACCCGCTCCGGCAGCTGCACGGCGCGAACCGCCGCTTCGACTTCGGTTTTCGCGTCCTTCATGTTCGTCTTGGAATCGAACGACAAATCGATCTTGGAGTAGCCGTTCCCGGAAGACGAGGTCATCAGCGTCTTGCCCTTGACGAACTGCACGGCGTCCTCGAGCTTGTTCGTGACCTTCGTCTCCATCGACTTGGCGTCGTAGCCCGGTCCGATCGCGGCGATCGTGACCATCGGGTTATCCGCTTCCGGCAGAAACTCCATCGGCAGCCGGAAATAGCTGACCGCCCCCATCGCCAGCGCCATCAGCACGACGAGCTTCATGGCGGCCTTGTTATTGAACGCCCATTTCGTAATCCACTGCATGTACTCCCCATTCTCCCTTCAAACTATGGTTCTCCTCGGAACTCCCTGTTAAAGTCTACCTTCCCGGACGGGGGGACCGTAAACGTCTCGAGACCAGTCTTTATCCCCGTCCCGAGACGGAGGCGGGACTGCGACTCGCGTCCGCGGCACGCCGTCCGATGCATAAAAACCGGCTTCGTTTGGAACGCTGTTAATCAAGCGAAGGCTGGAAAGGAAGGGAGCTTATGCCACTACCGATATTTACGGATATGGACCGCAATTACGCTTATATCCGCTCCCGCTTCAATCCTTGCTCGGATCTCGTCCTGTTCCGTTGGAATTACGGTCCCAAGCTCGGCCGCAGGGCGCTCTCGGTCTACCTGGACACGCTCGTGCTGGACAAGCGCACCAATTTCTTCAAGCAGCTCCTTCAGGACCTCGTCGACCACGAGATCGGCGACGGCACCGAAGTGACGCCGGACATGATCATGCGGCAGTTCAGCAACCATGTCGCTTCGGAAGAATCCGCCACGCTCGTCGACGCGCTGGAGGATGTCGAGCGTCTCGTGCTGAGCGGCTGCCTGGTCATCTTCATCGACGGCTGGAGCCGGGCGCTGTGCTTCCGCGCCGGCCGGTTCGAGACGAGGCAGGTGGACGAGCCGGTCACGGAGCCCGTCGTGCAAGGGCCGCGGGAATCGACCGTCGAGAACCTGAAGAAGAACATCGGCATGATCCGGTCGCGCGTGCAGAGCTCCGCGGTGAAATTCAATTTCATTCAGACCGGCGGCAACGCGCGCACGACCGTCGCGTTCGGCTATCTGGAAGGCGCGGTCGGGCAAGAGGTGCTCGACGCTTTCGTGGACCGGATCGGCCGGCTGCCGGACGCGGACGTGCTGGAGACGAGCTATATCGAGGACGTCCTGGAGGAGCGCACGTGGACCCCGTTCCCGCAGTTCCGGTACACGGAGCGGACGGACGTCGCCGCCTCCGCCCTGCTGAACGGCAAAATCATCGTGCTCGTCGAAGGGACGGGAAGCGTGCTGATCGGCCCGACCACGCTGTTCGAGCTGCTGCAGTCGAGCGAGGATTTCTACCAGCGCACGCTGATGGCCAATTTCATCCGCTTCCTCCGGTTCCACGCCCTTATGATCGCGCTCGGCCTGCCGAGCCTGTATATCGCGATATCGACGTTCCATCCGGAAATGATTCCGACCGTGCTCCTGCTCGCCGTCGTCGACGCCCGGGAAGGCATCCCGTTCCCGGCGTTCCTGGAAGCGATCATCATGGTCTTCATTTTCGAGATCCTTCGGGAAGCGGGCATCCGGCTGCCGCGCCCGGTCGGGTCGGCCGTCAGCATCGTCGGCGCGCTCGTCGTCGGCGAAGCCTCGATCAACGCCGGCATCGTCTCGCCGAGCATGGTCGTGGTCATCGCCTTGACCGGGATCGCGTCGTTCGCGCTGCCCCAATACAATCTGGCCGTCTCGCTCCGGCTGCTCCAGCTGCCGCTCATGGTTCTGTCCGCCTTGCTCGGCATTTTCGGGCTTATGATCGGGTTTTCCCTCATGTGGATCCACCTCATCGGCCTGAAGTCGCTCGGCGTGCCTTATATGAAGCCGCTGGCGCCGTGGACGGTCGGCGAGCTGCAGAACACCGTCCTGCGGAGACCGCTCAAGGTACTGATGAAACAAACCGAAGCCCGGCGGACGCGGTCGAAGGGGACCCGCTAGCTTGCGGGAGACGGGGACGTGGAGGAGATGCGCATGCGAACGAAGCGGATACGGTTTATGGCCCTGGCGGCGCTGCTGCTGAGCTGCGGCTTGGCCGTCTCCGGCTGCGGAGACCGGGCGGAGCTGCCCGAGAAAGGCTTCGTCATGGGCGTCGGCATCGACGACGCGGGCAGCGGCCAGGTGCTGGTCACGTTTCAAATCTACAAGCCGTCCCAGACGGTCGCCTCCCGGGGCAAGAGCGGCACGCCTTATGTCAACGTGCGCACGAAGGACACTTCCGTCATGGAAGCCATCCGGGACGTCACGATCCACCTCGGGCGCAAAGCCCAATTCAGCCACACGCGGGTCATCCTGGTCAGCGAGAAAATCGCCCGCAAAATTCCCGTGCCGCAGCTGCTCGATATTTTCTACCGCGACAACGAGCCGCGGCTGACGATTACGCTCATGATCACGAAGGGCAACGCGTCGGACTACTTCGATCAGCGGCCTTTTATCGAAAACACCGTGAGCCAGCAGTATTATTTAAGCGAACGGTCCGAGAATTATTTCAGCGGCAAGACGATCGGCACGAACTTGCTGCAGCTGGCGCTGCAGCTGCGCGGCGAATCGCAGGTCGGCGCGATCCCGTATCTGGCGCTCGACGAGCGAATCACCCGATCCGAGCCGGGCGTGGCCGGACTCGCGATCATCAAGGACGGTCTCGTGACGGACCGGTTCAGCGGCCAGGAGACGGAAGGCCTGCTCATGCTGATGAGCCGCTACACGAACGGCATCGTCGAAATTCCGTGCGCGCGCGGCGGAAGCTCCCGCGGCGGCGAGGAGGCGGACGCGGAGGAAGACGGCGCCGTTCCGCTCGACGAAGCGGCCGAAATGCTCCGATTCGACAGCCATCGTTCCGTTGCGTTCGGCAAGGACGGCGTCAAGGTGCGGTACCGCATTCGCACGGTCGTCGCGAATCTGGAGCTGTCCTGCACGAAGCTCGGCAACGAGCGTCTGGAGCAGGCGTACGAGGATAAGATCTCCGCGGCCATCCGGCAGCAGATGATGAGCGCGATGACCCGCCTGCGCCAGGAAAAAGCGGACCTCCTCGGCATCGGCAACGAAATTTACAAACGCGATCCGCGACTGTGGCGCAAATGGAAGCCGGACTGGCCGGAGCGGTTCGCCAAGCTCGACTGCGAAATCGAGGTCGAGACCGTCATCGCGACGCACGGCACGGAAACCGGCAATACGCTGCTGCAGCCAATCCAAGACGAACGGAAGTGAACCCATGTTCGTTGCGCTCGTGATCGTATGCATCGCCGGCATGATGCTGGTCGACTACAAAGACGGCAAAGGCGAAGGGCCGCGGCCCGTGCGGACGAAGCTGCTCTACGGGACGCTGCTCGCCTTGACCGTGTACCACATGACGCGCGCCGCGGGCGCGTTTCATTTGTTTACCTATTACGATTCCGCCAACGCGTTGTTCGGACCGATGGCGGACGCGCTGTACAAATGGTTTCAAGCGAAAGGGTGAAGCGGATGAACATCAAAATCACGGCCAACCAGGCGGCGCTCCTGCTGTTCGTCTTTTTGACCAGCTCGTCCATCATCAACATCCCGTCCCCGATGATTCAATTCGCGGGCAACGCCGCCTGGATCAGCATCCTCGTCTCCTCGGCCGGCGGCATGCTGACGATTCTGCCGGTGATCCTGCTGGCCAAGCGCTACCCCGGCCAAAACTTCGTCGCGTACAGCCGGAGCGTCGTCGGCGCGCCGGTCGCCGTCGTGCTTTCCCTCATGATGCTGTACTATCAGATCCATATGGGCGCGGCCATCGTGCTCGACATCGCCCTGTTCCTGAACAGCTCCATGATGCGCAATACGGACGGCTACTGGTTCGTGCTGCTCTCCTTTCTGGTCGCCGCCCTGTCCGTGCGCGCGGGGATGGACAAGCTTGCCGGCCTCTTCCCCATCCTGATGGGCAGCGTCATGCTGTTCGTGGTGCTCATCGTCCTGCTGTCCGTCAACAACTTCACGTTCGGCCACCTGCTTCCCGTCCTGCCGGACGGCATCAAGCCCATGCTGCAGGGCATTTATTTCTCGTACGGGTTTCCGTACGGCGAAGTCGTCCTGTTCGCCATGCTGCTCTGCTTCGTGCCCGATTTCGGGAAGCATTTCGAGTTCAAGGCGCTGCTCGCGGTGATCGTGAACGCCGCGTCGCTGGCGGGCACGACGTTCGTCACCATCCTGGTGTTCGGACCGATCGCCGGCGAACGCAAATATTCCCTATTCGAGGTCGCGCGCTCCGCCGACCTGATCGACGTCTTCTCCCGGCTCGAAGCGCTCATCGGCTACTCGCTCATCCTGGCCTCGTTCATGAAGACGACGCTCGTGCTCTTCACCGCGCATCAGACCTGCGCGCAGCTGCTGAAGCTGAAGAACGACCGCATGCTCGTCTTCCCGCTCGCGCTGTTCATGGCATCCGTATCGCTCGCGGCGATGACGCGGGGCGAGGCGAAATGGGCGTACGAGGTCACGGTCATTCATCCCCTCTGGGGCATGTCGTGCGCGGTGCTGCCGATGCTGATCGTCTTCGCGGTCTCGCTCGCGCGCGGCACGAAACAACGGAAAGCCCCGGCCGAAGCTCCTTCGGACGCCCCGTCATAAAAAAGCGCTCGCCACCGCTGTGAAAATGAGTGATTACTCACTTCACAAATCGGATCATTGCGCATATGATGAATGTGAGTAATCACTCATTTCGTTGGAAAGGCGTGATGACATGTCCGAAAATACGGCCGCTTCTCCTCCCGTCGTCGACGTCCGCGGCGTCTCGCGGCGCTTCGGGAGCCGGACGGTGCTGGATGACGTCTCGCTGCGGGTCGGAGCCGGCGAGCTGTTCGGCCTGCTCGGGCCTTCGGGCTCCGGCAAGACGACCTTGATCAAGCTGATGACCGGCATCGACCGCGCCGACGGCGGCTCCGTCCGCCTGCTCGGCGAACGGATGCCCAAGCTCGCGATGCTGCAGCGGTTAGGCTACATGGCGCAGTCCGACGCGCTCTACGGCGAGCTGACCGCCAAGGAAAACCTCGCGTTCTTCGGCTCGCTGTACGGCCTGAAGGGCGAACGGCTCGCGAAGCGCATGCAGGCGGCCATGGCGCTCGTCGATTTGGAGGCGGATCTGAACAAGGCCGTCTCCGCCTACTCCGGCGGCATGAAGCGGCGGCTGTCGCTCGCCATCGCGCTGCTGCACGAGCCCGAGCTGCTCGTGCTCGACGAGCCGACCGTCGGCATCGATCCCGTGCTGCGCCGGTCCATCTGGCGCGAACTCGGCGACATGCGCCGCAGCGGCACGACGATCGTGCTGACGACGCACGTCATGGACGAAGCGGAGAAATGCGACCGGCTCGGCCTGATCCGCGACGGCAGGCTGACGGCGGTCGGCACGCCGGAAGACATCAAGCGGCAGAGCGGCGCGTCTTCCATCGAAGAAGCGTTCATCGCCCTCGGGGGAGGTGCGCGCGCATGAGAATCCGCGCCTTGGCCATCCGCATCGTCCGCCAGTTCCTCCGCGACAAGCGGACGCTCGCGCTGCTCTTCCTCGCCCCGCTGCTCATTCTCGGCCTCATGAAGCTCGTGTTCAACGGCAACGCGATCGAGCCGGCGATCGGGCTCGCGGGGGCGCCGCCGGCGGCCATCGAACGCCAGCTCGAGCAAGCCGGCGCCGACGTCGCCGTCTACGACGGCCGGCAGGCCGCCGAAGACGCGCTTCGGGACCGCAAGCTGGACGCATACCTGACGTTCGAAGGCGGCGCGCCCGCGCTCCGCCTGGAGGGCAGCGACCCGTCCGTGAACAAGTCGGTCCTGCTGCTGCTCCAGCGCGCGCTGAGCGCCGGCTCGGCATCCGCGCAGCCCGCGGTGACGTACCTGCACGGCAGCCCGGACATGGCGTCCTTCGACTCGTTCGGCCCGGTGCTTATCGGCTTCTTCTCCTTCTTCTTCGTCTTCATGCTCGCCGGCGTGTCGTTCCTTCGCGAGCGCACGAGCGGTACCCTGGAGCGGCTGCTCGCGACGCCGATCCGCCGTACCGAGGTCGTCCTCGGCTACCTGGCGGGCTTCGGGCTGTTCACGCTGCTTCAGGCGGCGCTGATCGCCTGGTTCTCGATCGACGTGCTCGGCCTCTACATGGACGGCTCGATAGGGTATGTCCTGCTGCTCAATCTGCTGCTCTCGCTCACGGCGCTGACGCTGGGGACGCTGCTGTCCTCCTTCGCGAGCAACGAGTTCCAGATCATTCAGTTCATCCCGCTCGTGGTCGTGCCGCAGGTGTTCTTCTCGGGCTTGTTCAATCTCGATGCCATGACGCCGTGGCTGCAGCATCTGAGCCGCATCATGCCGCTCTATTACGGAGCCGACGCGATGCGGAACATCATGATCCGCGGCGAAGGCTGGTCGGGGATCGCGACGGACGTCTGGGTGCTCGCGGGCTTCTCCGCGGCGTTCGCCCTGCTGAACGTCGTCGCCTTGAAGAAGCACCGCGCCATTTGACTCGCATGGTTGCCGCGCCCTGTGCTAGGATGATGTAGGGCAAGAGGCGGCGAAACAATGAAATTCAGCGCGTGGTTAGGAGTTGGCGCCATGAGCGACACGGTGGAAGCATGGATCGAAGAGCTGTTGAAGAGCGACGGCGCGGGCGGGAAAATGACGGAGAAGCAGGCGCGCATCGTCCAATCCGCGATCGAGGTCTTCGCCGAGAAAGGATACGCCGCGTCCTCGACCAGCGAGATCGCCCAGCGCGCGGGGGTCGCCGAAGGCACGATCTTCCGTCATTACAAGACGAAGAAGGACCTGCTGTTCGCGATCGTCGCGCCCGCGATGACGAAGCTGCTCGCGCCGTTCGTGCTGCGCGGCTTCCATAAAGTGCTCGATACGGAGTACGAGAGCTACGACCAAGTGCTGCGCGCGATGATCGAGAACCGCATCGAATTTTTGCGCAAGCATCGCAACATCCTGAAAATTTTGCTGCAGGAGATTCCGTTCCATCCCGAAATGCAGGAGCGGTTTCAGCGGGACGTGCTCGGCCTCGTCTTGGAACGGCTGCGCAAGCTCGTCGCCAAGTTCCAGGACAAAGGCCAGATGGCGGAGCTGCCGTCGTCGACCGTCGTCCGCCTCAGCGTGTCGGCGATCATGGGCTACGTGGCCGTGCGCACGGTGTACGGGGAGCGCGAGGACGCCGTCTGGGACGACGATTTCGAGCGCGAGGAGACGATTCGCTTCGTCATGCGCGGCCTGGGCCTCGCCTGACGGCGGCCTTCGCGAACCAAAAAAAGCTTCGCGCGGTCCGGAGACCGGGCGAAGCTTTTTGGTTATGCGCGCTGCCGGCACGACGGCGCGCCCGATAAGGAGGCTCGCGATGCAGCCCGCCGAATCGCTTGCAAGCGGCCTGCGGCGGACGCGGGCGCGAGAACGGCCCGTCCGTTCCGCCGCGCTTACGCCGAAGCCGACGACGGCTCCGACGTCTCCCGCTTGCGGTCGAGCGCCCGGAAGCGGAACAGGAAGGTCAGCGCCAGCAGCGACAGGACGCCTCCCGCCACGTAAGGCAGCGCGATATGCGCGTGGAACAGCGCAGCGCCGACGAGCGGTCCGATGATCCGGCCGAGGCTGTCCATCGACGAGCTGAGTCCGGAGGCGATGCCCTGCCCCACCGTCGTCTTCTGCGTAATGAGCGACGTGACGCACGGCCGGATCAAGGCGTTGCCGATGCCGAAGATCGCGAGATAGACCGTCGCGGCGAACAGCGAGTGCGCCGTCACGAGCAGCAGGAAGCCGGCGGCGGAGATGACGAGGCCGGCCGCGATATACATCGGCTCCTGGCCCTTGCGGATCCGCCTGCGCACGACGCCGCCCTGGATAAGCGCGCCGACCAGGCCGCAGATCAGGAACATGAAGCCGACCTGCAGCGGCGTCACGTCGAAGCGCTGGTAGCCGAACAGCTGCAGCGTCGCTTCAAGGCCGGCGAGCGACAAGGAGACGAACAGCGCGAGCACGTACAAGTATTTGAGCGAGCCCGTGAAGGCGCTCCATCGGGACGGCTTGCGCTCGTTCCCGGCTTGGCGCGCCTCCGGCGCCAGCGATTCCGGCAGCTTCGTCACGGCGACGAAGAACGTGACGAGCGCGAGCGCGGCCGCGGCGAAGAACGGCGTATTCTGCGAGACGAGGCTGAGCAGCCCGCCGAAGCCCGGGCCGATCGTGAAGCCGAGGCCGATCGACATGCCGACGAGCCCCATGCCCTTCGTCCGCTGGTCCGGCGGGGTGATGTCCGCGACGTACGCGACGATGACCGTCGTGACGGCGCCCGAGAACAAACCGCCGAGCAGGCGCGACGCGTACATGATCGGCAGGCTGCCGTCGGCGATGCCGAACAGCAGGAAGCTGGCCGCGAAGCCGAGCACGCCGGTCAGAATGACGGGCCGGCGTCCCACGCGGTCCGACAGGCCGCCCCAGAAGGGCGAGACGAGGAACGCGACGAGCGAATAGAACGACAGCATCATGCCCGTATGAAAATCGACGTAGCCCGGGCTTGCTTCTTTAATAAGCTCCGGCAAAACCGGAATAATAATCCCGAATCCGATGAACGTCGTCACCAGCATGACCATGACGACGCCAAGACGTTTATCCCTGTTCATGTTGCATTCCCTCCACTCCGATCATCGTACCACATCCGTCCGGTGTCTTGTTATGAACAAATGAAGAACAAACAAGACGAGCAGGACGGCGCCGCTGAACAGAAACGGAGCGTGCGGGCCGAGCTTGTCCCACAGCTTCCCGGACATGATGCTGCCGAATACCATGCCGAGCCCTTCGATCGTGAGGAAGAATCCCCATACGGCGCCCCGCTCCGCCTTCGGGATCGCCTGCGCGATCAGCGCGTTCCACGCGGGGATGATGCAGGCGTACCCGATGCCGACGAACGCGACGACCAGCAGCACGAGCGGCAGCTCGCGGGTATAGCCCAGCATGCCGAGCGAGAACGCCGCGACGAGGAAGCCGACGTGCAGGAACCATCGCGTGCCGAAGCGGTCCACCCATTTGCCGACGGGGATGAGCCCGAGCACCGTCACGGCGCCGCCCGCGACCAGGTACAGGCTGTATTCCTGCGGGGTCAGGTGCAGCACCGTGCGCGCGTACTGCGTGAGCACCGGCGTAAGCAGCCCGAGCGCGAAGTTCTGGGTGAACATCGCCGGATAGAGCAGCTTGCTGGCATGCAGCGAAGCGCCGACCCGGGCGAAATAACGCCGCACGCGGACGGCCGTCGGGAGATGCTTATGCTCCGATTCGGCGCGCGCGTCGCGCTCCTCCAGCGCGAACGACCGCGTCCGGCCGGGCAGGGCGAGCGCCACCAGCACGACGACGACCATCATGCCGATCAGCACGCGGAACGCCGGCGCGTACGAATGGACGATGAAGAAGTTGATGACGATCGGCCCGCAGCCGACGCCCGTCAGCCAGGCCATGTAGACGACGCTCATGATCGTGCCGCTCGCTTCGTTGCCGGCGACGGTCGTGGCGCCGTTGATGACGCACGGCCAGAGCGGCGAGGTGCCGACGCCGAGCAGCAGGCAGGCGGCCACGATCCAGCCGAACCCGCTCGCGAAGGTGATGATCAGCACCGACGCGCTCGTGAACAGCACGCCGAACAGCATGACGTACCGGTAGCCGATGCGGTCGATGATCCAGCCGAGCGGCGAGCGGAACGCGTTGTCTCCTATATATTGCAGCGCGAGCGCCCAACCGACCGCGTAAGCGGTCAGGTTCAGGTCCGTTCTCATATAGACCGGCAGAATCGAGACGAGCAGCGCGCCTTTGACGAATTCGACCAAATACATGATGACGAGCAGCTGAATGACGAACGGCGAGGACAGCGCCTTTTTGCCGCCCCAGCTCTTCGCGATTTCCATGTCGGTCCCCCCTCCAACCCTAGTTCCGGATCGCCTTTATTCCTTCTAGTCTCAACAAAAAAGCCGCTTGCAATCCCCCCCGATTTTGCTATACTCAACTTTGTTTGTAACAATCCAAGATGAAAGGCTGGGATGAAACCATGGATCATACCCGGACCCCGCTGTTCACCGCCCTTAGGGAGCATGCGGCGAAAGACCCCGTGCAATTCCATATTCCCGGACACAAGAAGGGAATCGGCAGCGACCCCGAATTCCGCGAATTTATCGGCGACAACGCCTTGTCGATCGATCTCATTAATATAGCGCCGCTGGACGACCTGCATCAGCCGACGGGCGTCATCGAGGAAGCCCAGAAACTGGCAGCCGACGCGTTCGGAGCTGATTATACCTTTTTTTCCGTGCAAGGGACAAGCGGCGCCATCATGACGATGATCCTGAGCGTCTGCTCCCCCGGCGACAAGATCATCGTGCCGCGCAACGTGCATAAGTCGATCATGTCGGCCATCATTTTCGCCGGCGCCCGGCCGATCTTCATCTCGCCGGCCCGCGACGCCAACCTCGGCATCGACCACGGCATCACGACGCGCGCCGTGCAGCGCGCGCTCGACCGCCACCACGACGCGAAGGCGGTACTCGTTATTAACCCGACGTATTACGGCATATGCGCGGATCTGAAGGAAATCGTCGATCTCGTCCACAGCTACGACATTCCCGTACTGGTCGACGAGGCGCACGGCGTGCTCATTCACTTCCACGAGAAGCTGCCGATGTCGGCGATGCAGGCCGGCGCCGATATGTCCGCGACGAGCGTGCATAAGCTCGGCGGCTCCATGACGCAGAGCTCGATCCTGAACGTGCGCAGCGAGCGCATCAACCAGAAGCGCGTCCAGACGATCATCAGCATGCTGACGACGACGTCGACGTCCTACATCCTGCTGGCTTCCCTCGATACGTCGCGCCGGAACCTCGCCATCAACGGCCACGACATCGCGGAGCGCGCGATCAACCTGGCCAAGCATGCCCGCGCCGAAATCAACAAAATGCCCGGTCTCTACTGCATCGGCGAAGAGATTCTCGGCACCGAGGCCACCTACGATTACGATCCGACGAAGCTGACGATTCACGTCCGCCATCTCGGCATTACCGGCTACGAGACGGAGAATTGGCTGCGCGAGCATTACAACATCGAAGTCGAGCTCAGCGACATGTACAATATCCTGGCCCTCGTGACGCCGGGCGATACGGAGGATTCCATCGGCAAGCTGCTCGTCGCCCTGCACGACCTGGCCGCGCAGCATCATGTGAACGAGGCGAACGAGCTGATCGTCAAGATTCCGGAGATTCCCCATCTCTCGCTGACGCCGCGCGACGCGTTCTACGCCGATACGGAAGTCGTGCCGTTCAAGGAATCCGCCGGCCGCATCATCGCGGAGTTCATCTACGTCTATCCGCCTGGCATCCCGATTCTGCTTCCGGGCGAGGTTATCTCGCAGACGAACATCGACTACATCGTCGATCACGTCGAGGTCGGACTGCCGGTGAAAGGACCCGAGGACCGCAGCATTCAATTCGTCAAAGTCATCGTGGAAGAAGAAGCCATCTCTTAATCCCGCTGCCGCCCCGGATCTTCCAGCCTATCGAACGAATCCCCGGCGCCCCTCGCTACCCGAGCGGCCCGGGGATTTTTGCGCGCCGGTTTCCGGTTATTGTCAATCGAATTTCGGGATGCTATGATGGGTTTGGAGGTGGCGATGATGAGTCAAAGCGCTTACATAAAGTTCGTGCAAGGTTCCGCGGTCGACGCGCTCAGCCTCGAGGACGTCAAGGAGCGGCTGGGCCGCTATAAGGAACAGACGTCGCTGACGGGCCGTCAGCTCGAGTGGGACTATGCCGATGCCGCGTTTCCGTATACGATCGAGGCGAAGCCGGGCGAAGAAGACCGCTGGTTCTACCTGAAGGGAACGACGCCGCAGTACCGGTACATCCTGTTCGGCGTCGGTTCGGAGACGAACGGCGATGCCTCCGTGTCCCACGTGCAGGTCACGCTCCCGGATGCCGCCACGCACGGCGACAAGGCGAAGGCGAACGAACTGTGCAAGTACATGGCCAAGCAGTTGAAGGCCGAACTCAAGCTGTTCAACGGCCGGACGATTTACTTTAACCCCCGCAAATGACTTTCATGGCATGAAATTAAAAAAACTCCGGTGCCGGTCGGCAGCGGAGTTTTCGTTTTAGTTGTTGGCTTCGTTTTCGCGCTTGGCGATCTCTTCGTAAATCGCGGTCACGCGATCCCATTCCGCGTCATCCTCGATCCCCACGAGGAACGCCTCGCCGTCTTCTTCTTCGATGCGGAAAATGACGCCGTCCGCTTCAGGATCGTTGCGATCCAGCAGCACGGAGTATACTTGTTCTTCCGATTCGAAGGTGAAGACCATGACCATTTCGCGTTCGTTGCCTTCCTCGTCCGTGACAAGGAATACGTGCTCTTCGTGGTCGTGATCGTGGTCGCAGTTCTCGTCATGCACGTGATCGCTCATTGTAGACCCTCATTTCCATTCATAGATATCTTCCCTCGTATCGTAACATGGAACATGGCCCGGGTCAAACGAAAGCGCCTCCGCCAACGGGGCGGAAGCGCATGCGCAATCAGGGAGCCTTGGCCGTGATCGTCTTCTGGGACACGAGGTTCCAGTCGTCGCCGGACGACACTTTCATATAGAAGTTAATCGTATATTTGCCGGCCGCATCGAACGTATACGTATAATCGTCGGTCCGGTACCAGAAGTTATCCTTGTCGACGGAAACGTTCTTCGATTGGATGACCTGCTCGGCTCCGCTCGGGTCGGCGATCGTCAGCTTCACGGCCGAGATGTCGGTCAGCAGATTGTCGATCTGGGCGAACACCTTGAACGTGATCTTGTTGCCCTTGACGACGTTGCCGAAGATCGTCGTGTCCTGAAACAGGAACATGTGCACGTTCGGCTTGTAGATCGTCACCTTCTTCGAGGCATCGTCCCAGAAGACGAGCGATTGCAGCGTATTCGCGACCTGTCTCGCCGATAGATACGTCTTGCCGTCCGAGAAAATGCCCGCATCGTTCAATTCGCCGCCGTTGACGATGACGCGGATGCGCTGCGAAGCCCCGTCCGCGAACAGCATCGTTCCGCCCCATAAGGACAACACCAGCGACGCAATCAGAAGCTTTCTGAACTTCATGGTAGTAGACCCTCCGTCCGATGTCTGGATGAATGGTTATACTCGCCAAGTCGTCCAAAGTTGCGCCAACGCAAAAAGTTTTTTCCTTTCCGGAGCTGTCGGTTTATGTTGAAACCTGCGCTTGCCCGGGAAATGCGAAGCCGGGAAACGAACCCCTTACACGAACGTCCGCGTCAACACGCAGGGCACGCCTTTGCCCGTCGCGCCCGGCTTCCGCATCCGGTCCAAGTAACGCATCCCTCTCCCGCACGGCGTCTTGCACACCGCGCACGTATCCGAGAGCACGATCTTGAGCACCGCCTGTTTGCGGTCCGAGGCCGATTTTTTCTTTGCCGCTTTTCCTTTTCCGCCTGAAGCCATATTGTCCGCACCCGCCATTCTAAGTTCCGTTTCATGCTATCGTATGACGGCCCTTCACGAGTGTGCCTGGCTTAAGAGACGGGAACGCGTTTTTCTTTTCATTTCCGGCGGGAGATGATAAATTGAAAAATATCGTGTGCTTAGGGGGTGTCCGCTTGGATATTCAAATGCTCGGAACGGGGAGCGCGTTCGCGAAAACGTACTTTAACACGAACGCGCTTATCTATACGGATTCGCATACGCTGATGCTCGATTGCGGCACTACCGCGCATCAGTCGCTTCACCGGCTCGGCAAGCCGCTTTCGGATATCGACGCCGTCTTGATCAGCCACATTCATGCCGATCACGTCGGAGGCATGGAGGAGCTCGCCTTCCGGATGAAATTCGGGTTCGGGCGCAAGCCGCTGCTGTTCGTGCCGGAGCCGCTGGCCGGGCCGCTCTGGGAAACGTCGCTCAAGGGCGGCTTGCTGCAGGACGAATTCGCCGCCTTGGACGACTACTTCGAGGTGCGGCTGATCCAGCCCGGCGTCCGGACGGAGCTGATCCCGGGTCTGGCCGCCGAGCCGATTCGAACCGCGCATATCCCGAACAAAATCAGCTATTCGTATGTGCTGAACGACGATTTCTTCTATTCCGCCGACCTGACCTTCCACCCCGAGCTGCTTCGCGCGCTCGTCGAGGAACGCGGCGTCCGGACGATTTTTCACGACTGCCAGCTGAAGCCGCCGGGCGTGGTGCATACGACGCTCGAGGAGCTCGAGTCGCTGCCGCTCCATATCCGGGAGCGGATTCGGCTCATGCACTATGACGACACGAAGCCGCAATACGAAGGCAAGACCGGCGTGATGACGTTCGTCGAGCAGCATGAGCGGTACCGGTTTTAAACGGCTTGGTCCTGACGCCGCCGCAATCGCCGAAACTGCCGTCAGACATGACAAAAGCCCGCGCGAGCGCGGGCTTTTCGTATGGAATCGGCCGTCAGTACGTCGGCAGCTGGTCCAGATTGTTCGTCGGATCGCCGTCCGCGTCGCCGCGGATGTACGTTTCGCCGTCCCGCCCTTTGAAGGCGTTGACGCCGGCGATTTCGCCGTTCTGCACGGCGGACAGCGCTTGCTCGTAGTTCAGTTCGCGGCCGGACGAGGTTTTGAAGGACATCAGATCGCCGTCGCCGTTTTTCCGGGCCGCCACGAACGACTCTCTGTCCGCTCCTCCCGCTTCGCCGCTTGGATGATGCATGCGTACCATGGAAATCCCTCCTTCTTGCGATTGGATGCGTAAGTAGCTTTTCCCGGCGGACGGCCGGTTATGCACGTCGCGGCGCCAAAAAAGTCCGGATGCGCGGGGCACCCGGACGGCGGCGTCCAAGTTCGATCGGACTCAATCGGTAGTCATCAGCGGCGGCTGCCGCTGCTCCGGAGGCGTTTCTCCGGGCATGGCCGGCACGAGATCGCGCGGCTCCCCTTCCGGGTCGTATACGCTGCCGAACACGGACTGGTCCTGCGGATACACGGTCCTGGTCACGCTTTCGAACAATTCGGCCTGGGGAGGCGCCGTCACGTTGACGGCGGAATGGGACTGCGCGCAGCCGGCGCACAGCGAGATACATAGAACAGCGAGCATGCGTTTCATGGCAACCACTCCCGGTTATGGAAAAGCTTTCGTCTGGAAGTAGTATACCCGCTCAGCCTGGAATCAAACCCGATCGCCGCCCCGTCAGCGCTTGCCGCCTGCTTCCGGAGGCAGCTTCCGCCTCCACACGTAGCGTTCGTCGTAATCCGTGGTATCGTCGATGACGACCTTGGCCACGTACGCGCAAACCGTAATGACGATGCCGAACAATCCGATCAGCCATACCGCCAAATAGGCAGCTTCCTCCACTAGACAACCCGCCTCTCCCGAAATCGCTTGCTTGAGTACACCTTATGCGGGCCGGATCGCGCTTAGAACATTTATTTCAAAAAACGGTTGACTTCGCTTTCGCCGTTTGTTATATTATTACTTGTCACTGAGACGAACGCACAATATGATCTGGTAGCTCAGCTGGGAGAGCACTATCTTGACAGGGTAGGGGTCACAGGTTCGAACCCTGTCCAGATCACCATAACTCACGTGATAAAATCCTTAAGTCTTTAAGGATTTTTTTGTTTTTCAGGATGGTATTCGAAAGGCGCGATCCGAGATTCGCAGCCTGACATCGCAATAAGAGGCCCATGCGCGTAAACGCATGGGCCTCTTTTCGTTTGTTTGACAGCGGACGCCGGTGATGGACGGACGCAGCCGTTCATGATCTTCTCGCTGCATCCTCGCGGCAAGCTGCGGCTACAGCACCCGTCTTCCGAACAGGAAACGTTTGTCCCAATCCCCTTCCAGCCGCGTGATCGTGACGCCCGGCTCGCCGTACGTCTGAATGACCTGGTTATTGCCGAGATACATGCCCACGTGACCGACGATGTCGCGGCTGGCATAGCGGCCCGGCGTATAGAAGAACACGAGATCGCCGGGCGCCAGCTTGTCGCGGGAGACGGATTGCCCGATTCGCGATTGGGCCTGGGCGCTCCTCGGAAGCTCGACGCCGACGTGCTTGAATACATGCTGCATGAACGACGAGCAGTCGAACGCGTCGCTCTGCGCGTACGGCTCGGCATCGAACCGGTAAGGCGTGCCGACGAATTTCTTCGCGAAGGCGATCGCCGTCTCCGCTTTCGGGCTTCCGGCCGCGGCGGCCCGCAGCGTATTGCCGCGCTTGTCCATCGTCGTCTGCTTCACCGGCTCTATGCGCGGCGCCACGACGACCGTCTTGCTGCGGGCGTCCCAACGGACCGGCGTTTCGATCAGCTGCGACAACGAACCAAGCTCTACGTACAGCGACGTTCCGATCATGCGGGGCGCCTCCCGCAGCGTAACGGCTTGATCGCCGATCGACGCGCGTTTGGAATCCGCGGCCAACGTATAGAGCGGGTCGCTGAAGCCGATGGACGCCGCGTTGATTCCCGGTTTGAGGTCGTAGCGGTAATTGAGCAGCGCGGCCGCCCGTTCGGCCGGAATCCAGATCCGGCCGTGGTCGTTCATATGCTCGGAAGCGAAGACGCGCGCGTCCCCCTGCGTCCTCAGCTTAATGACGTTTCCGGCATTCCGGGCCTTCGTTCCGTCCTGCGCCGAACAGGAAGCCAGCAGAAGCGCTGCCGCCGCCCAGATCATGGCGCCTTGCATCATAATGCGTTTCATCGTGTCGCGGATCCCTCCCGTTGCATGCGCGCGTCCCCTCGGGACGGACGCGCGCATGGGTTGTCTTTCCATACGAAAGAGTAGTATGGCCTCCAAGGCCGGCCCGTATGCAGGCTTGTCTTCCGATTCGTCGGCCCGCCCCGCAAGCCCGTTCCTTGAACGCACAAAAAATGTTCGTAAACCCCTTGCGTTTTCGCTCAAACGCCTATATAATCTATTTTACTGAAGGAAACAATTTCATCGTGATCTGGTAGCTCAGCTGGGAGAGCACTATCTTGACAGGGTAGGGGTCACAGGTTCGAACCCTGTCCAGATCACCATCCTCATCCACCGAAGTTCTTGAGCGATCAAGAGCTTTTTTTATGCCAAAAACCCCCGCGAATATACATTCGGCGGGGGTTCTTTGCATCTAGCCCTTCACGTTCAGATAAGCCGTCTTCGCATCCGCATCCCATGAAGCCGTCCCGCCGAGCAGCGCCGCGGCGGTTTGGAGGCTGACATAGGTCTTCCCGCCGACGACGAGATACGAGTCGACCGGCTTGCCTCCGAGGTACGGCGCGGCTTCCTCCGCCCGCCATTCGACCGGCACGTTCAAGGCTTCGCCGAGCTGGCGCAGCGGGAGATACGCGTGCCCGTCGAAGGCGCGTCCGTTCGGGACCGGCTTATCGTTGGCGACAATGGTCACGTCGCCGTTCGCGGCCGGATTCGGGACGGAAGCGGTGCCGCCGGCGTACCGGTCGAAGAAGGCTTTCTCCATGGCGTTCACGTCGGCATTGCCCTGAATCCCGCCGACTCTTCCTTTCGCCGTATATTGGAACACCGACCACTGCTTCCACACCTCGTTGCCCGCCGGCCGATCGACGCCGTAATGCGCGATCCATAGCGGCCATTTGCCCAGACTCTTGCCGAGATACGTATCGGCGAAGCTGGCCCCGGTGTAGATCATCGCCGGGCGGCCCGTCAGCCGCTCGACCTCCTTCAGCCACGTCGAACACCACGTCGTCAGCGCGCCGAGCTTGGACGCCTCCCCTTCCACGTCCAGCACGTGCGGGAAATCCGCCTTCCGCTCCCCGATCGTCTCGACGAAATGCGCCGCCTCTTCCTTCGCCCCGTTGCGCTCCGGGTGCGCGTAGTGGTAGAAGCCGATGCGCAGGCCGGCCTTCGCGGCCGCCGCGGCGTTGACAACGAACAGCGGATCGACGAACGTCGCGCCTTCCGTCGCTTTGATGAACGCGCCGGCGACGCGGCCCGCGCTCACCTTCCCCCAATCGATGTCGCCCTGATGATGGGAAACGTCGACCACTCGGACGTTACTGCTTCGTCTGGCCTGCATCGTCCCCGGATGCTCCCTTCCTCGCTTGTTTGAACAGTTGGTGGCCGTAGACCGAGAACGCGCCGGTCAGGATGCCTTGCAGCACGCTCTTGACGTTGAAGCCGAGCATGAAGAGCGATACGACGACCGCGAACACCGTCAACATGTAGACGATCGACCAATCCGGCACATGCGGCGTCCGTTTCAGCGCATAGCCCAACACCCAGCAGGCGGCAAGCAGGATATAGAGCGACGGATCGATCAGTTCCTGAATCACGGTAAAATCCAACTCTATCAACCTCCGTTTTCTACTAGACTATGACAGCCGCCCCCTTGAGGTGCATGGAACCGGCCGCCATCCGTCATACGCCCGGAACGCGAAAACGGACGACGCCTCGTCGGGCATCGTCCGTTTCCGCCTGGCTACGAAGAGTAACCCGGCAAATTCGCGTTCTGATTCGTCAGCTTGGGCAAAATACGCATGGACGCGATATGAGCCTTCGTCTCCGGCGTCCCGAGCTCGTACACGTACGCGTATAAATCCAGCAAATCCGCGCTGAATTCCTCCGTCGCGGGATCGCGCTCCGCCGATTTGTACGGGATGATCGCCCGGGCCGACGTCAGCTCGTCGTTCCGGTCCTCCCGGTCGAGCTTGCGCTGCAGCGCTTCGAGCTGCCGCTCGTTCGCCCGGATCGCCAGATGATCCGTCTCCGGCGGCTCGGCCTGGATGGTGCGCGCGGATATCGAGACGTAATAGATCGGCATCGTCATGTCGCTCGCTCTCCTTTCGCGGCGGCCGCCCTTGGTACGCGGCTCGCGCGTTTCGACCGCCCTTATCCCTCATTACACGGGCAGCGGCTCGGCCGAATCGCCTTTCGCGCCGTTTGGGCGCCCGCATCCAATCCCCTTCCGCCCGCCGGACATAGACTAGGGCGAACGGGAGGGAACGCAGCATGCCGAAATACCGGATTATCGTGGATTTGTCCGACCGCCAGCTCTATTTGCTGGACGGAAGCATCGTCGTACGCGGATTCCCGGTCGGCATCGGCCGGATGGTCACGAGGACGCCGACGGGCGAGTACGAAATCATCAACAAAGAGCCGAATCCCGGCGGCCCGTTCGGCGTCCTGTGGATGGGGCTCTCGAAGCCGCATTACGGAATCCACGGCACGAACGATCCGGGATCGATCGGACGGGAAGTGTCGCACGGGTGCATCCGCATGCATAACGAAGACGTGCTCGCGCTGTCCGCCCTCGTGCCGATTCATACGCGCGTCACGATCCGGCCTTAGCGACCGGATCGGGGCGCGTACCGGCCCGTGCAACCTTTCGGGAACGGGAAGCGTCTACATAGATGCAAGCCATTACAATTATTTGGCAAACGGGGTGGGTAAAATGAAGAAACCGATCGCCGCGCTTGGCGTCATGCTGCTGCTGATCGCGGCCTTGACGCAGTCGGTATGGGCGTTCTCGGACACGAAGGGACATCCGAACGAAGCCAAGATCGCCGAGCTGCAGAAGCTCGGCATCCTGTCGGGCGATCCGAAGACGGATACGTTCGATCCGAACGGCAGCTTGACGTACGCCGCGGGCATCTCCATGATCGTGAACGGGCTCGGCTTAAACCTGGACGGGATTAACTTCATCAAGGAACCGAAGGTAACGGACAGCTTTCCGAATATGAAGGACGATGCGTGGTACGCGAACGCCTTCATTATCGCGGCCATGAACGGGCTCGATATTCCGCGGGACACGAAGGCGAGCGCCGTCATGACCCGCGAGCAGTTCGCGCATCACCTGATGCAGGCGCTGCTCAAGAAAGGCGACTATGCCTTCATCGACCTCTACGTCGTCTTGAAGGACGAAGCGGAGGTGAACCCGGACTACATGGGCAGCGTACAGCGGCTTCTCGTATCGGGCATCGCCAAGCTGGACGATACGCAGCGCTTCGAGCCGAAGGCGGCGATCACGCGCGGCGACGCGGCTGGCTGGCTCTACGATACGATCCGGTTCGTCGCGACTCACGAGCCGATCGAGCCGCCGGTCGATCAGCAGCCGTTTCCGCTGTCCGATCTGACGCTCTCCGCCAAGGCCGTCTCGGCCGACGTGAACGAGGTGACCGTCAGCGCGCAGGCGCCGAATCCGGGTTACGGCATCCGGATCGCGTCGATCGCGTTCGACGGGGACCAAGCCGTCGTGTACGTCGAACCGATCTATCCCGAGAAGGGCAAAATGTATCCGCAGGTCATCACGCAGGTGAAGGCGGTCACGTACGTCTCCTCCGCGTACAAAGCAGTGCTTGGCGGCCAAGGCGCCGGTACCGGCTCTTCGTCCGGTTCCTCGGCCGGCGGGTCCGCGGGCATCATCGGCAGCGACGGCGACACGCAGCGCGACTGATCCGGACCGACCATGAAGAAGCCCCCGTTATCGACGATAACGGGGGCTTCTTCGT
This sequence comes from Paenibacillus sp. UNC496MF, assembly GCF_900113915.1. Taxonomy (NCBI): domain Bacteria; kingdom Bacillati; phylum Bacillota; class Bacilli; order Caryophanales; family Paenibacillaceae; genus Paenibacillus; species Paenibacillus sp. UNC496MF. The sequence goes on from NZ_FORE01000005.1 coordinate 564,753, forward strand.
GCGCCGACCGCGCGCGGCCGGAACGGCGCCGGGACGATCAGGGCAGGAAGCCTTCCTGCCCGAAAAAAACGGCGCCTTCGGGCATCGCCTGCCGAAGCGTCCGGACGAACGCGTCCGCCGTCTCCGGGGCGTACTGCGCCTCCGCCCCCAGCTCGCGGTAGCGATCGGCCATGCGCAGCTGCGCGGAGCGCTTTCCGCCGCTGCCGTCGCCCCGGAAGAAGTCGTCGACGACGACGCGCTCGACCGCCGACGCGAGCAACGCGGGGAACGCGTCGCTGCACGGCAGCAGCGGCGACACGGCCGCCTGGACCGGCACGCCGGCCTCGCGCAGCCCGCGGATGGCCCGCAGCCGGGCCGCGAGCGGCGGCGCGGACGGCGTCAATGCCTTGCGGACGGCTTCAAGGTCCGTCTCGACCGTCATGCTGACCCGGACGCGATCCCCGAGCCGCAGCAGCAGGTCCGCGTCGCGCAGCACGAGCGGGCTGCGGGTTTGCACGAGCAGAAACCGCGGCGGCTCCTCCTCAGCCATGATCTCGAGCAGCCGCCGCGTCAGCCGTTCGGCATGCTCGGCCGGCTGATACGGATCGGTGGCCGACGACATGAACACCGTCAGGTCGCCCTTCGCGAGCGCCCGACGCCATTCCCGGCGGAACGCGTCCGCGTCGAACCGCTTCGGATCGACCCACTCGCCCCACGGGCTGTCCCGGAACAACGCGACCGGCATCCGCCTCACGTAACAGTACGAGCAGCCGAACGCGCAGCCGACGTACGGGTTCAGCGTATAGGCGTAGCCGGCCAAATAACCCGAAGCGGGATTCAGCCACCGGACCGATCTGGGTTTTGCTTGCGTTTGGTCTCCCATGTCGACTCCCCCTCTTCTACCCGTGATCAAGGAATAAAGCTGCACGATCGAGCTGCGGAACGCAGCGTTCTATCATGCCGGTAAGGGCTAAATCATAAGCGCCGCGCCGCGCGCTCGCCGGCCGCCGCCGCTTCCAGCTCCGCGAGCGAAGGCAGCGGCCAGCGGATCTCCTCCGCGCCGATTTGCTTCAAGCAGGCATTGATCTTGGAATACGGACGGCTGCCGAAGAAGCCCCGGCGCGCGGAGAGCGGGCTCGGGTGCGGCGACGCGAGGACGAAATGACGCGCCGTATCGATCAGCGATTCTTTCGTCTGCGCGTGCTTGCCCCACAGCGCGAACGCGACCGGCCGTTCGCGCTCGTTCAGCGCCCGGATGACGGCATCCGTGAATCGTTCCCAGCCGAGCCGCGAATGGGAGCCAGGCTCTCCGTCGCGCACCGTGAGCGCCGTGTTGAGCAGCAGCACGCCCTGCCGCGCCCAAGGAATCAGGCAGCCATGGTCCGGCATCGCGCTGCCCAGATCGTCGTGCAGCTCCTTCAGCATGTTTTGCAGCGATGGCGGCTTCTTCACGCCGGGCAGCACCGAGAAGCTGAGGCCGTGCGCCTGCCCGGGGCCGTGGTAAGGGTCTTGTCCGAGCAGGACCGCTTTCGTACCCGCGAAGGACGTATAATGCAGGGCGTTAAAAACCGCGGACGGCTTCGGGTATACGGTTTCCCGCTCGTACTGGCGCGACAGCTCGTCCAGCAGCGTTTGAAAATACGGCTGGTCCATCTCCCGCTCCAGCACGCCGGCCCAATCGTTCTTGAACGCGGGCTTGGCCAGTCTCGTCATCGTCATCACCTCTATCCTAGTAAACCCGTCTTCCGCGCTGATGAAACCGTTCGGAGGAATGGGGCGTTGCATGGTTCTAAGTATAGGAGGTCGGGCGAGGAAACTCAAACGTAGACAGGTCCGTTCGAAAATCCCTATCCTATGTTCAAATAAATGCGGTCGCGCCATTTTTCGGAATTTCTAAAAACTTGATTCTCTTCTACTGAATATCGTGATAAAATGAGGCGTTTCATAGACAATTGTAGGGGGTCCTAAGGATGAAAAAGAAGATTATCGTCACCACTGCCGTCACTTCAGTCATCGCGATTTCGACCGCGTTCGGTGCTTACGCAGCAACGAAATTCACGATTATGGTTAACGGGAAAGCGGCCAACACCGATGCGAAGGTCATTAATGGGTTGACGTACCTTCCGTTAAGGGATATCGGTACGCTGCTTGGCGCAAACATTCAATACGACGCTTCCACAAAGACCGTTAAGGTCGACAATAATGCCTCTCAGAGCCCGTCGACGGGAACGGGGAACTCGACGACGCCTCCGGTTGGTTCGATCGGATTGAGCCGCAGCAATCCCGCGCCGCTTGGCACGACGGTTACTTATAGCGTGAAGGATTATTCGGACTCGTACACGGGGCAGCTTACCCTTGAGGAAGTCATACGCGGCGACCGGGCATGGCAAATGATCCACGAAGAGAATCAGTTCAACGATCCTGCTCCTGACGGCTATGAATACGTATTGGCAAAAATCAATGTTAAAGTGGTCAAGAATAACGAGAAAGACGCCCAGGTGCGTTTCAACTCGTATAGCTTCACCTTGGTCTCGTCGCAAGGGAAGGATTATGAAAAGGCAAGCGTCGTTACGCCCGATGAACTCGAGGCCAGCTTATACGAGGGCGCTTCGGATAGCGGGTATGCGGCATTCCTGGTTAAGAAAGCGGATGCGAATCCACTGATTGCCTTCGGCCGGGACTACGACGGCAAAGGCGGCGTTTGGCTGAAGCCCTAACCGCTGAAGGTACTTCGGGATCCTTTTATCCGGAGTACCTCATTTTTGTTCTCCTCCTCTCATGCACAGCTGCGCATGAACCTCCTTCGAGCAGTTCAATCGATATCCGAGTCATCGATTGGCCCTTCTCTCACTAACCATCAAGCGGCCGATTTATCGATTCCAGCCATAAAAAAAACTCCCTCCGCACAACAATGTACGAGGAAGTCCTTATTTCGAATCCTGTGCGCTGCAATGAAGCAAGCAGGATGTTGGATGAACGATTCGGCGATCAAAAAGTGAAAAACCTTGATTGCTCAAGGTTTGTCCGTAATGCCGAGGACGGGAATCGAACCCGTACGGTGGTCACCCACCGCAGGATTTTAAGTCCTGTGCGTCTGCCAGTTCCGCCACCCCGGCAAGTTATGATGGATGATCCGTGGAATGGTGGGCCCTGAGGGACTCGAACCCCCGACCAATCGGTTATGAGCCGACCGCTCTAACCAACTGAGCTAAGGGCCCTTGCGATAATAATCGAAAGGTTGGTTGCGGGGGCAGGATTTGAACCTGCGGCCTTCGGGTTATGAGCCCGACGAGCTACCGAGCTGCTCCACCCCGCGATAACACCGATTCACAGCAGAATCATTCAATGGCGACAACTGTTAATATACTATAAGAATAAACAATAAGTCAAGCATAAATCTGCTATGGCAGGAATCGAACGCCAAATTTCCCCTTGCGCGACCGGAACACTTCGATTTCCTGCGGACATTCGTAGCCGTAGACCCACCAATCGTTCTCCATCCGCCGGACCAGACAGCTTGCTTGAAACTTGGTGTCGTACAAGCGACCCCAATAAACCCATTTCATGAGCGCAGCCCCTTCCATTGCCGTTTCGAATAGCGTTCCCAGTTTGGCCGAAAATAAGCGTTGCGTCGCCGGGAGCACGCGCGCGGCAGGCGGCGAAAAAAAACAGCCGCGCCTAAGCGCGACTGCCGTTTTCGTTACACGTTAACCGACCGGCTTCACGTCGACTGCGGGCCCGCCGCCGAAGCCGACGCCGCCGCCTACCCCGTCGATCGGCCCGTTCGGGTTCGCCTTGATCTGCTGCAGCAGGGCGTCGCCTTTGGTCTGCCATTCTTTCAGCGCCGCGTCGACGGATTTCTTCTTCTGCAGCACCTCCTGGAAGAGCGGCTGCGCGAGATTTTGCACTTGGTAGAGGTTCGGTTTGTCTTGGTACAGCTTGTCGATCGCCGGATCCTGCGGCGGTACCGGCTTCAGCGTATAGAACGCCGCGATGTTGTAGCTCATGCCGTCCTTCGGCTTCAGGAACGACTTGCGGGACACCATCTCGTACGTGCTGCGGGACTTCAGCTTCGCCCATTCCTTGCTGTTGTTGAAGGCGATGAAATCCCACGCGTCGTCCGGATTTTGGGCCTTCGCGTTGATCGACATGAGATTGTTCAAATAGATGTTGCCGCCGACGCCCGGCACCTCCGTGAATTGCGGCACCGTGACGACGTCCCAGTCCACGGATTTGATTTCTTGGTTCTTGGCCGAGGCGTCCTTGGCGGCGGACAGCTGCGTCACGTAATCGTAGCCGGCGACCATCATCGCCACGCGGCCGCTCAGGAACAGGTCGCCCTGGAACGGATCGTAGACGGCTTTGTCCTTGATGATGCCGCCGCCTGCGCCGTTGTTGACGTCTTCCTGCGTCGGTACCGTTTTCGACTCGTACAGATCGGCGATGTCGGTCCACACTTTTTTCCAAGATGCGTTGTCGACGCTCATCTTCTCGGCTTTGTTGTCGAACATTTTCAGCTGCAGCGGAGCCGAATACGTCTGGGAATCCCAGTACGGATCGCCGGTGTAGCGGTTGAAGGACAGGCCGAACTTGCGGTCCTTGCCGTCGCCCTTCGCGAGCCGCTTCGCCAGCGTGACGACGTCCGGCCAGGTCATGTTGTCTTTCGGCGGTTCGATGCCCGCGTCGGCGAACATTTTTTTGTTGTAGTACAAAGCGGAGGAGCTGAACGTCGGCGTCAGCGCGTAAATGCTGCCGTCCCCCAGATCCTTGATGCCGTCGAGCACGGTCGGCACGATGTCGTCGATGTCGAATTCTTTGTCCTGAATGAGCGTATCGAGCTTCGTGACCAAATTGTCCTGCGTCAGCCGCCGGAGCACCCCGGAATCCATGATGACGACGTCCGGCGGGTTGCTGCCGTTCATCATTTCCTTGACCTTCTCGTATACGTCCGGGTTCTTCTGGTTCGGATCCGGCTGCTGGAAGCGCTGGTCGTCGTAGTTGATCGCCGCGACGATCTCGATGTCGACGTTCGGATGCGTCAGCTCGTAGCCGTCCGTGAACTGCTGGCGGTAGTACGATTCGGTATCCGCGTTCGAGCCGACGAAGCCGACGCGCAGCACGTGCTGCTTGCCGTCGTCGCTGCCGGATCCTTTGCTGCACGCCGCCAGGCCGGACGCGACCAGCGCCATGGACAGCGCCGCCGCCGATGCCCTCAGTACGATTTTCCCGTTGCCTCGCTGCTTCTTCTTCATTCGGTTTACCCCTCCAATGATTTGGGCGGCGATATGATGATCCGCTCGCCGTCGAATTCCATCGATGCTTTATCTGTAATGTTCAAAGCCGTCAAATACGTTTTCGGAATTTGCAGCCGGCCGACGCGGTCCACGACGACGTACTCTTCGTGTACATTGCCTTGCGCCAGCCCGCCCTGCTCGAAATCGTCGTCCAAATTCGGATTCCGCTTGATGAACTCGGTGCTCGTCAAGCCGTCGCGGATGGCGACGACGCGGTCCACCTTGCCCGCGAGGGACAAATCGTGCGTGACGATGACGATCGTGATGCCGAGCTCCCGGTTCAGCCGCCGGAAGATCTCCATGATCATATCCGACGTCCGCGTGTCGACGGAGCCGGTCGGCTCGTCGGCCAGCAGCATCTTCGGCCGGTTGGACAGCGAGATGGCGATCGCCACCCGCTGCTGCTCGCCGCCGGAGAGCTGATGCAGCTTGTTGTGCATCCGGTCCTTGAGCCCGACCCACTCCAGCAGTTGCTTGGCATAGGCGCGGTCGAGCTTGGCGCTGAACATCATCGGCATCTCGACGTTCTCGAGCGCGGACAGGTACGGCAGCAGGTTGCGCGCGTTGTTCTGCCAGATGAAGCCGACGGTGTCGCGTTTATACGATACCAGCTGCTCGTCGGTGATCTTGAGCAAATCCCACTGGCCCACCGTGACGCTGCCGGCGGACGGCCGGTCGAGGCCGCCCAAGATATTGAGCAGCGTCGACTTCCCGCTTCCGCTGTTGCCGATGATCGCCATCATCTCCCCTTCGCGGACCTGAAGGTTCAGCCCCTGGAGCGCGACGACCTCGAGATCGTCGGATTTGTAAATCTTCACCAAGCCTTCGCAAGTAATCATCGGTTAGCGCTCCTCTCCCATCTTGACGGCCTGGTGCACCCGGAGCCGGCGGATATGCGCCAGCAGCAGCAGCGCGCCCATCAGCATCATGCAGGCGACGACGATGTACAGCTGGTTCGTGTCCTTGGCGTCGAAGACGACCCGGAACGGCGGCACGGAATTCGCCACGTTCTCCGTCGTCTGCAGGAACGGCAGGAACAGCAGGCTGGCGATCTTGCCGATCACGATGCCGAGGCCGATCGACAGTCCCGCCGTGAACACCTGCTCCAGCAGCAGCATGCCGGTCAGCTGCCTGCGCGAGAGCCCCATCGCCCGCAGGACGCCGAACTGCACGATCCGTCCCGACAGGTTGAAGAACCAGAAGAGAATGTAGCCCGTCAGCGAGATGATGATGGAGACCAGGAAGCCCAGACTGAGAATGCCGAAGACGCCGCCCCGGGTCGGATGCTTGGATTGGGCCGCCAGCTCGATCCGCACGTCCTTCACGTCCGCGAGCTCGATGCCCGCGCTCTCCAGCTGCTTCATGATCGGCGCGGTCAAGGCGCCGGGCTTCATCTTCAGCCAGACCTCGTACGGAATGATCGGCACCTGGTCGTAGATGTAATCCAGGTTCGCGATGATGAACGGCGATTGGTCCGGATACTGCGCCGGCCAGTACGGCACGATGCCGACGACCGCGAATTCCACGACGCCGTCCTGCATGCCCGCCGTGATCGTGTCCCCGAGCTTCAGCTGGTATTTCTCCGCCACGTTCGACGGAATGATGGCCGCCTGCTCGTAGAGGCCGAGATTTTTCAAATAGTTGAACGGATGAACCGGATACAGGTCGTTGCGGAACCAGGCCACCTTCGAGAAATCGACGTTGTCGATGCCCATGACCGTTCCTTGGCCGATCGAACGGCCCGAGACGACGATGTTCGCCTTCGTCTGCAGGACGCGGGCCGCGGCTTCGACGCCGTCCAGCTTGCGGAAGATCTCGAACGGCGGCTCGCTGTAATTGACGCGCGTCGGGATGCTTTCGCCCCCGCCTTGGCCGCCGTTGCCGCCGCCCCCGGACCCGCCGCTGCCGCCATTGCCGCCGTTGCCGCCGCCTTGGCCGCCTTCGGAGCCCCCGCTGCCGCCGCCATTGCCGCTGCCGGTATTGCCGCCGGAACCGCCGCCCCCGGTATTGATGACTTCGGTGCGTCCTTCCCAGACGGTCTGAACGATCACGTCCGTTCCGTATTTATATAGCGTCCGCTCCGTCGAGTTCAGATCGATGGTGCGCGCCGCCGACGCGTTGTACACGCCGAGGCCCAGCGTCAGAATGAGCAGGATCATGAGCGGGTAATACCCTTTGGACGAGCGCGACAGCTGCGTCAGCGTCAGATACAGCGGCACGGGCAGGAGCTTCCGGCCGAGCCAGTTGAACAGCTTCAGCAGCCACGGGAATACCCGCAGGAAGAACAGCCCCATGGCGAAGATCGCCAGCGCCGGCACGAAGAACAGGAACGGCTGCACGTTCAGCTGGTCCGTCGTCAGGTTGCTCTTGATCGAGATCATCTGGCGTTCGTTGAACAGGTACCAGCCGTAGCCGGCGACGCCGATCAGCAGGACGTCGACGAACCAGCGCTGCCAGAACGGCTTGCGGTCCGAGCGCGCGATCTGCTTCTTGTAGTCGACGATCGAGGCCCGCGCGTACACCACGGCCGGAATGACGGTGGCGAGCATGGCGAGCACGACCGCGCCGAGCCCCGCGATGACCGCGTCGGACGTGAAGCCGACCGGAATCGACTTGCGGTTGACGAACTCCAGGAACCCGTTCGCCGAGCCGATGCTCTTCGCCATGAACCAGCCGAGCAGCGGTCCCGCGGCCAGCGCCAGGATGCCGAGGAACAACCCTTCGAGCGAATAGATGCCGACGATCTGTCTCGTTCCCGCGCCCCGGCTTCGCAGTACCGCGATGTCGCTGCGCTGCTTGTCGAGCGATTGGCGCGCGTTCATCGTGATAAAGTAGAACACCATCGCCAGCATCGGCGCCGCGAGCGTGAAGAGCAGCATCTGCAGCTGCAGGCTCTGCGTCTTGAACTCGCCGAGCAGCTTGGCGAACGAGATTTCCACCCGCGTATCCTTGAGGCGCTGATACAGGTCGATGTTCAGCCGGTCCAGCGTCTGCGTCAGCGGCGCGAGCTGGCTTGTTTTGATCTCCTTCAAGTCGAAGGCGTAATACCAGCTGGCCGTATGGATCGGAATGTTTCGTTCCTTCAGCAGGCCGTCTTGGAACGCCTTGTCGCCGACCGTGAGCGTGCTCATGAGGCTCTCCATGCCTTGGTACCAGAACGGGTCTGTATCCTTGAGCGGCTTGTAGGCGCCGACGATCTTGACCTTCAGCGTCATGCTGTTCGCGCCGTAGATCGGGTACTCGAATTCGTCGCCGATATGGACGTCGCCGCGGTACATCGCCTCTTCCATCATGACGGCTTCGACGGTGTCGCCGTCGCCGACGGCGTCCTTGAACCAGCGGCCCTGCGTCAGCTCCGCCTTCTTGTCGAGCCCCGTCATCGTCGTGATGGCCATCGTGCGCGCCCGGCTCGCGTCGACCTTGGACGGATCGACCGGCGTCAGGTCCGCGCTGCGGATCGCGAGGCTCTGGCTGTACGTCGCGAACGGAAAGCCGATCAGCTTCGGCACGTCGTCCCGGATGTACGCGCCGACCGCGTTCAGCCCGTTCAGGTCCGTCTTGGACGACGTCTCCTGGTAGCGCATGAGCAGCGATCCGGCCGGCAGGCCGCCGCTCTCGTCCTGGAGCGTCTGCGCCACCACCCGCTTCAGCGCCCCGTCCGCGTACATCGGGATGCTGGTCGCGAAGGCGACGGCGATGATCAGGCCCGCGAGCGAGCTGAGCGTCATCCAGCGCGTATTCCACATTTTGCGGAACAGAAAGCGAAATAGCTGGATCCCCATACGCTACTTACCTACGACTTTCTGCCCCGGCGTCAACCCTTTGAGGATTTCCACTTCCGTCGCGGTTTGCTGGCCGACTTCCACGTCCACCTCGCGCTTGCCTTCCGCGTCGACGACCTGCACGTACGTGCGCGAACCGATGGAGCGCAGCGCGGACGGCGGGATGACGACGGCGTTTTCCTTGCGGTCCATGATGATGGAGATGGACAGCGGAGTGCCGCGGGTGACGCCGGCCGGCAGCGGCTTGTCGAGCGAGACGGTCAGAAAATCCTCCGGCCGTTCCGGACGCTGCGCGCCGCCGTTGCCCCCGTTCCCTCCGTTGCCGCCGCTTTCGTCATCGTTCGAGACGACGGGAAGCTGCGTCACTTTGCCGGCGAATTCCCCGGCGTTGTTGATGTCGACGACGACCGGCATGCCGACCGCGACGCCCTCGAGATCTTCCGGCGCCAGCTTGGCGGCCGCCGTGAGCTTGCCCGTGTCGGCGATGATGCACACCGGGTCATATGCCTTGATCGCGTCGCCCTTCGAGACGCTGAGGCTGACGATCGTGCCCGTGAACGGCGCCGTCAGCTCCGCTTTGGCGATCTCCGCTTCGGCGTCCGCGAGCGCCTGGCGTTTCTCCTCGAACGCGATTTTCGCCAGCTCGAACTCGATCGGGTCCATCTCGTCCTTCTTGCGCAGCGTGTCCTTCATCTGCAGCTCATCCTTGGAGAAATTCAGCTTGTCGGAGCGCAGCTGCTTGCGCATGTCGTCGACGTCCAGCGAGCCGATCGCCTGCCCGGCGGTCACCTTCTGGCCGATTTTCACGTTCAAGTCCTTCAGCCGTTTGCCGTCGAGCGTAAAATAAAGGGTCTCCTCCTGCGTGGCGATCATTTTGCCGATCTCCGTCCGCTTCGTCTCCAGCGTCGTCGTCGTCACCTCGTACTCCGGCTTCTTGGAGATTTGCGGCGGCGCGATTTCCGGCAGCACCTCCTCGCTCGCCTCGTCCGGCAGCAGCGAGCAGCCGGTCGAAGCCAGCAGCACCGAACCGCCGATGACGATCGCGGCCGCCGCCTTAAATGAACTTCCCGTCAACCATTTCGTAAACATGATCGGCAACCTCCAAAATCGTGGGATCGTGCGTTGTCATACAAATCGTTACATGCTCGGTACGGATAATCGTTTGGAAGACCGACATGATCTGCGCGGCCATCTGCGAATCCAGCTCGGCCGTCGGTTCGTCCGCCAGCAGCAGGCTCGGCCGGTGGGCGATCGCTTTGGCGATGGCCACGCGCTGCTGCTCGCCGCCGGACAGCTCGAACGGCCGATGATGCATCCGCTTGGCCAGGCCGACGAGCTCAAGGCAATGCTCCACCCGCGGCTTCCACTCGGCGCCGGGCACGCCCGCCATGCGGAGCGACAGCTCGACGTTCTCGTAGGCGGACAGCAGCGGCATCAGGGCGAACGCCTGGAAAATAAAGCCCATGTCCTTGCGCCGCACTTTCGTGCGCTGGTCGTCGCTCATCGCGTGGAACGGCAAGTCGTTGAAAAAAATATGTCCTTTCGACGGCTGGTCGAGCCCGCCGATCATGTTCAGCAGCGTCGTTTTGCCGGAGCCGGAACGTCCGCGCAGCATGACCAGCCGCCGGGGCTTCAGCTCCATATCAATGCCCTTCAGCACGTGCAGCGGTTGTCCGCCGGCTTGAAAGGTCCGTTCGACGCCTTCGACGACGAGCAGCGGTTTCGCTTGGACGTCCGCAACCGCCGGCCCGGGTTCTTCCTTATGTACGTCGTTTCGGGCAGCTTCGGCCGCGATTTGCTTGCTCTTCCTCCATCCCATTTCGACCGCGAAACCCCCTTCCCATGAGAAAACTCTAATCTTACTACCGAATAGACGGTGCATGGGAACAAAAGGTTACACTGGAAAGCGCCTTTAAAAGAAATTAATGTACTAAAAAACGCCCGTCCGCCGCGGCCGTGAACGGGCCGCGCGAACGGGCGCTTTTATGTCGGCATTTCGGGCGCAAGGCCTCGGATCGGTCTCGGCCGAGCCGCAGGCCGCGCCTTATCCGCGGAGCACGATGGCGTTGCCCGAGGCGTACCGCTTCAGGCCGAGCCGGAACGCGAGGACGGCGGCCGCGCCGAAGAGGAGCGCGGCGGCGACGGCCTTCCACGCGAACGCGGGATCGGCGTCCCGCATCAGGCCGATCGGCAGGAAGCTGATGAATCCCGCGGGCAGCGCCGTGAAGAGCAGCGCCTTCGCCAGCCCTTTGAAGATGTCGGAAGGGTATGTCGACAGCGCGACGAAGCTGTTGAACACCTGCTGCGCGAAGCCTTCCGCGTTGCCCATGAAGAAGGCGAGGCTGCCCGCCAGCACGACGACGCCCATGAAGATCGTGCCGCTGATCAAGAGCGCCGCGGCGAACAGCAGCACGCCTTTGACGGAATGGTCGCCGACCCAAGCGTAGACGACGAGCCCGAACGCGAAGTCCCCCGCCGCCGTCAGCGACATCCGGCTCGCGAGCACGTGCAGCAGCACCGGCTTCGGCTGCGACAGGTAGACGTCCAGCTGGCCGCTCGCGACGATCGGGGCGATGCGGTTGAAGTTGCCGAACAGCAGATTCGCCCAGCCGAAGCCGCCGGCCCCGACCGCCCACATCAGCATGACGTCGTTCAGCCCCCAGCCGTTCACGACCGGAAACTTGCCGAAGAACAGGCTCCAGAAGAACAGCCACATGAAGTTATTGATGAACATCATCCCCGCCATCAAGAAGAAGCTCGCGCGGTATTCCATCGCGGAGGCCAGATTCACCTTCCAGCAGGTAAGCAGGAAAGCGAGCGTGCCCGCCGCCCGTCTCGCCCATGACGGAGGTTTCTCCTTGCCGATCCGCGCCCGCTCGTTATCCGCCGTTGACATGCAGCTTCGACACTCCTCTCCTGTAGATCAGCAGCACCGCCGCCGTCAGAACGGCGATCCACGCGGCTTGAATCGCGAATTGCTCGCCGAGCGGCGCCGACCCGAAATTGACCGCCGTCCGCGCGGGGAAATACAGCATCGCCTGAAACGGCAGCCAAGCGCACGCGCGCTGCAGCGGCTCCGGCATCAGGTCGAGCGGCAGGAGCATGCCGCCGACGGTGAACTGCAGCTTGTGCAGCACGAACTCCATGCCCCGCGTCTCCTCGACCCAAAAGGCGCACAGCGCCACGATCATGTTCAGCAAGAACGCGATCGTGAGCGCGCCGAGCGTGAGCGAGAACAAGCCCAGCCAGCCGAGCCCGAACGCCGGCGGCCCGACGCACAGCCAGGCGACGGCGCCGCCGACGGCGAGATGGACGAAGAAACGGAAGACCGCTTCGGCCACGTACGCGGCGTAATGATAGCCGACGTACGACAGCGGCCGGATCAGCCGGACCGCGATGTCGCCGCTCTTCACTTCGTTCTCGATCAAGCCGCACAGCGCGGGGACGCCCATCGTGATCGCCTCCGTGAAGACAAGGTACCAAATGATCTGCTTCAGCGTATAGCCGTCGATGACGCGCGTCCGGTCGCCGCCGTACGCCGCGGACCAGAGCTGGACGAACACGAACAGGATGATGAACATGAAGCTCGCGCGCATCAGAAAATCCGTCTTGTACGCCAGCTGCTGCCGCATCATGATCCGGGCGACCGCGGCGGCCTTCAAGCCTCTGGCGGACAGCGGCCTCGGCCGGTTATCCGTCAATTCGTTCGCGATGCTCATGGCCGCTGCCCTCCCGTTCCGTAAATGTGCGTGATGATTTCCTCCATCGGCGGGTCTTCGACGGTGACGTCGTCGAGCCGATACGCGCCGATGACCGCGCCGAGCACGGTTTCGATGTCGGTCGCCGCCAGGTCGACGGCCAGCTTGAGCCGCCGGCCGTCCCGGGCGATGACGCTCGTGCCGCGGAGGGGCGGCAGCGCGGAGGCGTCGGAGCCCGCGGCCATCGTGAGCGAGATGATTTTGCGGTTCAGCACCTCCCGCTTCAGCCGGTCGACGGGCGCATCGAGCAAAATCCCGCCGTGATGAATGACGACCGCCCGCGAACACAATTCCTCCATGTCGCCCGCGTCGTGCGAGGTCAGGAACACGGTGGTCCCCTCCGTACGGTTCGACTCGCGGATCAGCTCTCGTATCCGCTGCTTGACGACGACGTCCAGCCCGATCGTGGGCTCGTCGAGGAAGAGCAGCTGCGGCCGGTGAAGGAACGACACCGCGATTTCGCAGCGCATCCGTTCGCCCAGCGACAGCTTGCGCACCGGCGTGCGCAAATACGGGCCGAGCTCGAAGCGCGCGATCAGATCGTCGCGCCGGCGCCGGTAGTCGCGGCGGTCGAGCTCGTAGATCCGGCTGACGAGGTCGAACGTGTCGATCGGCGGCAGATGGTACCACAGCTGCGATTTCTGGCCGAAGACCGCGCCGATGCGGTAAGCCAGCTTCTCCCGTTCGCGCCACGGCGTGAAGCCGAGCACCTTCGCCTCGCCCGAGGACGGATGCAAAATGCCCGTCAGCATCTTGATCGTCGTCGATTTGCCCGCCCCGTTCGGCCCGAGGAACGCGACCATCTCCCCCTGCTGCACCGTCAAATCGATGCCGCGCACCGCGACCTTCTCCTCCCATGCCGGCCTCAGCAGCGACCGGAAGCTCCCGGCCAAGCCGGCGTCCTTGCGCTTGACCGCGAACACCTTGCGCAGCGCCTGCGTCCGAAGTGCGACCACGCGTTTCCCCTCCTTTGTCCTTTGTCCGCGGCGCTTCGACGGAGTAAAGCAAAAAAGACCTCCGCGCAAGCGCCGCCCAGTCCTGCTGGGTGGAACTTGCCGAAGGTCTTTTATCCCTACGGTGTGGCGGACTATCGTCCATGCCCGGTTTCGCTCGGTTCGCCTCGAAGCGGATCCCTAGAAACCCTTCCATTTAATGTAACATACTACCATCGCCTCCGCCGGCTGGCAAGAGGTTTTTTCCTCTTCCTCTAAATTTGCCGCACGCAGATTTGTTAACGGGGCCGAGAAAATGACCGGAGGGATGTGTAGGCGCGAAGCAGCTTCAGCGTATGCTTACGAAGCCGGTGAATGCCGCATATCATACCTGTCAACAAGAATGCATGCCATTCACCTTCAGCGTTCGCTTTTGTAGTCTGATATCAACCGATTCATCCGTTATCTAATCAAGATGTCAGACTACAACAGCGAGCGGAGCCCCACGCAGCCCGGAGGTCATTTTCCCCCTTCCGGCCCCCATCAAGCCGCGTGCAGCAAATCCTCCATCATCGTGATCAAGCGCTGCCGCATCTGCTGCAGCTTCGCCGCCACGCGCTCCATCGCGGATTCGTTGCGCGAATCTATCGCATCGAAGGCTTGGCGCAGCTGGCCGTACGCCTCGTCCATCTGCAAAATTTCGTCGCATTTCTTCAGCTCCCGGTCGTAAATCCGCACCCGGTACAGGAGATCTTCCGTCGAATCCATCAGTCGTTTGTAGAATAGGTTCATCTTCGCTTCCTCGCATTCTAGTAATCTATTTGGCGAAACAATCCATTGTATGCAGCAAGTTAGCTAAATATAACCCGTCGGCGGAAGAATGAAACACGGAAGCTTGGCGACGCAAAAAAACAGGATCCGCCATGATGGGCGGATCCTGTCGGATGGAGCGGCTTCTGCACGCGGATGCGCGGGACTCCGGCAAGCGGTCGCCGGCCAGCGGATTTCCGCTTATGCGCCGAACGCTTGCGGGTTTTCCCGCCACGCTTGCAGCAGGGCCACATCGCTCTGCTGGACGATGCCGTTCTCGAGCGCCACGTCGATCAGCGCCGAATAATTCGACAGCGTCGCGAGCGGGATGCCCGCTTCCGCGAACGCCTCGGCGGCTTGCGGGAATTGGTAGGTGAAAATCGCCACGACGGCCTGCACCTCGCAGCCGGCGTCGCGCACCGCGACCGCCGCCTTCAGCGAGCTGCCGCCGGTCGAGACCAGATCCTCGATGAGCACGACCTTCTGGCCGGGCTCGAAATGGCCTTCGATCTGATTTGTTTTGCCGTGGCCCTTCGCTTTGTCGCGGACGTAGAGCATCGGCAGGTTCAGCTTCTGCGCCACCCAGGCCGCGTGCGGAATGCCGCCGGTCGCGATGCCGGCGACCGCCTGGCAGTCCGGATACTGCGCCCGGATGATCGTCGCGAAGCCTTCCGCGATCAGCTCGCGGATCGCCGGGTACGACATCGTCAGGCGATTATCGCAGTAGATCGGCGATTTCATGCCGGACGTCCAGGTGAACGGATCGTTCGGGCGCAGCGCGACCGCGTTGATTTGCAGCAGCCCTTTCGCGATGTCTGTCTGCAGTTGTTCCAGCGTGGATGTTGTCATCTACATCAGCTCCTCGATAATGGTTTCCAAAGCTTCTCTCGGGCTCGGCGCCGCCGTGATCGGCCGGCCGACGACCATGTAATCCGTGCCTTGCGCCAGCGCTTCGCGCGGCGTCATGATGCGCGACTGGTCGCCGATATCCGCGCCCGCCGGACGGATGCCCGGCGTAATCGTCCGGAACGACGGCCCGCAGGCCTCCTTGATGAGCCGCACCTCCTGCGGGGAGGCGACGACGCCGCCGAGTCCCGCTTCCCGGGCCAGCCGGGCGTAACGGACGACCGCGTCCGCGACGGAGCCGCCGATGCCGATCTCGCCGTTCAGCACCGCTTGGCTCGTGCTCGTCAGCTGCGTCACGGCGATGACGAGCGGCCGGCGCAGGCCGGGCTCGGCCGCGAGCGCGGCTTCCACGCCTTCCATCGCGGCTTGCATCATGGCCGTCCCGCCGGCCGCGTGCACGTTGAACATATCGACGCCGAGCTTCGCGATGCTGTTCGCGCCGCCTTTGACCGTATTCGGGATATCGTGCATCTTCAGGTCGAGGAACACCTTGTACCCGCGCGCCTTCAGCTCCGTCACGAAGCCCGGACCGGCCGCGTAGAACAGCTGCATGCCGACCTTCATGTAGCACGGAATGCCCTCGAGGCTCCGCACCAGCGCTTCGGCCGAAGCGGCGCCCGGATAATCGAGCGCCACCATGACGCGGCCCGCGGCTTCTTCTCTGCTTAGCATCAACTGCTCCGCCTCCTTCGATTCGCTTGCTCTATGCATGGCGAAAGCCTGCTTGGGGGGCAGGCTTTCGCGGCCGTTTGGCGGCCATGGCGATCGGTTCGACCGCCGGTTATTTTTGCGCCGACAGCACCGGCATCGGACGCGAGGAGAAGTTGATCGTCTCCAGCATGTTCAGCAGGGCGCGGACCGTATCGAGCGAGGTCATGCAGACGACGCCGTTCTCGACCGCCTCGCGGCGGATGCGGAACCCGTCGCGCTCCGGCGTCTTGCCCTTCGTCAGCGTGTTGACGACGAAGTGCGCGCGGCCGTCGCGGATCAGATCCAGGATGTTCGGCGAGCCTTCGCTCAGCTTGTTCACGCGCTTCACGCGCAGTCCCGCTTCCTCCAGCGCCGTCGCCGTGCCGCCCGTGGCGATGATGTTGTAGCCCAGCTCGTAGAAGCCGCGCAAAATGTCGATCGCTTCCGGTTTGTCCTTGTCGGATACCGTCGCGATGATCGAGCCCGTCGACGGAATGCGCATGCCGGCGCCTACGAGGCCTTTGTACAGCGCCTTCGCGTATTGCTCGTCGCGGCCCATGACTTCGCCCGTGGACTTCATCTCCGGCGTCAGCGTCGGATCGACGCGGCGCAGCTTGGCGAAGGAGAAGACCGGTACTTTGACCGAGACGAAATCTTCTTCCGGCCACAGGCCTTCGCTATAGCCGAGGTCCGCGAGCTTCTTGCCGAGAATCGCCTGCGTCGCCAGGTTGGCCATCGGAATGTTCGTCACTTTGCTGAGGAACGGCACCGTGCGCGAGGAGCGCGGGTTAACCTCGATGACGTACACCTCGTCCTGGAAGATGACGAACTGGATGTTCACGAGGCCGATGACGTTCAAGCCCCGCGCGATCTTGATCGTGATGTCGATCATTTTTTGCTGCAGCTCTTTCGAGATCGCCTGCGGCGGATACACCGCGATCGAGTCGCCGGAGTGCACGCCCGCGCGTTCGACGTGTTCCATGATGCCCGGGATGAGCACCGTCTCGCCGTCGCAGATCGCGTCGACTTCCGCTTCCTTGCCCAGCATGTAGCGGTCGATCAGGACCGGATGCTCCGGATTGATCTTCACGGCCTGCACCATGTACGTCAGCAGCTCCTCGTCGGAGTAGACGATTTCCATGGCGCGGCCGCCGAGCACGTACGACGGGCGCACGAGCACCGGATAGCCGAGGCCTTGCGCGGCGGCGACGGCTTCGTCCACGGACGTGACCGTCGTGCCCTTCGGCTGCGGAATGTTCAGCTCGCGCAGCAGCGCTTCGAACTTCTTGCGGTCCTCGGCCGCGTCGATGCTCTCGAGGCTCGAGCCGAGGATGCGCACGCCGGCTTTCGTCAGCGGCGCCGCCAGGTTGATCGCCGTCTGGCCGCCGAACTGCACGATGACGCCGATCGGCTTCTCCTGCTCGATGACGTTCATGACGTCCTCGAAGAAGAGCGGCTCGAAGTACAGCCGGTCGGACGTGCTGAAGTCGGTCGAGACGGTTTCCGGGTTGTTGTTGATGATGACCGCTTCGTAGCCGGCTTTCTGGATCGCCCAGACCGCGTGCACCGTGGAGTAGTCGAACTCGATGCCCTGCCCGATCCGGATCGGGCCGGAGCCGAGGACGAGCACCTTCTGCTTGTCGGTTTCGGTCACTTCGTTCTCGACCTCGTACGTCGAGTAGTAATACGGCGTCGTCGCTTCGAATTCGGCCGCGCACGTGTCGACCATCTTGTAAACCGGCTTCAGGCCGAGCTCCAGACGGTACGCGCGGATGTCGTATTCGTTGGTGTACGTCGCGTGGTTGCCTTCCCGGCGGATCTCCGCGATGGAGCGGTCGGAGAAGCCTTTGCGCTTCGCCTGGTAGAGCAGCTCCTTCGACAGGACGGCCGAGCCGCGAAGCTGGGCTTCGAACGCGACGATGCCCGCGATTTTATCGAGGAACCACCAGTCGATCTTCGTGAGATCCTGCACGTCCTGCAGCTCGTAGCCGCGGCGGAACGCTTCGGCCACGAGGAACATGCGCTCGTCGTCCGGCTTCTGCAGCCGCAGGCGCAGCGTCTCTTCGTCCAGCTCCGCGGCATCCTTCAAGTGAATGCGGTGCGTGCCGATCTCGAGCGAGCGGACCGCCTTGTGCATGGACTCCTCGAACGTCCGCCCGATCGCCATGACTTCGCCGGTCGCTTTCATTTGCGTGCCCAGCTTGCGGTTGGCCGACGTGAACTTGTCGAACGGCCAGCGCGGAATCTTCGAGACGATGTAGTCGAGCGTCGGCTCGAAGCAGGCGTACGTCTGGCCCGTGACCGGGTTGACGATTTCGTCGAGCGTGTAGCCGACGGCGATCTTCGCCGCCATCTTGGCGATCGGGTAGCCCGTCGCCTTGGACGCCAGCGCGGAGGACCGGCTGACCCGCGGGTTAACCTCGATGACGTAGTATTGGAAGCTGAACGGGTCGAGCGCGAACTGCACGTTGCAGCCGCCTTCGATGTTCAGCGCGCGGATGATTTTGAGCGAAGCCGAACGGAGCATCTGATACTCGCGGTCGGACAGCGTTTGGCTCGGCGCCACGACGATGGAATCGCCGGTATGTACGCCGACGGGATCGAAGTTTTCCATGTTGCAGACGACGATGCAGTTGTCGTTCGCGTCGCGCATGACTTCGTATTCGACTTCCTTCATGCCCGCGATCGATTTCTCGATGAGGCATTGGCCGATCGGGCTGTAGCGGATGCCGGACGCGACGGTTTCGCGGAGCTCCGCTTCGTTGGCGCAGATGCCGCCGCCCGTGCCGCCGAGCGTGTACGCCGGGCGCACGATGATCGGATAGCCGATTTCATTGGCGAAGTCCAGCGCCTCTTCGAGCGTCGTGACGATGACGCTGTCCGGTACCGGCTGCTCGAGCTCGCGCATCAGATCGCGGAACAGGTCGCGGTCTTCCGCTTTCTCGATCGCCGTCAGCTGCGTGCCGAGCAGCTGCACGTTTTCGCGCTCCAGCACGCCGGCGCGCGCCAGCTCGACCGCCATGTTGAGGCCGGTCTGGCCGCCGAGCGTCGGCAGCAGGCCGTCGGGGCGCTCCTGGCGGATGATCTGGGTCACGAAGTCGAGCGTGATCGGCTCGATGTAGACTTTGTCCGCCATGTTCGTGTCGGTCATGATCGTGGCCGGGTTGCTGTTGATGAGCACAACCTCGTAGCCTTCTTCCTTCAACGCTTGGCAGGCTTGCGTGCCGGCATAGTCGAATTCGGCCGCCTGGCCGATGACGATCGGGCCGGACCCGATGACGAGGATTTTTTTCAGCTTGTTATTTCTGGGCATACTGCAGCTCTCCTCTCAATGATGCCGCCATTTGCGCTTGACGCGGTTTCTGCGGGTTGTTTCGTTTCGTGGTGCGGATCATGTCCAGGAATTGATCGAACAGGTAGCTGCTGTCGTACGGGCCCGGCGCCGCCTCCGGGTGGTACTGCACGGAGAAGGCCGGGTGTTCCGCATGCTTCAAGCCCTCGATCGTCCGGTCGTTGTTGTTGATGTGCGTCACGACCAGCTTCGTGCCCGCGACGGATTCGTCGAGCACCGTGTAGCCGTGGTTCTGCGACGTGATATAGCAGCGGTTCGTCTCCAGCTCTTTGACGGGATGGTTGCCGCCGCGGTGGCCGAATTTCAGCTTCGACGTATCCGCGCCGCACGCGAGCGCGAACAGCTGGTGGCCGAGGCAGATGCCGAAAATCGGATATTCGCCGAGCAGCTCTTGAATCATCTTGACGGCGTGCGGCACGTCTTTCGGGTCCCCGGGGCCGTTGGACAGCTGGATGCCGTCCGGATTCAGCTTGCGGATCTGTTCCGCCGTCGTGTCGTGCGGCACGACGACGACGTCGCAGCCGCGCTTCGTCAGCTCGCGCAGGATGCCGCTTTTCGCGCCGAAGTCGACGAGCACGATCCGTTCGCGGTCGCCGGGGCTCGTGAACATGCTCTTCGTCGACGTGCGCGCCACTTGGTCGCGCATGAGCGCGGAGCCCGACAGGCGCTCCTGGAGCTCTTCCGCGCGTTCGGAGCCCGTCGTCAGGATGCCCTTCATCGTGCCGTGATGGCGGAGGATACGGGTGAGCATGCGGGTATCGATGTCGCTGATGCCGATGATGCCGTGCTCTTTCAGGATGCCGTCCAGCGTGTATTGCGCCCGCCAGTTGCTCGGAACCGGCTCGTGCCGGCGCACGACGAAACCGTGGATGAACGGCGCCACCGTCTCGAAGTCGTCGCGCGTGATGCCGTAGTTGCCGATGAGCGGATACGTCATCGTCACGATCTGGCCGCAGTAGGACGGATCCGACAGCACCTCTTGATAACCCGTAATGCCTGTATTAAATACGACTTCGCCGGTCGACTGCCCTTCGGCGCCGAAGCCGAGGCCCGTAAACAGCGTGCCGTCTTCCAGTAACAATCTTGCTTGCATCCGTATCCACTCCTGTCTCAAGTTGCGTGCTCTTTAGTGTGCCGTCCAAACGATCTTGCCGCCAACGAGGGTCGTCTCCGGCCAGCCGTACAGCTTCCAGCCGCCGAACGGCGTGTTCTTGCCTTTGGAAGCGAAGGTTTCCGGATCGACCTCGCGTTCGCGCTCCAGATCCACGATAGTAATATCTGCAGGAGCCCCGGCTTTCAAAACCCCGCTCGCCAGCCCGAACACGCGGGCCGGGTCCGACGTCATCCGCCGCAGCAGGAAGCCGAGCGTCCATTTGCCCGTGCGGACGAATTCGGTGTACAGCAGCGGAAACGCCGTCTCGAAGCCGACGATGCCGAACGGCGCGAGCTGCATGCCGCGGGCTTTCTCCTCCGCGCCGTGCGGCGCGTGGTCCGTGACGACGATGTCGATCGTGCCGTCCTCGAGCCCTTCGATGACCGCTTGCACGTCGCGCGGCGTGCGCAGCGGCGGGTTCATTTTCCAGTTGGCGTCCATGCCCGGGATGTCTTCGTCCGACAGCACCAAGTGATGCGGGCATACCTCGGCGGTGACGTTGATGCCGAACTGCTTGGCGTGCCGGATGAGCCGCACCGACTGCTCGGTGCTGACGTGGCAGACATGGTAGTGCACGCCCGTCGCTTCCGCGAGCAGAATGTCCCGGCCGACGTGGATCGCTTCCGACTCGTTCGGAATGCCCTTCAGGCCGTTCGCCGCGGCGAACTTGCCTTCCGTCACCGCCGCGCCGACGACCAGCGAGTCGTCTTCGCAGTGGGCGATGACCGGCATGCTCATCGAAGCCGCCAGCTTCATGGCGTCCTTCATCATCTGGGCGTTCTGCACGCCGACGCCGTCGTCCGTGAAGCCGACCGCGCCCGCTTCCTTCAGCGCCGCGAAATCGGTCAGCTCGCGTCCCAGCTCGTTCTTCGTGATCGCCGCGTACGGGAGCACGTTGATGATGCCCGCGGTCGCCGCTTTATCGAGAATGAACCGGACGGTATCCGGCGTGTCCGTGACGGGACGCGTGTTCGGCATGCAGGCGATCGTCGTGAAGCCGCCCGCCGCCGCGGAGCGCGTGCCGCTCGCGATGTCTTCTTTATATTCGAAGCCCGGTTCGCGCAGGTGGACGTGCATGTCGATGAACCCTGCGGATACCAGCTTGCCCTGCGCGTCGATCGTGTCGTGCCCCTGCGTGTCCGGCAGGCCCGCGGACGCGTCCGCGATCTCGGCGATGACGCCGTCCGCGATGCGGATATGCTTCGTCTCCGTCTCGCCCGTCGCTTCGTTCCAGACTAATCCGTTCAATATCCATGCTGCCATGTCTGTCCTGTCTCCCTTCGAACTTTTTAAGTCAGTGCCCGTTCGATGACGGCCATCCGGATCGGCACGCCGTTTTGCATCTGCGGAAAGATCCGCGATTGTCCGTGCTCCACCAGCTCGTCGTCGATCTCCACGTTCCGGTTGATCGGCGCCGGGTGCATGATGATGGCGTGCGGCGCGATGCGCGAAGCACGGTCGACCGTCAGGCCGTATTGCTCCCGGTACGCTTCGGGCGTGCTCATCATGCCCGCTTCATGGCGTTCCAGCTGCACCCGCAGCATCATGATGACGTCGGCGCGCAGCGCTTCCTCCATCGTGACGAGCGGCGCGTCCAGCTCCTTCGCCGCCATGCTGGCCGGCGCGCAGAACTGTACGTTCGCGCCGAACTTGCGCAGCGCGTACAGGTTCGAGCGCGCGACGCGGCTGTGCAGGATGTCGCCGACGATGGAGACCGTCAGCCCGCGCAGCTCGCCGAACTGCTTGCGCATCGTATAGAGATCGAGCAGCGCCTGGGTCGGATGCTCGTTGTTGCCGTCGCCCGCGTTGATGAGCGGCACGTTGATTTTGGCCGCCAGCTCGGCCAGCACGCCGATCGGCTTCAGCCGGATGACGCCGGCGTCGATGCCCATCGATTCCAAGGTGCGCACCGTATCGTAAATCGATTCGCCCTTCTGCACGCTCGAGACGGCGGCGGAGAAGTTGAGCACTTCCGCGCCGAGCCGCTTCTCCGCGACTTCGAACGAGAAACGGGTGCGGGTGCTGTTCTCGAAGAACATGTTCGCGACGAACTTCCCTTGCAGCACCGGGTCGATCTTCGTCGCGTGGTGCTCCCAGTGGGCGGCGCGGTCGAGAATCGACTCGATCTCGTCCCGGCCGAGCTCTTTCAGCCCGAGCAGGCTTCGGTCTCTCGTTAGCGTTGCGGTCGTCATGCGTCCGTCCCCCTTAGTGGATAATCGTCACTTGATCGTTCTCGTCGACTTCCTGCAGAGACACTTCGATCTGCTCTTGCTTCGAGGTCGGCACGTTCTTTCCGACGTAGTCCGGCCGAATCGGCAGCTCCCGATGGCCCCTGTCGACCAGCACGGCCAGCTGGATCGCTTGCGGCCGCCCCAGATCCATCAGCGCGTCCATCGCCGCCCGGATCGTTCTGCCGGTATAGAGAACGTCGTCGAAGAGGATGACCCGTTTATCCTTGACGCCGACCGACGACCCCGCCGCGGGACGTTCGGCGCTGACCTTCTCGCGGTCGTCGCGGTACTGCGTGATGTCGAGCTCCTGCACCTCGACGGGGCGTCCTTCGATTTCCCGGATTTGCTCGGCGATCCGCTGCGCCAGATAGATGCCGCGGGTACGAATGCCGACGATCACGCAGTTGTCGATGCCTTTGTTCTTCTCGACGATTTCATGGGCAATCCGCGTGAGCGCGCGCCGGATCGCCGTTTCGTCCATGATGACGCGATGCTGCTCATCCATTGGTTTCATGCGCCTCCTTGCTTGACTGCGAAGTTCCATGGCCACAAAAAAACTCCTTGCGGCATGCGCAAGGAGTTCGTCGTTTTGGATAGTCAATCTTATCGGGTTGGACAAAACGCCACCGCGACCGAGCGTCAGTGGGTAGGGTTGTCCCCGGATTCGATTGATAAAACGATTCACGTTACCTTGCCAGCCTCTCTGGACTGAGTTAAAGGTACTACGGTTTATCAAAAGAATTATGTCACATTCGACAAGCAATGTCAATCGGTCGGTTGCCGATCGCCTTACAGGCTCAGCTTGGTGATCCGTTCCACCGCTTTTTCCGTGTTTTCGCGGCTGCCGAACGCCGTCAGGCGGAAGTAGCCTTGACCGGCTTGGCCGAAGCCGACGCCCGGCGTGCCCACGATGTTCGCTTCCGACAGCAGCTTGTCGAAGAACGCCCAAGAGTCCAAGCCGCTCGGCGTCTTCAGCCAGATGTACGGCGCGTTCACGCCGCCGAACACTTCCAGGCCGAGGGAAGCCAGGCCGTCGCGGATGATGCCGGCGTTCGTCATGTAATAATCGATGATGGACGCGATTTGCGCTTTGCCTTCCGGCGTGTAGACCGCCGCCGCGCCGCGCTGCGTCACGTACGAGACGCCGTTGAACTTCGTCGTGTGGCGGCGGTTCCACAGGTCGTTCACGAGCACGGCGTTGCCGTCGGCGTCCTTCGCCTTCAGCTCGCGCGGCACGACCGTGTACGCGCAGCGCACGCCCGTGAAGCCGGCCGTCTTGGAGAAGCTGCGGAATTCGATCGCGACTTCCTTCGCGCCTTCGATCTCGTAAATGGACCGCGGCACGTCCGCCTCGCGGATGAACGCTTCGTACGCGGAATCGTACAGAATGATGCAGTTGTTCGCCTTGGCGAAATCGACCCAGCGCTTCAGCTCCGCTTTGGAGAGCGTCATGCCGGTCGGGTTGTTCGGGTAGCAGAGGTAGATCAGGTCGACCTTGCGGTCCGGCAGGCTCGGCGTGAAGTTGTTCGACGCGTCGCATTTCAGGTACACGATGTTTTCGTATTGGTTCGTTTCTTTATTGAACAAGCCGGATCGGCCGGCCATGACGTTCGTGTCCACGTACACCGGATACACGGGATCCTGCACGGCGACGACCGCGTCCTGGCTGAAAATTTCTTGAATGTTGCCGACGTCGCATTTCGAGCCGTCGCTCACGAACACTTCGTTCGTCGCGATGTCGATGCCGCGCGCCTTATAATCGTTCTCGATGATGGCGTCGATCAGGAAGTCGTAGCCTTGCTCCGGGCCGTAGCCGCGGAACGACGACGGATTCGCCAGCTCGTCCACCGCGCCGTGCATCGCTTTGGTGATCGCGTCCGGGAGACCGCGCGTCACGTCGCCGATGCCGAGGCTGATGATTTGGGCGTTCGGATTTTCTTGCATGAATTTCGTGCGGCGTTTCGCGATTTCGGAGAACAGGTAGCTGCCCTGGAGGTTCGTATAATGATTATTGATTTGCGTCATGCTCGATTTCTCACCCTTCGATTCGAAGTTTTACGATTTGGTTCCATCATAGCGCAAGGCAAGGCGGGTGCCATATATAGAATATGGTGAAAAGTTTGCACTAATTTCGGAATCAGCGCTGCCGCAATATCGTCAGCTCATGCTCCATGTCGGCCGGAATCGGCGCCTGGAATTCCAAATACTCGCCGCTGCGCGGATGCACGAACCCGAGCACGGCGGCATGCAGCGCCTGGCCCTTGAGGCCGATCGTCTTGCTCCGCCCGTACACCGGATCCCCCGCGAGCGGATGGCCGATGTACTTCAAATGGACGCGGATTTGATGCGTCCGCCCCGTCTCCAGCTGCAGCTCCAGCAGCGTATAGTCGCCGAAGCGCTCGAGCACCTGGAAGTGCGTGACCGCTTCCTTGCTGCCCTTGTGCGTGACCGTGAACAGCTTACGGTCCTGCGGATCCCGCCCGATCGGCGCGTCGACGGTGCCGTTCTCGTGCGGCATGTTGCCATGGACGAGGGCCACGTATTTGCGCGTGACGCTATGTTCCTTCAACTGCTCCGCCAGCGACAAATGGGCCAGGTCGTTCTTCGCGGCCATCAGGAGGCCCGACGTGTCCTTGTCGATGCGGTGCACGATGCCCGGCCGCAGCACGCCGTTGATGCCGGACAAGTCCTTGCAATGGTGCATCAGCGCGTTGACGACCGTGCCGGAATAATGGCCGGGCGCCGGATGGACCACCATGCCCCGCGGCTTGTTAAGGACGATGACGTCGGAGTCCTCGTACGCGACGTCGAGGGGGATGTCTTCCGCGGCGATGACCGCTTCCTCCGGTCCAGGCACAATAACCGTGACCACGTCGGCCACGGCTAGTTTATAATTCGCTTTCGCTTCGCGGCCGCCTACCAGCACCGCGCCGCTCTTGATCCAATCCTGCACTTGCGTGCGCGATACCGCGCCGTCCTCCATGCTTTCGGTTACGAATTTGTCCAGCCGCTCGCCGGCCGACGATTCGCTGATTTCGAAGACCATCGCGTCCTGATCTTGTTCATCACCGGATAAATTGATGGTTTTCGGATCCATTGCTTTCTTGTCCATTGGAATTGGAATCTCCGTTCTCTTTCTTGGATGACAACAGCGCATCCAGCAAAATCAACGCCACGCCGACGCAGATGCCGGAATCGGCGATGTTGAATACCGGGAAGACGTAGCTGCCGAACGTGAATTGCAGAAAATCGACGACTTGTCCGTACAGCGCCCGGTCGACCAGGTTGCCGACCGCGCCGCCCAGCACGAGGCCGAGGCCGGACAGCAGCAGCGCTTTCCCGGAGTTGCGGTTCTTCGCCGTATACCAGACGATCCCGATGACGACCACGAGCGTGATGCCGATGAACAGAAGCCGCTGCTCCTGCAGAATGC
This sequence comes from Paenibacillus sp. UNC496MF, assembly GCF_900113915.1. Classification (NCBI taxonomy): domain Bacteria; kingdom Bacillati; phylum Bacillota; class Bacilli; order Caryophanales; family Paenibacillaceae; genus Paenibacillus; species Paenibacillus sp. UNC496MF. The sequence goes on from NZ_FORE01000005.1 coordinate 591,073, forward strand.
TGAATGCCGCCCCCTTGTTGCGAATCGAGGTGATGACGAAGAAGTCGCCGATCACGCTTCTCGTCTCGTTCAGGACGAGACTGTGTTCTACCCATTTCTTGGTTGCATAATCCACCACAAGCACGAATACGGCCAGCCAATAGTAGTAAAATTTCACGGCGTCTGCCCCCTTATCCCCCACATTGTAGCATATTTCCGCGATGCCGGGCCAGCGAATCCGCCCGCGATGCTGCCAGCGCAACCATGATTGCCCGCCTCTAAAAACGGCCCCCGCTGCAAAAGCTAACGGCACGACAACAACGTCAATCCGTTCCGAGGAAAGAGGGTTACAACCGATGACGACGACGCATCTGACGAACGCGCAGCTGCGCGGCCTGCGCAGCCGGCTGAACGTGGACAAGGCGGCGGCCGAACAGCGCCTCGCCAGCAGCGAGCATTACGGCTTGGGCGATTCGCTGCGCGACGAATCCGGCGATTTGTCCGCCTACGACAACCATCCCGCCGACGCCGCCACCGAGACGTACGAGCGCGGCAAAGACATCGCGCTGCACGAGCAGGAAGAGCTGCACCTGAACCGCATCGAAGCGGCGCTGGCCGCCATGGACGACGGCAGCTACGGCGCCTGCCGCGTCTGCGGCGAACCGATTCCGCTCGCGCGGCTCCAGGCGATTCCGGACACCCTCTATTGCGTGGCGCATTCCCCGCGGCAGGACGTCTCCGACCGCCGTCCGGCGGAAGAGAGCTTCCTGCAGCCTCCGTTCGGCCGGACGAGCCTCGACGACCACGAAGACGGGTACAACGGCTTCGACGGCGAGGACGCCTGGCAAATCGTCGAGAGCTGGGGCACGTCCAATACGCCGGCGATGGCCGAAGGCCGCGAGATCGCCTCGTACGACCAAATGGCCATCGAAGCGGACGAAATGGACGGTTACGTGGAGCCGTACGAAAGCTTCGTCGCCACGGACATCACCGGCAACCGCCGCTTCATCGTCCGCAACGAGACGTACAACCACTACTTGGATAACGAGGAAGGCGAGCCTCTGCTCGACCGGGAATAACCGCGGCTGATATAGGGGCAGCGGCGCCGTGCGGATATGCGCGGCGCCGCTGTTTTTCGTCCTATTCCCTTCGCTTCATCGAACCTGATAAACTCCCGGCCCTCCGCCTAATACGTCTTCCCCTCCAGCTGATGCTGCACGATGCGCACGATGTCCGCGATGTAATCGCCGATGATCGGCAGATTTAGCGCCCCGAGCACCTGCAGCAGGTAGAGGATGGTGGACGCGAATATCGTAAAGCCGACCGCGATGCCGACGCCGCGCGACAGCCCGCCCAGCGCGTTGCGCCAGAACAGCGAGAACGGCCGGTTCAGCAGCTGCACGTAATCGGCGATCTGGGTGCGCTCCATCTGGGCCGTCAACGTTTCAAGCCGCTTCTCCAAGGCATCGAGCGAATGGCGGACGCCGTTCAGATCTTCGTGGTTTTCGGTCGTTGTCATGGCGATCCTGTCCTTTGCTTGGCATTCGGTAAACGAAACGACGCCCACGCCGCGTGCGGGCCGAGCGGCAAAAAGCCGATCGGCCGCCCGCGCGTGAGCGTTCGGTTTCTTTGCTGCTATGCCGTTATCATGCCCCCGCGATCGCGATTCCAATCTCGCGGTCGCCGAGCGACACCCGCTCAGTCTCCGCCGCGGCGCCGTACTCCACGCCGCTCAGCAGGACGTTCTCGAACAGGACGTCCCGGAACGCGTCGAGCGCCGCGCGCAGCTCCGCGTCGACGTCGAGCGTGAGCTTGACGCGCAGCTCGATCGGCAGATCGAGCTTCTTGCGCGTATCCTGCACCGCGCGGATGACTTCGCGGACGAGGCCTTCCTGCTCGAGCTCCGGCGTGATGTCCGTGTTGATCGCGACCGTCAGCTGATAGCCGGAAGCGGACGCGAAGCCGGACTTCGCCTGCTTCTCCACGAGCAGCTCGTCGAGCGCGATGACGAAGCTTTCGCCTTCGAGCGACGTATACGACAATTCGCCCGCTTTGACGATTTCGCTCGTCTCGTCCGGCAGCAGCGATTTCAGGTACGTCTGGATCGGGCCGACGTGCTTGCCGTATTTTTTGCCCGCGACCTTCAGGTTCAGCTTGAACGTGAAGTCGACGAAGCCGCTGTCGCCGCTCGCGATCGTGATCGTTTTGACGTTGATCTCGTCCTTGATGATGTCTTCGTACGGCGCCAGGTCGAATTCGTTGTCCAGCGCCACGATGAGCTCGGACAGCGGCTGCCGCGTCTTGATGCCGGTTTCGTTCCGCACGTTGCGGGCCAGCTCGACGATCTGCCGCGCCGTCTCCATGTCGCGCTCGAGCTTCTCGTCGATCGCGTGCTCGTCGGCCTTCGGATAATCGGCCAGGTGCACGCTGCCGCCTTCGCCGAGGTTCGTGTACACGTCCTCCGCCAGCATCGGCGCGAACGGCGCGATCAGGCGCGCCAGCGTCGTCAGCACCGCGCGGAGCGTGCCGTACGCGTCCAGCTTGTCGTCCGTCAGGCCGCTGCCCCAGAACCGGTCGCGCGAACGGCGGATGTACCAGTTGCTCATCTCGTCCACGAAGCCCTCGATCGCCTTGGCCGCATTCAGGAAGTCGTACGACGCCAGGCTCTTGTTGACGTTCGCGACGAGACTGTTCAGCCGCGACACGATCCAGCGGTCCAGCTTCGCCGACGATGCGCGGGCCGGCTGGGTCGCCGGGTCGTAGCCGTCGATGGACGCGTAGAGCGCGAAGAAGGCGTGCGTGTTCACGATCGTATCGATGACCTTGGACTTCGCTTCGCCGACGATGCCGCGCGAGAACCGCTTGCTGTTCCAAGGCGCGCTGTCCGCCAGAAGCGACCAGCGGAACGCGTCCGTGCCGTACTCGTCGATAATTTCCCAAGGGTCGATGACGTTGCCTTTGGATTTGGACATCTTCTGGCCGTTTTCGTCCAGGATGTGGCCGGTCGAGATGACCGCCTTGTACGGCGCGCGGCCGTTATACAGCGTGGACACCGCCAGCAGGCTGAAGAACCAGCCCCGCGTCTGGTCGATGCCTTCGCAGATGATGTCGGCCGGATATTGCTCCGCGAACGTCTCCTGCTTCTCGAACGGCTGATGATATTGCGCGAACGGCATGGAGCCGCTGTCGAACCAGACGTCGACGACTTCGGACGTGCGCGTCATGACGCCGCCTTCGCAGTGCGGGCAGCGCAGCTTCACGTCGTCCACGTACGGCTTGTGCAGCTCGATGTCCTCGGAGATCGGCGAGACCGACCGCGCTGCCAGGTCTTTCCGGCTGCCCGGGGAATGCTGCCCGCCGCACTTCTCGCAGATCCAGACGTTGAGCGGCGTGCCCCAGTACCGGTTGCGGCTGATGTTCCAGTCGACCAAGTCCTCGAGGAACTTGCCGAAACGGCCTTCGCGGATATGGGACGGGTACCAGTCGACTTCGCTGTTGTTCTTGATCAATTGGTCCTTGACCGCCGTCGTCTCGATGAACCAGCTGTCCGTCGCGTAGTAGATGAGCGGCGTTTTGCAGCGCCAGCAGAACGGGTAGCTGTGCTCGTAGCGTTCCTTCGAGAACAGCAGGCCGCGCTCGCTCAGCATTTTGACGATATCGACGTCGCATTCTTTAACGAAGCGGCCGGCCAGATCGGTGACGGCTTCGACGTAGCGGCCGGCGTTGTCGACGACGTTCAGGAAGCTGACGCCGTTCTGGCGCGCCACCTTGTAGTCGTCGTCGCCGTGCGCGGGCGCGATGTGGACGATGCCGGTACCGCTCGAATCGCTGACGAAATCGCCGGGGATGATGAAGTGACCGTTCTCGACGGCCGCATAGCGGAACGGCGGTTCGTATTTCAAGTTCAGCAGCTCAGAGCCCTGCAGCGACGACAGTACCTCATAGTCGCCCTTCACGCCCTTCATGACGCTCTCGACGAGCGCTTCCGCCACGATGTACGTCTCGCCGTCCTTGCGCACGCGCGCGTACGTCAGGTTCGGGTTCACCGCCAGGGCCACGTTGGCCGGCAGCGTCCATGGCGTCGTCGTCCAGGCGAGCACGTATTCGTCGCGGCCGTCGAGCTTGAATTTCACCGTCGCGCTGAGATCCTTGACATCCTCATAGCCCTGCGCGACTTCATGGGAACTCAATGTCGTCTGGCAATGCGGGCAGTACGGGCTTACCCGGTGGCCCCGATACAGCAAGCCCTTGCCATGGATGGTGGACAAAATATTCCACACGCTCTCGATATAATCGTTGTTCAGCGTGATGTACGGATCGTCCATGTTCGTCCAGTAGCCGATCGCTTCGGTCAACTCGCGCCATTGGCGTTCGTACTCGAAGACGCTGCTTTTGCATTTGTTGATGAACGCTTCCACGCCGTATTCCTCGATGTCCTGCTTGCCGGAGATGCCGAGCTGCTTCTCGACGCCCAGTTCGACCGGCAGGCCGTGCGTATCCCAGCCGGCTTTGCGGACGACGCGGTAGCCGTCCATCGTCTTGTAGCGGCAGATGAAGTCCTTGATGACCCGGCCGAGCACGTGCCCGATATGCGGGGCGCCGTTCGCGGTCGGCGGTCCTTCGTAGAACACGAAGTTCGGCTTGCCCTCCCGGTTGTCGATCGACTGCCGGAACGTCTGCTCCTCTCTCCACTTGCCGAGCACCCGCAGGTCGCGGCTTCTCGCTTTCTCTTTCACGTCGATGCGCTGCATGCTTCATTTCCCCTCTCATGGTTTTCATCGTGTCTTGGCAAACAAAAAAAGCCCCGCCCCCGCAAAGGGACGAGACTTGGCTCGCGATACCACCCTTGTTCCGATCGCCCGTCTTCTTCGCCGCGTCCGGGGACAAAGCGAATGAAGCCGAAGAATCGGCACCTTAGTCACGAATGCAACACTGCCATCCGCGTTCCGGGTAACGGCGGAAATCCGGCGGAACTTACTGCTTGCGGCCATGCGCAAGGTTCGGCGCCGCTTCTCGGAGAGGATCTTCCGCAATCGTCCGAACGCCGGCTTTCAGCAAGTGCCGGCTCTCTGGGGAACGTTCGAATGCGTACTCGTTCTCGTCAACGAAATCGTCGTATAAATCGATTATTACCATATATACGCCATTCCGATACATTTGTCAAACTTCCGAAGCGAAAAATCGTATTATCCGCGGTTGCTCTCGCTTGCGAGCGACGGCGGGCTGTCCAGGGAATCCCAGCCTTCCTGGGACAGGAGCTCGAGCTGCGCTTCCACCAGCGTCCGGAATCGGGCCCGGTAGATCGACGCCTGCTTCTTCAGCTCTTCCACTTCGAGCGCGACCTTGCGGGATTTGTTGAGCGAGTCGTTGATGATGCGGTCCGCGTTCTTCTCCGCTTCCTTCACGATCAGCTGCGCTTCCTTCTTGGCGTTGTTGCGGACTTCGTCGGCGGCTTCCTGCGCCACGATGATCGTCTTGCTGAGCGTTTCTTCGATAGTGGCGAAATGGTTCAATTTCTCTTGCAGCGCCAGCGCTTGATTCTGAATCTCTTTGTTTTCGCGAATCAGCGCTTCGTAGTCCTTGATGACCTGGTCGAGAAATTCGTTCACTTCATCTTCGTCGTAACCGCGCAGACGTCTGCCAAATTCCTTGTTATGTATGTCCAATGGCGTTAACGGCACCGGCGCACCTCCTGAATGTTTACAAGTTAAGGGCAAGATGCCCGATTGTACATTCTTCTTTCGACAGGTGGAGCCAAATTCCTGCAAAGTCCTAGATAATTTTCCCGATTCGGACCCGGATCCGGCCTTTCTTGGTGACGCCTTCGACCTCCAGCACTTTGAAGCGTCCCAGCCCCTGCATCGAGACGACGTCGCCCGCTTTGAGCGGCGCGGACGGATCCTCTTCGACTTTCCAATTGACGCGGCACCGTCCGGCGCGGATCGGCTCCACGATCTTGGACCGGCTGATGCGGTGCACGTCGCTCGCGATGCCGTCCAGACGCAAAGAAGCCACCGACAGGTTCATCTCTTCCATGGCCGACACGGCCGGACGCAGCCGCTCCAAAGGAAGAACGTCCGTAAGGACGTGAACGCGGTGGACTTGTCGCAAATGAATATTGATATAGCCGGCGATCTCCTCGGCGACGAGACAGTGGCAGCGATCCTCGTGAACGTGCAGATCGCCGATCCGGTCCCGCTTGATGCCGAGACCGAGGAGCGCGCCCAGATAATCCCCGTGGTCCAGCTCCAAATGCCCCTGCGTACCGCCGGTCACTTCAAGCAGCGCGATATGGGCCGGCTCGTCGTCCAGCACCCGATAGTCCGGCGCGAGGAGGGCGCGCTTTCGTTCGGCGCCTTCGTAGCCGCCGTCCAGCCGAATCTGCACGTCGGGATTGCGGTTCGCGAGCGACAAGAGAATGTCCGCCTGCCGCGGATCCAAGAAATCCGTGCGCTTCAGCTCGTGGCCGAACGCGGCGCGGTCGATCCATTCCGACGCGCGGTCCACGAACGGACGCTCGTCGGGATGGAAATGGACGTAAAGATCTTGCTTCATAGGAACATATCCAAAATCGCGATCAGTCCGTACGCCACGAAACGAAGCGCGAACAGCGCGACGATCGGAGAAATGTCGATGACGCCGCCGATCGATGGAATAAATCTGCGGAACGGCGACAAATACGGCTCGACCAGCTTGCCGAGCAGCTCGCCGATGAAGCTGTCGCGGACCCCGGGCAGCCAGGACAGCAGCACGTAAGCGATGATCATATACTGGTAAATCTGGGTAATCGTCCAAATAATACTGGCCACTTCAGACAATTCAAGGTCACCTCATTTTATTGTAGTCTTGCTCCTCAGTCAGCATTTCCGAAATCGCACCTTGAATTTCGACCGTATCCGGCGTGCAAAGAAAAATATTAGGCCCCAGCTTCGAGATGCCGCCGTTCAGCGCGTAAATCGTGCCGCTCAGAAAATCGACGATCCGCACGGCCTGGTCCGAACGCACGCGCTGCAGGTTGACGACGACGGAACGCCGCGAACGCAGATGGTCCGCGATATCCTGCGCCTCTTCGTAAGAGCGCGGTTCGTTCAGAATGACGCGGACGTTCTTCTGCGAATGGATGCTGACGATATTATTGCCCTTCGAAGAAGCTTTACGTGCTTCGAAGGGAGAAGTTTCAACTTCCTGTTCGTCATGCGATTCGACCCGCTCGCGCTCCACGACTTCCTCTTCCTCCTGAAGCCCGAGAAAACTCATGAACTTGTTCATCATGTCAATCGCCTTCCTTCGTATATGATGGCTGCTTCCGCCGGACGGCTCGCCGCGGGATCAGCTCTTTCCTACCAATACGGTTCCGAGCCGGAGCCAGGTGGCCCCTTCCTCGACGGCAATTTCGAAATCCCCCGACATGCCCATCGACAGCCCGCGCACCGGCTCCGCCAGCACGGCGCTGCCGTTCAGTTCATCGCGCAATTCCCGGAGCCCCCGGAATACGGGTCTCGTCTGTTCGCCCTCCGCGTCCAGCGGCGCCATGGTCATCAGCCCGGCGGGCCGGATGTGCCGCAGCGACGCCAACTCTCTCGCGAACGGCAGGAGCGCCTCCGGCGCAAGTCCGTGCTTGCTCTCCTCCCCCGAGACGTTCACCTGCAGGAAGCAGGGAACGACGAGGCCGAGCTGCTCGGCCCGCCGGTCGATCGCTTGCGCGAGCGACAGCCGGTCGAGCGAATGAATGTATGTAAACTTCCCGATGACGTCCTTCACTTTGTTCGTTTGCAGCGACCCGATGAAATGCCAGACGGCTTGTCCGGCCGGCGCGTGCGCCCGGTCGGCGTCCCAGCCTCCGCCCGTGATGGCGTTCCACTTGGGCGCCGCGTCCTGCCAGCGGTTCTCGCCCATGTGCGTCAGCCCGTGCCGAAGCACGGCCTGCGTCTGCTCGACGCCTACGTATTTGGTCACCGCGATGAGCTCGATGTCCGAACGGTCGCGGCCGCTTCTGGCGCAGGCCGCCTTCAGGCGCCGTTCGACCTCGTCAATGCGCTGTGCTAATGTCACGCTTTCAAATCCCCTTCTGTCATGCCGATCCAGCTGACCATTCTGCCCGTCGCTCCGCCCTCCATCCGGTGGGAGAAGAACAAATCCGTGGAGCAGCCGGTACACCAATCTGAACATTCGATACGACTCGGCAAAATTCCTGCTTTTATCATAATCTGTCGGTTCAATTCTTTCAAGTTTATCCGGGCTTTTCCGTTTTCGGTCGGCGCTACCAGTCCGTCCGCCTCCAGCCCCATTCGTTCCATAAGGGGTATTACCCGGTCCAGCACGACTTCATTCACCTCGTAGCAGCATAAGCCGATCGAAGGACCGATCGCGGCTTCGACGTCCGCGGGGACGCAGCCGAAATTCGCCGTCATCGCCTCGACCGTCTTGCGGGCGATTTCCAGCACGGTGCCCTTCCAGCCGGCATGCGCCAGCGCGACGACGTCCTTGACGGGATCCATAAAATAGAGCGGCACGCAATCCGCGTAAAACGACGTCAGCAGCACGCCGCGCTCGTCCGTGATCATGGCGTCGGCGTCGCCGACCGCCGTGCCGCGGTTCTCCCGGCCCTTGCCGCGGTCGCCCTTGCCGACGACGTACACGCGGTCCCCGTGCACCTGCTCCGCGCAGGTCCATGCTTCGAACGGCCAGCCGAGCGCTTCGGCGAGCATTCTGCGGTTCGCGACGACGTCGCCGTCGGCGTCGCCGACGTGCAGGCCGCAGTTCAGCGACGTCCAGGGCTCCGCGCTGACGCCGCCCTGCCGGCCCGTGAATCCGGCCGTGACGCCGGCATGCCGCTCGCTCCAATGCGGCAATAAAAAAAGCGAAGGTCCCTTCGCCTCGCGTTTTACAAATGGTTCCATCGGTTGGCTTCACCTCTGCCTTAGTGTACCATGCGGCCGCCCTCCGCGCGAGCGCCGGCGCGCCCGCCCGGATGCGCGGCCTTCCGTTCCCCGCCTTCACCGGACCCCGACGTCGTCTTCCTCCGCCCGGTAAACCTTCGCGTCGTCGATGCGCACGAGCACGACGTCCGTGCCGATCTTCACGATGTTGCGCCACGGGATGATGACGTCCGTGCCGTTGCCGAACATGCCGAAGAACCGGGAATAGCTCGGCACGACGATGGAATCGATCCGGCCCTGGCGCAAATCCAGTTCCAAGTCGCTGATCTGGCCGAGCTTGCGCCCGTCCACGATATTGATGACGTCCTTCGTTTGAAAATCGGATATTTTCATCTTCCGTTCACCACGCTTCCCGCAGGACTGATGCCAAACAGGCCTATGCTTTCAGTATATGTGCCCGCCCGGCAAAATGTCCTGCTTGGCAGGAATTATCGCGCCCCGCGGCCTTCCGATAGACTAGAACGCCGTCAGCCTCCCTTAACGCGGGGCGCAATAAAAAAAACGGCGCGGGAGGCGCCGTTGTCGTGTGCGAAGGGAAACCGCTCAGGTCTTCACGTGTTTTTGCATTTGCTGGATGGCCGATTTCTCGAGCCGGGAGACTTGCGCTTGCGAGATGCCGATTTCGTCGGCGACTTCCATTTGGGTTTTGCCTTCGAAGAAACGCATCGAGAGAATCATCTTTTCGCGTTCGTTCAGTTTGTGCATCGCTTCCCGGAGGGCGATTTCCTCGATCCAGGAAACGTCCTTGTTCTTGTCGTCGCTGATTTGGTCCATCACGTAGATGGGATCCCCGCCGTCGTGATAGATCGGCTCGAACAACGATACCGGGTCTTGGATGGCGTCGAGCGCGAACACGACGTCTTCTTTGGGCACGTTCAGCGCCTCGGAGATTTCGAAGATCGTCGGCTCCCGCGAATTCTTGTTCGTCAGGCTGTCCCGGACCTGCAGCGCCTTGTAGGCGATGTCCCGCAGGCTGCGCGACACGCGGATGGGGTTATTATCCCGGAGGTAACGGCGAATCTCGCCGATGATCATCGGAACCGCGTACGTTGAAAACTTCACGTTCTGGCTGAGATCGAAATTGTCGATTGCTTTCATGAGGCCGATGCAGCCGACTTGGAAGAGATCGTCGACGAATTCCCCGCGGTTGTTGAACCGTTGTATCACGCTGAGCACAAGCCTCAAGTTGCCATTGACTAATTTCTCTCTGGCTGCCCATTCGTTTTGCGTTTGCAATGCCGTGAACAGCTCGCGCATTTCGGCATTCGTGAGGACAGGCAGTTTAGCGGTATCCACTCCACAGATCTCGACTTTATTTCGGGTCAACGTGATTACCTCCCAAGGAGAAACATTAATGTTCAGTATCTCCCCGGACCCCCAATTTATTCCCCCGCGAAACAGAAGAAGAAGCCCGTCCCGGCAAGCATAAACCGGGCAAAAAAACAAGCCCCCGGCGGACTGCCGGAGGCTTGCGGAACCGCGCCGGGCGCAACGTCCGGGCGCGTCAGGATTTGAGGCCGAAGCTGTAGAGCGTCATCGGCTCGAGCAGCTCCCGCTGCCGCTCCGGGGTGCCGTCCACGGTCAGCTTGCCCGCGTAGACCGCCTTCCCGTCGGCGAGGTTCACGATCAGAATCTCGCCGTCCGCGTTCACGCGGTTCAGCACGTACAGCCGGTCGCCGTAAATGAAGCGCTGCATGGACGAGGCCGCTCCGCCGGTCAGCGCGAGCGGAACGTCGAACGTCTCGCCCCGGGCGCCGCTCGCCGGATCGTCGCTTCGCAGCGTCAGCTTCCCGCCGGCCGTCTTAAGCGTGATCAGCTTCCCGCCGGCCAGCATGCGGGCCGTATTCGCTTCCTCCCCGCCCTCCGCGGGAATCGGCGTCAGCTTGCCGGTCTTGTAATCGAGCACGAGGACCTGCGAGCCGAGCGTCTTCTCCGTATACGTGCCGTCCTTGTCTTTGCCCGCTTGAACGGTCCTTTCGGACAGGAGCGCGTACGGCGAAGGCGAGGCGACGCCCGCGCTCGTGTCGTGGATCGCGTATTTCTCCTGCTTGCCGGCGCCCTTGTCGGCGTCCTTGGCGATCGTCTCGTCGCTCGCGATGCCTTCCTTGTCGAGATCGACCGTGAGCAGGTGGATTTCCGTCTCCATGCCTCCTGCCCGGCCGAGGCCGGTATCCTTGGACAGCGTAACCAGCAGCTTCGCTTGGCCGTCCAGCATTTGGACGTCGTAGACGTACAGGTACGAATACTTCTGCTTGCCCGGCATGATCGCGTCGAAACGCGTTTTCTTGCCGGTCGTCAAGTCCTGCGCGGCGATCGCGATCGAATAGGCGCTCAGGTTCGAAGCGGGATTCCGCTCCTCGGCCTTCGCATCCGCGTAGAGCAGCGCCCTGTCGTCCGCATAGAACCCGTTGGTGCTGATTTTGCCCCGCATGAAACCGCGGTGGTCCTTCTTCAGCCGGACCAGGTCGGGGCTGTTATCGGTAAAATCGTTGTTCAGCTGCGCCAGAAACGACCGCCGTTCATTGTAATGGGTGCCGTTCGTGCCGATCTCGACCCGGTGATACATGCCGTCATCGATCCGCGTGTCGGCCTCCAGGACCAATTGCGACGCTTCCTTCGGATCGCCCGACACCGTCTGGATGCGGAATTCCGGCAAGTCCCGCGCGGCCGCGCCGACGTAGTACGTCCCGATGCTCGCGGCGACGAGGACCGGAAGCGCGATGGAAAACCAATATCTTCTCATGGATACGCCCCCTATACCGATACCTTCTTCGTGATGAGATGAAGTCCGAGCCATACCGTGACCGCGGCGACGATCGCGAGCAGCGCGAACTCGATGCCGTAAAACTCGCCCGGATACAAGTATGTGTCGATCTTCCTGCCCAAGATGAGGTAAGGCAGCATCAGGAAGAGGAACGCGCCGGCGACGTACAGGACCGCCGCGGCCGCGCCTTTCAGCCGGTAGCTGCGCTCCAGCAGCACGCCCGTGAAGCAGACGAGCACGACGATGGCGCCGATGCCGTAAACGAGCAGAAAATCGGTGAACGTGCCCGGAATGATCAGGGCCAGCAGCGAGGCGCCGCGCACGAGCTCGAATACCCCGGTCGGTTCGAACAACTCCGTGCCGCCGGCGGATACGAACAAGCGGTTCTCGAGCGGCAGCAGCGCGAGCTGCAGGCCGATGAACGCGAACACGAACAGCAGGATCGCCGTCAGCTTGGCGAAGTAGATGTTGCGGCGCGCGGTCGGCAGCATGAGCAGCCGATAGACGAAGACGTTTTTGCCGTACCATTCTTTATACCAAATCATGAAGACGTAAAGCGCGAGAATGCCGGCGCACAGCGCGATCGGTCCGTAGATCCACATGCCGGCTTGACTGACGGCATCGAGGAACGAATACTTGCCGTTCGCCTGCACGAACGCCCCGAGCGTGCTGTTGCTCGTGCGGATGTGATCCTGCACTTGATTGCTGTAACGGCTCGCTTCGCGGATCATTCCCGCGCACTGGACGATCGCCGTCAGCGCGGCCAGCCCCGCCAGCAGCTTCCAGAACCGCATGATTTCCCAATGGACGAGCTTCAAATAACGATTCATCCGCGATACACCTCTCTCATGACGTCCATGACGGACTTGCCTTCCTCCTGCCGGACGGTTTCGGTATCGAACTCCCGCCGCACGACGCCGTTCTCGAGCAGGACGACTTTGTCGATCAAGTGCTCAATGTCGTTGATTTCGTGCGTCGTGATGATGACGCCGCGGTCCTCGATCAAGTGGCTCGCGAACACGGACGCGATCTGCTCGCGGCTGAACATGTCGATGCCGGAAAACGGTTCGTCCATGAGCACGTAATCGACGTCGAGCGCCAGGCCGAGCAGCAGGTTAAGCTTGGCGGCGTTGCCCTTCGACAGCTCGCCGACCCGGTCGCGGCCGTTCAGTTTGAAGAAGCCCTTCAGCTCCTCGGCGCGCTTCGCGTTCCAGCTCGCGTAGTAATCCGCCATGAAGCGCACGCAGGCATCGACGGTCATGCCGGGCGGCATCATGATGGCGTCGGGGATGAACGTGATGCGTTCGTACAAGCGGCTCGAAACCGGCTGCCCGTCGATCCGGATCGCGCCCTCGGAGATCGGCGTCAAGCCCATGATCGCCTTCAGCACCGTCGATTTGCCCACGCCGTTAATGCCGATCAGGCAGGTGATCTGCCCCTTCTCCGCCGTGAAGGACACGTCCTTCAGCACATGCTTGCGGCCGAACCGCTTGCGGATGCTCTTGACCTCAATCATGGGCCGTTCCCTCCCCGCCTTGCTTGGCATAGCTGTCCTCGATCCGGACCTTGACGATCGCGAGCAGCTCGTCGACCGGTACTTGAATCTTCTGTATGGAAGCGACGAACGCATCGACCGCATCCGCGATGAGCTCGCCCCTTATCGACCGCAGCACCCGTTCGTCCGACGTGATGCGGCTCGGGGAATTTCCTTCCGTGACGATCAAGCCTTGTTCCTCCATTTCCTTGTACGCCTTCTGCGCCGTATTGGGGTTGATTTGCAGCGTGCCCGCCAGCTCCCTGCGCGAGGGAATGACCTGTCCGCTCGCCAGGCGGCCCGTCGCGATTTGTTCCTTGAAATGCCGGACCACCTGCAAGTAGACGGGGTCGCGGTTATTGAATTTCACTTCCAACGGTTGATCCCCCCTGCCGCTCGTTACTTCCTGATATTGGTGTGTGTACTACGTGGTTCATACACTCTATGTGTACTATACCCGTAATACACGTTGCCGTCAATCCTTGCACCCGAAAAAAACCGTCGTCCCGCGCCTTCCCCGCAACGAAAAACGCCGCCTTCCCGCGTGGGAAGACGGCGCAAGCGCATGCGCGGCCGATTACTTGAACGCCGGCACGATCGAGCCTTTGTAGTTATCTTCGATGAACGCTTTGACCTCCGGCGATTGCAGCGCGGCGGCCAGCGCTTTGATGCCCGCGGAATCCTTGTTGTCCGGACGGGCGGCGAGGATGTTCACGTACGGCGAGTCGCTGCCTTCGATGAACAGCGCGTCCTTCGTCGGCACGAGGCCCGCTTCCAGCGCGTAGTTCGTGTTGATCAGCGCCAGGTCGACTTCGTCGAGGACGCGCGGCAGCGTCGCCGCCTCGACCTCGGTGATCTTCAGCTTCTTCGGATTGCCCGTGATGTCGCGCACCGTGCCGGCTACGCCGACGCCGTCCTTCAGCTTGATCAAGCCGTTATCCGCCATCAGCGCGAGCGCGCGTCCGCCGTTCGTCGGATCGTCGGGGATGACGACCTTCGCGCCTTCCTTCAACTCGTCCGCGCTCTTCACCTTCTTGGAATACGCGCCGAACGGCTCGATATGCACGCCCGCGACGCTGACGAGGTCGTAGCCTTGATCTTTATTGAACTGCTCCAGGTACGGCATGTGCTGGAAGAAATTCGCGTCCAGCTCCTTCTCGTACAATTGCGTATTCGGTTGAATGTAGTCCGTGAACTCCATAACCTCCAGCTTAATGCCCTGCTTCTCCAGCATCGGCTTGACGACGTTCAAAATCTCGGCGTGCGGCACCGGAGAAGCGCCTACCTTAAGCGTAATCTCTTTCGTGCCGCCGTCATTGCCGGCACCGGCGGACGTATTGCCGTTCGCCGTCCCGCCGTCGCTTGATTTCGCCCCGCATGCCGCCAATGCCGCGATCATGACGAACGCCATGACGGCCAAACTGATTTTCTTCATCTTGGTTCCTCCATTCGGTTGTTTGCGCCAAGCTGTTTTTCTTACTTCCGGCTGAACCGGCGAACGAGATAATCGCCGGCCATCTGCAGGAGCTGGACCAAGACGATCAATAAAACGACGGTCACCAGCATGACGTCCGTTTGGAACCGCTGATAGCCGTAACGATAGGATAGAACGCCCAATCCGCCCCCGCCGATGACGCCGGCCATCGCGGTATACGAGACGAGCGTAACGGCCGTAATCGTCACTGCCGCCAGAAGGCCCGGTCTCGCTTCGAGCAAGAGCACGCGCCGGATGATGTCCAGCTTCGAAGCGCCCATGGATTGGGCGGCTTCGATGACGCCGCGATCGACCTCGCGAAGCGAAGTTTCCACGAGTCTCGCGAAGAAGGGGGCCGCCGCGACGACGAGCGACGGAATCGTGCCCTGCACCCCGAGCGACGTTCCCGTCAGCCATTTCGTCATCGGAATGAGCAAAATCATCAAAATCACGAACGGCACGGATCGCAGCACGTTCACGACGAAGGACAACGCCGCGTACACGGCCGGCAGCGCGAGCAGCTGCCTGCGCGAGGTCAAGAACAACGCCACGCCGAGCAGCAAGCCGAGCACGACCGTAAGAAGCAGCGACACGCCGAGCATGGTCAGCGTATCTTTGGACGCCTGCCAAATCTCGGCGGGCTCGATGTTCTCGAACGACATCGACAACCGATTCATGCCACTTCACCCACTTCCAGCCCTTTCGCCTTCAGCGCGGCGATGACGGCTTCGATTTCCCCGGGATCCCCGAGAAATTCGATCACGAGCTGGCCGTACGGCGTATTCTTCATCCGCGACACCGTGCCCTGCAGGATCGTGAACTGTACCGAGGTCGACTTGGCCGCATTGAACAGCAGCGGCTCGTACGTGATGTCGCCGATATAGTTGATTCGGATCAACCGGCCTTTGCGGGTCGCGAGCAGCTCGCGCGGATCGAACGCGTCCGCCACTTGGCTGACGAATTCCTTCGTGGTCGGATGCTGAGGCTTCAGGAAGACGTCCACGACGTCGCCGAGCTCCACGATTTCGCCGCCGTCGATGACCGCCACGCGGTCGCAGATCGAACGGATGACGTGCATCTCGTGCGTAATGAGCAGAATCGTAATGCCCAGCTTCTTGTTGATGTCCAGCAGCAGCGAGAGGATCGCGTTCGTCGTCTGCGGATCGAGCGCCGACGTGGCTTCGTCGCAGAGCAGCACGTCCGGATTGCTGGCCAACGCCCGGGCGATGCCGACCCGCTGCTTCTGCCCGCCCGAGAGCTGCGCGGGGTACATCTCCGCGTGCCGCTCCAAGCCGACGAGCTGCAGGAGCTCGTCCACTCTGGCGCGGATCGCGGCTTTGGGCAGCTTCGCGAGCTTGAGCGGGAACGCGATGTTGTCCCGCACCGTCGCCATCGCAAGCAGGTTGAAATGCTGAAAAATCATGCCGATGCGCCGGCGCTCCCGCTGCAGCTGGCCGGCCGACAGTCCGGTCAGCTCAACGCCGCCGACCTTCACGGTGCCCGTCGTCGGCTGCTCCAGCAGATTGACGGTTCGCAGCAGCGTGCTCTTCCCGGCGCCGGAATGGCCGATAATGCCGAAGATTTCGCCTTTGCCGATCGACAGATCGATATGTTTGATCGCTTCCACGGACGCGGAACCGGTTCGGTAGGTTTTGCTTATGTCTGCAAGCTCGATCAGTTGAATAACCCCCTGCCATGCTTCGTTCGGCGGCGCAAGCGGTCCGGATCGGCCGGCGGCGCGCCTTCGCAAAAAAATGCACGAATTGCATTATAACCAACTGTACACGTCCCTGTCACTGGTTGAATCTGCTAGCCGCGCGCAAAAACGCCCGCAGCTCCGGGAATCCGGGGCTGCGGGCGTTCGCCGTTCACCGTTTAGACCATTTTGTTGAACTCTTTGCGGAGCCGCTTGATGATGCGTTTCTCCAGCCGGGAGATGTACGACTGGGAGATGCCGAGCAGATCGGCGACGTCCTTCTGCGTCTTCTCTTCCCCGTCCGCCAAGCCGAACCGCAGCTCCATGATGATCCGTTCCCGTTCGGTCAGCTTGTCGAGCGCTTTATGCAGCAGCTTGCGGTCCACCTGCTCCTCGATGTTGCGATAGATCGTATCGTTCTCGGTGCCGAGGACGTCCGAGAGCAGCAGCTCGTTGCCGTCCCAGTCGATGTTCAGCGGCTCGTCGAACGAGACTTCGGTCCGCGTCTTGCTGTTGCGCCGCAGATACATGAGAATTTCGTTCTCGATGCATCGCGAGGCGTAGGTCGCCAGCTTGATTTTCTTCTCCGGGTCGAACGTATTGACCGCTTTGATGAGGCCGATGGCCCCGATGGACACCAGATCCTCGATATGGATGCCGGTGTTCTCGAACTTCCGGGCGATGTAGACGACGAGCCGCAGGTTGCGTTCGATGAGCATGGCGCGGATGGCGGAATCCCCGGAAGGCAGCTTCTCCAGCAAGTATTCTTCTTCTTCGCGCGTGAGCGGCGGCGGCAGCGCTTCGCTCCCGCCGATATAATAAATTTCCTCGCTCTTCAGGCCGAATAAAAACAAAACGCGATAATAATATAACTGCAGGATTAATTTCCATTTGACGAGCATGCTGCTCCATCCCTTCCCGAAGTACTGTGAATTGAATCGGTCGTGACGCTTCGATTTTGAAGAAGTGACGGATGGATGATCGCCCTGTACGTCCCGTCGGCCACGAGCTTTCCGGCATCCAAGCCGATCAGAACTTTTTTGGACTGAAACACGTCCCCTTCCCGCTCCACGATGACCAGATCCGGCTTGATCGCCAGCATGAACTGCGCCCCGCGATTCACGCCCCGGTAAGGCACGAGCCGCAGCCGATCCTGCCACGCGAAGGGCTCTTGCTCCGTCATGCCCGCGATCAGCTGATCCACCTTCGCTTCCCGGATATGGCGAAGCCAGGAGGCCGGAAGCGCATCCTGCCACAGCGAGGCTTCCATGACCATGACCGGCGTGCGGGTCAACGGCTCGTAAAGCTGATTGCCCGTATCGATCAGGCCCACACAGCGATGCTCCAGGTCGTCGATTCTCACCCTCACCTCCGCGAGATGGGTTGTGACCAATGCGCGTTCCCGACGCTGCGTCAATACGGAACGGTAAATATAATAGCCGACCACCACGATGCACAGGACAAAGATCATCGTCGTGCTCAGCATGAAACTGGGTTTGCCATTCACGTACACGACGGTCTTCCACAGCCGGTTCGAGCTGTTCATGAACAAATAGTGGAAGCCGAGCACCGCGCCGGCAGCCGCGAAATTGACGCCGTAAAACGCGCCGATCAGACGGACGAAATGCTGAACGCTTCCAAAGCCGAAGGCGATAAACAGCATCGCCAGGGACAGCAGAAGCTTGACGA
The DNA here is from genome assembly GCF_900113915.1 of Paenibacillus sp. UNC496MF. Lineage (NCBI taxonomy): Bacteria > Bacillati > Bacillota > Bacilli > Caryophanales > Paenibacillaceae > Paenibacillus > Paenibacillus sp. UNC496MF. The sequence continues at coordinate 609,148 of NZ_FORE01000005.1, forward strand.
CGATCGTAAACAGAAACGACAGCGACGGAAACACGATCATGACGGCATACACGGAGCCGACGCCGGCGGCGAGCAGCACCCGCCACCACTTGGCCCGGATGCTTCGCACCCAGGCGGTCAGCAGCAAATTGGATCCGTCGATCAACAGGTTAACCAGAAACAAGACGTCGATATAAACGGCATCCAGCGCGTTCACCTTCCTGCTGCAGATCCCCATTGCCCGTTCCTCAAAACCTTTCTCGCGCGCGGCGCCGCGAGGCGAAGGCGGAGCCCGAAGCCCGCTTCGAAGCGGCGTCCCGCCCGTTCCCGCAGGTTCTCGCGAGGTTTTAGCGAGGAAGAGCGGCTTGTGTCTAGTATAGTTAAATCCTATTACAATGTCTGTCTAATCATGCCGTCAGGAGCGATCTTTTTTTGTCGACCCCCACCGTTTCGAACCGGCCCGCAAGCGGGCGCGACGCTGCCCGTTCTAGCAAAAAAGCCGCTTTCCGTAGAACGGAAAGCGGCTAAAGTCCTTGCGATTAACGATCGTTGTTGCGGCGGTTGCGCAGGAAAGCGGGAATATCGAGCTGGTCGCTCGACGTCGGCGTGCCGAACGGTTTCGGACCGTTGCCCGACGCCGGTTGGCGCTGCGCTTCGCTGGCCGCGGCGGTCTCGGCTTGATTCGGCTGCTGGCCCGCGTTCGGACGGCGAAGCGGCGCGCTGGCGCGATGCTCGAAGCCGGTCGCGATGACCGTCACTTTGATTTCTTCCTTCAGACCCTCGTCGATGCTTGCGCCGAAGATCATGTTCACGTCCGGGTCGGAGGCCGAAATGACGATCTCCGCCGCTTCGTTGACTTCGTACAGCGACAGGTTCGAGCCGCCGGTGATGTTCATGATGATGCCCCGCGCGCCGTCGATCGACGTTTCCAGCAGCGGGCTTTGAATCGCCTTGCGTGCCGCTTCCGCCGCGCGGTTCTCGCCGGTCGCGTTGCCGATCCCCATCAGCGCGGAACCGCGCTCCGTCATGATCGTCTTCACGTCCGCGAAGTCGAGGTTGATCAGGCCCGGTACCGCGATCAGGTCGGAAATGCCCTGTACCGCTTGCTTGAGGACGTTGTCCGCTTCGCGGAACGCTTCGAGCATCGGGGTTTTCTTGTCGACGATTTCAAGCAGCCGGTCGTTCGGAATGACGATCAGCGTATCGACCTTTTCCTTCAGCGCTTCGATGCCGAGCTCGGCTTGTCCGGAACGCTTGCGGCCTTCGAACGTGAACGGCCGCGTGACGACGCCGACGGTCAGCGCGCCGCATTCGCGCGCGATCTCCGCGATGACCGGAGCCGCCCCCGTGCCGGTGCCGCCGCCCATGCCCGCGGTGACGAACACCATGTCCGCGCCTTTGAGCGTGTTCATGACGGTCTCGCGGGATTCCTCCGCGGCCTTCTTCCCGACTTCGGGATTCGCGCCGGCGCCGAGGCCGCGCGTCAGCTTGTCGCCGATCTGCAGCTTCTGTTCGGCTTTCGCCATATGCAGCGCTTGGGCGTCGGTGTTCACCGTAATGAATTCAACGCCTCTCACGCCGTTCTCAATCATCCGGTTGACCGCGTTGCTGCCGCCGCCGCCCACGCCGATGACTTTGATTTGAGCCATTTGTTCCATCTCGAAATCAAATTCCAACATGCTGTTGTTCCCCCGATCAAATAAATTCGCTAAACATATTTTTCAAACGCTCGAAAATGCCGGGTTTCGAGGGAGTATTGGCTGCGCTTGCCTTCTTGCTCGCGCTTTTCTTCGGCGCGGCTGCGGGGCGGCCCCTCATATACTTCGACACGTATTGGATCATGCCGACCCCGCTCGTGAATGCCGGGTCGCGGACGCCGATGTAATCCGGCACGGCGATGCGGATGCTCGCTTCCAGCTCGTGCTGGGCCAGCGGCAGCGTGCCCGCCATGGTCACGGTGCCGCCGGTCAGCACGTAGCCGTTGACCTTCTCGCCGTAGCCCATGCGCCGGACTTCCTGCCGGATCAAGTGGAAAATCTCCTGCATCCGCGGTTCGATGATATTGGCCAGGTCGACCTGGGAAAATTCCTTCTCCACGTTGCTGCCCATGCGCATGACCTTGAACCGCTGGTCATCCGCGGCATCGTCCACCAGCGCGCAGCCGTACTTCTGCTTGATCTTCTCCGCCTGCTCCGTCTGGGTCCGAAGTCCGTACGAAATGTCGCTGGTCACGTATTCGCCGCCGACCGGCAGCGTGGACGTCGCGACGATGCTCCCTTGTTCGAAAATGGCGATCGTGCTGGAGCCTGCGCCGATATCCGCAAGCACGGTGCCCATCATTTTCTCGTCTTTGGTCAAGGACATTTGGCCGGACGCCAGCGACATCAGGATGATGCCGGCAATCCGCAAATTGGCTTTCTCCACGCACCGGACCAAGTTATGTATGGCCGTCTTCGCTCCGGTCACGACGGTCGCTTCCACTTCCAGACGGACGCCGATCATGCCCCGCGGGTCCGATATGCCTTCAAGCCCGTCCACTAAATACTGCTTCGGCACCAGATTAATGATTTCGCGATCGGGAGGCACGGCGACGACTTTAGCCGCTTGCAGGACGCGTTCGATATCTTCTTCGCCGATTTCACGGTCTTCGTTGGAAATCGCGACGACGCCGTGATTCGTCTGCAAGCCGATATGGTTGCCTTGAATCCCTACATATACATCGGATATTTGAATATCGACCATTCGCTCAGCGTGGTCCACGGCGTTGCGGATCGATGCGACGGTCTGGTCGATGTCGACGATAGCCCCTTTGCGAATACCTTCTGAGTCGGCAGATCCAACTCCAATAATATTAATGACGCCGTTAGTAACTTCGCCAATAATAGCCCGAACTTTGGATGTACCGATGTCCAAACTCACGATGATGTCATTGCTGCTCAAACTCTGGCACCTCCGTTTCAACGTTAATAAGGAACAATGTAATGCCGTGCCCGTGCATGCATTTCTTCTTATTCAACGCAGTGCTCATTTTCCCTCTTTTTTCTACAATTTTTTCACCGTTTTCTTTATGCCGACGGCGCGTCGTTACGCAGATCCGGGGACTTCGTTTTCGAAAAAAAAGCAAAAAGGGCAAATAAATCTACATAAATAAAATTCTATCATTCTTTGGAGCTATTGAGTAGTCTCTTTTTGCGTAGTGGCGGGATTTTCCGCCTCTTCGGGGATGAACGGCGCGTATTTGTCCGCCAGCAGAAGCGTGATGATTCCGGGCGGCTGGATTTCGATGACGGCGTTCATCGTCGCGATCTTATCCTGCAGCAGCGAGACCGCCGTGATCACCTCGAAGCGCGTCCGGGTATAAATTTTGATCCGGTCCGGGTAGGACGTCGACGGCGCGGGGATGATTTCGGAAAAATCGGAGAGCGACTGCTCCGGTATCGCCGCCAGCGCCTTGCATAATGACGCGAGCACGGGGTCGCCGGATTTCCAGCCCGAAAGGATCGGCTTGTCCACCACCAGGTCGGATCCGGACGGAACCGTCGTGCCGTTCGCCAAAACCGCCGCCATTTCGCCTTTATTCGACAAGGAATAGGCGACCGTTTCGTATTCTTGAACCCGTATCGTGATGCCGCCGGGGAACGATTTGGCGACGGCGACGTTCTTCACCGGCTTCAGCGCGCGGACTCTCGCCTCGATCTTGCCGGCCGACGTGCCGAAGAACGAATCGCCCGCGACGATGCCCGCCGCCTTGCGGATTTCCGACGCCTGCAGCACCTTCTGGCCTTCGACGGTCACGGTCGACACTTTGCTGATGGAGGAGTTGAAGAACAGCACGCCCAGCAGCACGATAAAGAGCAGCACGAGCACCGCCAGGAGCTTCTTGCCGCCCCTGCGCCGCTTGACGGGTTCCCGCAGAACGGGCATCTTCTCTTGCATGGCTTGTCCCCTATTCGTATAAACGCAAACGGCTTCCCGCCGCTTGGTGGCTGGAGCCGTTCACGCGTTTTCTATCTTGATCCGCAAGCGTCCTTAAGGGACGACCGTATTGTTCGGTACGGGTGAAAAGCGGGTAATTCTGGCGCCGAGCCGGCCGAGCATCTGCTCGATCCGGTCATAGCCGCGGTCGATGTGGTGCACCTGCTCCACGACGGTTTTGCCTTGCGCGGCAAGCCCCGCGATGACGAGCGCGGCTCCCGCCCGCAGGTCCGTCGCTTCCACCGTCGCGCCGTACAGCCTGGATACGCCGCGGATGAAGGCGGAGCTCAGATCGACGCGAATGTCCGCTCCCATGCGGGCCAGTTCATCCACGTGCTTGAACCTGCCTTCGAAGATCGTTTCCTTCATGACGCTGACGCCGTCGGCGAGCGCGAGCAGGACCATGACCTGCGACTGCAAATCGGTCGGAAACGCCGGGTACGGCGAGGTGACGATGCGATCGATCGCTTTGGGCCGCAAAGCGGCGCCCACTTTGATTATATCACCGTCAACCGCTATTTGAACACCTGCGCGGCGGAGCACATGGATGAGAGAGGTCAGATGCGAAGGGCAGGTATTGAGCAGCGTCACCTCTCCGCGCGTCGCGGCGGCCGCGACCATGACCGTACCCGTCACGATCCGGTCCGGGATGACCTGGTAGGCGCACGGCGTCAGCTTCTCTACCCCTTCGACGGTAATCGTATCCGTGCCGGCGCCGATGATCTTCGCGCCCATCCGGTTCAGGAAGTGCTGCAAATCTTGAATCTCCGGTTCCCGCGCGGCATTGCTGATCGTCGTCAGCCCTTCCGCCAGGACCGCGGCCATCATGATGTTCTCCGTTGCGCCGACGCTCGGGAAATCCAAGTGGATCTCCGCGCCTTTCAGCTTTTTGGCATAGCAGACGATTCGGCTTCCGTCCTCTTCGATCTCCGCGCCGAGCGCCTGCAGGCCGCTTAAATGCAAGTCGATTTTCCGTTCGCCGATCGCGCATCCGCCCGGCTGATAAATCGTTACTTCGCCGAATCTGGCCAAAAGCGGCCCCATCAGGAAGATGGACGAACGCATCTGGCGCATGAGCGCTTCGGGGATATGGGACGAATGCAGGCCGGTCGTGTCGAGCCGCACGGTTTGGTCGTCGTGCTCCGCCCGGCAGCCGAGCTCCCGCAAAATGCCCAGCATGACGTCGATGTCCAGCAGCCTCGGCACCTGATCGATCGTCACTTCTCCTTCTACCAGCATGCTTGCAGCTAAAATCGGCAAAGCGGCATTTTTAGCGCCTTGGATAACAATGGTTCCTGAGAGAGGTTTCCCGCCTTCAATCACCAATTTGTCCAATTTATCACCTCCGAATTACCGCTCACCCACGACCAGTACCTCGGCTATCAGCTCAATGCCGTATTTTTCGCGAATGGTGCTGCGTATGGTCGTCATCAGGGTGAGGACATCTTCAGCTGTCGCTTGCCCGGTGTTGACAATGAAATTGGCGTGCTGCGTGGAGACTTCCGCCCCGCCCTGCCGCAATCCTTTGAGCCCCGCCTCTTGGATGAGCCTGGCGGCATAATCGTTCGGCGGATTCCGGAAGACGCTCCCTGCGCTCGGCAGTTGGAGCGGCTGGGTCAGGAGGCGCCGCTGTTTGTACGCGGCCATCGCTTCCGCGATCGCCTTGCGGTCCCCTTCCTCCAGCTGGAATACCGCGCCCGTCACGATGCCAGGCCGTTCGTGCAGGCAGGAATGCCGATAGGAAAACGCCATGTCCTCTGCCCCGAAGCGAACCAATTCCCCTGTTTCCAGCACAATGTCAGCTGATTTGAATATACGTGACACGTCAGACCCTAGAGCGCCTGCGTTCATATAGACGGCTCCGCCGACCGAACCCGGAATTCCCCCCGCGAATTCCAGTCCCGTCAATCCTTCCTTGCCGGCCAATACCGACAGCTTCACGAAGGAACATGCGGCGCCCGCGTACGCGAGCGTCCCGTCGAATCGCGCATAATCGAATGCTTCGCCCGGTTGAATGACGACGCCCCGGATGCCTTTGTCGCTGACGAGCATGTTGGAACCGCGTCCGAGATTGGTCCACTTCAGGCCGTGCCGATGCAGCAACCGAACCGCCGCTGCCAACTGGTCCTGCGTATGCGGAATGATCAGCACGTCCGCCGGCCCGCCGATTTTCCACGTGGTATACGCGGCCATCGGCTCGTTATACTTGACGCTTCCCGCGTCGATCGTTTGCAACTCCGCCAAAAACTGCTCCATCTGTCGAACCTCCTTCTGCTGCAAGCGATTGAAACCTCCAAGCGTTCGCCCCTTCTTCCGGGCGGCAATTGCCCTGCTCTTCGTCGCGGCTTGCGCGAGGTGAGCCGGGGCGAATGCCCTCCGGATGACGGTCACGATTATGCAGTATACTATGCCTTCCCGCATAGGAGTGTGACAATCGCCCATTTGACAGGCACCGGGCTATTTCCCGGTCAATCGCCGCAATTCGCGCACGATGGCCGGCGCCGAATCCGGCTTGCCCAGCGCCTTCGCCGCCGCCCCCATTTCCTCATGGACGAACGGGTTGTTCATAATGCGGCCGATCCGCTCGAACAAGACCGCGCCGCTCAAGTCGCGTTCAAGAATCATCTCCGCCGCGCCCGCCTCCGCCAGGCTGCGGGCGTTCGCTTCCTGGTGGTTGTTCGTCACGTTCGGGGACGGGATGAGGATGGACGGCACGCCGAGCGCCGTCAGTTCCGCCAAGGAAGACGCGCCGGACCGTCCGACGACGAGCCGCGAAGCGGCGAGCACCTCCGGCATCCGGTGCAGGTACGGCAGCACCTGCATCTTGTCCGGCAGCTTCGGCGCCGCGGCTTCGATGCGGCTCTTCGTGCCCTCGTAATAGCTTTCGCCGGTCACAAACACAAAATGGACGTCTGGCAGCCGCCCGAGGAGCGGCACCATGTCCACCATCACGTCGTTTATCGCTTTGGCTCCGCGGCTCCCGCCGACCAGCAGCGCGATCCGGCTGCCCGGCGGAATGCCCAAGAGGGCAAAGCCTTGTTCTTTATCGGCACGCGCGACGTTCGTCGCGCACGGATTTCCGGTATATAGCGTGCGGCTGGCTCGCCGGAACTGCCCTTCCGCCTCCGGAAAGCTGACCGCGACGGTATCCGCGTACCGGGAGAGAAACTGGTTGGTCAACCCGGCGATCGCGTTCTGCTCGTGGATCAGCGTCGGAATCCCGAGCTTGGCCGCCGCGTAGAGCACGGGGCCGCAGACGTAGCCGCCCGTGCCGACGACGGCGTCGGGCTTGAACGCGCGGAGCAGCTGCTTGGAGCGGGCGACGCCATTCAGAAACCGCATGACCGTCCGCACGTTCTCATAAGATAGTTTTCGTTTGAAGCCCGTGATTTCGACGGGTTCGAACGCAATCCCCTGCGCGGGGACGATTCGGCTCTCGAGTCCCTTCGGAGACCCGATATAGAGCAGCGACGAATCCGGCGCCTCTTCCATGACCTGCTTGCCGATCGCCAGCGCAGGATAGATGTGGCCGCCGGTTCCCCCGCCGGACAATACGATACGCATGATGCCTCACCTCGAAAAACGGGAAATATTAAGCAGGATGCCCAGCGCCGTCAAGAGCAGGGTCAGCGACGAGCCGCCGTAGCTGACGAGCGGCAGCGTGATGCCCGTGACCGGAAGCATGCCGATGACGACGCCGATATTAATGAAGACCTGCACGGCGACGATGCCGATGATCCCGACCGCCAGCAGGCTGCCGAACGAATCCGGCGCCGCGATCGCGGTGCGCATGCCGCGCCAGAGCAGAATGCCGAACAGCAGGATGATGGCCGAGCCGCCGATGAAGCCGAGCTCTTCCGACAGAATCGAGAAAATAAAGTCCGTTTGCGGCTCCGGCAAATAGTTGAACTTCTGGCGGCTCATGCCGAGCCCCAGGCCGACGAGCCCGCCGGGTCCGATCGCGTACAGCGATTGAATCGACTGGTAGCCGGCGCCGAGCGGATCGGCCCACGGATCCAGGAACGCCGTGATCCGCTGCAACCGGTACGGCGCCGCGGCGATCAAGCCGCCGAGGCCGGCGACGCCGACGAGGGCGAGCGAGCCGAGATGCCGCAGGCGCGCGCCGGCCGTGTAGATGATCAGGAGCGAAGCGCCGATCATGACGGCCCCCGTGCCGAGGTCCGGCTGCATCATGATGAGCCCGAACGCCAGGCCGAGTATGCCGAGCGGCGGCAGCAGCCCTTTCGCGAACCGCGTCACGGCCTGCTGCTTCTCCGACAGCAGCTTGGCGAGGAAGATGACCATCGCCAGCTTCATGAATTCCGACGGCTGAATGCCGAAGGAGCTGATGCCGAGCCAGCTGCGCGCCCCGCCCCGGACGACGCCGATGCCGGGGATCAGCACGACCAGCAGCATGCCGAAGCAGACGAACAGCCCGAGCTTCGCCCACTTCTTCCAAATCCAATAGTCCGCGTTCATCGTGGCGATCATGGCCCCGATCCCGAGCGCGGCGAACAGCAGCTGCCGTTTGACGTAATAGAACTTGTCCCCGTAATCGTGAAACGCCAATACGGCGCTCGCGCTGTACACCATGATGAGACCGATGGCGAGAATGAGCAGAATCGCGATAATCATCCACATATCCGGGGCGGACCTGGCTTTGGCCATAGCGCAAAACACCTCTTGCAAGCGGAAGTAGGGACGAGCCCCCTACTTACAAGTTATGCGCCGATTCTTTAAAAATGCGCCCTCGGATCTCGTAGGACGAAAACATGTCCCAGCTCGCGCAGGCCGGCGAAAGAAGAACGGTATCGCCCGGCTCCGCGAGCGCGGCCGCTTCGCGGACCGCAAGGCGGAGGGTGCTCTCGGCGTCCTCCTCAGGTTCGACGACTTTGACCGCCGTTAAACCTGCCAGCCGCGCCACGTCCGCGATCTTGCCGCGCGTCTCGCCCAGCGCGACGACGGCCTTCGCCCGGTCGCGGAAATGCGGCAGCAGCTCCATGTAGTCGGAGCCGCGGTCCAAGCCGCCCGCGATCAGCACGACCCGCCGCGGGAACGAACGCAGCGCGATGATCGTCGCGATCGGATTCGTCGCTTTGGAATCGTTGTAGTACGCCGCGCCCGCGTGCTCGCGGACGAACTCGAGGCGGTGCTCCACGCCGCGGAAGCTCCGCAGCGGCTCCGCCAGCGCGCCCGCGGGCGCGCCGGCGGCCAGGCAAGCTCCGATCGCGGCCAGGGCGTTGGCGGCGTTGTGCCGGCCCGGAATGCCGAGCTCGGCTACGCCGACGATGTCGCGCTCGCCGCCTTCCCGGTCGCGCCAGACGATGCGGCGTTCGGCGCCGCCGTCCGGTTCCTGCGAATCCGCCGGGTACGGCGGCGTCACGCAGAGGCCGTAGTCCAGCTCGCGCGCCGTCGAGAACGGGATGACCCGAGCGCCGAGTGTGCCGGACGCCATCAGGTCGCGGCAGACGGCATCGTCGGCGTTCAGCACCGCCGTGTCGTCCTTGGTCTGGTTGGCGAACAGCTTCGCCTTCGAGGCGATGTAGTCGTCCATGTCGCCGTGATAGTCGAGATGCGTCTCGGCGATGTTCAGCAGCAGCGCGATCCGCGGCCGGAATTGATGCGTGCCTTTCAATTGGAAGCTGCTGAGCTCCGCGACGAGCCAATCGTCCGCTTCCGCCGCCTGCGCCGCTTCGCACAGCGGCGTGCCGATATTGCCGGCGACGATCGGCTTCAACCCGGCGGCTTCGAGCATTTCGCCGATCCAGGTCGTCGTCGTCGTCTTGCCGTTGGACCCGGTGATGCCGATGATCGGCGCCGGCGACAGCAGGTACGCGACTTCGACTTCCGTCACGACCTCGATGCCGAGCTCGAGCGCTTGCGCGACGGGCGGCGACGAATACGGGATGCCCGGGTTTTTCACCACGAGCGCCGTCTCCGGCGTGATCAGCCCTTCCGGATGACCGCCGCATAGAACAGAAACACCCAAAGCGTCCAGCTCGTCCGCTTCGGGGCATGATTGGCGATCCTTCTTATCGTTGACGATGACGGACGCGCCCAGCTTATGGAACAGCTTGGCGACGCTCAGCCCGCTCTTGGCCAGGCCGAGCACGATCACCTGTTGATCCTTGTACAAGGATGGGTGTTTCATGGTTTCAGCTCCCTTTTGAATCCCCCGCGGGCGGGGGAACCGAGGGCTTTGCCCTCTGGACTCCCTTGTTAAACTTCTTATTTCTTCAAATCACATAGCTAGGGCCATCCCCCTAAGTCCCCCTTGGAAAGGGGGATTCCGAGGGTTCCACCCTCTGGACACCCGAATGGCAGAACGATTGGGGTGCACAGGCGCTCCTGCCCGGGTGCGGCCTAGGCTCGATGTCCCTTCGGGCCAACTTTACGTCGGCGCGCCCGGGGTACCCGAAAGGCTCTTGTACGCTTGCGAAGCGGCCTAACTAGGCGAGCTAATACTGGCCCCCAAACTTCCGGGGCGAATTTTTCAAATCCGTGGTGATAAAGCAACCGGATAGTCGGTTTGGAGTCGTAATGCTGCGAAGGAGGCGAATGCTGCATTCCCTTTCTCCGACCGTGAACGCAAACCAATCGCCTTTGTCGCCTTTGGAGTCGGATTCCCCATTTCTGAATCGAATCAAAGAAATCCGCCTACAACAGCGAGCGAAGACCCATACCGACCGCAGGTCGCGCCTTTCTCACCATGAATTAAAGTCACCGCCCCAAGTACAACCCGATTGCCGCGAACACCGCGCCGACGAACCAGAATACCGTAACGACCTTCCATTCGCCCCAGCCGGACAGCTCGAAGTGATGGTGGATCGGGCTCATTTTGAAGATCCGCTTGCCGCGCAGCTTGAACGAGCCGACCTGCAGGATAACCGAGAGCATCTCCAGCACGAAGACGCCGCCGATGACGACCAGCAGGATTTCCGTCTTCGTCAGGATCGCGACCGCCGCCATGCCGCCGCCGATGCCGAGCGACCCGGAGTCGCCCATGAACACCTTCGCCGGATGGGCGTTGAAGACGAGGAAGCCGAGCAGCGCGCCGATCATCGTGGCCGAGAAAATCGCCGATTCGTGCTCGCTCGCGTGCAGCGCCAGGATCGTGAACGCCGTGAACGCCACGGCGCCTGTCCCGCCGAGCAGGCCGTCCACGCCGTCCGTGAAGTTGACCGCGTTGGTCGTGGCGAACAGCATGATGACGACGAACGGATAATAGAACCAGCCGAAATCGACCGTCGTCGACGTGCCCGGAATGCCGATGACGGTGCTGTGGTGCATGTGATGAAGAAGAACGCAGATGATGACCGAGAACAAGAGCTGGCCGAACAGCTTTTGGAACGCCGTCAAGCCGAGCGAGCGCTTAAACGCGATTTTGATGTAATCGTCGAGAAAACCGACCAAGCCGAAGCCCAGGCACGCGATGAGCAGCACCCAAAACTCGTTCGTCTTGTCGGAGAATTTCAGAAACGCGAGCAGCACCGCGAGCAGGATGATGATGCCGCCCATCGTCGGCGTGCCTTTCTTCTTCAAATGGCTCTGCGGGCCTTCCTCCCGGATCTGCTGGCCGAACTTCAGCCGCCGCAGCAGCGGGATGAACAGCGGTCCGAACAGGACCGAGAGCAGGAACGAGGCGCCGATCGACAACAGGATGACTTTAACGTCCATGATTCACCTCTGCGCCTCCCGCTGCAGGGCATGGACGATGTCTTCCATGCGCATGCCGCGCGAGCCTTTCACCAAGACGAGGTCTTCCGGCGCGAGCCGCGCCAGCAGCCACTCCGCCAGCGCCCCCTTGTCGTCGAACGCGCGTACCCGCTCCTCGCCGCCATCGGCGGCGAATTGCTTCGCGGCCGCGGCCGCCGTATGCCGCGACAGCGTACCGAACGCCAGCACGGCATCCGCCTTTGCCGGCGTGACGTACGCGCCGACTTCGCCGTGCAGCTCGCGCTCCCGCGGTCCGAGCTCCAGCATGTCGCCGAGCACGAGCCATTTGCGCCGGTAGCCGGTCAAGCCGGCGACGAGGTCGATCGCCGCGCGGACCGAGGTCGGGCTGGCGTTGTACGCGTCGTTCAGCACCATGGCGCCGTTCGCCGCCCGCCCCGCCTCGATGCGCATCGCGGTCAGCTTCAGGCCCTCGAAGCCTTGCCGGATGACGGCCGCCGGCACGCCGAGCCGCGTCGCCGCGGCGATGGCCGCCAGCGCGTTCGAGACGTTGTGCCGGCCCGCGGCGGGCAGCTCGACGCGCTGCAGCCCGGCTTCGCCCTTGACGTCGAACCGCGACGACGTCGCGTCCACGCCGATATGCTCGGCGACCCAGCGGCTCCCGTCCTCGAGGCCGAACGTCTGCACCTCGACGCCGTCCGGCAGCCGCGCCGAACGGATGCCTTCGGCCAGCAGCGGCTCGTCGCCGTTCATGATCAGCAAGCCGCCGGGCCGGAGGCCCGCGACGATCTCCAGCTTCGCCTTCGCGATGCCGGCCCGCGAGCCGAGCTGCTCCAGGTGCGAATCGCCGATGTTCGTGATGATCGCGACGTCCGGCTTGGCCAGCCGCGTCAGAAAATCGATCTCGCCGAACTCGCTCATCCCCATCTCGAGGACGACGGCGTCGTAGCTCTCGTCCAGCTCCAGCACGGTCAGCGGCAAGCCGAGATGGTTGTTCAGGTTGCCGACCGTCTTATGTACCCGATACGCCCCGGACAGGACGGCCGCGACCATGTCCTTCGTCGTGGTCTTGCCGTTGCTGCCCGTGACGCCCACGACGCGCAGGTCGAGCTCGTCCCGGTAGTTCGCGGCCAGCCGCTGCAGCGCCGCCACCGTGTCGTCGACGAGGATAAGCGGCGCCTCCGCCAGCGCTTCGGGCACCGCTTTGCTCCGCTCCCACAGCGCCCCGCCGGCGCCGGCTTCCAAGGCGGCCCCGACGTAATCGTGGCCGTCCACGCGCTCGCCCCGAATCGGAACGAACAGCATGCCCGGCTGAATCGTGCGCGTATTGATGGAGACGCCGACGATCGCGGCGTCCCCCCGGTTATCGTTCAACACCGTGCCGCCGCAGAGGGCGGCAATCGCGTTCAATGGTCGTTTTATCACTATGAAAGACTCCTTATCGCTTCTTTGGCCACCTCGCGGTCGTCAAAGTCGTATTTGACGCCTTGTACGTCCTGGTACGTTTCATGGCCCTTCCCCGCAATTAATACTACATCGTCGCGGCGCGCCATTTCAACCGCTTTTTGAATCGCGGCGCGGCGGTCCGCCAGCAGCTCGTAACGGTCCTTCGGCACGCCGTCTTCCAGCAGGCCGGCCTCGACGTCGGCCAGGATCCGCAGCGGGTCTTCCGTCCGCGGATTGTCGGAGGTGACGAAGCTGTAATCCGCGTAACGGGCGGCGATGCGGCCCATCAGCGGCCGCTTCGTCCGGTCGCGGTCGCCGCCGCAGCCGAACACGCAGAGCACCCGGCCGACGGCGAATTCCTTGACCGCCTTCAGCACGTTCTCGAGTCCGTCCGGGGTATGCGCGTAATCGACGATGACGGCGAACGGCTGGCCCGCGTCGACGGATTCGACCCGTCCCGGGACGCCGGGCACCGCCTCGAGGCTCGCCTTGACGTGCCGAAGCGGGATGCCTTCGATGAGCGCGGCGCTGATGGCCCCGAGCGCGTTGTAGACGTTGTACTTGCCGGCCATCCGCAGCGTGATGTCGGCCGAGCCCGCGAACGTCTCCGCGCGGAACGTTGTCCCGTGCGCCGCGATGCGCACGTTCGACGCCCGGACGTCGGCGTCGCGCTCGATGCCGTATGTGACGACCTCGGCGGCCGTGGCGTCGGCATAGCCGGGCGAGGCGGGATCGTCCGCGTTCAGCACCGCGAAGAGCCGGTCCTCCGGCGACGCGGCGAACTCGTTGCCGAGCCGGCTGAAGAGCAGCCCCTTCGCCGCCGCGTACCGTTCCATCGTCTGATGGTAATCCAGATGGTCCTGCGTCAGGTTCGTGAAGATGGCCGTCCGGTACCGGCAGCCTTTCACCCGGCCCTGCTCCAGCGCGTGCGAGGAGACCTCCATCACGCAGTAGTCCGCGCCGGCTTCCGCCATCGCGTTCAGCGAGCGCTGCAGCTCGAGCGCCTCCGGCGTCGTGCCCGACATCGGCACCGCGCGGTCCGCGTAGCGCATCTCGACCGTGCCGATGACGCCGGGCGAATGGCCCGCGTCTTTCAGGATCCGCTCGATGAGGTACGTCGTCGTCGTCTTGCCGTTCGTTCCCGTCACGCCGATCAGCTTCAGCCGGCGGCTGGGCTGCCGGTAATAATGGTCCGCGATGACGGCCATCGCGTGGCGGCTGTCCTTCACGATGATTTGCGGCACCGGGGACGGCAGCTCGAGCAGCCGTTCCGCCACGATCGCCGCGGCGCCGTTCGCCACGGCCCGCGCGGCGAAATCGTGCCCGTCGACCCGATGGCCGCGCAGGCAGATGAACAGCGCGCCCGGGCCGGCTTGGCGGGAATCGATTTCGATGCCCGACAGCTCCGTTTCCCCTTCCCCTACAAGGACTGCCGTAAGCAGCAGAGAAGCCAACTCTTTCACCCGCATATCGCTCTGGTCCCCTCCCATGAGCAGTTGGAAGGCCGCGCGGGCCGCCGCTGGCGGCGCTTCGCGCGGCGCTATGCCTACGATCGCAACTTACTACTCATTATAGTCAGGGACTTTCGCTTTCATCATTGTCTTTCGCTAAATATATGCGGATGGTTGACCCTCTGTCGACGCGCGTTCCGGCCGCCGGCGACTGCCGGATGACCGTATCGCCGCTGCCCGCGGACGTCAGGTTGAAATTCATGTTCAAATCTTCATAGATATCGGATACGGTCTTGCCGACGAGATTCGGCACGGTGACGATCGGCGTCTCGCCGTATTTGTAGTCCTTGTTGATCTGCTTCGTGCTCGGCTGCACGCCCATGTACGGCAGCGCGTCCGCCAGAATGTTGTGCACGATCGGCGCCGCCACGACGCCCCCGAATTGAATGCCCTGCGGGTTGTCGACCGCGACGTACACGACGATCTTCGGATTGTCCGCGGGAGCGAAGCCGACGAACGAGACGATATGCTCGTTCGGCGAATAGCGGCCGTTGATGACCTTTTGCGCCGTACCCGTCTTGCCCCCGACGCGGTAACCGTCGATGAACGCGTTGCGGCCGGTGCCCTTCGCGACGACGCTTTCCAGCGCGTTGCGCACCTGGGCGCTCGTATTCTCGGAGATGACCTTGCGGACGGCTTCGGGCTCGACCGTGCTGACCGTTTCGCCGGTATCCGGGTTGATCCAATCCTTCGCGACGTGGGGCTTGTAAAGCGTCCCCCCGTTGATCGCGGCCGACACGGCGGCGATCTGCTGGATCGGGGTCACCGAGACGCCTTGCCCGAACGACGTCGTGGCGAGCTCGACCGGACCGACCTGATTCAGCTTGAACAGGATGCCGTTCTCTTCGCCGCCGAGGTCGATGCCCGTCTTCTTGCCGAAGCCGAAGTTTTTAATATACTCGAAAAGCTTCTCTTTGCCAAGCCGGTTGCCCAGCGCGACGAAGCCGGGGTTGCATGAATTTTGCACGACCTCGAGGAACGTCTGGCTGCCGTGGCCGCCCTTCTTCCAGCAGCGCAGCCGCGCGCCGCCGATTTCGACCGCCCCCGGGTCGAAGAAATGATCCTGCGTCAGGTTGACCTTGCCTTCTTCGAGCGCGGCGGCCAGCGTGATGATCTTGAACGTGGAGCCCGGCTCGTAGGTCATCCAAATCGGCAGGTTGCGGTTGTAGATTTGCTGGTCGACTTCCTTATACTTGGACGGATCGTAGGTCGGCCGGCTGGCCATGCCCAGAATCTCGCCGTTGTTCGGGTCCATCGCGATCGCGATGATGTCGTCGGGATTGAGCTTGACCATCGCCTGATCGAGCTCGCGCTCCATGATCGTCTGGATCTGCTTGTCGAGCGTCAGCTCCAGGTTCAGCCCGTCCTTCGGCGCCGTGTACGTGTCGGACGAGCCCGGCATCAGGTCGCCCTTGGCGTCGGAGAGGAACGAGACGTTCCCGTTGATGCCCTGCAGCAGCGCGTCGTATTTGGCTTCGATGCCCGTCAGCCCCTGATTGTCGATGCCGGTAAACCCGAGCACGTGGGAGGCGAAGCTGCCGAGCGGATAGTACCGCTTGTTGTCCTCCGCCACGACGATGCCCGGGAGGTTCAAATCCTTGATCCGCTGTGCCTTGTCCGTCGTGATTTTGCGGCCGCCGGGCTTAAGGTACACGATCAGCTGCTTCTTCGTGATCGTCTTGAACACCGCGTCCTCCGTCATGTCCAACACGCCCGACAGCTTGGCGGCCGTCTCGCGCGCGTCCTTGACTTGCGCCGGGATCGCCATGATGGTCGGCGAACTAATATTATACGCAAGCACATTGCCGTTTCGGTCCATGATCTCGCCGCGCTTGGCGGCGAACGGAATTTCCCGCCGCCACGAATCCTCCGCGCGGGCCGCCAGCTCCTCGCCCTTCCACAGCTGCACGTACCCGAGCCGAACGGCCAAAAGCCCGAATCCGAGAACGCCAATGAGAAGCGCCGTGAACAGCCGGCGCCGGATCGTTACGCTGGAAACCTTCACCTGTCATCCCTCCGAAAAGGCTCGTAAAACGGGAACGTTCGTCCAACCGTCTCCTAGTTCAAGCCTATTCGGACAAGAGGGGGGTTAGAACAAGCCCCGTCCGCATAAAAACGCCGCGCCGTCCGAGGGGACGGCGCGGCTCCCGGTGGATGGCCGCGCGCTTGCGTTTGTCCGGCCGGCGTTCGTCCGGTGTTTGTCCTGCGTAGTCCGGCCGCAGGCGCCGGGGCAGCTTCCGCCGATAAGTTTGCCGTCGCCGCCCGGCTAACCCCCGGCGTTCGTCTGTCCGTCGCCGCCGGCTTGGCCGCCGCCGTCCGTTCCGCCGCCGCCGTCCGTTCCGCCGTTGCCGTCCGAATCGGCGCCCGATTCGGTCTGGCGCAGCATGTCCTCGTCCGGCGGCGTCAGATTGAGCAGCAGCACCGGCTTGCCGCTCAGCTTCGCCTGCGACTGCGACTTGACGAAGCCTTCGCCGTTCGCGACGCACGGGATGCCGAGGTTCGAGCACATCTGCATCGCGTCGCGAAGCGGCATGCCGCTCATATTCGGCGTCGTCAGTTTGCTCTGCTCCTGCGTGAGCAGGAAAATCTTCTGGTCCGGTCCGACCGCCGCGCCGGCCTTCGGAATCTGCTTCAATACCGAAGGCCCCGTGCCGACGACCGTGTAGCCCAGCTTCTTCGCATCGAGCGTCTGCTTCGCCTGCGCGAGCGGCTTCTCCGTCACGTCCGGGACCGACACCGTCTGCTCCTCAGCCGGACTGTTCGCGGCCTCGCCCTTCTCGATGGTCGGCTGCACGCCGAGATGCTTCAGGCTCTGCTGCATGATCTGCTTGAAGATCGGCGCGACCGCCGAGCCCCCGGACGCGAGCCGGTCGTTCGGCTGGTCCATGACGATGTAGAGGACAACCTTCGGATTGCCGACCGGCGCGAAGCCGATGAACGAGAGCACGTACTTATCGTCGGCGTATTTGCCGTTGATGACCTTCTGGGCCGTGCCGGTCTTGCCGGCGACCCGGTAGCCTTCGATGTAGGCGTTGCGGCCGGAGCCGATCTTCTGATCGGACACGACCTGTTCCAGGTACTCGTCGACCTGGTTGGCGGTCTTCTCCGTCACGACTTGGCGGACGACCTTCGTCGGAAAGACGGTTTTCTTCTTCGTGACCGGATCGTCGATCTCTTTCACGAGATGGGGCTCGAGCAGCTTGCCGCCGTTCGCGACGGCCGCCACCGCGGCCACCTGCTGGATCGGCGTCACCTGGACCAAACCTTGGCCGAAAGCCGCCGTCGCGTATTCCACCGGATACTCCGGGTTGACCGAACCGGCTTTTTCGCCTGCGAGCTCGATGCCCGTTTTCTTGCCGAAGCCGAAATCGTTGATGTAGCTCATCAGCTTGTCCGGCTTCAAGCCTTCGTAGCCGAGCTTGACGAACTCGACGTTACTGGACCGTTTCAAGCCTTCCAGGAACGTGATCGTCCCCCAATTTTGATGAATATCGTGGATCGTGCCGCCCGGCACTTTAATGGAACCGGATTTGTACAAGGTATTCGGATTGAACAGCCCTTCCTGCACGGCGCCGGCGAGCGTGACGATCTTGAACGTCGAGCCGGGCTCGTACAGCGATTTGATAGCATGATCGTAGAAATTCGCCTGCGGGAAGTTCCAATACGCGTTCGGATTGAAATTGGGCAGGTTCGCCATGCCGAGAATGTCCATCGTATCCGGATCCGCGGCGATCGCCGTGATGCTCACCGGCTGATACTTATCGTAGGCTTCCTTGATCGCGTCCTCGATATAGTGCTGGATGTCGTCGTCGATCGTCAGCGTGACGTTCTTGCCGTCCACCGCCGGCTTCATGTCGACCGTGCCGTTGTCGATGATGACGCCGTTGCCGTCGCGCTCGTATTTGATCGAGCCTTCCGTGCCGCGCAGCTGATCGTCGAGCGCCGCCTCGAGTCCCATGACGGCGTTGCCTTCCTTGTCTTCGTAGCCGATGACGTGGGAAGCCAGCGCTCCCTTCGGATAGAAGCGCTTCTTCTGATCGATCAGGTAGATGCCGACGTCCTTCTCCTTCGTCTGCTCGATCAGCTGGTCGCGGAAGCGGACAATGCGGTCGGCCACGTCCTTGTCGATCTTCCAGCCCTCCTGCCGCACTTCGCGCTGCTCGTAATACTCGCCGTTCTTTTGCTTCGCCTCGATGATGTCGCGCAGCGAGCTCTTGGACTTGCCGAGCACCGTGTTCAGCTTGTTGACGATGACGTCCTCCAGCTTCAGCTGGTGGATGATCTTCGGGTTCACGGCCACCGTATACGCCGCCACGTCCATGGCCAGCACGTTGCCGTTGCGGTCCGTGATCGTACCGCGCGCCGGAATGAGCGTCTCCGACCGCGACCAGACCTCCTTCGCCTTCTCCGTCCAAAAATCCGCCTTCACGACCTGCACCCAATAGATGCGCCCCACGAGGAAAACAAAAAGGAGGGTAATAACCCCTCCGACCAGCAGCGTGCGCAGTTTTATCCGTTTCGTCATGACGATCACCTATTTCGAAGCGACGGGCGCGTCGCCGCCGGTCTGAACCTGAATGCGCTCGTCGCTCATAACATAGTCTAGTTGGGCAGCCTTGTCCTTTAGGACCTTCGGATCGTTCGCGATTTCCCGCTTCGAGATCAGGTCGTCGATCTGCAGTTGCATCTGCGCCTGCTGCTTCGTCATCGTCGTAATCTTTTGTTCCATCTGATAGATTTGCGCGTAGCGGAAAATAATGACGCCGGCCACGACGACGCAGGCGAGAATCGTGAACAGGTACAGCAGCTTCTCCTGCACGGGAATCGATTTCCGTTTGACGACGACTTTCTTCGTCTCGCGGTACGAAGGCTTCTGCTCCGGCTTTCGCTTCGGCTGCAGGGCAAGATTTCCATTCATATAGGCCATTGGCGTTCCTCTCTCTCCTCATGGTTCGTTCTATCGCGCTCTTGCGGCGACAAGCTCTATGTGTCAGAACGGTAAGTTTCGTATAGGCAAACGTTTCTTACAGTCTCTCCGCGACGCGCAGCTTCGCGGAACGCGCCCTCGGATTCTGCTCCAGCTCCGCCTCGCCCGGCACGATCGGCTTGCGGGTGACCAGCTTCAGCTTCCCGTCGCCGCCGCCGCAGACGCACATCGGAAAATCCGGCGGGCACGTGCATTTCCCGACGAATTTCGCGAACGTTTGCTTGCATATCCGGTCTTCGAGGGAATGGAACGTAATGACGGACGCCCGTCCGCCCGGTTTGAGCACGTCGACCGTCTGCTCCAGCGCCGTTTCTTCCGCGCCGAGCTCGTCGTTCACCGCGATGCGCAGCGCCTGGAACGTGCGCTTCGCCGGGTGCGGACCCGTGCGCCGCGCGGCCGCCGGGATGGCGGACTTGATGACCTCGACCAGCGCGCCCGTCGTCTCGATCGGCGCCTGCTCCCGGGCCGCGACGATTTTGCGGGCGATGGACCGGGCGAATTTCTCTTCGCCGTAATTCGTTATGATGCGGGAAATTTCCCGTTCTTCCCAACCGTTTACGATGTCGTGCGCCGTCAGCATGCCGTCCTGATCCATGCGCATGTCGAGCGGCGCGTCGTGATTGTAGCTGAACCCGCGTTCCCCCTCGTCGAGCTGCGGGCTCGAGACGCCGAGGTCGAACAATACGCCGTCCACGCCGTCAATGCCCAAATCGCGAAGCACGTTCGCCAAGTAGCGGAAATTGCTTTTGACCAGCGTCACCTGCGCCAGGTATGGCGCTAGTCGGAGCTTCGCGTTGTCGTGCGCCCAATCGTCCTGGTCCAGCGCGATGAGACGTCCGCCCGGCCCAAGCCGCGAAGCGATGAGCTCGCTGTGACCGGCTCCGCCCAAGGTGCAATCCACGTAAATGCCGTCCGGCTTGATCGCGAGACCGTCAACCGCTTCTTCCTTGAGCACCGTTATGTGTTGAAACATGCTGTCATCCTCCCGGCTCTAAGGTCGCCGTCCCGCGGGCATGCGCGCCCCGGGAGCCGGCTAAAAGTTAAAATCGAAATCCACCAGCTTCTCCGCGATCTCGTTGAACGTCTCCTCGGATTGCTTGAAGTAGCTTTCCCAGATCGGCTTGCTCCAAATTTCCACCCGGTTCGATACGCCAAGCACGATGCAATCCCGCTCCAGCTTGGCATATTCGCACAGCGTATTCGGCAAGTTTACCCTTCCCTGTTTATCCAGCTCGCATTCGGTCGCGCCGGAGAAGAAGAACCGCGAGAACGCCCGCGCGTCCGACTTCATCATGGGCAGCGACTTCAGCTTCTGCTCGAGCTGGCTCCACTCGCTGGGCGGGTAGACGAACAAGCAGTTGTCCAGCCCGCGGGTGACGACGAATTGGTCGCCGAGCTGTTCGCGAAATTTAACGGGGATAATGATGCGGCCTTTGTCGTCGATGCTGTGTTGAAATTCGCCCATGAACATGCGACCGCTCCACCTCTCCCCCTAATTCCACCACTTGGCCCCACTTTCCACCACTTGAGTTCATGTATTCGCCACCCGGATACCAATTCCTGCTCGAGGCCCTTGATTTCCGCAAATATTTTATGGGATTAATCTTGTTACGATTTTGAAACCTTTTCCCCTTGCCGTTCGTGTAAACTGAAATCGGATCCTTGCGCGCCGGGCGTACCGGCCGCGACAGGCGGCGTCCCTCCCTATCCGGCGGACGCCGCGACATCTCATCGGAACGATCACCAAAGGGGGCAAGCCAGCGATGAACGGCACTACCGCCTTGCACGATACGGTCAGCCTGCTCCGCGGCGTCGAGCACTACTGCTTCCAGGTCGCCTACTACTTGCTCGGCAACGATCTGGATGCGGCCGAAGCGGGCAAACACGCGCTGCTCGCGCTCGCCCGCGACCGGCGGTTTCTGAACGGCGGCGAAGACGAACGGAAGCGGCTGGCCAAATCCGCCGCGATCGCCTGCGCCATGAAGCGCGCCGGAGCCGAGACGGCAACGCAAAAAAGCGGGTAGTCCCGGTCGTCCTACGACCGGAACCTCCCGCTCTTTCGATTGCCAATCCGTTGACCGGTTTACGACGAACGATCTTCGCCGCCGTCCGGTTTCGTCACTTCCACGTCTTCCGGAGTTTCCGGGAGCTTCCCCGTGGGACCCGGCGTTCCGTTCGCCAACGCGGCCGCCCGGCCGGCGGCCTTTCGGCGGCCGCTCCGGTAGAAGGCATAGCACGGAATCGCGATGACCGCGATCGCCGCAGCCACCGGAAGCGCGCCGGCCGCGAACACGACGACGCCTTGCGCGGCGGCGAACAGCGCTTTCGCGCTGCTTTCGGCGGCGTCCGCAATCCGCTCCCCGAACCCGCGCTTCCCGGCATTCGCCGCAGCGCCCGCCTCTACCGTCTCGTACATCCGCAAGTCGATCGTCGAATAGGCGACGTTCGCGTCCAGATAGCGGATCCTTCCCTTTATCTGCTCGATCTCCGTCTGCACGTCCCCGAGCTGCTGGGAGATTTGCAGCAGATCCGCCGTCTTCGTCGCCTTCGCCATGAAGTCGAGCAGCCGCGCTTCGACGACTTGCCGCGCCTTCAGCCTCGCTCCGAGATCGACGTACTCCTGCGTCACGTCCGTGCCCTGCGCGCTGCTCTGGTAGCCGAGATGCTCGATCTTCTCCAAACCGGCGAGGAAGCCGTCGAAGCCGGTCGCCGGCACTTTGATCGTGAACGTGCCGCCCCGCTCAGCCGACGTCTTCTGATCCGCGAACTTCAGCAGATAACCGCCGGACAGATGAATGAGGTCCCGGAGCTTCGTCTGCGCCGCGTCGTACGCCTTGACTTCCATCGTGACGTTGCCCCGGTACACGATTTTCCGGTCGATGCTCTCGCCCGCAGCGCCGTTCCCGGCCGTACCGTCTACCGAACCGCCCGGCAGCGCGCCGGATCCCGAAGGATCTGCCGATTCCGGCGAAGCCTCGGCCGCCGCGCTTGTCGACGCCATCGTATCCGCCGTCGCGGACGAGTTCGCCGGCTCCGACGTCGCCTTGTCGTCGCTGCCCGCGTCGGCATTCCCGGCATCGGCAGCCGCTGCCGAATCCGCCGCAGACCCGTTGCTTGCGTTCCGATTCGCCGTCGAGCAGCCGGCCAGCATGCCCGCAAGCACGGCCGCCGCCAATAATCCCGCCCACCGCTTCGTTCTCGTCCTCCGCGTTCCCGCACCCCGTTTCTTCTCCCGTTCCATGCGCACGACCCCCTGCTTTGTATTTGTACGCCTGCAATGAGGATTGCTGGCTTGCGCGATCCAAGGAGGATCGAACATGCGGCAGCATTCCTCGCCACGTGCCTTTCACTTCCCAAACGCGGAAGGGCTTCCAAATGTTGCAAGACGACGCAAAGAGCCGGGATGCCGCGAGCCCAACGCAAAAAGGGAGCCGCTTCTCGAGGAAGGGCTCCCGCCAAGGTGACGCATGGGTATTGAATGCGCAAATCGCGCGAGACGCTCGTCGCTTAATGCGCCTGCCAGCTGTCGAGGTACGTCTTCTGCTCGTCGGTCAGCTTGTCGATGCCGGTGCCGAGCGCTTCCAGCTTGTAGCGCGCGACCTGCTCGTCGAGCTCGTACGGCACGTTCACGACCTTGGCGCCGATCGCCTCGTAGCGGTCGTTGACGTACTTCAGCGACATCGCCTGCAGCGCGAACGTCATGTCCATGATTTCCGCCGGATGGCCGTCGCCCGCGGCCAGGTTCACGAGCCGGCCTTCCGCCAGCAGGTAAATGCTCCGCCCGTCCTTCAGCCGGAATTCCTCGATGTTGCGGCGCACGACGCGCTTGGAGACGGACATCGCCTCCAGCTCCGGCTTGTTCACTTCCACGTCGAAGTGGCCGGCGTTGGATAAGATCGCGCCGTCCTTCATGACTTCGTAGTGCTCCCCGCGAATGACGTCGCGGTTGCCGGTAACGGTGACGAAGAAATCGCCGAGCTTCGCCGCTTCGCGCATCGGCAGCACGGTGAAGCCGTCCATGTACGCCTCGACGGCCCGAATGGCGTCGATCTCGGTCACGACGACCTGGGCGCCGAGCCCTTTCGCCCGCATCGCCACGCCTTTGCCGCACCAGCCGTAGCCGACGACGACGACGGTTTTGCCCGCGACGACGAGGTTCGTCGTCCGGTTGATGCCGTCCCAGACGGATTGGCCCGTGCCGTAACGGTTATCGAACAAATATTTGCAGTACGCGTCGTTCACGGCGACCATCGGGAACTTCAGCGAGCCGTCCTTCTCCATCGCCTTCAGCCGGATGATGCCCGTCGTCGTCTCTTCGGCGCCGCCGCGAAGATTCGCCATCAAGTCGGGACGCTCCGCGTGCAGGATGGTGACGAGGTCGCCGCCGTCGTCGATGATCAAGTCGGGCTTCGTTTCCAGCGCCTTGACCAGGAGGGCTTTGTATTCCGCCGGCTCCGGATTGTACTTCGCGTATACGGTGATGCCGTCCTCCGCGAGCGCGGCGCAGACGTCGTCCTGCGTGGACAGCGGATTGCTGCCCGTGATCGTCACGTCCGCCCCGCCGGCCTGCACGACCTTCGCCAAGTACGCCGTCTTCGCCTCCAGGTGCAGCGAGATCGTGACTTTCAGCCCCTTGAACGGCTGCTCCCGCTCGAACTGCTCCCGAATCCGGTTAAGCACGGGCATGTGCGCCGCGACCCAATCGATCTTCAAGCGGCCGTCCGGCGCAAGCGCCATATCGCGCACGATGCTGTCTTGCTTGGCATTCCCAGTCATGGTCATCTTCCCTTCGCTCATAAAAAAATCAGATAATGGCCGCCGGACCGGTCGTACGGCGCCTCCAGCAGCTTCTCCAGCCACGACGCCCCGAACCGGTTCCAGAAGTCCGCCATGTTCAGCGTCCGCTCCTGCGGTCCGCCTTCCGGCCACAGCGCGAGCGCGACCCCGTCCTGCTGGCGCAGGGCGGCGTCGAAGCGCCGCGCGTGCGCTTCCTTCGTCCGCTTCTCCAAATAAGCGATCTGGTCCAAAATGCGGCGCAGGTTGTTCGCGGAGAGCGCCTCGAGCCCTTTCTCCACGGAAGCGGACAGCCGCATGACCGGCGCGTAGAGCGCTTCGAATTGCGCGCCCGCTTCGGCGAAGCGTTCCTCGATGCCAAGCTCGTCGCGCTCCTTGAGCCAAGCTTCGCGCCGGTCGGCGTAACGATGCACGACGTCGTCGAAGGAAAGCCCGTATTTGGCCATCTGCTTCTCCGTCGCGGCGTCCACCAGCGTATACGACATCCGCGGCAGGATCAGCGGCATTTCCATGCCCATGGCGCGGAACGCTTCGCCCGTCAGCGTCCAATAGGCGACCTCGCCGGGTCCGAGCACGGCGCCGAGCACCGGCAGCAGGTAATCCTGCATCAGCGGCCGGGTCAGCACGTTGTTGCTCAGGCGCTGCGGTTCTTCCGCGGCGATCCGCAGAAGCTCGTCGCGCGACAGCCGGCACGTCTCCTTGCGGTTGCGGAAGCTCCCGTCCGTTTCCTTATACAGCAGCGTCCGTTCGTCCGCCTCGAACACGAACAGGTTCGCGCAGCCGTCGGCGACGTCCGCCGACGGGGCGAAGCCCAGCTCGCGAAGCGCCGCTTCGGACCGCTTGTACGCCGCCTCGAGCGCGTCGTTGCGTTCGATCATCGCGGTAAACATCGGCGCTTCGAGCGCGCGGATGCCGGCATCGTCGGAATCCAGCAGCACGAGGCCCTGCTTTCCGAACAGCCAGCCCAGGACGGCGGCGAACCAGCCGGACAGGTCGTCGTGATCCGCCGCGAAGCGGCTCAGCGCGTCCAGCAGCTCGCGCTTGAACTCGCTGTCCGGCAGGACGGCGCCGAGCCGCTGCAGCGCTTCCGCCATCGCGGGCTTCGCCAGCTTCGTGCGGCTGACCGACGTGCGGCCCCCCGCCGGACGGTCGATCGCGACGCGGACGAGCTTGTCTTCGGCCGCGCGGACGTAGGCATGGTTCGCCTCGTCCCAGTCGTGGTCCTCGCCCGCGATCCAGAACACGGGCACCACGTGCCTGCCCGTCAGTCCGGACGCTTCCCTGGCCGCGGCGATCGCGGTCACGGCTTTATGTATGACCAGCAGCGGTCCCGTCCACAAGCCGGCCTGCTGGCCGGTGACGACGACCGGAGCGCCCGCGCGGATCGCTTCGATGTTCGCCAGGACGGCGGGCGCGGCGTTCATTCGTTTATTATACGCCAGCAAGGCATCTGCCAGGCGTTCGGGCTGTACGCGTTTGTCCCCATGGGCTTCCAGCCAGTTCATGCGACGGTGCCAATGCGATTCTTCCGCGGGGTGGCTGCCGAACAGCGCTTCCACGCCGGGATGGCTGCGCTTCGCGTAAGCCTCGACGAGCGGCTGTCCGGACGGCAGCCGGACCGGTTCTGTTCTCATCAACAGTCTCTACCTTCTTTTCTCCGGTATACGAGCTCTATAATGGCATGCGTTTTTTCTCATTCATTGTACACATTGTTTCGGTAACCGTCAAAATAAAAGACCCCCCGTTTCCGGAGGGTCCGATAAAACCGCGGCGGCCGCGATTCAGGCGGTAAACAAACTCTTGCCGATGCCGACGAACATGAGGATCACGTAGCAGACGCTCATCAGAAAAAATCCGAGCCGCCAAATGGCGCGCGAGACGCGCCGGAGATCGAGGTTGCCCTTCGACCGGTACTGCATGTTCCCGAGCAGCCCGCCGCCGAGCAGCAGGATGAGCAGGATGCCGTACAGCCCGAAGCCGCTGTCGAAAATATCGTTGAACAGCACCGCCACGCAGCCGATCAGCAGGGCCGTCGTCACGTCCATGGCGAGGCGGAACGCTTTTTTCCGGTCGCCGCTGACGGCGGCGTAGCCGAAATAGACGAGCAGGAACGGCACGACGGGAATGACCGCCAATAGGGCATATACATGCTTGATGCTATCCCAAATCCAGCCCAACCCGCTCTCCTCCTCCCGAAGAATTACGTCACGCGCAGCGCCTTCACGAGGGCAAGGACCGCGTCGTTCATCCGCGACGAAAGACCGAGACGCTTGGCGTACCCGGCGATGCCGCCGTTGATCCAATCGATTTCCGTCATGCGCCCGGCGCGCACGTCCCGCAGCATCGAAGACTCGTTGCCGGCGGTCGCCGCGCATACGCCGAGCAGGCGTTCCCAAAGATCCTCCTTGGACCGCAGCCCCGCCGCGCGGAGAATCGCTTCGCTTTCGTCGTGCAGCGCCCGCATCAGCCGCAGGCGGTACGGATCGCGCGGAAGCTCGCCGTTCCTGACTTGGTAAATGGCCGTCAGCGGATTGATGACCGCGTTCAGCAATAATTTTAGGAAAACTTGATCTTTGATCTCATTCGACAGATTCGCCTCGATTCCTGCATCTGCCAGCGCGTCAAGCAACATTTTTTGCGCCTCCGCGCCGTCGTCGTTCCGGCCGTCCCAGCGGCCGAATGCGAGCCGCCCCGTTCCGGTATGCCGTACCGTCCGTTCGTCCGGCTTCAGCGCGCCTTCCGTCGTCACGGCCGCGTAGACCCGCGACGCCGGCAGCGCTTCCGCCAGCCGTTCCATATGCCCGATGCCGTTCTGAAGCGCGAGCAGCGGCACCCCTCCCCGGAGCAGCCGCTCCAAATCCGCGAGCAGCCCCGCGTCGACGTGCGGCTGCTTCACGGCGAGCACGGCCCAATCCGCGCCGAACCCGCGGCCGGCGCCGGCATCGACGAACTGCCGCACGGACGCGGCCGGGATGCCGACCTTCGTCTCCGCGCCCGTCGCTTCCTTATATAAGAGTCCCTGGTCGTTAAGGGCGCCCGCCTGCTCATCCGACCGGGTGAGCAGGACGACGCCGTGCCCCGCCAGCGCCAGTCTCGCGCCGTACAGCAGCCCCAGCGCGCCGGCGCCCACGATGATGATGTTCACGCGTCCACCTCGCTCGTTCTGAATCGTTCTACCGCCATCGTACCAGAAGCAAACGAAAAAATCCCGCCGCGCCTGCATCAGGTACGGAGAGATTTTAAGGGGTTGCCGCACGGGGCGGCCTTATTCGATGCGTTCCAAATTTCCGTTCGCGTCCATTTTGAAACGCGGCTTCAATTCTTCTTCCTCGGTCAATACGGTCAGCCTGCGGGCGCGATCCATGATCTGAATCAGCGTCTTGTAGTCGTCGTTCACCGCGCGGTAATCCGTCTGCGCGTTGTTCACTTCGAGGGACAGCCGCTCGTTGATCTCGCGCAGCGCAAGCAGTTCTTCCTCCCTGTCCCGCAAATCGCGTTCGAGCGATTTGATCTGCCGGTTCAGTTCTTGGTACGTCGCTTTCCATTGGCGCAGGAACCGGATGACGGTATCGATCGAGAGCGATTCTTCCGTCAGCGGGTCATTTTTGTAGGCGCGCTCCTCGGCATCCATTACGTTCAGGGAAGACACGTGAGGGGTTGCGGCGTACGTCTGCTTTTTCATATAATTCCGCTTTTGGCGCTGCTGCTTCGCGATCTGAATGGCATCTTCATAGCGCTTGCGAACGCAGCTGTTCCAGCGAAAACCGCAGGCCGCCGAAGTGCGGCCGATCCGCTCCCCCACTTCTTCGAACGCGGCTAGCTGCGTGCTGCCTTCGCGAATGTGCCGCAGCGTGACCTCGGCCAGAATGAGATCGTCATCCGGGCTCCAGGCATCTTGTCTCACTGCTGTCATGCAACCAAAACCTCCCAACATTAGGCGCTTACTTTATCTCTATGCCCTTGGTAGAGTTCATAGAATCTATCGGATACTAAATTGTATATCCATTTTTTTTTAGGCTCATACATGTTTTCAGCCAAATTGAAGCAAACTTGTACCAAGACGCTTTGCAAGTTAAAAAGTTTGCCAATTCGTCACGATTGAAACAGTTTACAGTCGTTACCTGAAACGTTATAATGGGCAATAGAAATCGGGTCGAGACTGACGAGAGGGGGAGAATTTCATGGCACGCATGTTCCGGGTGCTCGGCTTTTGGACGCTTGTGATCGCGCTGATGGCGTTCGCGGGACACATGAACGAGATGGCGCTCTTGTTCTTTATCCAAACCGCTGTGTTTGTCCTGTTAGGCTATTTGAACTTTTCCGAAAGAACCTATATGCTGATGTTCTGGGGATACATGTTTATCTCGTTCGTCGGCTTCACGTATTGGACGGTATTTGTAATGGGGAACCCATTCTAAATATACGGACGGACGTTTCACCTTATAAAAACAACCAAAAGGCTGTTCCGGGAGACAAGCTCTCCGGAACAGCCTTTTTTCGACGGGCGCGTCTATTTGCGCAGCACGAGCACCTTGAACGTCTCGCTCATCGCGTCGCTGAGCAGCAGCTGGCGAATGGCGCGGTTATGCCGCGCCGCCTCGCCGAACGGGTCCGTCCCGTCATGCGGCGCGAAATCCGCCAGCACGCCTTCGTCGACGAGGAACTGCTTCTGCGTATCGTAATACACCCGCTCCCAGCCCGCGGCCGCGGCGGCGGCCATGCAGGCGGTAAAGTTCACGTGCGCGGTCATGTCCTGGCCGCCGGGATCGAGCAATGGCTCGTCGCGGGCGATATGCTCCTTATAGCAGAGCAGCGTGCCGCGCATCCGGTGCGGAGCCGCCAGCTCCCGCGCTTCGTGGCCATAATCGACGAGCACGAGGCAGCCGCGGGCAATCCGCGCGGCCATGTCCGCGAGCCACGCCTCCGCGGCCAGGTTCACCTCGAGAATCTGGCCTTCCCGCAGCGAGATCCCGTCCCGGCGCAGCGCGGCCGCGAGCCGGTCGTCCGAGAGCGCCATCTCCGCATAGACGAACGCCCCCCCTTCCCCTTCGCCTTCCGCGGCCGCCGCGACCCCCAGCTCCCGCAAGATTCCGCCGCGCAGGACGACCCGGTGCACCGGGAACGCGTCCAGCAGCTCGTTGGCGATCACGACGAGAAAGCGATCGTCGGCGCTCGCCCATAAGGCGGCTTCCGCTTCGCCCGGCGCCATGTACTTCACGGCCGGTCTTCCGGGCGTGCCCGTTCCCTCCCCCAGCCGATGCCGCGCCTCCGCCAGGTGGGCGGGACTTCCGTCAACGAGCCAGTACGCTTCCGGGCTCCGATCCGGACGGCCGGCCTCCCATGCCGTCAGCATGTGCTGACCCAACGCGCCCGTGCCCGCTCCCCATTCAACGACCGTGACGGGAAGTTCCTGCGACCCGGCGAGCTTGGCCGCATACCCCGCCAGCTTGCCGCCCATGATCGTGCCGATCGCGGAGCTGGTATAAAAATCGCCCGCCCGGCCCACGCGGACGCCGCCCGCCCGGTAATAGCCGTCCCGTTCGTCGTACAGGCACATCGCCATATAGTCGCGAAACGTCATCGCCGGCCGTTCCGAAGCGGAGCTTGAAGCACCCGCTCCCACCGCCCGTCCGCGGCGGCCGCCGCTTTCGATCGCCTGTAATATCGCCGTCTCCAACCGCGTTTCGCGCCGCATGCGCGATCGCCTCCTTCCCTAGGACAAAATTGCCGGTGCCGGATATAATAGACTCCTCTTGCGCATATAGTAGGGCATGCACAGCCGCCAGAAAGGGGGTTGACCGTGCAAGGAACGACACGCCGCCGGGCTGCGTCGCTTGCCGCCGCGGCGCTCGCGCTATGGCTGACGATTTCTCCCGCGCTCGCCGAGCCCGCCGTCCCGGCCGACGAAGAGACCCGAAGCGTTCTCGAGAAAAGCCTCTCCGTCGTCGAGATCGACAAGGAAATCGCGCGCATCCAGACGGAGCAAACCGCCGTCAAGGCTAAGCTTTCCGCCTCCCAAGCGGCGCTGGACAAGCAGGAAGCCGACATCGACGGGAAACGCGAGGAAGCCGGCAAGGTGCTCCGCGCTTATTATACCGGCGAACGCAATTCGCTGCTGACGGCGCTGCTTTCGTCCCGCAGCTTGTCAGGCATGCTGGCCATCCTGGACTTTTTCGATCTGATCTTCGCGTCCGACCGCGACACGCTGAACGACTATCAAGCGCATTATCAAGCCTTGAAGAAGGCCGTCGCCTCGCTGAACGCCCAATCCGCGCAGCTGACCGAAGTCGAAACCCGCCTGAAAACGCAGCGGGCCCGAGTCGTCGCGCTGCAGAGCGACGTGGATTCCGCCTTGAACGGCAGGGAAGACGCGGACAAGCTGCGGTCCCTGATCGACGACTATACGGCTTATTGGCAGAACGTCGGGCTGGTCGAAGTAAACCGCTACTTCAACGCGCTGTCGAAGGCGATGGGCCAAATCCCGTCCTGGGTCGAGAAGGACGAAGGCATGCTGGATATCGACGGCTTCAATTACACGCTGACGATTCCGGACGGCAAGCTGAACGCCTTCCTGCGCGGGCAGAACCCCCTCTTCGACAACTTCGCGTTCGCCTTTAAAGAAGACAAGGTCATCATTACGGGCAAGAAGGACGATCTCGAGGTCGAGCTGTCCGGCCATTATACGCTGGAGCCGGCGGGCTCGATCCTGTTCCACGTCGACGAGCTGATCTTTAACGGCTTGGCGCTGCCCGATACGACGCGCAAGCAGCTCGAACGGCAGTTCGACTTAGGCTTTTATCCGTCCGAAATCGTATCGTTTCTGAAAGCGAAATCGGTCTCCGTCAAGGAAGGCGCCTTGGTCATCAAACTCTCGATCAGCCTGTAAGGCGAAGCCGGGCACGCGGTCTTCCCCTCTGATTTCATTTCATCCCGTCCCCCCCCAACTAATCCCGGCCAAGGCCGGCTATAAGGACGTTGTCGGCGGCGCTTCGGCGCCGCTTTTTGTCGTGCCTGCCGGCCGTTCCCCGTTCCATTCGGCGATCAGCCGCTCGGCCGCCTCGGGCGTGAAGGGACGGGCATTGCCGCCGAGCGAGGCGCACAGCGCGGACCAGCGTTCCCACCGCTCCCGCCAAGGCGGATCCGGCGCCGCGGCCGCGGTCTGCAGCATCGGCACCAAATAATGCGGCGGGCGATTCGCGATCTCGTTGAATTCGAACTCGCCCGTCATGACCGAGGTACGCGCCGGCAGACGGCCGAACGCGCGGTAGCGCGCGAGCTGCGCTTCGGGCTCCGTCATCGCCCGGATCCATTCCCGTGCGTCCGCCAGCTTGTCCGTCTCCGCCGTCAGCACGAAGCTTCGCCCGTTGCTGCGCACGACGGGGCCGTTCGCGGAGCCGATCGACAGCAGCGAGCGTTCGGCGTCGCTGAACCGGAAATACACCGTCCACGGGATGACCGCGCTCAGCAGCTTGTCCTCCCGGAACGCTTGAACGAGCTCGCTCCCCTGCAGCAGCGGGTCGTACCGCGTCAGCTCCTTCGCGTGCTCGGCCGCAAAGCGGAGCTGCTCTTTCTGAGCGGCGGTGAACGGCGACAGGTTCGCCGCCGGCTTCGCGTCCTCCTGGAACAATCCGAGCCATGCGGACAAAGCCCGGGCATCCGCGCTGTTCAGATTGAATGGACTGACGCCGGGCTTCGAAGCCGCGAGCGTCGCCGCCAGGGTTTTGAAGGCGGCCATGTCCTTGGGCGGTCCGGCCGATCCGCCGGCTTTCAGCAGCGGCTTGGACCAGACGTTCAGCAGCGGGTTGCCGTCCACGGGAACGCCCCAGAGCGAGCCGTTCCATTTCACCATGTCCGTGAGCGCTTCCAGCTGGTCCGCGGCGAAATCGCCGGTCACGATCTCGTCGGCCGGCAGCAGAACGCCCCGCATCGCGAGTTCGCGGACGCGGTCGTTATCGAGCAGCATGATGTCGAAGGGCTCGCCCGTTTCGGACGCCTGCTTGCGCGCGGCGTCGGGGTCTTCGTCGCGAATGTTCGTCAGGTTGACCGTTACCCGCGGATGGCCTTGCAAATACCGCTCGTTGCTCTTGATCCAATATTGAAATTCCGTCTCGTCCATGGAGACGGCGATCGTCAGCGTAATCGGCTCCTGGTCGTCGCCGTTCGCGACCTGCGGCAGCTGGCCGGAAGGCGCCCCGCCGCCTAACGGCGCGATGGGCGAGCCCGGCTTGCCCGACGTCGACACGAGCAGCGCCGCGCATATCGTGAATACGCTCAGCAGCAGAATGACCGCTTTTCTGCGTGACACCTTCTCCCTCCTTGCCGGTTGGCTTCACTGCCATTCCTTGTCTATCATTGTAACAAGAAAGCGTTTTTTTGTCGCTAGCCGCTTCGCCGCCGGCCCGCGTTGCGCCGAGGCGCGCGATCGTGCATACTAGCTCATAGACGCCGATCGAAAGGAGAATGTTGCCGATGAACGCCGTTTACAGTCTCGAGCTGCACCTGCCGGAGGACAAGCTCCCCGGTTATTACGCGCAGATCGTCAAAGGCATCGCCGATGCCGTCACCTTGGTGGACCGCCACAAGACGCTGCTCTTCGTCGACGGTCCGGAAGCCCGAGATGCCGTCCTGCGGCTCGCCGCCAAGTACAACGTCGAGACCGAGCGCGGGCTGTGGCTGATGCTGGAGCCCGCGTGGGTCGCGAACGACCGCGTCTTCGGCGATTACGGCGTGACGACCCGCGAAGGCAACCGGTTCCTCGACCTCGGGCTCGCGTCCGTCGTCGCCCTGGCCGCCGCGGACGGCGAAGCCTCGGAGCTCGCGGCCGCGCTGACGCAGGCGGACGAGCATGCCCTCGCGTCGCTTGAACAAGAAGACGGCCGGCGGCTCCTGGCCGTCGACCGTCATCAAGAAGCATTGCTCGCGGGCATCGCCCGCGCGTACCGCTGTTCGTTCGAGACCGTCGTCCCGGCGGCCGTCTAGAGCAGGTCCGCCGCCAGCTGGGCGAGCTTGGAGCGCTCGCCCTTCTCCAGCGTCATATGGCCGCTGACGCCCTCCTGCTTGAACCGCTCCACGGCATGCGTGAGTCCGTTGCTGATGGAATCGAGGTACGGATGATCGATTTGCTCCGGATCGCCCATCAGCACGATTTTGCTTCCTTCCCCGACGCGCGAGACGATCGTCTTGACCTCGTGCCGGGTCAAGTTCTGCGCTTCGTCGACGATGATGAATTGCCCCGGGATGGAGCGTCCCCGAATATAAGTCAGCGCTTCGACTTGGATGCTGCCGAGGCCCATCAGAATTTTATCGATGTCGCCCGACTTCTTCGTATCGAACAGGAACTCCAGATTATCGTAAATCGGCTGCATCCACGGACGCAGCTTCTCTTCTTTCTCGCCCGGTAAGTACCCGATATCTTTGCCCATCGGCACGACAGGCCGCGCGATGAGCAATTTTTTATATTTGTGCTCGTCTTCCACCTTCATGAGCCCCGCCGCGAGCGCCAGGAGCGTCTTGCCCGTGCCCGCCTTGCCCGTCAGGGTGACGAGCGGAACGTCGTCGTTCAGCAGCAGCTCGAGCGCCATCCGCTGCTGGGCGTTGCGGGCGGTAATGCCCCATACGGGGTCGTTGCTTAAGTAGAGCGGCTCCAGCCTCGCGGCATCCTGGCTGACCTTCAGCAGCGCCGATTTCGAGGTGCCCATCTCGTCGCGCAGGATCACGAATTCGTTCGGATGCAGCCGCGTGCCGAGCTGGAGGCTCTTGATCGACAGAAACCGGTACGTGTAGAATTCGTCGATGACGGACGGATGCACTTTCAGCGTCAGATAGCCCGCGTAGACTTCGGAAGGGGCCACGACCTGGTCGGACAAGTAATCCTGGGCTTCGATGCCGAGCACGTCGGCCTTGATCCGCACCAGCACGTCTTTGCTGACGATGATGACCGGGCGCTCCGTCCCTTTATCCTGCTCCTCCAGATGATAGTTCAGGGCCACCGCCAAAATCCGGTTGTCGTTCGTCATCTCCCCGAACATTTCCTGCACCCGCACGAAGCTTCGATGATTCAGCTCTACCTTGAGCACGCCCCCGCTCTCGAGTCCGATCCCTTCATGCAAATGCCCGCCTTCCCGCATGTTGTCCAGCAGCCGGGATACATGCCGGGCGTTGCGGCCGAGCTCGTCGGCAAGCCGCTTCTTCGAATCGATCTCCTCCAACACCACCGCGGGGATAATGACCTCGTTGTCCTCGAAGGCAAAGATCGCTTGCGGGTCATGGAGCAGTACATTGGTGTCGAGCACGAATATTTTTTTCATCGTGAGCCCTCCTGGCGTTGGGAATTTCGTTCAAAGGCGTACATAGCGAAACCCTCGTCTAGGCAAACTAGGCTTGAACACAGGATGCAGACTTTAGAAAGGTCAGGTGGCGAATATGAGGAAATGGCTGGTGCCCGCTATGCTCCTTTGCTTGCTGGCAGCAGGTTGCAATACCGTCGCCCGCAATGAGACATCACCCTCTCCGCAAAATGATAACCGCGTTCGCGCCCAGCAAAGCTCGCCGCAGAAGAAGACGATCAGCAATCCCAAGCAAGTGGCCGCGCATTTGGAAAGCTTGGCGCGTAAGGTCCCCGGCGTGAAAGGCGCGCACTGCGTTGTGTTTCAGAATACGGCGGTCGTCGGCATCGACGTCGCCGGCAACGTAGACCGCTCCCGCGTCGGCACGATCAAGTACGCCGTAGCGGAGGCGCTCCGCAAAGACCCATACGGCATCAACGCGGCCGTTACCGCCGACATCGACCTCTCCCATCGGCTGAACGAGCTCGGCGCCGACATCCGCCGCGGCCGTCCGATCGCCGGCTTCGCCGAGGAGATGGCGGACATCGTCGGCCGGATCGTGCCGCAGATGCCGCGCGACGTGCAGCCGATGCGGCCCGAGCCGCAAACGCAAGCCAAGCAGCAGCTGAACCAGCATTTGTAGGGGCGGGCCGCTTCGGATTAGCGAGAACCCGTATGAGTATGAAAAAAGCCTAGTGAACGCATCACTAGGCTTTTTTCATGGCCGCAAACACCTGTCCATCCAGTTTGTCGGCGGCTCTTTTATCATACGTTTTCTCATGCTCCGGTCTTACGGACAAGCGTGCGCCGTAAAACATCGCATCGCGGATCGAAGCGATGTCGAGGTCGAAGCAGACAAGCTTAAAGGGTACGTCTTCCAAAGCCTCCGCGACGAGCCGTGCCGTGCCATGGATCGTTTGAACGGTTCCCGGCGCGAACAGCGTCACGCTTGCTTCGGCTGTCGAAGTCATGTTCACCGTCAGGCGCGAGCGGCCGTCGAGCGCGAAGCGCAGCGTGGCGCGGTCGACCGCATAAATCCACGAGATCGCGTTGGACGTCGGTGCCCCGGTTTCCGCGTCGATCGTGTGCAGAAGAACGAACGGTTGCTCATTCAATGCGCCGTATAGATCGTCAGAGAGTACCGCGACGGGTTCGGTCATCCGCATGCCCTCCTTGCCTGCAGTGTCATGAGTGCTCCGATGCCCTCATTATAGCATAGCCGCCATTGCTCTTCCACCGTCATTCCGCCAGTTTTGCGCTCAGCGCGTCTTTCGCGGCCTGCAGCTTCGCGTCGTCCAGATAGACGTACGGACTTTTCCACGTGCCCTCCAGCGGAATGAACGTGATGTCGTTCGCGCCAATGCCGTAATACGTCTTCAGCATGTTCTCGACCTCGTTCGCCGGGATGTCCATCCGCAGGTTGTTGCCGACCGCCTTGATGACGCCGGCGATCTTCGGCACGCTGGAGAAGGATTTCATTTTGTCGGCGATTTGGCCGAGCACCTGGCTTTCGCGGCGGTTCCGGTCGAAGTCGCTGGACATGTTCTTCCCGTCGTTCGATTTGCGGTAGCGCACGAAGTCGAGCGCGTCGTCGCCCATCAGCTTTTGCCGGCCTTTGGCCAGGTCGATGTTCGTGCCGTCGGCGTTATCGACGTAATGCATGTCCATGTCGACGTCGACCGTCACTCCGCCCAGCGCGTCGACCACGTCCGCGAAGCCTTGGAAGTTGATCGTGGCGGTGTAGTCGATCGGAATGCCGAAGAACTTTCCGAACATGGTCCGCAGGTCCTTCTTGGCCGCCTTCTCGGCCTCGGCGTTATCCAAGCCGTCGCCTTTCTCCAGCGCGCGGAACCTGGCGAAATACGCATTGGCTTTGTTGATTTTGTAACCGCTCAGCGCGATGCGGGAATCCCTCGGAATCGAGACGACGACGGCCGATTTGGTTGCCGGGTTGAACGCGGCGACCATCATGACGTCCGTGTTCAAGCTTCCCGTCTGCTTGCGCGTATCCATGCCGAGGAGCATGAACGCGACCGGCTTGACTTTCACGGAATCCTCGGGCGCCACGACGACCGCCGGATCCGCGTCCGTCGTGATGTCCTTCAGCGCGTCTTTGGAAACGTACACCAAGTAGCCCAGGTAGCCGGCGACTCCGACCAGCACGAGGAGCAGCAGAACCATGATGCGGCGCGGCCAGTAGTTTTTCTTCTTCGGTCGAACGGCGTGCGTAGCCTTCCTTGACATGTTTTCCACCTTCGTTAGTTGTATTTCGGATTCGCGTTGATGTCGGCCAGCAGCTGTTCGGCGGCTTCCCGCGGAATCAGCTGCGTCTTCGAACGCCCGTCCTTGTCGTACTTTACGTGGATCATGGTGTCGTCCGTCTTATGTACGAGCAGGTTGGCGAGGCCGTGGTCTTCCGTCAGCATATCGCGAAAGAAGTCGCGCGTGTCCGCCGCGGCCCGGTCGTCCGGCCTGGCTTCGGCGACGAGCTGAATCTGAAGCCAATTGAACAGGGCATCGTCCAGGCGCACGGCGTCAAACTCCTTCCGCGTCGGAGCGGCTTGCGCTGCCGCGTTTTGCCTTGATCTTGTCGTACAGCTGGCGGCCGCGAAGCAGCAGCATCATGAAGACCGCCACCGCCATGCACTGCACGATCGGCAGGATGTCGTACTGCAGCACGAACAGGACGAAGGCGCCGAAGGCCATCAGCAGATGGACGAGAATTTCCTTCAGGATCGGCAGCCGCTTCTGGGCGCGAAACACGGTATTGAAAATATAAATCGTAAAGGCCAGGATCAACAAATACGTAAGGACGGGATGCGCATGAAACCAGCTTTGCATGGTGCTTACCTCCTTCATTACTATAAATAGCATAACGATGCCCGCGAAGCAAATGCAGGGCAACGGTTCTCCCGAAGGAAATCCGCTGCCCTGCCTTGGTCAAAGCGTCTCAAGCGGGACGCGCTTTTCGGCTTAAACGCCTGCTTGAGCGGTTTTGCGATGCTTCTCCGCGCGTTCGCGCTCGCTCTTGTTCAAGATTTTTTTGCGGAGGCGAATCGATTTCGGCGTTACTTCGCAGTATTCGTCGTCGTTCAAATATTCGAGCGCCTGCTCCAGGGAGAAGAGGATCGGCGTCTTCAGGCGAACCGTGTCGTCCTTGCCGGCCGAGCGGATGTTCGTGAGCGCCTTCTCCTTGCAGATGTTGACGATGATGTCGTTGTCGCGGTTATGCTCGCCGACGATCATGCCTTCGTAGACGTCCGTGCCCGGCTCCATGAACAGGATGCCGCGGTCTTCCACGCCGTTCATGCCGTAGAACGTCGACACGCCGTTCTCGCTCGAAATGAGCACGCCTTGATGGCGGCCGCCGACGGACGTGCCGGCCAGCGGGCCGTAGCTGTCGAACGCATGGTTCATGATGCCGTAGCCGCGCGTCAGCGTCAGGAAGTTCGTGCGGTAGCCGATCAGGCCTCGCGCCGGAATGATGAACTCGATGCGGACTTGGCCCGTGCCGTTGTTGACCATGTTGACCATTTCGGCTTTGCGCGTGCCAAGGCTCTCCATGACGGCGCCCATGCTCTCTTCCGGCACGTCGATCAGGAGGCGTTCGTACGGCTCCATCTTCGTGCCGTCGACTTCCTTCACGATGACTTCCGGTTTGGATACCTGAAGCTCGAAGCCTTCGCGGCGCATGTTCTCGATCAGAATGCCGAGGTGAAGCTCGCCGCGGCCGGACACGATGAACGCGTCGGGGCTGTCGGTTTCGTCGACGCGCAGCGCGACGTCGGTCTCAAGCTCCTTGTACAGGCGCTCGCGAAGCTTCCGGGACGTAACCCATTTGCCTTCGCGGCCCGCGAACGGGCTGTTGTTGACGAGGAACGTCATCTGCAGCGTCGGCTCGTCGATCTTCAAGACCGGGAGCGCCTCCGGGTTGGCCGGGTCGGCGATCGTTTCGCCGATGTTGATCTCGCGGATGCCGGCAATCGCGACGATGTCGCCCGCTCCGGCTTCCTCGACTTCGATCCGCTTCAGGCCCTGGAAGCCGAACAGCTTCTCGATGCGGGCCTGCTTCGTCACGCCCTCGCGGTTGATGACCGCCACGGCCTGGCCTTGGCGGATCTTGCCGCGGTTGACGCGGCCGACGGCGATGCGGCCGAGGTATTCGTTGTAGTCAAGCAGCGTCACGAGGAATTGCAGCGGCTCTTCGACGCTTTCCTTCGGGGACGGAATATGCTCGACGATCGTGTCGTACAGCGCCTGCATGTTCTCGTCCTGCTTCTCGAGGCCTATGCTTGCGGTGCCCATCAGCGCGGACGCGTAGACGACCGGGAAGTCCAGCTGCTCGTCGTTCGCGCCGAGCTCGATGAACAGATCCAGCACTTCGTCGACGACCTGCTCCGGGCTCGCGTTCGGGCGGTCGATCTTGTTCAGGACGACGATCGGCGTCAGTTGGCTTTCGAGCGCCTTGCGCAGCACGAATTTCGTCTGCGGCATGCAGCCTTCGAACGCGTCGACGACGAGCAGCACGCCGTCGACCATCTTCATGATCCGCTCCACTTCGCCGCCGAAGTCGGCGTGTCCGGGCGTATCCACGATATTAATAAGGTAATCCTTGTAGTTGACCGCGGTGTTCTTCGCCAAGATCGTAATGCCGCGTTCCCGTTCCAAATCG
The DNA here is from genome assembly GCF_900113915.1 of Paenibacillus sp. UNC496MF. Classification (NCBI taxonomy): domain Bacteria; kingdom Bacillati; phylum Bacillota; class Bacilli; order Caryophanales; family Paenibacillaceae; genus Paenibacillus; species Paenibacillus sp. UNC496MF. The sequence goes on from NZ_FORE01000005.1 coordinate 648,511, forward strand.
TTGGAATCCATGGCGCGCTCCTGCACCGTTTCGTTGTCGCGGAACGTGCCGGATTGCTGAAGCAGCTTGTCGACCAGCGTCGTTTTGCCATGGTCGACGTGCGCGATGATGGCGATGTTTCTGATGTTTTCTCTGGCTAGCATAGTACGTTATCCACTCCACTTTTTTATTTAGTCTGTAGTCTCTCGACTTGATTCATGTACCCGTTCTTATGCCGAACGGCCTTGCCTTACCAGCGGGCTCTTCGACCCACGACCAGCCAGGCGCCGGCCGCGATCAGGAACGCCGCGATGATGTACAGCCCCCAACCCCATACGAGCATGATGACGAAAAAGGATACCGCCGCGAGCGCCAGGATGATCGCCAGCGTAAGCGGAAATTTCGGACGATACGCGTCGAAAAGATGGTATTCGTACAGCCCCGCCGCGATGCTGAGGATGACGAACGGCCACAGATTCTCCATCTTGCTCCAGCCAAACGCCATGCAAAAGAAAAAAAGAAAGGCGTTGATCGTCAGAATCGCCCCGGGAATCAACACGAACGGAGGCAGCAGTCGTCCGAAAAACAGCACGTGCAGCAGGATGCCGGGAATCAGCAGAAACAGAGGCCAAAAGTTTGTGCCGATAAACGCAAACAGCCCCAGTTTTCCGAGCAAGATCACAACGCCGGCAGCCAGAAACAGCAGCCCGACGGTGTATTGGTTTTTCGACATGCCTAAGTTCCTTTCTCTCGACACATTTTTAACATTTACTAGTGTAATGGAACGGAAGGCAAAAAACCAGTGAAAGTACTGCAAATTACTGAAAATTATAGGATTCGGCCCTTTTTCGCGCGCAGCACCGCCACGACGATGACCAGCGGGATGAGCAGGATCGGAATCGCCTTGGTCAGCAACGCCGCGTTTTGCGCCAGGAAGCCGTGAACGGCCGGATCGTGGACGAGCATCTCGCCCGAAGCGTAGCCGAGCAGCCCGCCCCCGATATACACCAGCGACGGGAATCGCCGCAGGATGCCGCTGAGCAGCTGGCTGCCCCAAATAATCATCGGAATGCTGAGCACGATCCCGAGCAAAATAAGCACGGGCTCGCCCTGCGCGACCGCGGCGATGGCCAGCACGTTGTCGAGGCTCATGATGAAATCCGCAATGACGATCGTCCGCACCGCGCCCGCGAGCGAGCTGACCTTGCGCATCGCATGGTATTCTTCGGCGTGATCCGAAGCGTCCATGATGAGCTTGACCGCGATCAAGAACAACAGGACGCTGCCGGCGGCCTGCAGATACGGAATCTTGAGCAGGTAAATCGCGACCAGCGTCAGCGCGCAGCGCAGGCCGACCGCGGCGACGGCTCCCCAGAGCACCGCCCGCTTCCGCTGCTTCGGCGGCAGCTGCTGGCTCGCTAACGCTATGACCACGGCGTTGTCGCCGCTTAACAGCACGTTGATGAACATGATTTGGATAAATACGATCAAGCTGTCCACTTTCGTCCGCCTCCTTCGGAAGACGCGGCGGCCGCGCTTGCGGCGCCGACGCTTCCGGCAAGTTCCCCGAACCGGGAAAAGCCCCGTCTATGAACGGTATGTCCCGGGCGGACAGGTTATGTGCGCGATTTTTGAATCTTTTCGCCGATTGGTCCGTATGAACGATCAAGTTGCTTGGTATTCAGAAAGGGTGTTGCGGAAATCATGGAATTGTTTTCGGTTGAATTTTTCACCGCGCTCGTCACGATCGTCTTCATCGACTTGATCCTGGCCGGCGACAACGCGATCGTCATCGGCCTCGCGGCCCGGAAGCTTCCGAAGGAGCAGCAGAAGAAAGCCGTCATTTGGGGTACGGTCGGAGCGGTCGCCATCCGGGCCGTCGCGACGGTGCTCGTCGTGTATTTGCTCAAGGTGCCTTGGCTGATGGTCGTCGGCGGCGTGCTGCTGCTGTGGATCGCCTATAAACTGCTGGTCGATTCGGAGGACCACGACATTCAGGCCGGCAACACGCTGTGGCAGTCGATCCGCACCATCGTCATCGCCGATGCCGCGATGGGCATCGACAACGTCATCGCCGTCGCCGGAGCCGGACACGGCAGCATTCTCCTCGTCGTCCTCGGTCTCGTGATCAGCATTCCGATCGTCGTCTGGGGCAGCACGCTGTTCATCAAGCTCATTCAGCGCTTCCCTTGGATCGTCTATATCGGCTCGGCGGTCATCGCGTATACCGCGGCCAAAATGATTACGCACGAGAAGCGGCTGGAGGACGTGTTCAATCAAAATCCGGTCTTCGAATGGTCGTTCTTGATCCTCGTCGTCATCGCCGTCATTCTCATCGGGCTCCGCCAAAACGTCCGTCGCGCGAAAGCGGCGCGGCAATTGGAAAGCGGCGGCGACTCGCACTAATCTTGTATGTTCCCGAACGTCTTATCGCGGCAAGCCAAAAGGTCGCCCTCCCGGTCAACAGCGGACTGTTGCCGGAGGGCGATCTTTTTTTGCCTGTAGGCGTTAAGCCGCGATCGGTGCGGCGGCCGCAAGCGGGTCGGGAATCAGTGACCCATCATCATGGCCGGGTCCGGCGCTTCGCCGCCCGCCTTCCGATCTTCGGCCTTCAAGCGCGGCTTGCGCAGCAGCAGGGTCAGCGCGACGCCTACGGTCGCGATGCAGGCGGACAGGAAGAACGTGTCGCCGTAGCCGGCCACGACGGCCGTCAGCGGATTCGCGTTCGCCCCCGCGCCCGCGGCGTGGGTATTGATCTGCGACGTCAGATAACCCGTCAAGCCCGCGACGGCGAACGAGACGACGACCTGCTGCGCCGCCGTCGTGAGCGGCGTGACGCGGCTGACCAGCCGGCGCGGAGCGGAATTGAGCACGTGCGTGTTGAGCGGCATCATGGAGAATCCCATGCCGATCCCCATCATGCAGATGGACAAGAGAATGACCCACAGCTGGGTGTCGACCGTCACGTTCGCCAGGATGAAAAGCGAAACGGCGACGATGGCCAGACCCGCGAACGCGAGCGGACGGGCGCCGATTTTATCGAACAGCTTGCCGCTGATCGGCATGGCGATCCCCGCGCACAGCGCCTGCGGCATCAGAATCCAGCCCGTCTCCAGCGCCGAATAACCCTTTACGCCCTGCAAGTACAGCGGCACGAGCAGCATGGCGCCGAACAGCGCGAGCTGCACGATCCAGGTCAAGATGATGCTGCGCGTAAAGTCGGAGGAGCGGAATACTTTCAGCTCGAGCAGCGGCTGCTTCTGCATCAGTTCCACGAAGATGAAGACGATCAGCGCGGCGCCGCCTACCGACAAGCCTATAATCGTGGACGCGGAGGTCCAGCTCGTTCCGCCCTCGCTCACGCCATAGGCCAACATGGCTAACGCGATCTGCGCCAGGCACATGCCGATGACGTCCAGATGCGGAGCGGTTTGACGGTCGGAATGCGGCAAATAACGAAGACCCAGAATGAAGGCGATGATGCCGATCGGCAGGTTGATCATGAAAATCCAATGCCAGCTGACGGAATCGACCAGCCAGCCGGACAGCACGGGGCCGAACGCCGGCGCCATGAGCATCGGAATGCCGAGCATGCCCATGATCGAGCCGCGGCGTTCCGCCGGCGCGAGCTTGAAGACCATCGCCATCCCGATCGGGGAGACCATCCCGCCGCCCAAGCCTTGGATGACGCGGAAGAGGATCAGCTGCTCCGGCGTTTGCGCGATGCCGCACAGGACCGAGCCGATCGTGAACAAGGCGATCGTCAGCATGAAAATTTGCTTGGAGCCGAATTTGTCCGTCAACCAGCCCGTGCTGTCCAAAATAACCATGATCATCCCCACGATGATGGCAAGCAGCGGCGGGAGGATGGACTTCAACGAGAACTCGTCTTGTCCTTTCGTGTTGGCTTGCGTTCGTGACATGAATGCCTCTGCTTTCTGCTCAATTAGCCTCGTATTGATAAAAATAGTGATCCAGGAACAAATCGATCTGCTCCTCGATCGTGGCGGCGGTGTGCAGGGAGCTGTCCTGCATGGAATCGTGCTTGTTCGCCAAGCCGGCCTTGATGACGGGCGACAAAATCGCGGCGAACATTTGCTGCGTCATCAGCAGCAGCTTGTCCCTGTTGGCCGGGCCGATGATTTCCGTCAACGCGGAAGCAGCTTATCCAGGCCTTGACTCTTGAGAAATTCGGAATATTCCGCCTGCGATTCGAACCACTGCTCCTGCACGAGCAGCCGTTTGATCAGCTCGGGATGCTTCTCCAGCGAGGACGTGTACGACAGCAGGAACCGCTTCAAGCGCACGAGCGCCGGAAGCTCCGTCTCGTCGAACACGGCGAAAGCCGCTTGGAACGAGGTGAGCTGAACTTTCAGCGTCTCGCTGATCAGCTTCTCTTTCGAGCCGAAATAATAATTGACGAGCGCGACGTTCGCTCCCGCCGCGGCGGCGATTTTGCGAATCGTGACGCCTTCGATGCCCTCAGCTTTGATCAATTCCAACGTGGCGGCCAATATGTTCTCTTTCGTCGCGGGAATCCCTCCGGTCAGATTTAAACGTTGTTTAAAACAGTGTTTAATACACCCCGCCATCCCCCTTCTGTCAACCTTATTTTTACTGCCTCGCGGCCGCGAAAGCCAAGCAAAAAGAGCCAATCGCGCCTCATCCCGGGGACAAGGCCGACTAGCTCTCGTTTACCGTATACCGCAAGGTTCGCATGCGTTAAAACCAATCGTCCTCGCCGGCGGATTGCGCCGCGGACCGGAACTCCGGCGTAATGGACAGCGTCTCGGCGGAGGCGACCGCCCTGCCGATCATGCCATCCAAATCCGCGAGGCCCGCCTCCGCCTTCTCGACCACGCCCAAGTTCGGATTGGTCGACGGATTCTTCGGCACGAAGAGCGTGCAGCAGTCTTCGTACGGCAAGATCGACGTGTCGTACGTGTCGATGTTCCGCGCGATCCGGATGATCTCGTTCTTGTCCATCGTCACGAGCGGGCGCAGCAACGGCAGCTCCGTGGCCCGGCCGATGACGTTCATGCTGCTCAGCGTCTGGCTCGCGACCTGGCCAAGGCTGTCTCCCGTCACCACCCCGAGCGCTTCCCGCTCTTCCGCCAGCCGATCGGCGATGCGCAGCATCGCGCGCCGCATGAGCGTAATGATCAGCGAATCGTGGCCGCCCTGCGCGATAGCGGTTTGAATATCGGTGAACGAGACGAGATGCAGCTTGATCGGCGCCCCCGTATAGTGCGACAGCTTCCGCACGAGCGAGATGACCTTTTCCGTGGCCTGCTCGCTGGTGTACGGATAACTGTAAAAATGAACCGCCTCCAGCTCCAAGCCCTGCCGCATCGCCAAGTACCCCGCGACGGGGCTGTCGATGCCGCCCGAGAGCAGCAGCAGCGCCTTGCCGTTCGTGCCGTACGGGAAGCCGCCGGCGGCCTGCTCCACGCGGCTGAACACGTACGTCCCTTCGGGCTGGATCTCGACCTTCAGCTCCACCTCCGGCTCCCGGACGTTCACCTTCAGGCCGGGCAGCTCGCGGAGCACATGGCCGCCGACCAGATGGTTCATTTCCTGCGAGTCGTGCGGGAAGCTCTTGTCGACGCGGCGGACGGACACCTTGAACGTCTCCGGCTGCCTCGGCAATCCCCGCATGACGTCGATCGCCGCAATTCGGATCGCCTCCAGATCGTTCGGCGTCTTGCGCACGGGACTGAAGGATACGATGCCGAAGACGTCGCGCAGCCGGACCGCCATCTCTTCATAGGGCTCGCCGTTCAACGCGACGTAGAGGCGCCCGAAAGCCTTCTGGATCCCCGCGCGCGGAAAATCGCCGAGCGCCCGCCTTACCTGTTCCCATACCCGCTTCTCGAACCGGTCGCGGTTTCTTCCTTTTACGGTAAATTCGCCGAAGCGCAGCAGTATCATATCCGGATTCATCTGTCAGTCCCCTTTGCGTTCCAACGGTTTTAGCTTGTGCACGACCTTCTCCAGCATCTCGCACAGCCGCGCCACTTCGGCGTCGCCGTGCTCGTCGCCGAAGCTGACGCGGACCCCGCTCGAGGCCCGTTCGCGGGACAGGCCCATCGCCAGCAGCACCCGGCTCGGCTCGTCGCTCTTCGAGGAGCAGGCCGACTTGGTCGAGGCCAGAATGCCGTGCTTCTCGAGCATATGAACGATCACCTCCGGCCGCATGCCGGGGTAGGAGAAGTTCACGATGTTGGGAGCGGCTCCGCCGCCGGCGCCGAGATCGGGGCTGCCGTTCGGCACCAGCTCCGGGATGGACGCGATGCCGGCCAAGAGCTTCGCCCGCAGCGCGTACATGCGCGCGGCCCGCTCCGGCTGACGCTCGACGGCGAGCCGGAAGGCCTTCGCCGCCGCGACGATCGCCGGCACGTTCTCGGTGCCGGGACGCAGCCCCCGCTCCTGGCTGCCTCCGCCGTATACGTGCTCGAGCTGCAGGTCCTGCCGGACGTAGAGCAGCCCGACGCCGCGCGGCCCGCCGAGCTTGTGCGCCGCGGCGGAGAACAGATCGACCCGGCTGCCGGCGAGATCCACCGGCACCTTGCCGACGCTTTGCACGCCGTCTACGTGGAACGCGATATTCCCGCGCCGCTTCAAGCGGGCGCCGATGTCCGCGATCGGCTGGATCGAGCCGACTTCATTATTGACGTGCATGACGCTGACGAGCGCCGTCTCGTCCGTCAGCGCCGCTTCGACCGCGTCGGCGGACACGATGCCCGTCTCGTCGGCGGGCACGTACGCGGCCGTCCATCCTTCGCGTTCCAGGCCGCGGACCGTATCGTAGACGGACGGATGCTCGATGGCGGTCGTCACGAGATGCTTGCCTTTCTTCGCGAGGCTGCGCGCCGCTCCGAGGATGGCCATGTTATTGCTTTCCGTGCCGCCCGAGGTGAACAGCCATTCTTCCGCGGCCGTTCCCGGGAAGAGGCTTGCGACGACGGCGCGGGCCCGCTCCAAGATATGCTTCGCTTCCTGGCCTCCGCGATGAAGCGAGGACGGGTTCGCGTAATGTTTGGCCATGACTTCGGCCATCGTCCGGATGACGTCCTCCAGCGGAGGCGTCGATGCGCAATGATCGAAATAATGCATGCTGCCTCGTCCTTTCGCGTTCGCTGATGTGCATTTCCTAATAGTATCGCATCGCGGCGGCAAAGATCAACGACCGAAGGCCGAAGCGGCAGGAATTGCCGCTTCGGCCTTCGGGGGCGGAATCTCGATGCCCGCCGCGGAATCCCGGTTACGTTCAACCGATATAGCTCGTCCGGGCGTTCAGCACTTTCGTCACGTAATTCCGCGTCTCTTCGGGCAGCCGTTCCATCAGCGCCTGAAAATCGGCGTTCGTCTGAATGCCCGCGCGGTCCACCCGGCCCGGCCCCGCGTTGTACGCCGCCAGCGCCGCTTGGTCGTTCCCGTCGTATTTCTTCATCAAATAAGCGAGAAATTTCGTGCCGCCTTCGATGTTTTGGGCAGGATCGAACGGATTCGTCACGCCGAGGCTTCTCGCGGTACCGTCCATCAGCTGCATCAGCCCTTTGGCGCCCGCGCCGGATTCCGCGCTCGGATTGTAGGAGGATTCCGTCTGAATGACGGCTTTGATCAGCGACGGGTCGATGCCGTACTTGGCCGCGGCCCTCCGAATCAGCGGCTCGTAATCGCCCGCCGCGCCAGCGTCCGCCGTGGCCGGCTCGCCCGAGCCGCCGAGCATCGGCATCAGCTCGCTCAAGCCGCCGAGCGCCGATGGGCCGCCCATCGAAGCGAGTCCGTCCGCGTCCGCCCGGTCGCTGCCGGAACCGCCGGCCATATATTGCTGCAGCAGCGTATCGAACAGCGACGACCCGTCCGTGCCCGCCGCCGCGGACATGACGTTTTCGTTGCCGTTCAAATCGAGGCTCGGCATGAATTGAAGCTGGAGGAGGGTACTCATAATACGCGGATCGATGCTCATTTCGGGATAGACCTCCACGGGTTAAGGCTTGGTTTCGACAAGGATTAACATCATTTTACATCCTTTCGCCCTGATTCACCAATGAGCCATTGGACCCAAGGCTGAGTCATTCCGCCTGCGAGCGCGCGCCGTATCCCGGGCGACGCCGCCCGCTTATGTAAAAAAACGGCGAAGAGGCATGCTCTCCGCCGGTTCGATCAGGATATCGCATAATAAAGAGGGACAAGGACCAAGTAAGCCAGCACGGCGATGAAACCGAGCGTAATGGACGTTACGCCGAGTCCGCGCGCGCCCTGCCAGTACGCGATGAAGCCGACGACGACCGCGGTCGCCCCCAGCACGATCGGCCAGACGATCCAGGACATGACCGCCAGGATCAGCGCCGCCCATCCGGTCGCCACGCCCGCCGATTTCGTTTCGCGCACGACGTCGTTCGTTCGCTTGGTGACGCCGCGGTCCGGATAATAGTCGGGCATGGAGCGCTGCGGCACGGCGATTTCCGCCGCCGATTCTTCGTTATAGGCTTTCATGTCGGGATGGTAAAGCGGATTCGTTGCCGAATCGTCATGCGGGCTGTGCTCGAAACGATGCTCGGATTCGCGTTCCATTTCGCTTCACTCCTTCGGTTTAAAGGTATGGCAGCATGTGGACGCACTGTTCATCGCCTTGTCCTGGTGTTCGTGGCCAAATCCTTCTCCGGCGAATTCGGATCCGAATTCGACTTCTGCATGGCGGTCGATATCGACCTGGATCTTAGCGGCAGCGCATTTGTTGCCTTCTTCCCAGAAGGAACAGTTCGCGACGCTGCAGCTAACGCCATTCGGCATAAAAATCACCCCCGGTATCAAGTTGCCCGTACCGGGGGTGAGTTATGTCTGCCTTATTTTTGACCTTGCATGCGCCGCTGCGTCATGTAATCACTCTCGTAATACGACAGGTCGTCGCGCAGCTCCTCGAAGATTTTGGATACGGACAGGACGATGTCCCGTCCCGCGCGGACCGGCTTCTTCCGGAAGCGGATGGCGTCTTGTCCCGTATACGCGTAGCGGCCGTCTTCGGAATAGCACTCGTTCTTCGGATAGAAGAAGGCGTTGACGCATTGATGATAGACTTCGTAAAGCGCGCGTTCCGCGAAATCCGTATCGAAATTCGGCCTTCTCAGCGCCACGCCGAGCTTCTCGTACGCCACTTCGGAGAACACGAGCATGTGGCGAAGGTCGGACAGCAAGCCTTTATAAAAAAGCGCCGATTCACTGTCTTGATCTTCGGCGAGAAGTTGGGGCAGGGCGTTTTCGTTCAGAAACGCTTCCAGCTGGCTGATGGCCATTTTCAATTTGTCCCGGGTCGATTCGCTAATCGCTTTTACGTTAGTCGAAGGCATGATAGGTAGATCCCCTTTCATCATCTGCAAACAATACTTAAATCATCAACATCGTACCACAAAATTGAAACAGATGGTACTGCCGTTTGGACCGGCCGGCCGTATATTTTGCTCCGGCGCACGCTACCCTAAAGACAAGTTGACGACAGGGCCGCGGCTTTCCCGAGGCGGCGCCGATCAGGGAGGATAAGACGATATGACTCGACGTAAATGGATCGGCTGGTTCGCCGTGCTTGCCGCGCTGGCGTTCCTCATCCCGCTGACGCCGTGGTTTGGCGGAGGACCGGTAAAGGCGCCGTCGAACAAGGCCAAAGTCAGCACGCTGTCCGCGCACAAGGAACGCCAGATGAAGCTGGCGACCGTCAAGTCGGACATGGACGCGACCGCGCTGCTGTGCACGACGGAATGCGCCCGCAATTTCCAGAAATTGATCCAGCACGAAGCGTCCATGCCGATGAACAAGCAGCACCTGGCGCATATGATGAAGATGCACAAGCAGATGGTCTACGTCTGGTGGCATCACCAAGGCGGCAGCGTCGCGCTGGGCGCCAAACCGTCCTCCGCGCAGTTGGACGACCTGGTCGGCCGAGCGAAGAAACGCGTGATGGCCGGCCAGGACTACGCATCGTCGCCGCTCCAAGCGAACGGGCACCGGTACATGGTGATCGGCGAAGCCGACCGGAAGCATCGCGGGGACGGCATCGTCGGGGTGCTGCTGCAGGATATCGTCATGAAGGTCGAAGGCCATCAGCGGCGGAACCTGCGCCTCGTCCCTTACCCGGCCGAGGGCAAGTACAAGATCGAATCGGTGAAGCCGAACTCCACGACGGACATCACGGTCGACAGCGGCGAAGACAACGGGAACGCGAGCCATTACCACATCAACGAAGTCGTGGTCCGTTTCCGGCAGCAGCCGACCGGCGACGAGATGGCCCGGATTCAGCATGACATCTCCGCCGTTTCGGTGAAAAAGCTGGGCTACACGTATGTCTTCCGTTCCCGCGCCATGGAAGCCGACGACATGATGCGGTATTTCAAGCGCAGCTGGCATGTCGCTTACGTCGAGCCTCATTACCTGTACATGACCAACGACGTGCCGTCCGCCGGCACGAATGCCGACAACGGCGCGTCGATCGTGCCGAACGACGCCTTGTACGCCCAGTACCAATGGAATTTGCCGGTCATCGAGACGGAGAAGGGCTGGACGGTATCCAAAGGCAACAATCAAGTGCGGATCGGCGTGCTGGACACGGGCGTGCAGGCCGACCATCCCGACCTGATCGGCAAAATCGACGAAGGCACCAATCTGGTCGACCAAACCGCCCCGCCGGACGACGACGTCGGCCACGGTACGCACGTATCCGGCATTATCGCCGCCTCCGTCAATAACGGGGAAGGCGTCGCGGGGCTGACCTGGTTCAACAAGATCGTGCCGGTCAAGGTGCTCGACGCGAGCGGCGCCGGCTCGACCTATTCGGTCGCCGAGGGCATCATTTGGGCAACCGACCACGGCATCAAGGTCATCAACATGAGCCTCGGCAACTATGCCGAAGCGCAGTTCCTCCACGATGCGATCAAATACGCCTATGACCGGGACGTCGTGCTCGTCGCCGCGAGCGGCAACGACAACACCGAACGGCCCGGCTATCCGGCTGCTTATCCGGAAGTGCTCGCGGTCGCGTCCACCAACGCCGACGGCACGCGCTCGCCGTTCTCCAACTACGGCGACTACGTCGACGTCGCGGCGCCGGGCATGACGATCGCGAGCACCTATCCGGGCAGCCAATACGCCGCCCTGTCCGGCACGTCGATGGCCAGTCCGCACGTCGCGGCGCTCGCGGGGCTGGTCCGCTCCATCAATCCGGATCTGTCCAACGTCGAGGTCATGGACATCATTCGCAAATCCGCGAAGGATTTGGGCAGCAAGGGCAAAGACAAATACTTCGGCTACGGCCAAATCGACGTCGACCGCGCGCTGCTGGCCGCGCGCCAATCGACCACCGCGTCGCTGCAGAAGTTCCCGCAGCAGGTCGAGCGGCGGCTGGCCCAAATCGCCCGCAAATACAGCTGATCCGCTTGCCTGAAGAGCAGCCGGACCGGCAACGCGAAATAACCCGCAAGGCATGATGCCTTGCGGGTTATTTGAGCATATGGAAAGCTTGCCGTAAGCCGGGTTCTGTGCTTCGCGTGGTCAAACGGGAACTACCCTCCCACTTATGAAGCGACAATCATCTATCTAGGCCGGCCATTGCTGACCGGCTCAAGCGACCAACCCGAACGCTCCCCGGGCAAGGGTTGCAGCGCGAGGCTGCCGCGTTCTCTCGGTCTTGCTCCAGATGGGGTTTACCAGCACCGTTGTCGCCAACGGTCCTCGTGGTCTCTTACACCACGGTTCCACCCTTGCCTGTGCCGCGTCGTTATCGCAGCCATCGGCGGTCCATTTCTGTGGCACTATCCTTCGGCTCGCGCCGACTGGACGTTATCCAGCATCTTCGCCCTACGGAGCCCGGACTTTCCTCTCGCGGCAACAAGGCCGCCAGCGATTGTCTGTCAAACTTTCCGCGTATTCAATAGTATACTAAGAACGCGGCCAAACCTCAAGGCGGAATCGCGCATTGGCCGCTTTTACTTGCGCAGGGCAACTCCGGCAGCGCTGTTAGCGGCTTCCCGCGGCGGCGCCTACAGGAACCGGAACGGCTCCGTGTCGACCTGCGACGGCATCGTTTCCGTGGCGTAGCCGCGCCGCCGCAGCTCCTGACGGAGCCAGTCGGCCAGGCGCGGCTTCATGAGCTTCTCGATGTTGTGGCCGGGATCGATGACCGCGAGCCCGGCCGCCAGCGCGTCGTGCGCGGTATGGTAATCGATATCGCCGGTGACCAGCACGTCGGCGCCCGCGAAGGACGCGTGGCGGATATAGCGAGAGCCCGAACCGCCCAGCACCGCTACCTTGCGGACGGGCCGCTCCGGATCGCCGACGAGGCGGAGCATCGGCACGCCGAAGGCGGCTTTGGCCCTCGCCGCGAGCTCGCCCAGCTTCACCGGCTCCGGCAGCTTCCCGACCCTTCCGAGCCCGAAGACGCGGCCCTTCAGCTCGACGGCGTAGAGATCGTACGCGACCTCCTCGTACGGATGCGCCTTCAGCATCGCCTGCACGACTTTGCGGTGCGCGCTGTGCGGCACGATCGTCTCGATCCGGACCTCCTTGACGCGCTCCAGCCGGCCGGCTTCGCCGATGAACGGCTGCGCGCCTTCGCCCGGCTTGAACGTGCCGACGCCGTCGATGTTGAAGCTGCAGTGGCTGTAGCCGCCGATCTGGCCGGCGCCGGCGTTCCAGACCGCCTGCAGCACCTGCTCGTGATGCGTCTCCGGCACGAAGACGACGAGCTTGTACAGCTTGTCCGTGTGGACGTCCTCCAGCGCCGAGCGCCCCTCCGCGGGCACGCCGAGCATGTCGGCCATCCAATCGTTGATGCCGCCGTCCGCAACGTCCAAATTCGTATGCGCGATATAGACCGCGATATCGTGCTTGATCAGCTTCTCGTACAGCTTGCCCGCGGGCGTAGAGGTGTCGAGCTTGGCCAGCGGCCGGAAAATGATCGCGTGGTGCGCGACGATCAGCTCGACGCCGGCCGCGATCGCTTCGTCGACGACCTCCGGCGTGACGTCGAGCGCCACGAGCACCTTCGTCACTTCCTTCTGCAGCGTGCCGAGCTGCAGGCCGATCTTGTCGTTTTCCATGGCGATATGCTTCGGCGCCAGCTGCTCTACGAGCTGGACGACGGTTTGACCGTTTGCAAACAAGACAGCACCTCCTCGATCGCTTCCATTTCTTCGCGCAGCTGCGCTTCCTTGCCGCGCGATTCCGCGAGCTCGGACTGTTCGAGCTGCGCGCGGATCCGCTTCAGCTTGCCGTGTTCCTGCCGCCACTTCTCCGGCAGCAGCTCCGCCCGCTGGCGCAGCAGGTACGGGCCCATGCGGAACAGCCAGAAGCGCTTCCGCTCCGCGTTCATACCGGCCGGCAGGAAGGCGGGATCGTACACCTGCGCGTTCGTGACGTCCGGCGGGCTGTCCGCTTCGCGAAGCGCGCGCAGCACTTCGTACAGCTTCCCGTCCTCCTCCAGCAGCCACTCGCCCTGCAGCACGTAGCCGTGCTCGAAGAGCCACCGGCGAACGAGCTCCTCGCCGACGTTCGGCTGCAGCACCAGCTCGCGGACGCCTTCCAGCTTGCCGGCAAGACGGCCCGTCTCCAAAATTTCCGCCATCAGGCTGCCGCCCATCCCCGCGATGGTGACGGTATCGGCTTCGCCGGGCTCGAGAACGGCCAGCCCGTTCCCTTTTCGCGCCGCGACGGCCTTCGCCAGTCCGGCTTCGGCGATCTGGCGCTTCGCCGCCTGCAGCGGCCCGTCGTTCAGTTCTCCCGCGATCGCCGACGGGCATTTCCCGGTTTGCACCAGGTAGACCGGCAGCAGCGCGTGGTCGGAGCCGATATCGGCGGCGCGCGCGCCCGCGGTCACGCGGTCCGCGATCGTTTGTAATCGTTTCGACAGCTTTATCATGTTAGGCAACCCACGCAATCCATTGTTTTCGAAGCGAGAAGAGCAAGGCCCCTCCCGCGATGATTTTGACGATCAGCTGCAGTTGAATCCCGCCCGCCGCGTCCGCGAACAGCGCGGCGTACAGCTCCGGCATGAACCAGGCGAGCGCGCCGGCCGCGAACAGCATCGAGGCCGCCGGCTTCGTCCACCGCTGCACGAACCAGCTGAACCAGCCGAACACGAACGACAGCGGCACCCAGTACAGCTGAATTTCGTACCACGCCGGCGCGTTCGTCTTGTTGGCCAGCAGCCAGGCATAGACGAGGAAGGACGCCAGCCAGCCGCACAGATGCAGCAACGGGATGCGGGCGCCGATGCCGAACGCGACCCAGGCGAGCGCGCACGCCGACAGGAGCCCGGCCTTCCAGCCCCAAGCTTGCAGCTCGTGCAGCTGCAGCATGTACAGGCCCGCGCCGAGCATGAGCAGCATGCCGGCGCCGATTAGGCCCAGGCCGGCGGACTCACTTCGTATCCGGTACTTTTGACCTAGAATAAGCAAGGTATAAACGCCCGTCACGCTGACCGCGATTTGCAATACCGGATGAAAAACGTTAAAATAAAGAACAATAAAACAAATCAAGGAAAATATTCCAAATGTAAGCAGCCATTGTTTCGCCGATGCTTCCTTGACGACGACCGCCGCTCTGCCCGCGAACGAAGCAGGCTTCCGGGACTCTCCTTCTTCCAAATACAGATTAAGCAGAAAGTCGCAATACTGCTCGGGCAGCAATTTGGTCCGCTGCCAATGCTCGATCTCTTTGACAATCGTTTTACGTCGTTCCTGGTCCATGGCAGTCCTGTCGTCCCTCGCTTAACGTCAAGTTGGCCTTCATCGAAGCAGCGGCGATCCGGTCCGTTTCTTCAAAAAAGACCTTGCTGCACGAAGCAGTAAGGTCCCGGAATGACTATTCGAGAAAATCTTTCAACCGTTTGCTGCGGGACGGATGCCGCAGCTTGCGCAGCGCCTTCGCTTCGATTTGGCGAATCCGTTCGCGCGTGACGCCAAACACTTTGCCCACTTCCTCCAGCGTGCGGGTACGGCCGTCGTCCAGGCCGAAACGAAGCCTCAGCACGTTCTCCTCGCGCTCCGTAAGCGTATCGAGCACGTCCTCCAGCTGTTCCTTCAGCAGCTCGTACGCGGCGGCGTCCGCCGGTGCGAGCGCCTCCTGGTCCTCGATGAAATCTCCCAAGTGCGAGTCGTCTTCTTCCCCGATCGGCGTTTCAAGCGACACCGGCTCCTGCGCGATTTTCATGATTTCCCGGACTTTCTCCGTGCTCAGATCCATTTCCGCCGCGATTTCTTCCGGACTCGGCTCGCGACCCAGCTCCTGCAGCAGCTGACGGGATACCCGGACGAGCTTGTTGATCGTTTCCACCATATGAACCGGAATCCGGATCGTGCGCGCCTGGTCCGCGATCGCGCGGGTGATCGCTTGTCTGATCCACCAAGTGGCGTACGTGCTGAATTTGTACCCTTTCGTATGGTCGAACTTCTCGACGGCTTTGATCAAGCCCATGTTGCCTTCCTGAATCAAATCCAAGAACAGCATGCCGCGGCCGACGTAGCGCTTGGCGATGCTGACGACGAGCCGGAGGTTCGCTTCGGCCAGTCTGCGCTTCGCTTCTTCGTCGCCGTGCTCGATGCGCTTGGCGAGTTCGACTTCGTCGTCCGCCGACAGCAGCGGGACGCGGCCGATTTCCTTCAAGTACATCCGGACGGGATCGTTTATTTTAATGCCGGGCGGGAGCGCCAAGTCATCGTCGAAGTTGAAGTCGTCCTGATCCCGTTCCTGATCTTCCCTGCCGCCGAGCGGAAGATCTTCGTCGTTCTCGTTTACCACTTCGATGCCGATATCGTCAAGCTGCTCGAAAAACTCGTCGATTTGTTCCGGGTCCTGATCGAACGGCGAGAGCTTCTCCATAATTTCTTTGTAGGTTAAGGAGGATCTCTTCTTTCCGTGTTCAATCAGCTGTTCCTTGACGAGTTCCAGCTTTTGTTCCGTATCCAGTTCAGTATGTTGATCATTCGCCATATTCCGACTCCCTCCTCCCTAGAAACGATCATCCTACCGACCTTTAAGCTGTCTCTCTAGGGCTATAATCTCACTTGCAATTTGTGCCGCTTTCAGCATATCGCCGGACCGCTCCGCCCGAACCATGGCTTCTTTTTTCTCTTCGACTTCCCGTAGTTTAGGCACCTTGACGATTTCGTTGACGTAATCGTCGAGCAGCTGCTCGTCGAAAGGCATATCGTCGTCCATCATCAAGATCGAAGCGGCCGTCCGTTCCAGACGGTCATCCTGAAGCGATGCAATAAACCGGCTAACATCCGGATCATGGCCTTGCGCATAATAAGCATATAAATAAGCAGCAAGCGCTGCGTGATCCTCCACGTGGAACGCTTCCCCGAGCTTCCGATGCACCGCGCCGGCCGTATCCGCGCTTTGCAGCATTTGCGCAAGCAGCTTGCGCTCGGCTACCTGGTACGCGGGCAGCACCGGCGGCGCCGAGGACTTCCGGCGGTTTTCACGGTTTTCATTCCTACCATTATTCCACGAATTGTCGTTATTATCCCTTTGCGGTTTCATTTTTTGAAGCTGCTGCCGTTCGTTAAAACAGTCCTGCTTCAGCGATTCCAGGGACATATCGAACTCCCGGGACAGCTCCTTCAAGTAAAATTCCCGCTCTGTCGGCGAATCCAGCACGGCGATGATGCGTACGGCTTCAAGCAAGTAATTTTTCTGTCCCTCTTCTTCTAGGAGTATATGGTTTTTCTTTGCATATAATAATTTAAATTTTGTGGCGGACACCGGATGTTCGATAATTTCGCGCATGAAGGCGTGCGCGCCGTTGGCTTCGATGAACTCGTCCGGGTCCATGCCCTTCGGCAGCATGGCCACCTGCACCTTCAGTCCGGCCTTCTCCAGGATCGGAATCGACTTCAGCGCCGCGGCTTGTCCCGCATTGTCTCCGTCATAGCAGATCACCGCTTCGTCCGCGTTGCGCTGCAGCACCGCCGCATGCTCCTCCGTCAGGGACGTTCCCATCGAAGCCACGCCGTTCTGAACGCCGGCGCTCCACGCCTTCACGATGTCCATGTACCCTTCAAACAAAACGACGCGCCTGTTCTTGCGCATCGCCGCCCTGGCATGATGAAAATTGTACAAATTCCGGCTCTTGTTGAAGAGCATCGTCTCGGGGGAATTCAAATACTTCGGCTGACCCTCGCCGAGCATCCGTCCCGCAAGCGCGATCGGCTTGCCGTCCCGATTCCAGATGGGAAACATGATCCGGTCCCGGAAACGGTCGATGTATCCGCTCCTGTCCTGCTTGCCGATGAGCAGCCCGCCCTTCTCCATCAAAGACAGGTCGAATTCCCGCTTCTCCAGAAAGCGCGCGAGCGTATCCCATTCCGGCGGCGCGTAGCCGATCGAAAAGTGATCGATCTGCTTGTCGGTTACGCCGCGCGAACGCAAGTATTGCAGAGCCGGTTGTCCGTGCGTCGTGTTCATAAGCAAATAATGATACAATTTCACCGCCAGTTCATGGGCTTGAACCAGCTTGTCGCGTTCTCCGTTCCCTTCGTCGCCGCGCTGACCTTCCGGCGCGCCGCCCCACGCGATCGGGATTCCGGCTTCTTCCGCCATGACGCGAACGGCCTCGGGAAACGAATATTCTTCGATTTCCTCGATGAACTTAATCGCGTTACCGCCCTTGCCGCAGCCGTAGCAGTAGAAAATCCCTTTCTCGGGGGTGACCGTGAACGACGGCGTCTTCTCCGAATGGAACGGGCAAAGCCCCTTCATGTATTTCCCGTGCTTCGAGAGGTGAACGTACTTCGCTACCGTTTCGACGATATCGTGGTGCTTGAGCACCGCTTCGATAACGGAATCCGGTATTTTCCCGTAAGCCATACTCTTTCACCTTCATCCTGAATAACAAGTAATACTATTCGCTACGGTTCACCATTCTCCTGCCGAGATTCCAAAACTTTTGTCAGCTTTTGCTGAAAGCGGTACCGGTCCTCGTCCGTCATCGCTCTCGGCCCTTTCGTCCTTCCGCCTCCCCGCCGCCGTTTCGCAAGCGCGTGCCTGCGTTCCATCAAATAATCGATGTTGCGGTCGTGGTACTGCTCGCCCCTCGGGGAAAGGGCAACCGCTCCCCGGGCAAGCGCGATCGTGGCCAGCCCGAAATCCTGGGTCACGACGATATCGCCGCGCCGCACGCGGTTCGCGATGTACAAATCGACCGACTGGTCGCTGCGGTCGACCTGCATGATCTCGACCCCGGCCTCCTGCTGAAGCCGGTGGTCGTGCGAAGCGACCATCAGCACCGGCACGCCGCGCGCCCGGGCCGCTTCGACAATTTCCCGCTTCACCGGACACGCATCGGCATCGACTACGATCGTTGGCTCCGCCGTCAACTTAGCACCACCGTATCTTCAAGTGTAACTTCCGTACTATTATATACGGCAAATAACCAAAAAATCCTGCTTTCCCGCGCTCAAACGGATTCGATGTGTTCGAGGATCAGGCTGGCCGTCTCTTCGACCGCCTTGTGGGAGACGTCGATGACGAGACAGCCGATTTTCTCCATGACCGAGGCGGCATACTGCAGCTCGAACTCGATTCGGTCCGCCTTCGCGTACGACGCGCTGTCCGGCAGGCCGAGCGCCTTGAGCCGTTCTTTTCGGATCCCGTTCAGATAATGCACGTCGATGGTGAGGCCGACGACCTTCTCCTTGGGAATTTGGAACAGCTCCGGCGGCGGTCCGACTTCCGGAATGAGCGGTACGTTCGCGACCTTGAACTGCTTATGCGCCAAGTACATCGACAGCGGCGTCTTGGACGTCCGCGACACCCCGACGAGCACGATGTCCGCTTTCAGAATGCCCGTCGTGTCGCGCATGTCGTCGTACTTGACGGCGAACTCGACGGCATCGACCTTGCGGAAATAGTTTTCGTCCAGCACGTGGTTCAGTCCCGGCTCCTGGCGCGCCTTGCGGTCCGTCTTTTGCTCCAGGCTTTGGATGAGCGAGCCCAGCAGGTCGATGGCCGTCACGCCGTGGTTCTCCGCCAGCTGGAGCATCGCTTCCCGCAAGCCCGGAAGCACGAGGGTGTACAGCATGATCGCGCCGTGCTGCTTCGCCTGCGCGACGTAACGCTCGAGCGAGGCTTCGTCGTGCACGAACGGAACCCGGCGGATTTCCGTATGAATGGGATGAAATTGGGCTACCGCAGCCCTGACGACAAGCTCGCCGGTATCGCCGGCGGAATCGGAAACGACGTAGATGATCACTTCAGGCTGTGTATCGGCTGCCATTTCAATCCCCTCTCCAAAGATAGTCGGGTTACTAATACGCGTTTCCGCGCCTAAAGTTGCGCTTTGCTCTCGGCTTTGCTTTCGGCATTGTTCAAAGCCGCGTTTGCTTCCCTATATAAAGCTGCGATTCTCCGGGACTCCTTACCACACCAGCTTCGAAAAATCCGCCACCCGGTTGACGCTGCCCGCGATCGAAGCCAGCGTCGCCAGGCGGTTCGCCCGTACGGTTTCGTCCTCGGCCATGACCATGACGCGGTCGAAGTAGGCATTGATCGGGTCCTTCAAAGCGGACAGCTTCACGATCGCGGCGGCGGCTGCGCCTTGCGAGACGAGCGAATCGATCTCGTCGCGCACCGACGTCCAGGCGCCGTACAGCTCGCCTTCCGCCGCTTCGGCGAACAAGGCCGGCTTTACTTCGTCCGACGTTGCTTTCGCCGCCAGGTTGCAGACGCGGTTCAGCGCGTCCACGACGGCCTTGAATTCCTCGCGGCGCTCGCCGGCCGCGGCAGCCGTCAGCGCTGCGGCGCGATCGACCGTCTGGCGCAGGTCGTTGTAGCCGACGGCCATGACGGCGTCGATGACGTCGTAGCGCACGCTCTGCTCCGTGAGCACGTTCTTCACGCGCAGGGCGAAGAATTCGTAGAGGTCCTTGCGTACGTCGGCGGCATCGCGCTTCATGTCGCGGGCGGCGTGCACCTCGAGCGACAGATCGAACAGCGTGCCGAGCGGCAGCTTCAAGCCGTGCGACAAGACGATCTGCACGATGCCCGCCGCTTGGCGGCGAAGCGCGTACGGATCCTGGGAGCCCGTCGGAATGATGCCGATGGAGAAGCAGCCGACGATCGTGTCGATTTTGTCCGCGAGGCTGACGATGGCTCCCGCGACGGAAGCCGGCGCCCGGTCTCCGGCGAAGCGCGGCTGGTAGTGCTCGTTGATCGCCCGCGCCACGGCTTCCCGTTCGCCGGCTTTGCGCGCGTAGTCCTCTCCCATGATGCCCTGAAGCTCGGGGAACTCATACACCATTTGCGTCACGAGATCGAACTTGCAGATCGCCGCCGCGCGCGCGGCATCGGCCGCGTCCTGCGCGTCCAGCGAGAGCGCGGCCGCCAGCTTGCCCGTCGTCTCCACGATCCGGCGGACTTTGTCGGCAACCGTGCCGAGCTCCTCGTGATAGACGATCGTCTCCAATTTAGCCAGCGCGTCGCCGATGGCGAGCTTCTGATCCTCGGCGTAGAAGAACTTCGCGTCGGACAGCCGCGCGCGCAGCACCTTCTCGTTGCCTTTCGCCACGTTCTCGATGGACGTCCGGTCGCCGTTGCGCACCGTCACGAAGTAAGGCAGCAGCTTTCCGTTGCCGTCCAGCACCGGGAAATACCGCTGATGCTCGCGCATCGACGTGATAAGCACGTCCTGCGGAATGTTCAGGAACGATTCGTCGAACGAGCCGAACAGCGCGTTCGGGTACTCGACGAGGAAGACGACTTCCTCCAACAGATCTTCCTTGACGGCGATATGCCAGCCCTTCTCGGCGGACAGCGCGTCGATCTGCGCCACGATCAGCGCTTCCCGCTCGGCCGCGTCGGCGATGACGTGCTGTTCCTTCAAGCGCGCGACGTAGCCGGCCGGCGTCGGGATATCCGTTTCCGCGCCGAGGAAGCGATGGCCGCGCGTCGTACGGCCGCTGCTTACCGCCGTGATTTCGAGCGGCACGACTTCGTCGCCGTACAAGGCGACCAGCCATTTGATCGGGCGCACGAAGCGCAGGTCGTAGCTGCCCCAGCGCATGTTTTTCGGGAAGGACATCGACGTGATCAGCGACGTCAGCCCTTCCGGCAGCACGTCGGCCGTCGCGTTGCCGATGCTGCTCTTGTTCGCGTAGACGTATTCGACCCCGCCGATTTCCTTGAAGAAAAAGTCCTTCGGATCGACGCCCTGGCTGCGGGCGAAGCCGAGCGCGGCCTTGCTCCATTCGCCGTTCTCGCCTCCCGCGATTTTGCGGGACGGCCCCTTCACTTCCTCATGGACGTCGGCCTGATTCTCCTCGACGGCGCGAACGAGCACCGCGATGCGGCGCGGCGTGCCGTACGCTTCGATTTCGCCGTGCGCGATGCGGCTCGATTCCAGCCATTTGGCGGTCTTTTCTTTCAATTGGTTCATGGCGCCGCGCACGAAGCGGGCCGGCACCTCTTCCAGTCCGATTTCCAGCAGCAAATCCTTAGCCATTGGCGTTCGCTCCTTTCTTGAGCATCGGGAAGCCGAGACGCTCGCGCTCTTCCAAGTACGTCGCCGCGCACGCGCGCGCCAGGTTGCGAACGCGCATGATGTAGCCCGTCCGCTCCGTGACGCTGATCGCGCCGCGCGCATCCAGCAAGTTGAACGTGTGCGAACATTTCAGCACGTAGTCGTAGGCCGGGAAGACGAGCTTATGCTCCATCGTTTTCTTCGCTTCTTCCTCGTACATGTTGAACAGCGAGAACAGCATCGCCGTGTCCGACGTTTCGAACGTGTATTTCGAATGCTCGTATTCCGGCTGCAGGAAGACGTCGCCATACGTTACGCCGTCCACCCATTCCAGATCGAACACGTTTTCCTTCTCCTGAATGTAGGAGGCAAGGCGCTCCATGCCGTACGTGATTTCCACGGCGACGGGATTCGCGTCGATGCCTCCGACCTGCTGGAAGTACGTAAACTGCGTGATTTCCATGCCGTTCAGCCACACTTCCCAGCCAAGTCCCCAGGCGCCGAGCGTGGGCGATTCCCAGTTGTCTTCCACGAACCGGATGTCGTGATGCAGCGGATCGACGCCGAGCCGCTTCAGGCTTTCCAAGTACAGCTCCTGGATGTTGTCGGGCGACGGCTTCAGAATGACTTGAAACTGATGATGCTGGTACAGCCGGTTCGGATTCTCCCCGTAGCGGCCGTCCGCCGGACGGCGGGAAGGCTCGACGTACGCGACGTTCCACGGCTCGGGGCCGATGGAGCGCAGGAACGTCATCGGATTCATCGTGCCGGCGCCCTTCTCCGTATCGTACGGCTGGACAAGAATGCAATTTTGTTCCGCCCAGAACTGCTGCAGCGTCAAAATCATGGTCTGAAAATTCATGCGCTTCTTCTCTCCTTCATTCATAGTGAACGTCAAAAAAAGCTTCCGTCTCTACGTCTGAACTACAGACATAGGGACGAAAGCTTGCGCTTCCGCGGTTCCACCCTACTTGGCTCTCCGTCCGCGCAACCTTGCGACGGCGGCGACAGCCCGCTTTTCGATACGGTAAACTCCGGAGCGCCCTTCGCCGCGCAGGTCCGTCCGGGCTTCCACTATCCCCGGCTCGCTTCAATCGGACGGCATACCGACTACTTTCTCCATCATCGTTTGTACACATAATAACCTATCTTATCAATTCCAGGTCGCCGTGTCAATCGCAGCCAAAAGCCGTTCAAATCGAATACTTATCCATTTGGTCCAGGAACGCGCGCGACTTCAGCGGAAGGCCGATATGCGTATCCATCAGGAGCCGCATCGCCTTCTTCAGCTCCTGCTTCGTCTCGTCCTTGAGCTGCACGTTGCCGAGCCGCCGAAGATCCATGCCCTGGTAGACGCGCAGCAGCTTGAGCGCGCTTTCGCTAAGCGGCAGCGCCTGCGGGTCCTTGTAGGCGCAGCGGCTGCACAGAATGCCGCCGCTTCTCGCGGTCAGCGCCATAGGCCCCGCCGCGTTGCCGCACGACGCGCAGACGGAGAAATCCGGCCCGTACCCGGCCGCCTGCAAAATTTTCATCTCGAACAGCTGCGTGGTCACGAGCGGATCCTTGCCTTCGGCGAGCGAGCCGAGGCAGGCCTTCAGCTGCTCGAACATGAACGCGCCGGCGTCTTCCTCCTGCAGCGCGCGGTCTACCAGCTCCGCGGCGTAGGATGCGTAGGCCGCCAAATCCAGCTGCTCACGCAAAACATGGTGAGATTCGATAATCTCACCATGCGTCAACGTTCCCAGGCCGCTGCTGCGAAAAAATAGAAACTCCCCGTGCGTGAACAGCTGCGAAAGGGAGCCGTGGCGGCTTTTCAGTTTCTTCGCGCCGCGGACGACGACGCCGGCTTTGCCGTTCGTGTTCGTCAGCAGCGTGACGATTTTGTTGCCTTCCCCGTAATCGGTGCTTCGGATGACGATCCCTTCGACCCGGTACTGCATGAGCCTCTCCCCCAACAAACTCCGTGTACGGCTAAGTGGCGCCGTCGCTTTCGGCCGCGGGCTCCCCTTCCTCATCGTCGGAAACGGACTCGGCCGGCGCGTGGCGCTCCATCTCCCGGTACAGCAAGAAAGCTTCCACATCCCCGGTCAGCGTAAAATACTTCCACGAAAAAGTTCGCATTCGTATTCATCCTTTCCGCGCTCAGAAATGTTGCTCACGGATTAGGATGCGATGATCGAAGAGCCCTTATCCCAGCCAAATTATTGCTTATCCGGCGGCGCGGCCGGCGTCCATCGCGTCAATCGTTGCGGAAGCCGAGGTCCTTCAGAACCCGGTCCTGGTTGCGCCAATCTTTCTTCACCTTGACCCACAGCTCCAGAAACACGCGGGAGCCGAGCAGCGTCTCGATGTCGCGCCGCGCTTCCTTGCCGACCTGCTTCAGCAAGGCGCCCTGCTTGCCGATGACGATGCCCTTCTGCGAATCGCGCTCGACGAAGATCACCGCGCCGATATAGACGACGCCGTTGTCCTGCACGCGCATGTCTTCGATGGCGACGGCGATGGAATGCGGCACTTCTTCACGTGTGAGGTGCAGAATCTTCTCGCGGACGAGCTCGGCGCAGACGAACTGCTCCGGGTGGTCCGTCACCTGATCCGCCGGGTAATACTGCGGGCCTTCCGGCAAATAATCGCCGAGCACCTTCAGCAGCGTATTGACGTTGTTGCCCTGCAGCGCGGAGATCGGAATGACCTCGGCGAAATCGTACAGCTCTTTATATTGGACGATGAGCGGCAGCAGCGCGTCCGGCTCGATCTTGTCGATTTTGTTCATGACGAGGAACACCGGCGTGTTGACCTTCTTCAGCGCTTCGATGATGAAGCGGTCGCCGCCGCCCAGTCCTTCGGAGACGTCGATCAGGAAGAGCGCCGCATCCACTTCCCCGAGCGTGCCGATGGCCGACTTCACCATGAAATCGCCCAGCTTCGAGGTCGGCTTGTGGATGCCCGGCGTATCGAGGAACACGATTTGCGAACGGTCCGTCGTGTACACGCCGTGGATTTTGTTGCGCGTCGTCTGCGGCTTGTCCGACATGATCGCGATTTTCTGGCCGATGACTTCGTTGATCAGCGTCGACTTGCCGACGTTCGGCCGTCCGACGATCGCGACGAAGCCGGAGCGGAATTTTTCTTTGGATCCTTTGGACCCGGTCGTAGTCGTATTCATAGGTGGTCTAATGTCCCCTTCCAGGCATTACGCTATCGTTAAACTTCTTCCAGCTGCTTCGACGAGAACGCGCCGGGCAGCAGCTCTTCCACGGTCATGACGTTCCAATCGCCCTTCGTATTGCCCATGACGACGGGCATGCCGGGCGCGCATAGCTCCACGAGCACCTGGCGGCAAACGCCGCAAGGCGTGATCGGCAGATCGGTGTCGCCGACGACGGCGATCGCCTTGAAGCTCTTCGCCGCGCGGCCGTCGGCGATCGCCCGGAAGAGCGCGGTCCGTTCGGCGCAGTTCGTCGGGCTGTACGCCGCGTTCTCGACGTTGCAGCCGAGATGGACGGCGCCCTCCGCGTCGAGCAGCGCCGCTCCGACTTGAAAATGCGAATACGGCACGTACGCCTTCCCCTTCGCTTCGATCGCTTGTTCCATCAGCTGCCGGTATGGCTCCGGCAGCGGTTGTTTGGCGGTTTCGGACATGGCGGTCCTTCCTTTCTCTTCTTAAGGCACGATATGCGGTCCGAACACGATCAGGCCGACGATGACGGCCATGACCGCCGCCACGAGCACCGCGCCCGCGGCCGCGTCCTTGGCGGCCTTCGCGAGCGGATGCGGGCCCGGACTGGCCAGGTCGACGACGTGCTCGACGGCCGTGTTCAGCAGTTCCGCCCCCAGCACCATGCCCTGCGCGATGAAGATCGCCAGCCATTCCGTCCGCGACAGTCCCGCGAGCCAGCCGGCGGCATTGACCGCGACGACCGCGACGAGATGCAGGCGCATGTTCGCTTCCGTGCGAACGGAAGCGCGGACGCCGGCCCACGCGAAGGCGACGCTGCGGAGGAACCGGCGCATCTTAGCGGGTCAGGCCGGCCTGCTGCAGCACCGCTTCCTGCTTCCGGGTCATGACGGCCTCGCTCTCCTCGTCCTGATGGTCGTAGCCGATCAGGTGCAGGAACCCGTGCACGAACAGAAAGCCCAGCTCCCGCTCCAGCGAATGGCCGTACTCTTCGCTCTGCAGCTTGGCGCGTTCCGCGGAAATGATGATGTCGCCGAGCATGCCGTCGTACGGGATCGGGTCGCTCTCGTCGTCCACTTCGTAAATGATGTCCAGCTCTTCGTCCGTTTCTTCCTTCATCGCGAAGGACAAGACGTCCGTCGGACGGTCGATGTTGCGGTATTCCTTGTTCAATTGGTGGATTTCCGCGTCGTCGACGAACGAAAGGGTCACTTCGCCTTCCGTCATGCCCTCCGCTTCGCCCGCCAGCCGCAGCAGCCGCTCCAGCACGCCGACGAACGCTTCGGAAATCGCCACCTTGTCTTGATCGTTGTTCCAGTCCAACTGCAAACTCATGCCAGCCGCTCCTTTGGTTTCGCGTCTTCCGGATATTCGATGCGCGAATGAAAAATGCCCACGATGGTTTCTTTCAACGTTTGCGCGATTTTCTCCAGCTCTTTCAGCGTCAGGTCGCATTCGTTGAATTGATCGTCGTCGAGACGCCCTTTGATGATTTTGTGAATCATCGATTCCACCTGCTCCATGGTCGGGCTGCGCATGCTGCGCACGGCCGCCTCGACGCTGTCGGCGATGCCGACGATGGCGGCTTCCTTCGACTGGGCTTTCGGGCCCGGATAGCGGAAGTCCTCCTCGGTGAAATCGGGCTCGACGCCCGCTTCGTCCGCCAATTTGAGCGCCTTGTGGTAGAAGAACTTCAAAAACGTCGTGCCGTGATGCTGCTCCGCGATATCGCGGATCGGCTTCGGCAGCTTGTGGCTCTTCAGCATTTCCACGCCGTCGCGCGCATGCGCGATGATGATCGATTTGCTGAGCTTCGGATCGATCGAATCGTGCGGATTTTCATAGTTTGTCTGATTCTCGATAAAATAACTGGGCCGCTTCGTTTTCCCGATATCGTGATAGAACGAGCCGACGCGGCACAAGAGGCCGTTGGCGCCGATCGCTTCCGCCGCGGCTTCGGACAGGTTGCCCACCATGACGCTGTGATGATACGTGCCCGGCGTTTCCGTCAGCAGCTTGCGCAGCAGCGGGTGGTTCGGATTCGACAGTTCGACCAGCTTCAGCGCCGACAGAATGCCGAACGTCACTTCGAAGAACGGCATGAGGCCGACCACGAGAATCGCCGTCAGCAGCCCGCTCGCGAACGCGAAAGCCACGGTCATGATCAAATCGGTCTTGGCCGGCAGCTCGCCGAGCAGAATGATCGCGAGCGCCGAAGCCGACCCGAACAGGCTGGCCATGATGCCGGCCTTGAGAATCGTCGACCGCTGGCTCGCCCGGTGAATGGCGAAGATGGCCGCGAACGAGACGACCGCCGTCGTGAAGCCGTAATTGAAATCGAAGATCCGGCCGGATTCCGAATTGAAAATGATGCTGCCCATGATGGCGAACACGAACGAGCTCACGACTGCCAGCTGCACGTCGAGCAGCAGCACGATCAGCATCGCGCCCATCGCCGTCGGCGCCAAATAGCCGACGTACGGCATCGTCGACGTCTGGGTCAGCTCCACGATATGCATCGCCAGGACGTTGAGCAAGTAGATGAGCAGCAGCATGCACAGCTGCGCGTTGGTGTACCCCGTTCGCGTGCCGCCGCTCAAATTCGACGCCTTCTCCAGATAGCCGTAGATGACGATCAGAAACAGCGCCGAGAACAGCAGCAGGCCGAGCTGCGGCCAATAGTTTTTCTTCGTCTGCAGCAGGCCGAACGAAGCGAGCCGGTCGTACATTTCCTTGTTGATGACGTCGCCCTTGTGGACGAGCACGTCGCCCTGCTTGATGACGACCGGCGGCGTGTTCTCCTTGGCCGCCACGCGGGCGTCGTTCGTCGCCTGCTTGTCGAGGAATTTGTTCGGCATGATCGCGTACCGCGCCAGCTCCTGCACGATCTCCCGCGACTTGCGCTCGCTGAGCGAGCTGGCGTTGACGAGCTCCGCCACCTTCGTGCGGGCCGTTTCCGCCTCCCGCAGCGAGTCGCCCATCAGCTTGTGGACGATCGATACCGCCACGACCTGCATTTCGTTCAATTGCGTCGGCGTCAGCTGCGGCATTTTATAAAACGTCTCTTCCGGGATGCGGTACGCCTGTTCCTTGACGACGCTCGCCATCTCTTCCAGCAGCGAGTCGTTATACGTGCCGTTCCCTTTGTTGGACCGGACGAACTGATCGACGTAGTCGATGTACATTTGCGGAATTTCGCTGCGATAGATCGCCACTTTGTTCTCGAGCGAGACTTGATCGTCCTGGTTCAGCTGTTCCATCCGCGCGAAGACCTGCTCCAGCAGCGTTTCGTTGCGGAGCGCGACGATGGAATAGATCGACTCCACCTGCTCGGCCGCCTGCTCCTGCGCCTGCAGCGTCGCCTTCTCGTCCTTGATCTCCATCGGCGCTTCGATATCGCGGTCGCTCGCCTTGTTCAGCTCGATGTGATACGTCTTCGGAAGCAGATGCGGCGCCAGACTGAAATAAAAAAGCAGCACGAAGAGCAGCAGCAGCAGCCAGCGAACGGCACCGCTGTTCCTCCACCCGCTCCAATCGAACGTCTTCGCTTCCTCCTGACCGGTCTGCTGGTTCTCCATCGTTGCTATCCTCCTAGAGCGTGCATCCCCCAAATCCCCCGAACGTCGCGGGACCTCCAGGGACTTCGTCCCTTGGACCCTGTCTGAACGGTTCGCGCATGCGATTCGGTCTCCAAGGAGCGTTTCGCTTTCGCGCGTCCCCTGCCCGCGGCGGATGCCGGCTTCGCCGTCCCTGCAAGCGCGAAAAGGCTTGCCGTCCGGCGGCTTGAAGAGATTTTATACCTTCCGGCCGCCCGAACACAAGCCCATTAAACGAATTTCATTTTTGCGAAACCCGCCCCGCGCGCCCGCTTCCCGGGCGTTTCCGTTCGGCTTCGGCAACATGCGTATACGATTCGTCCGGACGCGCCGTTTTGCGGGCGGCGTTCGCGCGCCGAAGCCGAACGGGCCGGACCGCCGAAAAAAGAACGAGCAAAGCGCGTGCGAACGCTTTGCCGTTCATGCCGTATGTTTATTCGCCCCGGTTCTCCGCGTCCAAGTTGTAAGCGGTAATGATTTTTTGCACCAGCGAATGCCGGACCACGTCCTGCTCGCCGAAGACGATGAAGCCGATTTCCGGGATGTCGCGCAGGATCCGCTGCGCCTCGATGAGGCCGGAGCGCTTGCCCCGCGGCAGGTCGATCTGGGTAACGTCGCCGGTGATGACCATCTTGGAGCCGAAGCCGAGCCGCGTCAGGAACATCTTCATTTGCTCCGGCGTCGTGTTCTGCGCCTCGTCCAGGATGATGAACGAATCCTCGAGCGTCCGTCCGCGCATGTAGGCGAGCGGCGCGACTTCGATCAGGCCGCGTTCGAACGCTTTCGTCGTCTGATCCGGGCCCAGCACGTCGTGCAGCGCGTCGTAGAGCGGCCGCAGGTACGGATCGACCTTCTCCTGCAGATCGCCCGGCAGGAAGCCGAGATTCTCGCCCGCTTCCACGGCGGGGCGGGTCAGGACGATCCGCTTGACCGCGCCTTCCTTGAGCGCCGCGACGGCCAGCACGACGGCCAGATACGTTTTGCCCGTCCCGGCCGGGCCGATGCCGAAGACGACGTCCATTTTCTTGATCGTTTTGACGTACGTCCGCTGGCCGATCGTCTTGACGCGAATCGGCTTGCCGCGGAACGTCGTCGTGATTTCCGCCTTGAACAGGTCGAGCAGCTGGTCGGCCTGCAGCGTGCGGGACAGGTCGAGCGCGTACGCGATATCCCGCTCCGAGGGCGAATAGCCGCCTCTGACGAGCTGCTGCAGCACCGTGTAGAACTGCTCGAGCGATTCGACTTCGTCCGCCGGGCCGGAGATCGCGATCTCCGCCTCGCGCGACATGATGTCGGAGGACGACTGCTGCTGCACGAGCCGCAAATATTTATCCTGCGGGCCGAACAATGCCAGCCCTTCCGCGGCGTTCGCGAGCGGAATTTTGACTACTTTGAATTCATTCGGCAAACATACTCAGTCCCCTTGCATTTGAACTAACGGTCTCTCTTTCACGATCGATTGGTCCACCTCGAAAAACACTTTCAAATAAACTTTACCATTGTCCGTCTTTTCATGCAAAATGTTTTCCGCGAGCACCTGGGCGCCGGGCCCGACTTTGGCCAGCAAATCGGCCTTCGCCTGCTCGATGCCCTCCGCTTTGGCTTCCTCGACGCTGACCGTCTGCTGCTGCATCTTGACTTCCATAATCGTTTCCTTCATCCGCCCGAACGGCAGCTTCAGCGTCCGCCAAGCCGCCCGTTCCTCTTCCGTCACGCGTTCGTACATGGCGAACGGGATTTTGCCGAAGCCGCTCACCTGAAGGCCCCGGCCGCCCGCGACGCCGTACCAGATCACTTTCTTGTTGCCCGTGTATACTTTCGTCGTCCGCGTAAGCGGCGATACGATGTCGTATTCGTGCCAGACGATCCCTTTCACCTCGCCCTTCGCCACGACCGCCTTGCCGTTCGCCGCGTCGCCGAGAAGGCCCGAGATCAGAACGTCGCCCTGCTTGACCTTCATGTTCGGCCGGACCACCGGGTTGCCGGACTCCGCCATGACCTTCGTGACGACCGCGTCCGTGGAGGCGACGAGATGGCGGGGATTGAGCGGCGCCTTCGGTTCCGGCGTC
Organism: Paenibacillus sp. UNC496MF; assembly: GCF_900113915.1. Lineage (NCBI taxonomy): Bacteria > Bacillati > Bacillota > Bacilli > Caryophanales > Paenibacillaceae > Paenibacillus > Paenibacillus sp. UNC496MF. Next base: position 678,844 of record NZ_FORE01000005.1, read on the forward strand.
GCCGATTCCACGATCCGGATCGTCACGTGCGTGCCCCGTTTCTCCACGCCGATCCAGGCCGCCCCGGGCAGCTTCTGCGCGAGATGGCGCGACAGGACGGACGAGTCCTCCAGCCGGAACGACCATTGGAACGGGTACAGTCCCTCCGCCTTGGCCGCCTGCAGGATTTGCTCCTCGGACAGCTTGTCGTTGCCCTGCACGTCGATCGACCAGACGAGCGAGGAGAGCAAGTACATCCCGACGAAGAACAGGACGAGCCCCGCCGCAAAAAAAACGCGCTTCCGCATCCGCTGCAGCCAGAACGGCATGCCGAGCCGCTCCCGGACATGCACCCGGCAGCCTGTCCGCTTCAGCAGCGGCCGCAAGCGGAAAAAGTCGCCCAAGACGACGTAGCCCAACAGCTCGCCTTCCTTCGTGCGGCGAATGGACCACAGCCGCAGTCCATCCGCGAGCGCTTCGTTCACGAGCCGCTCCGTCTCCTGGCCGCGTATGGTGACCGCGACGTAGCCCCGCAGCCATTGCATCCATGTCGCATCCATTTGTACGCCCCCTTATTCTCGGACCTCGATATTTTTGATAATGCCTTCCACGAACACTTCTTCCGTCCAAATGGTACGAATGACCAGGTCGCTCCCGGTCACCTCGAGTTCGCCTTTACTCAGGGCCAGTCGCAGCTTGTCGCTGGAGAAATGCAGGACGCCGCGATGGTTCTCAATATACAGCTGCCGGTCGCCGATCATCGTGAGACGGGGCAAATCCATAACGACGTCCTGCGGCAGGTCCAGCAAATCGGCAGCCATTTTTCGAAGTTTGCGGTTGATGCGGCGCATCCTGGCAGAGGCCCCCCTTCCCGTACTGTACCAAACTATGCGGGATGATTCTGAAATATGAGAACGGCGAAGCCTCTCGCGAGCCGGCCGCGCAAATAAAAAAAGCACCCGTTCCGAAAGGAACGGATGCTTGCGGCGAACGCCGGTTACTTCTGCTTGAGCGGCCGCTTCGATCTGGGCGGGCCGAGCACCTCGGACATGACGAACGCCTGCCGCAGGTCCTGGCCGCGCGGGGCGCGGAACGACGCGCCGCCCGGCTGCGGCCGAGCGGATGCCGGAAGCGGCGAGCCCGCGGACGGCTTCGGCCGCGCCTCGGCGGCCCGCTCCGCTTCGAGCGCGCGTCCCAGCAGCGTTTCGCCGGTCAGCTCGGCGCCGGCCGCTTCCGCGCTTGCGCTGCCGCCAGAGGGCTTCAGGTGCGACGTATACACCGAGCCGCCCAGAGGGCCGGACGTTTCCGGCGGCGCGACGGACGCGCCGGAAGGCCGGACGGTCTCCGGCCGCGGCTTCGCCTGCTGCGGAACGGGGCGGGCTTGCGGCCGCTGCGGCTGCGCCGGCCGGTCGGCTTGCGGCCGGGCTTGCGGCCGGCCTGCCGGTCCGCCGCCGAACGGCGGCATCCGGTTGCCGCCGGGATTTTGCCTGCCGCGCGCCTTGTTCAGCAGCGAGAGCAGAATCCCCGCGATGATGATGACCACGTAAATATTCGAGAACAGCAGCTTCAGCAGCTCTTCCATGCGGTTACCTCCCCGTCCGGATCAAGCCGCGAAAAGGCTGGCGGCCATTACCGCTCATCCTTCTCGGTCCCGTCTTTGCCGATCGAATTCCGCATGCTCGTATCGGCTTCGATGTTTTTGAAGTTCATGTAATCCAGCACGCCGATTTTGCCGGACTTGAGCGCCTCGGACATGGCGAGCGGCACTTGGGACTCCGCTTCCACGACGAGCGCGCGCATCTCTACGACGCGGGCTTTCATCTCCTGCTCCTGCGCGACGGCCATGGCGCGGCGCTCTTCCGCCTTCGCCTGGGCGATCCGTTTGTCGGCTTCCGCTTGCTCCGTCTGCAGATGGGCGCCGATGTTTTTGCCGACGTCGACGTCCGCGATGTCGATGGACAGAATCTCGAACGCCGTTCCGGCATCGAGCCCCTTGCCGAGCACCGTACGGGAAATGAGATCCGGATTTTCAAGCACGTCCTTGTGCGACTCGGATGAGCCCACCGTCGTGACGATGCCTTCGCCGACGCGGGCGATGATCGTTTCTTCGCCGGCGCCGCCGACGAGCCGGTCGATGTTCGCGCGCACGGTGACGCGGGCTTTGACCTTCACTTCGATGCCGTTCTTGGCGACCGCGGCGACGATCGGCGTCTCGATGACGCGCGGGTTGACGCTCATCTGCACGGCCTGGAGCACGTCGCGGCCCGCGAGATCGATCGCGGCGGCGCGTTCGAATTCCAGCTCGATGTTGGCGCGCTGCGCCGCGATCAGGGAGTTGACGACCCGGTCGACGTTGCCGCCGGCCAGAAAATGGCTTTCCAGCTGATTGATCGTGAGGCCGAGCCCGGCCTTGGTCGCCTTGATCAGCGGATTGACGATGCGGCTCGGGACGACGCGGCGCAGCCGCATGGCGACGAGCGTGATGATGCCGACGCGGACGCCGGACGCGAGCGCGGAGATCCACAGCATGATCGGGAAGAAGCTCAAAAATACGGAAATGGCGATTACGGCAAGCACGACGATGATAATGATCGTCACGGTCGGATCAAGCGTCACTGAAATCCCTCCAAATTATTCGTTCTCGTCTTTCGGCCTTACGACGACGCGGGTGCCCTCGACCTTGACGACCACCACGTCCGAATGCGGCGCGACGAACTCGCCGGACGTCACCACGTCGACGCGCTCGTCGCCGAAGCGCGCCGTGCCGGCCGGCCGCAGCGGCGTCAGGGCGATGCCGTGCCGGCCGAGATAGTCCGCCTTGTTCGCCGAGGAGCGGTACCCCTTGTCGGTCGTCAGCTGGTCGCGCAGGATGAATTTGTTCCAGACGCCTTTATGCGCGAAGCGCTTCGCGACGAAGTAGACGATGACGGCCGCGGCGACGAGCGCGACGGCGAGCGACAGCAGCGCGGACTTCGGGTTCGGCGCGGCCAGCAGCACCCCCGCGACGAGCGCGGACGAGCCGAGAATGCCGAGAATGCCGAAGCTCGGCAGGAAGAACTCCGAGACGAGCAGCAAGAGGCCCGCGATGAACAGCGCGACGTCCTCGAAGCCGGCGAACCCCGTTACGTAGTGGCCGAAGAAATAGAGCACGAACGCCAGCGTGCCGATGACTCCGGGCGCCCCGAAGCCGGGCACCATGAATTCGACGGCGATGCCGGCGATGCCGATGATCAGCAGGATCGTCATGACGGCGGGATGCGTCAGAAAATCGCCGATCTTCTCCACCGCGCTCGCTTCGTAACGGACCACGTTCGGCTGATCCAGCTTCAAGCCGTCGATCGCCGCTTGTTCCGTGTCCGCCGTAAATTCGGCATAGCCGGCTTTGACCGCTTCCTGGGCGGTCAGCGTCAGCACCTCGCCCTTCGCCTTCGTGCGCCCGAGCTCCTTCAGCTCGACCGTCAGCGACGGATTGACCATGGCCGCGGCGATGTCGGGATCGCGTCCGTTCAATTCCGCCGCGGACTTCATCGTCTCCGTCCAGAACGACACCGTCTTCGGATTGTCGACGAGCGTTCCGGTTTCGTCCACGACGGCCGCCGCGCCGATCGTGCTGCCCGGCTGCATGACGATCTGCTTCGCGTTCAGCGCGATGTACGTGCCGGCCGACACGGCCTTGCCCTGCACGAAGGCGGTCGTGGGCACCTTGCTCTCGCGGATCAGCTCCCCGATGTCGAGCGCGCTGTCGACCCGCCCGCCGAGCGTGTTGAGCACGAGCAGCACCCGGCTCGCTTTCGCTTCCTCGGCTTCCTCGTAAGCCCGTTTCAAATGCTGGTACAGCCCGGATTCCACCGACCGGTCCGCGTCGACGACGTAGACCGTCGAACCGACGGAATCGCCGGCGGCCGCGGCTTTCGCCGGCACGGCGGACGTTCCCGCGAGCGCGAATCCGAGCAGCACGGCGACGGGCAGCAGCCACCTGAAGTTCCAACGCTGGACTTGCCGCACATTAGCCCCTCCTTTGCACGCCTAACGAACGACGCAACCTACTCCTCTAGTACGGACGCGGCCCCGACATGTTTCACGCTTACGCATGCGCGGCTTCCTTCAGCCGGACCGCGGTCCAGTCCGTCCGGTAGAACCGGACCATGACCGACAGCCCGAACACCATCAAGAACGTATAGAGCGCGAGCCAGGCGCCCATGCTCCCCCAATGGAACACGAAGATGAACAGATAGGCGAGCGGCACGAACAGAAACCAGCTGACGATGAACGAGACCCGCAGCAGGAACGTCGTGTCGCCGATGCCGCGCAGCCCGCCCGCGTAGAAGTTCAGCAGGCCGTCGAAGATTTGCAGGTACGCGGACGCCTTGATCAAGTACGCGGCGAGCTGGTACACCTCGGCGTCATTGGTATACAGATGGGTAATATGCTCGGCGAAAATAAATTCGCCCGTTCCGAGCAGGACGAGAAACGCGCCGCCCAAAATCGCGGTGTCCGTGCCGACGCGCCGGCCGAGCAGCGGCGTCCCTTTGCCCACGAGCTGTCCGACGAGGATCGTCGCGGTCGAGCCGAACGCGAAGGCCGGCATGAAGCCGAAGGACATGATGCTGAGCGCCACTTCGTTGGCCGCCAGCGCCCGGTCGCCGAGGCGCGCGACGAACGCCGTGAAGATGTACATCGAGAGGCTGAGCGAAAATTCCTGCATGCCGAGCTTGCCGCTCTCCTGCGCGATCAGCTTCATCTCGACCCATTTGAACGTAAGGGTCAAGTAACGCCGCGTCTGGAATTTCTTGTTCAGCACGACGAAGAAGATGAAGGCGCAAATGAGCGTTTGGGCGCTTTCGCCGATTAGTATGGCGTACCCCGCGCCCTTTAACCCCAGCTCCGGCAGGCCGAGCTTGCCGTACGTCAGCAGGTACGTCAGGAGCAGGATCGGCACGTTCGCCATCAGCGAGACGACCATGGACATCTTGGTCGCCCCGATGCCGCGCAGAAAGCCGTGAAACGCGAAATTGATGATGCCGAAGGACATGGCGTAGAACCGCAGCTCCAGGTAGTAGGTCCCCGTGTGCACGAGGTCCGACGAGCCGCCGGTCCAGCGCAGCACGTCGTCGGCGCCTACCAGGCCGACGAACGCGATGAGCAGCGCGAACGCCAGACACATGTACATCGCGATGTAGGTGCGCTGGATGCCCCGCTTCATGTCGCCCGCCCCGTGATTTTGCGCGACGAGGTAATTGACGGTGTGTCCGATGCCGGAGAATAGGGCGAAGGCGTTGTACATTATGATGTTGGAGACGCCGACGATCGCGATGATGAGCGAGCCGAGCTGCCCGACGATGATCAGATTGATCGTCCCGACGACGGTAGCGCTTGCAAAGGAAACCAAGGACGGAATGGCCAGCAGTAAAATTTCTTTCCAATTTCGCAGCATGGACGCGTAAGCCTCGTTTCGGTAGGTTAGCCCTAATTGTCGCCCACCCGAAGAGGGTGTGTCAATAGGGGTTCGGGTTCCCGGCAACACGAAAAAACACTCCCCCGCAAGGAGGAGTGTTTGGCTGTCAGCCTATGTTATTGCAGAAATTGCTGCACAAATGTGTTTACTAGTTTACCATCAGCACGCCCTTTGACTTTCGGCATAAGAGCGCTCATGACTTTCCCCATCTCGGCTTTCGAAGAAGCACCGGTTTCCTGGATGGTCTGCTGAACAATCAACTTGATCTCTTCTTCGGTCAGCTGCTGAGGCAGGTATTCACTAATAATTTCAATTTCTGCTGCGACGCCTTTCGCAAGATCGTCGCGGCCGGCTTTCTCAAATTCTTGGAGGGAATCTTTACGTTGTTTGATCTCACGACTTAAGATATCAAGCACTTCGGCGTCTTCAAGCGGACGTTTCAGCTCGATCTCTTGATTCTTGATGGACGCGCGGAGCATCCGAATCGTCGTGAGCTTGAATTTGTCCTGGCTCTTCATCGCCTGCTTCATATCGTCGTTCAATCGTTCGCTAAGGTTCATCGTGGAAGGATCCTCCTAAAACTTTCTCTTGCGCGCAGCCTCGGACTTCAACTTACGCTTGACACTAGGCTTCTCATAATGCTTGCGTTTCTTCACCTCGGCCAATACGCCATCCTTTGCGATGGTACGTTTGAAGCGGCGGAGTGCAGCATCGATCGTCTCGTTTTTGCGAACTTTTGTTTCAGACACCAGTTTTCCCTCCCTCCGAATCAGACCGTCCAAGAAAGTTAACACGGTTCATCAAATTTAATTATAGTTGATAACGAAAGGCAGTGTCAACTTGAACGGACATGCTATTTTTTTCGCCTAATTAAGGCCCTTCAGCTTCGTTCCGCCGAGCAGGTGAAGATGCAGGTGATACACGACTTGTCCGCCGTCGCCGTTCACGTTGTTGACGAGACGGTAGCCGGATTCCGCGATGCCGAGTTCCCCCGCGATCTGCCGGGCGGCCGCGAACAGCTCCGCCATCAGCGCGTCGTCTTCGGACGTCACGTCGTTCATCGTCGGGATATGTTTCTTCGGGATGATGAGAATATGTACGGGCGCTGCGGGCTGGATGTCTCGGAACGCCACGACGCGGTCGTTCTCGAACACTTTGTTGGACGGAATGCTGCCCTCGATGATGCCGCAAAAAATGCAATCCATGCTTCAAGCTCCTTTCCCGCCGATATCGGTGCTACCTATTCACCATCATAACGAAAAAAAGTAAGCAAGTCCAATGCCGGAAACCAGCGTCCGGTCGATGAACGCTGGTTCGTCAGGACGGTGCGGCAGCGAAGGCCGCCAAGGCTTAATAAAACGGAAGCAGCGACAGGCCGACGAGCGCCGCGAGCGGGAATACCTGCCGGTAGAAACGGCGGCGCGGGAAGAACGGATACGGATACAGCGGCGGGAAAAACGGCCCCGGGACGAACGCGCGGTCCATGCCGCCGCAGTGCGGCACCGCCAGGCAGACGACCTCGTCGTCGATATGCTCGATGAAGCCGTCGCAGCACCAGCCGTCGTGCGTATGCGCGAGCACGTAACGGTGCATGTGCTCGTGACACCAATGCTTCATTTCATGCTTATGGACGTGATGCGTGCTCGGCTTCGGCGTCTCGATCGGCGCCGTCGATGCCTTCCCCGGCGGAGTCGGGATCGTACCGGTGGATTTTTTGCCGGTCGCTCCTTTGGATGCTTTACCGACCGGGGCAATCGTCGCGCCCTTCGACGACGGCTTGACGACCGGGGACGTTGTCACTTTCTTCTCCATCTCTCAACATGACCTCCTTCAATCTCTTGCCATGATATTCGCCCGTGGGCAAATGGCGCCTATGACTGGGCAAAATAGGCGTTTACCCGGGAGGGATCGATGCCGATTCGGTGGGAATATCAGCCGAAAACGAGATAGATCGGCCATCTTGCCGCGCGTATAATGGAAAACGCGAGAGCGTGCGGCGACGCGGCGCTCCAAGGAGATCGGCCGTGCCGAAGGGCTTCGGCGCCGGCTTGGCCGGCAAGGCCGACGATTCGTCGGAAGGAGACAAGCTGCATGAAAGTGGCGATTATCGGGGGCGGGCTTGCCGGATTGACGGCGGCCGCGTATTTGTCGGTCCGGCCGGACGTCGAAGGCGTGCTGTTCGAACGGAGTCCGCAGCTGGGCGGCCGCGCGTTTACCTACGAGAAGGCCGGCTTCACGCTCAATTACGGCGCGCATGCCGTCTACGGCTTGGACCGCCACACCCTCTCCGTGATGGAGCGGGAGCTGCATTTGCGTTTCGGGAGCAAGCAGGTCGACAAGCGGAAGGTCATGTACGAGAAAGGCGAGCGGCTGACGCCGGCTCCGCTCGATTTCGTGAATCTGGTCAAGACGGACATCTTAAGCGCGATGCAGAAGGTCCGCTTCGTCGGGGAGATTACGGCGATCATCGCGAACATTCATCAGCTCAAGCATTACGCGACGCTAGGGGATTACCTGCGGGAGTCCGGCGCGGACGAAGACGTCAAGGAGTTATGGGAGCATCTGGTATGCAGCAACTTCTTCATCGCGCCCGGGGACGCGCGCCGCGTGCCGGGACCCGTCATCGCCGACTATTACCACAACCTGTTCCTGTCCCAGCGTCCCGTCAACTACGTGCTCGGCAGCTGGGCCGTCATCACCGATCAGCTGCGCGACAAAATCGGCTTGTCCGCGCGCTGGGCGATCGCCCTGCAGGAAGGCGTCGACGGCATCCGCTACGAGCAAGGCAAATACGTCCTGACGACGAAAACGCGCGAGGAGGCGTTCGACCGGGTCGTCTTCGCGATGCCGGTCCAACAGGTCGTCAAGCTGCTGCGCGGCACGCCGTGGGAGCCGTTCCTGGAGCCGTACGAGCGCAATACCGCCACGGAAGTCATGGTCTACGACGTCGGGCTGCACGCGGTCGTCGCCCGGCCGTTCAGCTACATCAGCGATATGAACCATAAGCTGTTCATCTCGGACGTGTCCGCGACCGATCACACCCTCGTGCCGGAGGGCGGGCAGCTGCTGCAGGGCATCGCCTACCTCAGCGACGAGCGCGGCGGCGGCGAAGCCGACCGGAAAGCGTATCTCGAGGAACGGACGGCGCAGATGGAAGCGCTGTTCGACCGCCACTATCCGGGCTGGCGGGACGCCGTCGCGGTCAAGCGCGTATCGAAGAAGGCCATGGTGCAGAGCGTCAAAAACGTCGCGGGCAACAAGCTGCTGCCGATCCGGATCGAAAGCATGCCGTTTTATTTTTGCGGGGACGGCTGCGAGGGCAAGGGCGAGCTGGCCGAGCGCGCGTTCTCGAGCGGCCGTCTGGCCGCCGGGCGCATCGCGGGCGAATTGGAAAAGCTGCACGCGAAGGTTTGACGGACGGAACGGACGTGGGATGGAACGACGGAATAAACGGAACGCACGGAATGATTCGGAACGGACGGAACGACGGAATGGCGAAACGACGGAACGACGGAACGACGGAACGACGGAACGACGAAACGACGGAATGACGGAATGCACGGAACGGTTCGGAACGGGCGAAACGACGGAATGGACGAAATGAGGTTGGTCGCAGTTCGGGGCGGAGTTGCGGCGTGATCTGGCGCAAGGCAGCATACTAGCAGAATTGAAACGCAAAAGACCGGCCGCGTTCCTCGGCGAGAGGAAGCGCGGCCGGTCTTTTTCATGCGAACGTCGATCAACCCTTGAACGCGAGATCCGCGGGCTTGTTCATTTCCGTCAGCAGACTGCCGGCGATCGACGGCCAGCCGGCGTCGACCAGGATGGCGAGCGATTGCTCCTTATTGACCGTATCGTGCTGAAAGGCCGACAGCTCCTGCTGGCAAGCCTTGAACGCTTGCAGCAATCCGTTCAAGTAGGCTTGCTCCCCTGCCGTGAGCGGCCCGGCATGATTGCCGACCGCTTGCAGCGACGCCAGCGTTTGGTCCAGGAACTCGTCCGCGCCCCGCTTCGCCGCGAACTTCCGGCCGTTCGCGTCTTCCGCCGCCCGGATGAAGTCCGCCGCGGCCGATGCTTGCCGATAGGCGGCCAGCAGCTTGCTCTTCGCCAGCATGCGGTCCGCGATGTCTCCCTTCGCGAGCAGATCGCCGGTATCGGCGGCGGCTTCGTCGAAGAAAGCCTTCGCGCCGTTGCCGGAACGAATGACCGCCGCGCCGCGGTCCGCCTTGGACGTCTGGTCGTTCTGAATGAGCTTGGAATATAAGAACACGTTGCCGATTAAGCTGACGGTCAGCACAATCAGCACGATCGGCGTGAAAATCGGCCGCTTGGCCTGCTGTTCTTCCACGAAACTGCCCCCTACGCACGCAAGTTCCGCCGGGCTGCGCGTCGATTCGCTTCCCCGGCATTCTCTCCCTACGTTAGCGGTTTCCCTCGTAGAAATCAACCGGACGCGACCAACGTTAACAGTTCCGTCACATCGTCTCCAGCTCGACCGCGCTCCCGCGGCCGAACGGCTCGGACGGGGTGACGATCAGCCGGCGCGGAAGCCTTGCCCGCAGCTCCGGCACGTGGCTGATGACCCCGACCGCGAGCGTCTCGTGGTGCAGCTTCTCGAGCGCGGTGATGACCGTGTCCAGCAGCTCGGGATCCAAGGTGCCGAAGCCTTCGTCCAGGAAGAAGAACTGAAGCGGATACTTGCCCCGCAGCTGGATTTGGCCCGAAAGCGCGAGGGCGAGCGCCAGCGACGCAAGGAATGTCTCCCCGCCGGAGAGCGTCGACACCGGGCGGCGGAGACCGCCCGCGGCATCGTCGCGGATGACGAAGCCGCCGCCGGAATCGACCTCGAGCGCGTAACGGCGCTTGGTCAGGAAGCCCAGCCGCTCCGAAGCGGCCCGGCACACCTGCACCAGCTGCTCCTCGGCGACGTATTCCACGAACGCGTTGCCGCGAAAGACGGTCTGCAGCGACTTCAGCCGGTTCGTCAGCCGCTCCATGGCCGAGCGCTTCGCCTCCAGCGCGAGCCACCGTTCCTGCTTGCTCCGCAGCGATTCCAGATCCCGTTCCGCCTTCGCGGCCGCCTGCAGGCACAGCTCGCCCGACGCGCGCCGCGCGGAAAGTTCGGCGGCGGAAGCCTCCCATTCCTCTTCCGTCAGCGTGCGGCCGCCGAGCTGTTCCCGCAGCAGGGACGCCTGCGCCGCCAGCTGCCGCTCTTCTTCCCGGTGCTTCGCCACGAGATCCGCGATCGCGGCCTGCCGATCCAGCATCGGCCGCAAGGCGTTCACCTCGTCCGCGCTCTCGAACGGCGACCGTTCCAGAGCGGCCGTCCACTCGGCGCCGGCTTCGCGGCGGCGTTCCTCCGCGGCGCGTTCCGCTTCCGCCGCGCCGGTCCGCTGCTCGGCCGCCTGCTGCAGCTCCCGCTGGGCGTCTTCGTGACGCCGCGAGCGCTCGGCGGTCCGGGTTCGCAGCCCGGCAAGCTCCCGTTCCGCCTCGCGAATCAATTCGGCGGCCGGCTGACCTTCGGTGACGGCGGACAGACGCTGCCGCTTCTCGTCCAGCTGCTCGCGCCGTTCATGGAGCGACGCTTCCAGCCTGGCGGCTTCCAGCTCGGCCTCGTTCGAGAGCCGCTCGCTCTCTTCCTTCGTCCGCGTCGTCTCCTCGATGTACGTGACGCTGCGGTCCAATCGGCCGCGCAGCTCGTCCGCGGCGGCTTCGCGCCCGTCGAGCGCCAGCAGCGCCGTCTCCGCCGTATCCGGGCGAAGCTCCGGTCCGAGCTGGGCCGTCCATTCCTCGAGCTCCCGCTCCAGCGCTTGCCGGCATTGCGCGTGATGCGCCCGCGCGCGGTCGGCCAGCGCTTCCTGCGTCGCGCAAGCCGCCGCGCTCTGCTCGAGCCGGCGCTCCGTCTCAACGCAGCGGGCGCGCGCGGCGGCGGCGGCCTTCTCGCCGGCCGCGAGCCGTTGGCCGGCGCCGGCCGTCAACTCGCGGACCGCGTCCAGCGCCCGCGCGCAGCGGTCCAGCGCCTCCGCCGGCGCCGGCTCCGGCCCGGCCGGCGCGAACGCGGCGAGCGATTCCGCCTGCACTGCGACCGCCGCTTCGGCCGCGGCGGCGGCTTCCCGGCGGAGCCGCTCCGCGGCGCCGGAAGCGGCCGTGCCGTCGGCGTCCTGGCCGGCCGCGCGGCCGGAACCGTATGCGATGCCGCGTTCGGGTTCGGCACCGGAGATCGCCGCCCGCGCGTGCGCGTCCTCGACGCGGCCGGCTTCGAGCGTTTCCAGCAGCCGTTCCGCGGCGGCTTCCGCGCGCGTCTGCAACGGCGAGAGCTCGAGCTGCAGCCGCTGGCAGCGGGCGTTCAGCTCCTCCCAGCCCCGGAGCAGCGCGTCCCCGCGGTCCTCCGCCTCCAGCGGCGCCCGGTGCAGCGCGCGATGCTCGCGCGACCCGCAGACGGGACATGCTTCCCCGTCCCGCAGATCCGCGGCCAGCCGCGCGGCGAGCTCCAGGCGCGCCTGCTCGCGCTGCGCCTCCCGCGCGCGTTCCGCCCATTGCGGAATCGCGGACGCGGCTTCCCGCAGCTTCCCGGCCGCGTGCGCCAGCACGCCGCCGGCCGGCAGGAGCTCGGCCGCGTGCGCGGCCAGCGCCTCGCGCGCCGACCGATGCTCGGCCCGCGCCGCTTCCCGGGCCGCGCTCGCCTGCGCCAACCGTCCGGCGGCCGCCTCCAGCTCCGCCCGCGACGCTTCCGCCTGCGCGGCTAGCTGGCCATGCTGCTGCAGCCGCTTCGTCAGGCGCGCGCGCCGCTCCCGGTCCGCGGCGGTCAGCTCCGCCGCCTTCAGCTCGCCGCGCAGCTCCGCCTGCTTGGCCGCCGCGCGGCCGAGCATCTCCTGCGCCTTCGCGGCTTGCTCGCCGTAGGCGCGCCGGCGCTCCGCGGCGTCGCGGGCGCGCGCCTCGTCGGCCGCGACGCCCGCCGCCAGCTCGGCGGCCTCGCCCTCGAGCCGCCGCGCGCCGGCGAGCTGGTCGAGCCGCAGCGCCAGGCGCGGCTCGCCGGCCGCGGCCTCCGCGGCCGCCGCCGTCCACGCGGCGGTCGCGGCCGCGGCCGCTTCCTGCCGTGCGGCATGCGCCCGCACGGCCGTCTCGCGGCGCGAAGCGGCGGCGGCAAGCGCCGCTTCGGCCGCGCCGGCGGCGGCGAGCGCCGGCAGCAGCCGCTCCGCCGCCGCGAGGCGCTGCAGCTCGCGCTCGAGCGCCGCGACGCGCGGCGCGTCCGCGAGCAGCTGCGCGTGCAGCGCCTCCTTCTCGCGCAGCGCCAGCAGCCGCTCGCGCACCTGCGCGCGCTCCGCGTGCAGCCGCTCCGCTTCCGCGAGCGCGGCGCGCGCCTCCGCGGCCGCGGCCGCCGCCTCGCGATAGCGCGCCTCGGTCGCTTCCGCCGCGGCGGCCGACGCGTCGCCGAGGCCGAGCTGCTCCGCGGCCGCCTCCTGGAGCGCGGCCTCCGCCGTCTTCAGCCGCTGGCTGAGCTTCAGCGCCAGCCCGTCGCCGAACCGCTCGAGGCGGAACAGGCGCTGCAGCATGGAGCGGCGGTCTTTGCCGGTCAGCGACAGAAACTCCGCGAACTTTCCTTGCGGGAGCACGACCGCCCGCGTGAAGTCCTGCATGTTGAGCCCGATCCGCTCCTCGACGCAGCGGGTCACGTCCGCGAGCTTGTCCGCCACGACGACGTCGCCGCCGTCCGTCACTTCCACGAAGCGGCTCAGCGTATTGCTGACGGACACGTCCCCGCCGCGCTTGAACTGCCGCTCGACGCGGTACCGCTTGCGCTCCCCGCCTCCCGCCAGATCGAAGGTGAACGCGACGGCCAGCGTCTTCTCCGCCTGGTTCATGATGCCCTGCGTGCCGCCCGCGGCGCGCTCCACTTTGCCGTAGAGCGCCAGCGTCACCGCGTCCAAAATGCTCGACTTGCCGCTGCCCGTCGGCCCGAAGATGCCGAACACGCCCGCTTCGCACAACCGTTCGAAATCGACCTCCTGCGCTTCGCGGTAGCTCTGCAGGCCGCTTAATTTCAACAAAATCGGCTTCATGCCCGCTCACCTCCCGCTTGTACCGCGCCGGCCGCTTCCCCTTCGCCGGCATCCGGCGCGTCTTCCTCTTCGGCGATCAGCTCCAGGAACAGCCGCACCGTCTCCGCGTCCGGTTCCCCGCCGCCGGTTTGGCGCGAGAAGAAGCGGCGGAACAGCTCCTCGGCCGGCAGCTGCTCCCGCGCGCGCGCGTCGAGCTCCATCGCCTCCGCCGTTTCCGGATATACCGGCCGGATATGTACGAGTCCGTCGTGCATGCGGCGCAGCTGCTGGATATGCTGCAGCGTCATGGCATCCGTCATGTGGATGCTGAGATCGATCCAAGCCCGGGCGTCCCGGCCTTCCTCGATCCAGGCGGTCACCTCGGCGATGCCGCCCTTGGCGTTCCACTTCACGACCGGGCGGCCGCAGCCGAGCAGCACCTCCTTCGGCTCGACGGCCACGCCGGGCTTCGCGTCGAAGACGACGACCGATTTGGCCTGTCCCGCTTCCGAGAAGCTGTACGCGAGCGGCGAACCGCTGTAGCGCATCGTCTCGTCCCCCGCCACGCGCTGCGGACGGTGCAGGTGGCCGAGGGCCACGTACTGCGCGCCGATCCGCAGCGCGGACGGATCTACCGTATACGCGCCGCCGATCTGGATCGGGCGCTCCGAGTCCGTCTCCGAACCGCCGAGCACGTATATATGGCTCATCGCCAAATTGACGGTATCGGGGCGAAACGCCGAGCCGAGCCCGGTCATCAGCCGGCCGACCCGTTCCGAATAGGCGCTGCGGAGCAGTCCTTCGTCCGTCTCTTCGCTCAGCAGCTCCCGCAAGCGGGATTCCGACGGGTACGGCAGCGCGGCGATGACCGCCCGTTCCCCGGTGCGGGCGACGTCGACGGCGAGCGGCCGGTCCGTCGGCATGCCGACGAGCCGGATGCCGCTGCGCGCCGCGAGCGGCGCGGACGCCGCCACCCGGTCGGGATGGTCGTGGTTGCCGGCGATGACGGCGATCGTCCGCCTGCCCCCGTCCGCGAGCCGAGCGACGGCCTCATAAAACAACGCTTCCGCCGCCGCGGGCGGGTTGACGGTGTCGTACACGTCGCCGGCGAGCAGAATGAGGTCGATCGCTTCGTCGTTCGCCAGCGCCGCCAGCTCGTCGACGAAGGCCGCCTGTTCCTCCAGCCGGCTCCGGCCCTCGAGCGTCCGCCCGAAGTGCCAGTCGGCCGTATGCAAAATCCGCATGATTGTTCGTACCCCCGTCCCATGAATTAATACAGCTTGACGGTCTTGCCTCCGTCCAGGAAAAACACGTAGCACTCGTCGACCTTGCCGCCGATGGCGGACGCGATCGCCTCCGCGTAGAGCGTCAGCTGGAAGCGGTGGCGTTCCGCCGCTTCCTCCCACCTGCCGAGACGGACGCGGTCCGTCTTGTAATCGAGCAGCACGAGCCCGCGGTCGTCCCGGAACAGGCAGTCGATCACGCCTTGAATGAGCACCGGCTCGCGCTCGACGCCGGACGGCAGGTCCGGGTAAACGCGGGCAGCCGGCAGCGTGCAGCTGAACGGCGTCTCCCGGCGTACCCACGGCGCGGCCAGCAGCCGGCGGCCGACTTCTTCCCCGAAGAAGGCCGCCGCGCCCGCCGCATCCACGGCCTCGGCCTGCTGCGCCGTCAGCATGCGCCGCTCCACGAGATTCGCGATCGTGGCCGCAACCGTCGCCTCCGTCACGCCGCCTTCCCCGTCCAGCGGAATATGCTGCATGACGAGGTGGCTGACCGTCCCCCGTTCCGCGGCCGTGAGCGACGCTTCCTCCATGAACCGCGGCCGGCGCAGCCGGAAGGTCTTTTCCCCGCCTGCCGCCCGTTCGGCCGCCGCGCCGGCTAGCTTCCCGATCGCCGCGCGGCCGTCCGCCGGTTCGTGCGCCGCCTTGCCCGTCGCGGCTTCCGAAGACGCGTCGAAGTCGAAGCTGAGCTGCTCCGGACCGTCGGCATCGTTCGCTGCGGGCGGTGCTTCGTTCGCGGCGCTTTCCCCTAACCGATCGACTTCTCCGATGTCCCCGAACGGCGCATCCCC
The DNA here is from genome assembly GCF_900113915.1 of Paenibacillus sp. UNC496MF. NCBI lineage: Bacteria > Bacillati > Bacillota > Bacilli > Caryophanales > Paenibacillaceae > Paenibacillus > Paenibacillus sp. UNC496MF. The sequence goes on from NZ_FORE01000005.1 coordinate 694,391, forward strand.
GAGAGGGTCCGTGAACGACGGTGCCGCGTTCTCCAAACCGGCCATGCCGTCATCGCCGGCCGCTTCGGGAAGCAGAAGCGCATCCTCGTCCCTATTCAATTCGGCGTGGAGCCGCTTCATTTCCGTCACCGACGTTTTGGCGGCCGTGGCCGCCGCCGCGGCGAACGGGTACGTCCAGCCGAGCCGCCGGCCGATCTCGGCCGCCTCGGCGGGATCGGCCTCGCCGTCGACCGGCGCGAGATGCTGAACGGCGAGCATGCGCGCCTCGAAAGCGGCCTGCGCCGCGTCGCCGGCCTCCGCTCCCGCAGCGGCTTCCATGCCGAGCAATCCCGCGGGAACGACCGACGTGCGCCAAGTGCCGAACGGCACGACGACGCCGCGCGCGTCACCCGCCGAATCCCTTCCATCGTCGCTTTCCGGCATGGCATGCGACGATTCGGCGTCCGGCATGCGAGAGGACTTATCCGCAGCAACGGCTTCAGCCCCCGCCGGCATCTCTTCCGCGCGGAGCGCATCCGCGCCGTCCGGCTTCGCTGCCGTCGCGATGCCGGACGCTTCATTCGTACGTCCGATCGGCGCGTCCGTCGGCGCATCCGATTCCGCCTCGAAACCGGCTTCCGTCTCCGCCGCTTTCTCGACCGACAGCGGAAGGCCCGCGCTCATGGCGAGCGGACCGAGCCAATCCAGAAACCGCGCCGCGCCCGCAATGCGGAAATCCGGCAGCCGCCCGTTCGCGTCCAGCGCGGACTGCCAGCGCCGCAGCTGGTTGGCCGCGTCGCCGACCGTGCCGACGAGAAACATTTTTTCCTTCGGCCGCGTGAGCGCGACGTACAGAATCCGCATCTCCTCCGCCAGCGATTCCATGCCGAGCCGGTGGCGGATCGCCAAGTACGGCAAGGTCGGGTAGGTTACCCGCAGCTCCGCGTCCACGTAGCGGGGACCGAAGCCCAGCTGTTTGTGCATGAGGAACGGGCTGTTCAAGTCTCTCCGGTTGAACGACTTGCCGAGGCCGGCCGCGAACACGACCGGAAACTCCAGCCCTTTGCTCTTGTGGATGGACATGATGCGCACGACGTCCTCCTGCTCGCCGAGCGCCCGCGCGGTGCCGAGATCGCCGCCGCTGTCCCGCATCCGGTCGATGAAGCGGAGGAAGCGGAACAGCCCCCGCAGCGTCGTCGCTTCGTATTGGCGGGCGCGGTCGTGCAGCGCGCGCAGGTTGGCCTGCCGCTGCAGCCCGCCGGTCATCCCGCCGACCAGATCGTAGTAGCCCGTCTCCCGGTAAATCCGCCACAGCAGGTCCGCGAGCGAACCTTGGCGGGCTTCGCCGCGCCACGTCTCGAGCGCGTTCAGGAAGCGGCCGAGCTTCGCCCGCGTCTCTTCCGGAACGGACGAATCGGCCTCCGCCGACCGGACCGCCTCGAAATACGAGACGCGTCCGCCGGCGATGCGGACGAGCGCCAGCTCTTCTCCGGAGAGGCCGACGATCGGCGAACGCAGCGCGCCCGCGAGCGGAATGTCCTGGTACGGATTGTCGATGACGCGCAGCAGCGACAGCAGCGTCTCCACCTCGGTCGCTTCGAAATACCCGCTGCTCAGCTCGGCGTAAGCCGGTATGCCGTGCTGCTGCAGCTCCTCGATGATGACCGGCGCCCACTGCTTGTCCGCGCGCAGCAGAATGACGATATCCCGCCATTCGAGCGGCCGCTTGCGGCCCTTCCTGCCGTCGTAGACGAGGAACGGTTCCTCCGTCATGCCGCTGTCCGCCGCCGCCCCTTTCAGCCGGAGAATCCGGCTTGCGATCCAGCGCGCCTCCAGCTGAACCGTCTGGAGATCCTCCGCGCTTTCGGCCGGCGGCTCGCCCGCTTCCGCGGCTTCGCCTTCGGCCGCCGCGCCGCTTCGCTCCTCGCCGTCGTCGCCTCCGCGGTCCAGCACGGCGAATTCCACCGCGTACCGCTCCGGCGGTCCGCCTTCGTCGGACGGCGGATACGAGGCCCCGCAGACGAGCTCCGCGCGCGCGTCGTAATCCATCTCCGCCGCCTTCTCGCGCATGATGGCCCGGAACACTTCGTTGACGCCGTCCACGACCTCCTGCCGGCTGCGGAAATTCCGCGCCAGGTCGATGCGCACGCCGTACGCCGGTTCGTCCCCGTCCGGCGCCTCCCCGGCGGCGATTTCAGCGAGCGCCGGCAGCAGCGCCTCGCCGTACGGTTCGACGGCGGGTTCCTCCGCTCGGGCCGGCAGCAGGATCGCCTCGCGGTTGCGGGGCGTCTTGGCCCCGGGCGAACCGTCCGCGCCGCCGGCATGCGGCAGCACGGGAGCTTTCTCGGCCGGAACGAACGACTTGTATTTGCGCAGGAACAAGCCCGGCTCCGCCAAACGGAACCGGTAAATGCTCTGCTTCACGTCCCCGACCATGAACCGGTTGCCTCGGCCGGGACGGCCGATCAGCGAGACGATCGCTTCCTGCACCATGTTCGTGTCCTGGTACTCGTCGAGCAGAATCTCCTCGAATTGCTGGCGGTACTCCAAGGCCGCCGGCGACGGCAGCAGCCGCTCCGGCGTCGAAGCCGGGTCGCGCAGGATGCGCAGGCAATAATGCTCCATGTCGCCGAAGTCGATCAGGCCTTTCTCCAGCTTGGCCGCTTCGAACCGTTCGCCGAACTGTTCCACGAGGCCGGCGAGCGTCTCCATGTAAGGCGCCGATTCCCGCAGCTCCGCCGCGAATTGGTCCGGCGTCCGCACGAACAGCTCGTCGTTCAGGTTCCCGATCATGTCCTTGGCCCGTTCCCGCAGGTCCTTGGCCTGCTCCTGCAGCCCCTTGTCCGCGTCGCCGCGCTGGCTCTTCAGCTTGCCGAAGCCCGCCGCCGCGAACGCCTCGTGCCATGTTTCCCAAGGCTCGTTATCCACGCGGGCAAGCAGCGCGCGTACGACCGCCAGATCGTCATCGAACGTGGCGGCGTACGCGTCCGGCCCCGCCGGCTGCCGCGCGATTTCGAGCGCCTGCCCCAGCAGGCTCTCCGCGCCCTGCAGCGTCAGCGCGACGACGGCGCCGAGGCTCGCCACCCATTCCGAGCGTCCCAGCTCCGCCGCGTCCCCGACGCGGAAGGAAGCCGCCGTCTGCCGCAGCCACGCGTTCGGCCACGGATGGCTCCGGGCGAAGTCGTACAGCTTCAGCACGAGGGCATACAGCGGCTCGTCGCCGCGCTCGCCGCCGAACCGGTCCGCGAGCGCGAGGAAATCCGCCCCTTCCCCTTCCGGGCCGTTCCGTTCCGCCGCCGCGTACCGTTCCTCGAACAGCTCGTCCAGCACGTCCATGCGCAGCAGCTCCGCTTCCGTCTCGTTGGCGATCCGAAAGCCGGGATCGAGGCCGATCAGCGAATAGTACCGCCGGATGACGTCGAGGCAGAAGGAGTGAAGCGTCGTGATGGACGCCCGTCCCATCAGGGCGAGCTGCCTGCGGAGATGATCGGAATCCGGGCGCTTGTCCAGCTCCTTCTCGAGCGCGATCCGAATCCGCTCCTTCATCTCGGCTGCGGCCGCCTTCGTGAACGTCGCGACGAGCAGCCGGTCGACGTCCGTGTCGTTCGCGATTTTGCGGATGATCCGCTCGACGAGCACGGCGGTCTTGCCGGAGCCCGCCGCCGCGGCGACGAGGATATTGCTGCCGCCCGTCACGATGGCGCGCCATTGATCGTCCGTCCATGTGCTGCCGGCCGGTTTGGCCGGCATCGTTTGCGTCGTCATGCCTCGTCATCCTCCTTTCCTTCCGGTTTCGCGTTGGCCGCGGCATCGTTCGTAACCTGTTCCGCCTCTTGTTCCGTCTGCTCGTCCCCGGCCGACAGCAGCTTCCATACGTCGTCCTTGCCGGTCTTCTGCAGCTTGTTGTAGTCGTTGCCCTCGATCAGCGGATCGAATTGGCACACCGGCTTATAGTCGCAAAACTCGCACGGCGTCTTGCCGCCGAGCCGGTACGGCGCGATCGACACGTCGCCGCTCGCGATCCGGTCGCCGATCTTGCGCAGCGTGCCTCGAACGGAACGGCGCAGCGTGCCCCACTGCTCGTCCGAGACGACGGAAGAGCTGTTGTAGAATCCGCCGTCCCGCTTCAAGGCGAGCGGAAGCAAATCGGAGTAACCCGTCGACAACGCGCCGTCCATCAGGCGGACCGTCTCTTCGTCCGCCAGCACGAGTCCTTTGAGCTTGAACCGTTTCAGCATCTCCGCCCGCGCCTTCGCCGGCGGCAGGCCGTTGGATGACGCCAGCATCGGGTTATGCACGTGGAAATAGAGCGCGCCCGCCGCCTTCGCCGGCTGGCCGAGCCATTCCGGCGCGTGCGTGAGCAGCACGTCCAGGTACGTCAGCATCTGCAGCGCCATGCCGTACGCCACTTCTTCGAGCCGCAGCTGCTTCGCGCTCGACTTGTAGTCGATGACGCGCAGCAGGAGGCCGTCGGCCGTCTGGGCGGCGTCCACGCGGTCGATCCGGCCGGCCATCTCCAGCGTCCGCCCGTCCGAGAGCGGAATCGTGACCGGCGGCAGCGGCCCGTCCGGTCCGAAGCCGATTTCGAGCCCGACCGGACGGAACTGCGCCCGCCGCGCATGCTCGCCGAGAATGACCGCGGCCTGGCCGATGATGTCGCGCAGCTTGCGCGCCACGAATTGGTGGCGGCTGCTGCTGAACAGGATTTGCGACTGCAGCCTCGTCGCCAGCTCGCCGACGATCGCCGCGCAATGCTCGCGCAGCTCCTCCGGCGTCAGCGAGCCCCAACGGTCGCCGAGCGTCTCCGTCAGCCGGCTGAGCGCGGCATGGAACAGCTGCCCGATGTCCGGCGCGGCCAGCTTGTACTGCGCCCGTTCGCGCAGCCGCAGCCCGTGGATGGCGAAATGCTGGAACGGGCACGAGACGAAGCGCTCCATCCGGGAGACGCTGCCGCGCAGCAGCTTGCCGTACAGCCGGTCCGCCGTCTCGCGTGACAGCGCGGGCTCCTCGTTCGTATAGCGCAGCGAGCCCGCGAGCCGGCGCAGTTTGTCCTGCCATTCCGGCCGCGCCGCGAACCAATTGTACGTCTCCCACCAGAGCGGGGCGATCGCCGTCCCGTGACGCCATGCCCGCAGCTGCGTCACGAGGTACGAGAGCGTCCGTTCCGGACGGGCCACGAAGGAGCGCTGCTCGTCCCGGCTCATGCCCGGTACGGGCTCCATGGCGGCGCCCGATTCCGCCAGCCCCGGGAACAGCCCTTTCACGTGCCGGATGACCTCGGACGGCAGCAGGCTCTTGCCCTCTTCGTCGGCCAGCGGCCAGCTGATCCACAGATGCCGGCTCGGCGTCGTCAGCGCGTTATAGATCATGAACCGCTCGTCCAGCAGCTTCCGGCGGACGCCGGGCGCCATGACGAGGCCGCCGCTCTCCATCGTTTCCCGCTCCTGCTCCGTCAGCACGCCGTCCTCCTGCATCCGCTGCGGCATGACGCCGTCGCTCGCCCCGAGCAGGTAGCAGACGAGAATGTTGCCGGAACGCGTCCGGTCGATGCTGCCGATCAGCACCTGGTCGAGCGACGGCGGCACCGAAGCCAGCTTCAGGCTCTCGAGCCCGGTCTCGACCATGCCGGCGAACAGCTCGAGCGGCAGCGCCTCCGCGCCGGTCATCTCCGTCAGCTGGTCGAGCAGATCCATCACGCCGTCCCACAGCTGCCGGTGCTCCCGCGCGCGCAGCGGACGGCCCGCGGCGATCTCCCTGCGGCTCCACCGCTCCAGCCGGTCGGGCGCGTCGACGGCCATCAGCAGCCGGTACAGCGCCTCGCACATGCCCCGGACGTCCCGCGCCTTCTTCAGCTCGCGGACGAATTTCCGCAGGACGGGGACGACGGCTTCGCGCGCGGCCATGACCGCTTCGAATTCGCGCCGCTCCCGTACGCCCGCCTCCGCCGGCTCGCCTTCGAGCGTGTCGCGCGCCAGCGGCCTCCACTGGCTGGCCGTCAGCCATTTGTTGCCGTTCATGCCCGTCGCGAGGGCGAAGTTCTCCAAGAGATCGAACGTTTCCCGCGTGACGCTCCCGTCCTCCGGCAGCAGCAGCTCCGTCTTGACGCAGCGGAACACCGCTTCGAACCGCCAGCCGTACGACGCGATCTCGAGCGCGGACCGGATGAATTCGACGAGCGGATGATGCAGCGCGGCGTTCTTCTGGTCGAGGAAGAACGGAATGCCGTAATCGGCGAAGACCGCCTTGATGTAGTCGTTGTAATCCGGCGCGTTCCGCACCATCACCGCGAGGTCGCGGTAGCGCAGTCCTTCGTCGCGCACCCGGCGGACGATGTCCCGGGCCGCGGCCTCCACCTCGGCGCGCCGGCCGGAAGCGGCGCGCAGCGAAATCTGCCCGTCCGCCAGCGTCTCCGCCGGCAGCTGCAGCGGCGTCCGGCCCCCGCGGCCGTAATGCCGCTCGACATGGGCGAGCATCGGACTCTCCTTGAACCGCCACGGCGTGCCCGCCAGCAGCAGCGGCTCCTCGACGTCGACGCCGTTGTTCGCCGCCAGCTCGCGAAGCTTCAGGAACGTCTCCGCCGTCGGGCGGAACAGATCCAGCTCGTGCGGCAAGTCCCCGGCGCCGTAGGGCTTGTCCAGACACAGCGTGACCGTCATGTGCTTCGCATGCTTCATGAGCGCTTCCAGCGCTTCCAGCTCCTTCGGCGTGAACCCGTGGAAGCCGTCGACCCAAATCTCGCAATCGCGCATGGAAGGCGCCTCGTGCAGCCCTCTCGCCAGCCACCCCAAATAATCCTCCGCATCTATGTACAAGCCCGCAAGCTCCCGTTCCAGCCGGTCCGCGATGAGCTGCAGGTCGCCGAGCTTCCGCCCCAGCAGCGAATGGCGCGACCCCGCGAGCCCCTGGTCCCCGAACGCCCGCAGCGCTTCGGCGTCGATGCCGTACCGTTTCCATTCCGTCATCAGCTCGCCAAGCCGTTCGATGAACCCGTGCTGGCTCTCGCTGCCCTCGAACAATTGCAGCTCGCCCTTCAGCCGGGAGACGATCTTGTAGAGCAGCATGTTTTTGCCGTCTTCGCCGATCGGCGTCAGCGCCGTTCCCCCGGTCTCCTGCATGACCCGGAACGACAGCCGCCGGAAGCTGAGCGCCTGCGCCCGGATCGTCCCCTTCAAGGGCGATTCCGGCCTGCCGAGCAGCGCGTACTCCGTCTGGAAGGTCGCCTGCTCCGGCACGAGCATGACGAGCGGCGGTCCGTCGGGTAGCTCCCCGATCCGGCTCGTGATGGCCGAGAGGCAATGATGGGTTTTCCCCGCGCCCGAACGGCCGAGGACAAAACGAAGCGCCATGCGCCCACCTCTTCTTTCTCGCAATCGATTCTACTATCGGTTGTTCTATTCTAGCATACCGGATGCGGTCCTTTCACCCCGAAAGGCGAATATTTGTTCGATTCGGGCGCAGGTAAATCCTGCTCGGCGCCGGCTTGGCCCGGATTCTCTCGCGGGCGCGCGAAAAAAGAGCGGCCCCCGGGGACCGCTCTTGCTCGCATGCCGACTCTCTGAACTTGCCCCGCCTTGCCGCCAGGCGTTTCCGCTTCGGACGGGACCTCGCCGCTCCTTTCGGAACCCGCGCCTATCTCCGCTCCGTGCTTCCGCCGCTTCGCCGGCCGTTCGACGCCGCCGGCCCCTACTTGCTCCGCACCTCGAAAATGGCGAATTTCAAGTAATGGCCTTCGTTAACGCCGAGAATTTGCGGATGGTCCTTGCCCGCCGCGCGCCATTCGACGAGCCGCAGCGTCTTGCCGGCATCGGCCGCCGCCGCCTGGATCGTCTCCAGGAACAGCTCGGGCCGCATGTGGTACGAGCAGCTGGCCGTCACGAGATAGCCGCCTTCGTTCACCAGCTTCATGCCCTGCAGGTTGATGTCTTTGTAGCCTCTGACCGCGCCCTCGACCGCGTGCTTCGTCTTCGCGAACGCCGGCGGATCGAGGATGACGACGTCCCATTTGCGGCCCGTCTCCCCGCTCAGCGGCTTCGACGTATCGACCTTCGCGCCGCTGCCGGCCGCGGCGGTCTTGCCCCGCTCCATCCGCTCCTCGATCCCCTTCGCCTGCGCGCGCAAATACGCGAACGCGTCCGCGACCACGAATTCGACGCGGTCCGAGAACCCGTTGCGCTCGACGTTGCGCTTCGCCGTCTCCACGGCATGGGCGGAGACGTCCAGGCACGTCACCTTCTTCGCCCCGTATTTGCACGCGTGCAGCGTGAAGCTGCCCGTGTGGGCGAAGCATTCCAGCACCGTCGCGCCGTCCCAGTACGGGAAGGTGACGACTTTGCCGTTCGCGTTGACCGGAACGGACAGGCGCTCCTCCAACTCGGCGATCGTGCCGGTATCGTCGGCCTCCGCGGCTTGATCGTCCGCCGGCTGCTCGACGAGCCGGATGCCGCTGCGCGCGCCCCATCCCGTCATGAGCGGCGCGATCGACGCGCGGTTCTCGCGCTGGTCGAAGAAATAACCCGTTTTTTGCCCTTCGACGATGTCGACCTCCAGCTTGAGGCCGTTCTCCGTAATCTCCACGATGCGCGGGCATTCGCCGTAGAGCACGCCGGTCCGTTCCTCGAGCCCTTCCAGGGTTCGCACGGATACGTCGCTCCGTTCGTAGATGCCGTCCGGCGCGAACACGGCGACGAGCGCCGCCACGAGCGCCTCCCGGTGCGCCTCCATCCCCAGCGTCAGCAGCTGGACGACGAGCACGCCGCCGAACCGGTCGACGATAAGCCCCGGGAGAAAATCCGCTTCGCCGTACACGAGCCGGCAATCGCGGCCGTTCACGAAGCGCCGCCGATGCTGCTCGCACTGCCGGAACCGCTCCGCGAAAAACGCTTCGTCCATCGCCTCGACCGGCCGGTGCGCGACGACGCGTACCGCGATCTGCGAGGCCGGGTTCCAATAGCCCGTCGCCAAATACCGGCCTTGGTGATTGACGACGTCCACGAGGCCGCCGGGCGCGCCTTCGCCTTCGATCCGCTCGATCTCGCTCGCGAAAATCCACGGATGGCCGCCTTCCGTTCTTTTCTTGCGTTCCTTCTTCAGTACCGCTCTTGCGCGTTCCATCTCTGCTTCCGCCTCTTTCGCCCCTGAATTGCTTGTCATGCTTGTCTTGCCGTTCGCATATGTATCGTTACCTGATAAACCGCCGGATTGAATCGCGTTGTCGAATCGGCTTGCCGCCGTCCTTCGTTCGCCGCATTCCCACCGTAAAGGAGCTTGCCCGAATATGCTGTTCACCATCGCGCTGCCGATGCTCGGCGGCTTCGTCTTATTCCTCTCCGGCATGCGGACGATGGAGCTCGCCCTGCATCGTTCCGTCGGACGCAATCTTCACCGCCTCCTGGAACGGTTCACCTCCACGCCCCTGCACGGCCTGTTGGTCGGAACCGCGGCGTCGGCCGTCCTGCAGAGCAGCACCGCCGTGACGGTGATGGCGATCGGCATGGTCAATGCCGGCCTGCTGACGTTCCCGCGCACGCTCGGCATCGTGCTCGGCACCAATATCGGCACCTGCCTGACCACGGAGCTGATCGGCTTGAACCTGAGCCGCTTCGGCCCGCCGCTGCTCGCCTGCTCGTTCGCGCTCTGGCTGCTCACCGCGCTCTTCGGCGAAATGGAATTCGGCCGCGGCAGCGCGGCAATGCGGCGCATCGGACGCGCGATCGTCCCCATGCGCACCGGCGCCGTCGTTGCCGGCGGCTTCGCCCTGCTGCTCGTCGGCATCGCGATGATGCAGTCGATCGCGCCGGCCATCCAATCGACGCCGTTCTTCGGCGCCTTCCTGCGCCATGCGGAAACGAGCGTCCTCTGGGGCCTCGCGGCCGGCGTGGTGCTGACCGCCGTCATTCACAGCGGCGCGGCCGTCATCGGCATCGCGATGGGCCTCGCCGAATCCGGCGTCATGCCCGTCGAGGTCGGCATCGCCATCGTGCTCGGCGCCAACGTCGGCACCTGCGTCACGGCGGTCATCGCCGCGATCGGCGGCACGCCCTCCGGCCGGTTCGTCGCCTGGTCGCACGTGCTGCTGAACGTCGGCGGCGCCGCCTTGTTCGCCCCGTTCACGGCGCAGCTCGGGCAAGCCGCGGCTTGGATGACCGCGTCGCCCGCCGGGCAAATCGCCCACGCGCAAACGATCTTCAACATCGTCTGCTCGCTGCTCGCGCTGCCGGTCTGCTACCATCCTCGGCTCCGCCGGTTCCAAGCCGGATGACGGACGCGGTTCCCGCGCCCTCCAGAGCCTGCTTTTTAGTTAATTGCCGTCCATGAACGTAAACCCGAGCAGGCGCAGCGCGCCTCCCAAAATCCGGTCGTTGTTGTTGTAGCCGGATTGCTTCTGCCTGCGCCACGCGTCCGCCGGCTCGAACCATTCCACGCCGCGGATTTCCTCCACTTGCGCCTGCAGCTTGCCGCCGACGGCTTCCACGAGGTAATAATGGACTTCTTTGTCGACGAGACCCTTGGCCTCGTGGCTGTACCGATACTTGATCTGATCGATCGGGGACACGATCTTGCCTTGGATTCCGGTCTCTTCCGAAATTTCGCGCAGGGCCGTTTGCTCCACGGTTTCGCCTTGTTCCATCTTGCCCTTGGGCAGCGAGATTTTGCCGTAGCGGTCTTGAATAAGCTGAATTTGAAGCTCGCCGTTCACCCGGCGAAATACGACGCCGCCTGCTGAAATTTCTTTCATATGTGTCTCCCCTCCGCCATCTCGGAATCGGCTCGGTATGTAGAGCAAGGATTCTTGCCCGCCTCGGGGGCGGGGACAAGAATCCTTGCGGGTAAACCTGTTCGGTTCGTTAGGCTTGCAGCGCCTGCGGCAGCGGCTTGCGCTTGGCTTGCTCGGCCCGCACCGCGCTTGCGGCGCGTTCGGCCGGAGCCGTATGCTCCTCCAGCACGCGGACGAGCACGCCTTGGCATTCGTTGACGCCGGCTGCCGTAATCTTCACCCGGCACAGCTGGCCGATGAGCGATTCGGCTCCGTCGAACGCGATTTGGATGTAGTTGTCGGAGTAGCCCATGACGCGGCTTTCGCCGTTCGGCCCCTGGAGCTCGCGCTCCGGAATGACGTCCAGCACCTGGCCGACGTATTGCTCCGCGTACTTCAACTGCATGCGCTCCGACAAGTCGATGAGCTGATGAACGCGCTCGTTCTTCACCTCTTCGTCGACCTGGTCCTCCATCCGCGCGGCCGGGGTTCCCGTCCGCTTGGAGTACGGGAAGACGTGCATTTCGGCGAAGCCGAGCTTCTCCATGAAGTCGTAGCCGCTGCGGAACATCGCTTCCGTCTCGCCCGGGAAGCCCACGATGACGTCGGTCGTGATCGCGACGCCCGGCATCGCTTCGTGCAATAGCCGGATTTTCTCCGCGAACTCTTCCACCGTGTATTTGCGCCGCATCCGCTTGAGCACGTCGTTATGGCCCGCTTGGAGCGGAATGTGCAGGTGGCGGCACATTTTGGCGGACTTGTTGAGCACTTCGATCATCTTGCCGTCGATTTGGCTCGCTTCGATGGAGCTGATCCGGATCCGTTCCAGCCCTTCGATGGCGTCCAAATCCCAGAGCAAATCCGACAAGCGGTAGTTTTCCATATCGTCGCCATATCCGCCCGTATGAATACCCGTGAGGACGATTTCCTTGTACCCGGCGGCCACGAGCTGGCGCGCCTGGTCGAGCACGCTCTGCGGGTCGCGGCTGCGGGACAGCCCGCGGGACCACGGGATGATGCAGAAGGTGCAGAAGTTGTTGCAGCCCTCCTGAATCTTCAGGAACGCGCGCGTGCGCTCCGCGAAATCCGGCACGTCGAGCTCTTCGAACTCGCGCGTCTTCATGATGTTGCGGACGGCGTTGACCGGCTTGCGTTCCTTTTGCAGGTCCTGGATATACCCCATCAGCTTGTCCCGGTCCTGCGTCCCGATGACGAGGTCGACGCCTTCGATCGCGAGAATCTCGGCCGGCGACGTCTGCGCGTAGCAGCCCGTCACCGCGATGATCGCGTCGGGATTGCGGCGGATGGCGCGGCGGATGATCTGCCGGCTCTTCTTGTCCCCCGTGTTCGTCACCGTGCACGTATTGATCAAATACACGTCCGCGGTCGTCGTTTCGAAATCCACCTGTTCGTAGCCTTCGTTCTTGAACAGCTGCCAGACCGCTTCCGTGTCGTAGAAGTTCACTTTGCATCCCAATGTATAAAAAGCAACCGACGGCATGTCGTTAGACGCCTCCCATTTCTCCTGATTCGTACATGAGGCAGGCAAGTCCCACCATCGCGGCGGTTTCCGTGCGCAAAATTCGCTTGCCCAGGCCGACGACGACCGCGCCGGCTTCTTCCGCTTCTTCGGCTTCGCGCTCGGTGAAGCCGCCTTCCGGGCCGACGACGAGCAGTACGCTGCGCGCCCCGTCCCAACCGCCGTCCCGCACGCGAGCGGCCACGGCTTCTCTCAAGCCCTTGCCGCCGCTCTCCTTCTCGTAGCAGAACAACGCCAAGTCGTACGACGGAATCCGCGCGATCAGCTGCTTCCACGACGCCACGGCCTCGATCGCCGGAATGCGGCTCCGATGCGCCTGCTCGGCCGCTTCCTTGGCGATCTTGGCCCAGCGCTCCAGCCGCTTCGCTTCCTTCTTCCCGTCGTACTGCACGATCATCCGCTGGGATTCGAACGGCAGAAACGCCGCCGCCCCGATCTCGGTTCCCTTCTGGATGACCAATTCCATCTTGTCGCCCTTCGGCAGGCTCTGCGCGACGGTCACCGACCAGAGCGGCTCGCCGCCCATCGGCAGCCATTCCGCGGCATCCGCCTCTACCCGGCCCGGCGACACGGCCGCGATTCGCGCCTCCGCCACGCGGGAGACGCCGTCGCTGACGACGATGACGTCGCCGGCCTCCATGCGCATGACGCGCGTTATGTGATGAGCATCGTCCCCGGCGAGCACGATTCGGCTCCCGGCGATCTGCTCCGGCGTTACAAAGTATCGCTGCATCGGTGTTGAACCTTTCCTATCGAATCGCGGGCCGCCGGCCGGCAGTCCGCGTGAACGCTCCAACCTTCATCATACACGTTTTGAACCCGCTTCGCCAGCAGGCATAAGATTTACCAGCGGGATCACGGATTACATGGAACTCGCGAAAAAATCGGTCCAAAGAAGCGGCCAATTCACGGGATCGAAAACAAGCTCGCACCTGCGGCAAACGAACAGGAAGATATCGAACCAGTACGAGAACAACGGATCCAGCGTATTGCTTCGCAGCGCGGGAATGAACACGATCAGCAGGAACAGAAAGATGCCCCAGTGGGCCAGCTGGTCCATGCGGTACCTGATCTGAAGCGGAACGAGATCCTGAATGATCCGGTAGCCGTCGAGCGGCGGAACCGGAATCAGGTTGAACAGGAACAGCAGGATGTTAATCGTAATGAGATAATAGGAGAAATGCCCGACCGCTTGCTGCACGCCGTGCGAGGCCGTGCTCAGATAGCCCGTTTCGTTGACGATATAGACCGCGATGATGCCGAGGACGGCGATCAGCAGGTTGCTGAGCGGTCCGACCGCCGACACGACGATGCCCATCAGCCGGGGGGACTTGAACTTCCCCCGGTTGACCGGAACCGGCTTCGCCCAGCCGAAGCCCGCGACGAGCAGCAGAATCGTCCCGAGCACGTCCAGATGCGCTCTCGGATTGAGCGTGACGCGCCCCGCGTCGTACGCCGTCCTGTCGCCGAACTTATATGCGCTGAACGCATGCGCGAATTCATGGACCGTGAACGCGATCATCAGAACGAGAAAAATAAAGGGCAGATCCTTAAGCGGGTACCACAAAAATTGCGCCACGCTCCAGCCTCCTAAATCGATCGATTCGCTAAGCCGCGCCGTGCGACGACGGAAGCGTTTCTTGGCAGGATAATAGAGGGTCGGCTTGAATATCCGATTGTCGCCCGACCCTTTTCCCTCGACAAGTCTTTCTATCCGTTTACCCTTTGCGCCCTTACTCCGGCTTCTTCGCCACGAACGCGATCCAGTCCTGGTCGCGCAGGCGGTCGACGATCGCGAAGCCCGCGGCTTCCAGCCCTTCGGCCACCGCGTCTTCCTTGTTCTTGAAAATGCCGGACGCGATGTACGTGCCGCCCGGCTTCAGCGCCGCATAGACGTCGTCGATGAACAGGAGGATGATCTCCGCGAGAATATTCGCGACGACGAGATCGACCGGCACCGTCACGTTGAGCGGTCCCCCGTTCCCGCCTTCTTCCTGGCTCTTCAGCACGCCGAGCAGGTCGCTCAGATGCACCTGAACGTCGTTCTCCAGCCGATTCAGCCGGCTGTTCTCCGTCGCCGAGGAGACGGCGATCGGATCAAGGTCGAGCGCCAGCACGCGCTTCGCCCCGAGCAGCATCGCGCCGATGGCCAGGATGCCCGAGCCCGTGCCGACGTCGATGACTTCCTCGCCGCCCCGGATGACGGATTCCAGCGTCCGCAGGCAGAGCGCCGTCGTCGGATGGGTGCCGGTGCCGAACGCCATGCCGGGATCCAGCTCGATGATGCGTTCGTCCGGCGACGGCGTATAGTCCTCCCACGTCGGCTTGATCGTCAGCCGTTCCGTCACGCGGATCGGCTTGAAATACTGCTTCCACGCGTTGGCCCAATCCTCTTCGTCGACGAGCGCCGTCGCGATCGTGTAGTCGCCCGGATCGATGCCGAATTCGCGCAATTCGTCGATGCGCGGCGGAAGCTGCGCGACGAGCGCGTCGACGTTCGCGTCGAGCTCGGAGAAATATCCTTTGATGACCGCCCGTCCTTCGGGAATGTCGTTCAGCGGATGCTCGTACCATTGGCCGAGCGACGTGTCGCGCGGTTTGTTCAACGTGCCCGATTCTTCAATGGATACGCCGTCCGCGTCCATTTCATGCAGGAAGTTGGAAATCATTTCGATTGCCTCTTCCGTCGTATTGATCGTCAATTCATGCCATTTCACGCGTTCCGTTCCCCCTGAATATCATCGATATGCTGCCTGCGTATACGCAAACCTATGACGTCTATTCTACACTAGTTGCCGCTTCTTCACAAAACGAGCCTTCCCGCGCCGATGATAGGCGGCGGTCCCCGAGGCGCCCCGAACGAAAAAGCCGGATGCCCGGACCGCTGGGGTCCGAACATCCGGCTTTCGCGCTATCGCGTATGGGTTACAGCTCGACCGTGCCGCCGGTTTGGCGGACGAGATGAATCGCGCGCTCGACGAGCTCGTCGTCGAGAGTCGCGGTCCAGGAGGTGCCGTCGGAGCTTTCGTCGATGCCGTCGACGCGCAGAAACTGCAGCTTATGCTGCGCTTCCCGCGCCCGGCCGCCGTCGTCGAACGTCGCGCGGATCGTCGTCATGGCCGCTCGCCCGCCCTACAGCAGGCGCTGCGCTTGCTGCGTCGACTTCGCCTGCGCCCGGGCGTCCGCTTCTTCCGCGCGCTTCATCGCGACGCGGTCGGCGTCGTCCGCCTGCTCCTCCGAAAACTCCACGTCTTCGTTTTTGCCGATCGGCAGGTTGCCGAAATTTTGCTTTTCCAGGTTTTCGCTCATCGTCGTCGGGCTCCTTCATGCGTGAAATGAAATGAACACGAAGGTTAGCATAAACCAACGGGCGCGATTCTATGCCTGGCGCCGCGCGGCGTCAGTCGCCGCGGAACGCTTTTTTCATCTTCTCGAAAATCGTCTCGTGGTGCTCGTGCTGCACTTCGCTGACGCCGCCCGCGCCGCCGGCCAATTGGCGGAACAGCTCCTTCTGCTCTTCGCTCAGGCTCGTCGGCGTCACGACCGTTACCTTGACGTGCTGATCGCCCGTGCCGTAGCCGCGCAGGCGCGGAACGCCTTTGCCCTTGAGGCGGAAGTACGTGCCCGTCTGCGTGCCGGCCGGAATCTTCAGCTTCACTTTCTCGTTCAGCGTCGGAATTTCGATCTCGTCGCCGAGCGCGGCCTGCGCGAACGTCAGCGGGACTTCGCAGTAGATGTCATCGTTCTCCCGCTCGAAGAACTCATGCGGCTTGACGCGGATCACGATGTAGAGGTCGCCGGCCGGGCCGCCGCGCGTGCCGCCCTCGCCTTCGCCGGACAGGCGGATTTGCGCGCCTTCGTCCACGCCGGCGGGAATTTTCACGTTGATTTTGCGGGTTTTCTTGACTTTGCCCGCGCCGTGGCAGGTCGGGCATTTGTCCTTGATGACTTTGCCCGTGCCGCTGCAGTTCGAGCACGCGCGGCGGTTGACCATGCGGCCGAACGGCGTGTTCTGCACGACTTCCTGCTGGCCGGTGCCGCGGCAGACGGAGCAGGTTTCCGGCTTGGTGCCCGGCTTGGCGCCGGAGCCCGCGCACGTGTCGCAGTTCTCGGTGCGCGGAATCGTGATCTCGGTTTCTTTGCCGAATACGGCTTCCTTGAATTCGATGGTCATCGTGTACTGCAGATCGTTGCCGCGCTGCGGCGCGTTCGGATCGCGTCGTCCGCCTCCGCCGAAGAACATGTCGAAGATGTCTCCGAAGCCCCCGCCGAAGTCCGCGCCGCCTCCGCCGCCGAAGCCCTGGTTCGGGTCGACGTGCCCGTACTGGTCGTACGTCGCGCGCTTGGAATCGTCGCTCAGCACGTCGTACGCTTCCTTGACTTCCTTGAACTTCGTTTCCGCGTCCGCTTCCTTGTTCACGTCCGGATGGTACTGGCGAGCCAGCTTCCGGTACGCCTTCTTGATTTCGTCTTCGTTCGCGCCTTTGTCTACGCCGAGCACTTCGTAATAATCCCGTTTAGCCAAAAATCCGTCACCCCGTCTCCTATTTCCGCTGGTTGCCCACTTCGGAACGGCAGGCGCTCCGCCGATCGCCGTGCGCGCCTCGTTCGGGCGCCGCAAAAAACGCGCGTTCCCCGCAACCTCCCGTAATCACACGAAAAACGGCTGCGCCGTCCGTGATCCAAGGACGGCGCACCGTTTACGCTAAGCCAACCGCATTCGTATTGTCGCGAAGCTTATTTCTTGTCGTCGACGACTTCGTAGTCGGCATCGACCACGTTGTCTTTGCCGCCGCCTTGCGCGCCGCCCGCTTCCGGACCCGCGCCTTGCGCGCCGCCGGCCGCTTGGGCTTGCTCGTACAGCTTCACCGACAGCTGCTGGATGATCTCCGTCAGCTCTTGCGCGGCCGCGTTGATTTGCTCCACGTCGTCCGTCGCGAGCGCCGCGGTGACTTTTTCCTTCGCTTCGTTCGCTTTCGCGATTTCGCCGGCGTCGACTTTGTCGCCGAGATCTTTGATCGTCTTGTCGACGGAGTAGACCAGTTGGTCCGCGCTGTTCTTCGCTTCGACCAGGTCGCGGCGCTTGCGGTCTTCTTCCGCGTTCAGCTCGGCATCTTTCATCATACGATCGATTTCTTCGTCCGACAAGCCGCCGGAGGACGTAATCGTGATTTTTTGGCTCTTGCCCGTGCCTTTGTCAAGCGCGGATACGTTGACGATGCCGTTCGCGTCGATGTCGAACGTGACTTCGATTTGCGGCACGCCGCGCGGAGCCAGCGGGATATCGCCCAGCGTGAAGCGGCCAAGCGTCTTGTTGCCGGCAGCCATTTGGCGCTCGCCCTGCAGAACGTGAATCTCGACGCTCGGCTGGTTGTCCGCGTACGTGGAGAATACTTGCGACTTCGACGTCGGGATCGTCGTGTTGCGGTCGATCATCTTCGTGAACACGCCGCCGGCCGTTTCGATGCCGAGGGAGAGCGGCGTAACGTCGAGGAGCACGACGTCTTTGACGTCGCCCGTCAGGACGCCCGCTTGCACCGCCGCGCCGAGGGCGACGACTTCGTCCGGGTTCACGCCTTTGTGCGGCTCTTTGCCGATCAGCTTCTTCACGGCGTCTTGCACGGCCGGAATCCGCGTGGAGCCGCCGACGAGGACGACCTTGTCGATGTCGCTCGGGGACAAGCCGGAGTCGCTAAGCGCTTGGCGCGTAGGGCCGAGGGTGCGTTCCACGAGAGCCGCGGAGAGCTCTTCGAATTTCGCGCGGCTCAGGCTCAGCTCCAAGTGCTGCGGCACGCCGTCGACCATCGTGATGAACGGGAGGGAAATCGTCGACGTCAGCACGCCGGACAATTCCTTCTTCGCTTTCTCCGCCGCGTCCTTCAACCGCTGTACGGCCGCTTTGTCCTTGGACAGATCGATGCCGTGCTCTTTTTTGAACTCGGACACGAGGTAGTCGATGATCACTTGGTCGAAGTCGTCGCCGCCGAGGCGGTTGTCGCCGCTCGTCGCTTTGACTTCGAAGAAGCCGTCGCCGAGCTCGAGGATCGAGACGTCGAACGTGCCGCCGCCGAGGTCGTAGACGAGAATCGTTTGGTCTTCGGATTTTTCAAGCCCGTACGCGAGCGCGGCGGCCGTCGGCTCGTTGACGATCCGGAGCACGTCGAGGCCGGCGATTTTGCCCGCGTCCTTCGTCGCTTGGCGCTGGCTGTCGTTGAAGTAGGCCGGCACGGTGATGACCGCCTGCGTCACCGTTTGGCCGAGGTAGGCTTCGGCGTCGGCTTTCAGCTTCTGCAGGATGATCGCGGAAATCTCTTGCGGCGAGTAGTCCTTGCCGTCGATGACTTCCTTGTGGTTCGTGCCCATGTGGCGCTTGATCGAGATGATCGTGCGGTCCGGGTTCGTGATGGCTTGGCGCTTCGCGGATTCGCCGACGATGCGCTCGCCGTCCTTCTTGAAGCCGACGACGGACGGCGTCGTGCGGTTGCCTTCCGGATTCGGAATGACGACGGCTTCGCCGCCCTCCATGACCGCGACGCAGGAGTTGGTGGTTCCAAGGTCGATACCGATTACTTTGCTCATAACTAGAAATCCTCCCTTATACTTAGGAAATGAATAGAGGCAGCCGGCGCTTACCCGCTTACTTTCACCATTGCGGGACGCAGGACTTTATCTTTCAGCATGAAGCCCTGCTGGACTTCTTCGACGACGATGCCTTCTTCGTGCTCGTCGGACTCCACCTGCATGATCGCCTGGTGGAAATCGGGATTGAACGGCTGGCCGACGGCGTTCATCGGCTTCAAGCCTTCGGCTTCGAGCACGCCTTCCAATTGGCGGAAAATCATCTCCACGCCCTTGGAGAACGACTCCACGTCGCCGCCCGCTTTCGCGGCTTCGATCGCGCGGCCGAAGTTGTCGACGACCGGCAGCAGCTGGCCGACGAGCTTCATCGACGCGTACTGCGCGAGCTCTTCCCGTTCTTTCGCGGTGCGACGGCGGAAATTGTCGAAATCCGCCTGCGCGCGCAAATAGCGCTGCTGGTTCTCGTCGGCGAGCTTCGTCAGCTCGGCGATGCGGCCGTCCGCACCGTCGGCATCCTGAATATCGACTTCCGGCGCCGGCTCGCTTGCGGCTTCCTGTTCCTCCGCCGAAGCGGCGTCCATCTCTTGCTTAGGTTCTTCATCCGTATGCCGTTCATGCACAGACACGCGAGTTGACACCTCCTAGTATTATCCATCCTCGTGAGTTGGCTCGGTGCGCCCCGCCGGATGGCGAAGCGTTACTTATACCAGCGGCCGAGCAGCACGGCCATGTCCTTCGACAAAATGTCCAGCAGGCTGATGACCTTGCCGTAATCCATCCTGGTCGGTCCCAAAATGCCGATCGTGCCCAACGATTTGCCCTCGACGGAATACGTCGCCGTGATCAGGCTGCAGTTGTTGATCGCCTCATGCGTATTTTCCGTCCCGATGCGGACTTGAATACCGCTTGGAAGCGCATTGAACATCTGCATGATCGTAGGCGTTTCTTCCAGCAGATCCAGCAGCGTCTTCACCTTGTCGACGTCCTTGAATTCCGGCTGGGTGAGCATGTTCGTCGTGCCGCTCATGAAGACGCGGTGATCGTTGTCGCTCGTCATCGTCTCGTCGAGAATGCCGAGCAGCCGCTCGAACTGGTCCGCGTAGCGGCCGAGCTCCTGACCGACTTCCGAGTGCAATTTGGATTTCAGGCGGACGAGCGGAACGCCGACCAGCTTGGCGTTCAAAATGTTCACCGCCTGCTGCATGTCTTCCATATTCATGTCGGGCGGGAGCGAGATGGTGCGGTTCTCGACGTGTCCGGTGTTCGTGACGATGATCGCCACGGCCGAATCCTCGCTGAGCGGCACCAGTTGAAAATGCTTCAGCGACGTCGTGAACGTCTCCGGTCCGAGCACGATGCTCGTATAATTCGTCATGTTCGACAGAATCATCGCCGCGTGCTGAATGATTTGCTCCATTTGGTTCATTTTCTCGGTAAAATACGAGCGGACCAAATGCAGCTCCCGTTCGGACACTTCTCCCAGTTTGACGAGATGGTCGACGTAGTACCGGTAGCCCTTGATCGAAGGCACCCGTCCTGCCGAGGTATGGGGCTGTTCGAGGTAGCCGAGCTCCTCCAAATCAGCCATTTCGTTGCGAATCGTCGCCGGGCTGTAGCTGACGTCGCTTCGCTTCGAAATGCTGCGCGAACCGATTGGCTCCGCCGAGCGGATATAATCGTCGATGATGACGTTCAAAATCATGCGCTGCCGATCCGATAACATCGCAGTCCCTCCTATTCGAAGTGCGGACCCCAGGCGGCGTCCGGTCTTCGTCGTTCTCGCCCTCGTTAGCACTCGATAGCGTTGAGTGCTAATCATTACTACAAAAATACCAAACCAACTTGGCAATTGTCAAGTCAGTTCAGCATTTTGAGCACCGCTATTTCGTCGCACGCATGCTGCTTCGGGCAGTTCACGCAGTCGGTCCAAACCTTCTCCGGGAAAATTTCCTTGTTCACGACGGCGAAGCCGTTCTTCTCGAAAAACCGCACCTCGTACGTCAACGCCATGATCTTCGGAATCCCTTGCCGTTTCGCTTCGTAAATCAGCTGATCCACCAGCTTGCTGCCGATGCCGAGCCCCTTGTAGCCCTCGGAAATGCCGAGCGAGCGGACCTCCACCAGGTCGGTTCCGAGCCGCGTCAGCGACCCGCATCCGACGACTTCGTCCCCGATTTCGGCGACGACGAAGGTGTCGATCTGGCGCTTCAGCGTCTCGCGCGAACGCGGCAGCATAATTCCCTTCGCGGCGTAGCCGGCTATCAATTCCGCCAATGTGTCGATATCGTCCTCGGTCGCTCGTCTGCACACCGCTTCAATCGCTTTTGCTTCCATCGCTCTTGCAACACCCTCTCGCCATGCCAATTTCTGCAAGGATTTAATACGAATAAATATACAACAACGTGCATGGATAAACAAGACCTATTTCGTTGGAAACCGCTCGCCCCGGAATCGGCTTTCCCTACGCCAGGAACGCGCCGAACACTTCGTTGCCGAGCGGGATCCCCTGCTTGGACAGCCGATAGCCTTGCCCGCCTTCCTCTTCGATCGTCTCGATCAAGCCTTGCTTCAACAGCCGCCGAAGGGCCTCGCCGAAGACGCCCTCGATCGTCCGCCCCGGAAACTGCACCGCGAAATCGTTCTCCCGCACGCCCTTCAGCATGCGCAGGCCGACCATCATGAAGTCTTCCATCGCTTCATCCTCGGACACGCCGTTCGTCTCGAGCCGCGGAAGCCGGGCCGCCGCCGCGTCGAGATACGGCTGGATGCCCTTGATGTTGACGTGGCGCTCCCCGCGCGCGTAGCCGTGGGCTCCGGCGCCGAGGCCGTAATACGGCTCGTTGCGCCAATACGTGATGTTGTGCCGGCTCTCGAAGCCCGGCTTCGCGAAGTTGCTGATCTCGTAATGGCCGTAGCCCGCGCCCGTCAGCCGCTCGATCAGCAGCATGTACATCGCGAGCTCGTCCTCCTCCGGAGGCAGCGGCAGCTCGTTGCGTTCGTACAAGGCGTGGAACAGCGTGTTCTCCTCGACCTTCAAACCGTAGAGCGAATAATGCGGCAGCCCGAGCGCCAACGCCTTCGAGACGCTGTCCGACAGAAGCTCGACCGTCTGGCCCGGCAGGCCGAACATCAGGTCGATCGACAGATTGTCGACGCCGGCCGTCCGCGCGTTCTCGATGCTGCGGTAAACGTCGTCCACGTTATGGATCCGGCCGATCCGTTCCAGCAACCCGTTGTCGAACGACTGGACGCCGAAGCTGATCCGGTTCACGCCGCCTTCGCGCATCGCCTGCAGCTTCTCCAAATCCGTCGTGCCCGGATTCGCTTCCATCGTGAACTCCGCGTCCGGCCGGATCGGGAAATGCCGCTTCACCGACGCCAGGAACCGCTCCATCTGCGGCGGCGTCAGCACCGTCGGCGTCCCGCCTCCGACGAAGACCGTCCGGATCTCCTCCGGCGGGAGCGCCTCGGCGGTACGGACCATCTCCTGCTCCAGCGCGTCGAGATACGCGTCGACGGGCTGCCCTTTCAGCACGTAGGACGTGAAATCGCAATAATGGCACTTGTTCGTGCAGAACGGGATATGAATGTAAAGCGCCCTCGGCGCGTGCATCAGCATAATGTCTTTCCTCCAATGCTCCCATCTTGACCTAGTAAAGCTTCCGTGAAAATAAAACAAGGGAGCTCGGTTGCTCCCTTTAAAAGGCGGCGTTGAGTCGGGCCGAAGGCCGGCAAGCAGATGCGGCATGGCAAATGCCTCCGATGCAGGAGCATGCCGCATTCCTTGTCCTCCGACAATGCGCGCAAACCCATCACCTAAAGCGGTCGCTTTTGCAGGCGGATTTACACCTCGAATAGCTCGAATCGAAATAAAAAATCCGACTACGACAGCGAACGGAGAGCTTTGCCGGCTGCAGGCCGGCTCTTCAACGCCGCATTAATCCTCGTCGATCTTCAGCACCGCCATGAACGCTTCCTGCGGCACCTCGACGCTGCCGACCTGCTTCATCCGCTTCTTGCCTTCCTTCTGCTTGTCGAGCAGCTTCCGCTTCCGGCTGATGTCGCCGCCGTAGCACTTGGCGAGGACGTTCTTCCGCATCGCCTTGACCGTCTCGCGGGCGATGACCTTGTTGCCGATCGACGCCTGGACGGGCACCTCGAACATTTGGCGCGGAATGAGCTCCTTCAGCTTCTCGCAGATGATCCGGCCGCGGTTGTAGGCGCGGTCGCGGTGCACGATGACGGACAGGGCGTCGACCTGCTCGTTGTTGAGCATGATATCCATCTTGACCAGCTTCGACTGGCGATAGCCCGACAGCTCGTAGTCGAAGGACGCGTAGCCCTTCGTGCTGGACTTCAGCTGGTCGAAGAAGTCGTAGACGATCTCGGACAGCGGCATGTCGTACGTGATGGTGACGCGGTTCGTGTCGAGGTACTCCATGTTCACGAACTCGCCGCGCTTGTTCTGGCAGAGCTCCATGATGGCCCCGACGTAGTCGTTCGGCACGATGATCGCCGCCTTGACGTACGGCTCCTCGACGTATTCGATCTTGCCGACCTCCGGATAGTTGGACGGGTTGTCGATCTCGAGCACGTCGCCGTTCGTCAGCGTGACGCGGTAAATAACGCTCGGCGCCGTCGTGATGAGCGGAATGTTGAATTCCCGTTCGATCCGCTCCTGGATGATCTCCATGTGCAGCAGGCCGAGGAAGCCGCAGCGGTAGCCGAAGCCGAGCGCCGTCGACGATTCCGCTTCGTAGCGGAGCGACGCGTCGTTCAGCTCGAGCTTCTCCAGCGCGTCGCGCAAATCGTTGTAATCCTGCGTTTCGATCGGGTACAGGCCGCAGAACACCATCGGGTTGATCTTGCGGTAGCCCGGCAGCGCTTCGGGCGCCGGCCGCTTCGCGTCCGTGATCGTGTCGCCGACGCGCGTGTCCTTCACGTTCTTGATGCCCGCGACGACGAAGCCGACGTCGCCGACCGCCAGCTCGCCGACGATGCCCATGCGCGGCATGAAGGCGCCGACCTCGATGACTTCGAACTCCGCGCCCGTCGCCATGAAGCGGATCTTCTTGCCGGCTTTGATGCTGCCGTCGATGACGCGCACGTAGACGACGACGCCCTTGTACGGATCGTAATGCGAGTCGAAAATGAGCGCCTTCAGCGGCTCGTCCGGATCGCCCGTCGGTGCCGGCACTTTCGTGACGACCTGCTCCAGGATTTCCTTGATGCCGATGCCGGCCTTCGCGGAAGCCAGCACCGCGTCGCTGGCGTCGAGGCCGATGACGTCCTCGATCTCCTGCTTGACGCGCTCCGGCTCCGCGCTCGGAAGGTCGATCTTATTAAGCACCGGGATGATCTCGAGATTGTTGTCGAGCGCCAGATAGACGTTCGCCAGCGTCTGCGCCTCGATGCCCTGCGCCGCGTCCACGACGAGCAGCGCGCCTTCGCAGGCCGCGAGGCTGCGGGAAACCTCGTATGTAAAGTCGACGTGCCCCGGCGTGTCGATCAAATTCAAAATATACTCTTGGCCGTCGTCGGCCTTGTAGCCGAGCCGGACGGCCTGCAGCTTTATCGTAATGCCGCGCTCGCGCTCCAGATCCATCTGGTCGAGCACCTGCTCCTGCATTTCCCGGGACGAAAGCGCTCCGGTATATTCGAGTATCCGGTCGGCCAGCGTCGATTTGCCGTGATCGATATGGGCAATGATGGAGAAGTTCCTGATTCGTTTTTGTCGTTCGCGTACGTCAGACATGCTTAACCCCCAGAGGTACCTAAATGCTAATCATCATTGTATTATACCAGTTCGGGCCAAGCCCATCAATCCGTCACCTTCTCGAAAAACGAGACGACCAGGCGAATGCCCTTCGCCGAAATGGACTGCAGCACGCCGGCCGTGCCGTCGGCGACCTGGTTGACGGTCGATTGGCTCCCCGCCGCCGGCAGGCCCGGCAGCCGCTTGGCCAGCTCCTCCTGCAGCTTCCGCTCGTATTCGCGGCGGATCTCCTCTTCCGTCCGGCCGTGCTGCGCGTCTTGCACCGTCATCTGCGGCACCGGCGCGATCACGACGCCGCTTTCGGGCAGCAGGGCATCGCCCTGCGCTTGGGGCTGCCCCGCCCCGTATAAGCCCGACACCCCCGTCGTCCCCGCCGTTCCCGTCGCCGAGGTCGTTCCCGTAACGCCCGGCAGCGCCGAGCGGATCGTGTCCACGGGACCGTTGATGCGCTCGATGCCGCTCGTCGCGATGTCGATGCCGAACAGGACGATCAGCGCGACCGCGCCTCCGACCAAGGCCGTTTTCATGGTTTGCCGGCGCATAGCCATTTCCCCCTTCTCGAATCCGCTTTATTTGTTCGCCGCCGCGGGCGGAGCGATGACTTTCTCGTCCTTCCAGTACAGGTCCGCGATGACCTTCGCGAGCGCGTCGACCGTCCGGTACGACTCCTTGAGCGAATTGTCCACGCCGCCGATCTCGATCAGCACGCTGTCCGCCGCGAGGGACTGGTTGTATTCGCCGTTCCCGTTGGCCGTCGTTTTGCCCCAGATGCCGCGCGAGAGGCCGGGATACTTCTTTTCGAGCGCCTCGTGAATCTCGCTCGCGAACGCCTCGTTCTTCTTCCAATCCGGATTGCCGTGCCCGATGATGAAGAACACCTGCGCGTAGTCCAGCCCGTTGATCGTCGCGGTCGTTTCCTTGCGGTGCTGCGAGTCGCGGTGAATATCGAAGAAAAATTCCAGGTTCTTGTTGGACGACATCGCCGTGAGCACCGACTGCTTCGAATATTTATAGGATAGGAGCCAATTGTAGTTTTTAACCGCGGTCGGGTAATCCGTCGCGGAATGGAGCGCGCCGACGCCCAGCTTGTCGAGCTGGTCGGCGAGCCGCGTGCCGAGCATCGTGATGTTCCGGGTCGAGGATTCCGCCGTCTTCTTGCTCTTGATCTCCGGGAACCACGACTCCCGGGCATGGGAGTGGTAAATGAACACGACGTTCCGTCCGCCGGTCGTCGGCTTCGCCGGATCCGCCGGGGCGTCGCCGCCGCTGCCGGGATCCTCCGCCGGACCCGCGCCGCCGTCGCCCGTCGCGCCGCCGTCCGCGTCGCCGATGTCGCCGGGATCGTGATCCGGCCGGTCGGCGTCGGACAATCCGTCCGGCGCGTCGTCCGCCCCTTCGGCGCCCGCGCCTTCGCTCGCCGTCACCGTCTCGTGATCCTCGGGTCCGACCGAAGCGTCCGTGCCGGATCCGCCCTGAAGCAGGGTCGTCTTCTCCCCCTCCAGGCCGGGATACTGGCTGGCCAACAGGCTCTTCGGATCGTCCGGGTTGATGTCCGTCAGCAGCCGGACGAGAAAGCTGCCGATCTGATGGCCGGAGATGGCCGGCCGTACGTCCGCTTTGGCGGTTCCGGGCATTTCCATCGCGAGCATGTCCGAGAACAAGCCGTTCGAAACCGACGCCGCGAATCCTTTCATGGACGCGACCGGCGAAGTCGAGGCGCGCTGCTGCACGATGACGCCGACGCCGACGACGAGGACAAGGACCATCGATCCTAATGACAGCAGGGCAAAGGTGCGGCCGGCCACCAGCAGTTGCCTGAGCCGCAGGCTGCTTCGTCCGATATTGAGCGTCATTATGATACGTTTCATTGCGTTCGTTCCTCCCGGTTCCCGTTTTCGGTGCATCGCCCGTTTTCAAGCCTGATTCCATCTTATGAGGACGAGCGGATTGCTAGAACCGGAAGTTTAGTAGAACGCTAGATTGCCCGCGAGACTGCTAGCTTGCTAGATTCGCGGGCGCCGACCCGCGCGGAAAAGCCCTCCGGCGCGAAGCCGAAGGGCGGATGGCGGTACGTTATGCCGGCAACCGGCCCTCTCCTCGGGCATTCGGCGCAAAGGGGAGCCGGTCAGTGCGTATAGGCGGCCACGTTGGACTTGTCGACGGCTTCGTGAAGCGCCGCGTTCAAACCGCTCGCCACGATGTTGGCGATATCCTCGATGAACTGGTCGATTTCCTTCGGCGTGACGAGCAGATCGTGGCCGAGCGGCCCGAGCGCTTCGCGGACGAGCAGCAGCCGCTCGTTCTCGTCGATGGAGTCCAGCAGCCCCATGAACCCGTCCGTCGCCTGATTGGCGTGCTTCTTCAAATGCTCCCGCATGAGGTCGATGCTGTTGCTGACGATCGTCGAGGCGTAGAGCACGGTGGGCACGCCGATCGCCACGACGGGCACGCCGAGAATGTCCTTCGTCAGCCCGCGCCGCTTGTTGCCGATGCCCGAGCCGGGATGGATGCCGGTATCGGCGATCTGGATCGTCGTGTTGACCCGTTCCAGCGCCTTGGACGCCAGCGCGTCGATGGCGATGATGAGATCGGGCTTCGAGCGGTCGACGATGCCCTGCACGATGTCGCTGGATTCGATGCCGGTAATGCCGAGCACCCCGGGCGCGACCGCGCTGACGTTGCGGTAGCCGGGCGCGACCTCGTTCGGCATGAGCTCGAAAAAATGCCGGGTCACGAGCGTGTTCTCGACCACGATCGGCCCGAGGGCGTCGGGCGTCACGTTCCAGTTGCCGAGGCCGACGATGAGCACATTGGCGGTCTTCGGCACGTTAATGCGCTCCAGGAACGCCGCGAACTCCTGCGCCAGCTTCGTCGCGACCCGGTCCTGCAGGCCCGTGTCCTGCTTCCGCAGCTCGGGCACTTCGAAGGTGACGTAGTGGCCGATCATTTTCCCCATGATGCGCGAGCCTTCCTCCGTCGTGACGTCGAGCCGGGTAATCTTGATGCCGTCATCGTCCGACACCTCGGACACGACGCCGGGAATCGGCCCGTTGCCGGCCGATTCCGCCAGCTCCTTCGCTTCCAGCGCCAAGTCGATGCCGACGTTAAAGCGTTCCAAATCCAGGTCATCCATGCAATAAGGGCGCTCCTTCCATTTTCGAATGGTCTTAGTTTGCGGAAGCCCGGGAAAAATTATGCGGTTCGGGAGCCGCCGGAAAGGCGAACAAGCCCGAGCGCGCTATTGCATTTTGTCCCTGCCCATGATAAACTATGTCAAGTTGTGTTTGTTATAAAGGGGTTTCCCTTTTTTACGGGAGGTGAATGCAATGCCAAACATTAAATCCGCTGTAAAACGCGTGAAGACGATCGAGAAACGCCGCGCTCTGAACGCTTCTCAAAAATCCGCGCTTCGCACGGCCGTTAAAGCTGCCGACCAAGCTGTCGTCGCTACCGATGTGGAAGCTGCCAAAGCAGCTCTGATCGTCGCTACGAAAAAGCTGGACAAAGCCGTAACGAAAGGCCTGATCCATAAAAATGCAGCTGCTCGCAAAAAGTCGCGTCTGGCTAAGAAGCTGAACGCGCTGAGCGCTCAAGCCTAATTCAAACCCATAAAAGTCCTGCCCGCTCGCTTCGGCGAACGGGCAGGACTTTTTTAACGTTTCCGTGCCGCCAACTTCGCATAACGGCGGGCTTCGATCCCCCGGTACCGGCCGCCGCGTTCGCCGCCGGTTACGCGGCGAGCGACAGCAGGAACAGCTCCAAGCCGAGCGTCTTGTCCACCCGGCCCGTCTTCATGCCGTAATCCAGCTCCGCCAGCTTGCTCAGGTGCCGGCCCAGCGTCTGCGCGGAGAAGCGCCTCGCTTTCTCGGCCGCCAGCTTGACGGCGTACGGATGCAGGCCGATCTGGCCGGCCATCTGCTGCTGCGAGTAGTTGCGCTGCTCCAGCTCCTTCACCTGCAGCATGATCCGGAATTGCCGGGCGATCAGCGCCGCGATCTTGATCGGCTCCTCGCGGCGCAGCAGCAATTCGGCGTACAGCTTCAGCGCCTTCTCCATGTTCAACGACGCCATCGCGTCGATCAGCGCGAAGACGTCCTCCTCGACCGTCGACGCGATCAGCGCTTCGACGTCCGCGCCCGAGACGGCGCCGCCGTGGCCGGCGTGCAGGCAGAGCTTGTCCACCTCGTGCGCCAGCTGCTGCATGTTCGTGCCGGTGCGGGCGAGCAGCAGCTGCGCGGCATCGCGATCCAGCGAGCGGCCCTGCTCCTCCGCGCGCTTGACCGTCCATTGAAGCAGCTCGTTCTCCTGCAGCTCCTGAAAAGCGATCAGCGCGTCCTGCTCCTTCAGCAGCTTCACGACCTTGCGGCGCTCGTCGAGCTTCTCCGCCATCACCTGGAACACGAGAACGCTCGTCTCGCACGGCTGCTTCAGATACGCGACCAATGCCTCCGTGCCGTGCTCGAGCTTCGCTTCCTTGCCCTGGGCCGCCGCAAGCACGGACGCATCCCGTACGAGCACCAGCTTGCGCGACGCGAAGAACGGCAGCGTATCCGCCTCCGCGACCGCTTCCTCGACCGGCGTCTCCGACATGTCGTATTTCACCATGCCGAGCTCGCGCTCTTCCGCGGGCAGCAGCTTCTCCGTCAGCGCCTCGACGAACTGCCGCATCCGGTAGCGGTCTTTCCCATATACCACGTAAACGGGCCGGAATCGCCCGGCTTTCCATTCCTTCGCGGCTTCCTTCGCGTCCATCCGCTCGCCTCCTCCGTACCGATCATGTTAACGATAGCGCCATTCCGGCCAAAACGCAACAAAGGGATGGGGCAGCTTCGCCCCATCCCTTTGTCCCCGAACATCTATATAAACACTCGCGAGCGCGGGTCCATGGTACCGGCTGCGAATGGTCATACGGACGTCAAGGCTTTCTCGATCGTCGCATGACGCTTTCTTCTCTACACCATACGCGAATGTCACGTCATGTGTGCTTGGGCACCTGCATTATTTGCTAGATTGCGTCTGCTCCGTCCCCGTCTTCGGATCGACGGCGAACGTCTTCTTGACGCCGTCCGCGTCGATCGCCGTGTACGTCAGCTTGTCGTCGTTCGACCACTTGAGATCGGCGATGCCGGTCCGTTTGGCGCTCTGGTACTTCAGCTCGCTGTCGCCGACGGTATACACGCTCACCGTGTCCCCGTCCACGATGAACGCCTGGTACTGCTTGTCGGGCGAAATCGGCGAAGCCTTCACGGGCGGCTCGCTCGAGGCGGATTTGTCGTTATCCGGCGCTAGCGCGGGCGCATTGCCGCCGCCGTTGCTCGCTTTGTCGGCCGCGACGCCGTCGCGGCTGTCGCCCGTGGCGCTCATGGTCTGATCCGAATCGGCTGCCGGCGCGTTGCCGGCGCCGCTCGCGGTATCGCCCGCGCCCGAGGAGCCGGTCGCGTAATTCGGCGACTGAGACTGATCGGCATCCGCTCCGCCGGAGCTCCGTCCGCCCGTAATCGGCGGCATCGCTTCGCCGTTCGGATCGACGGCGATCTTCTGATCCTTGCGCAGCTCGCCGCCGCCGTCGTTCGCCGCCTTGCTCTTGTCCGCGCCCTGCGTCGGGACGCCCGCGTCGTTCTTCGCCGCGGCGCCGCCGTCCGAACCGGCGTCGGCCGCCGCATTGTTGTCCTTCATGGCATTGCTCATCACCGTGCTATCCGCACTGGACGCGGTATCGGACGAAGCGGCCATATTGCCGCTGTCCGCGCTGTCGCGCAGCGTGTGCGTGCCGTTGCTGCTCAGGAAGAACATGCCGACGATGACGCCGGCCGCGATGACGCCGCCCGCCGCGGACATCGGCAGCCAGCGGCGCCAGCCGTCCCCGCTCTTCTGCGTCCGCCGCGGAGGGTTCGTCCCTTCGCCGGCAACGACGATAGGCGGCGCCTCTACGGTCCGCGCCTCTTCGGCCGCCGACAGCTCCGCGAGCTTCGGCAAGATCGCGTCGACCAAGCTGTAGCTGGGGGTTACCTTCGGCAAGCTTTCCAATCCCTCGGACAGCCGCTTCAACCGTTCGAACATCGCCGCGCACTCGGAGCAATGCCGCGTATGATTCATCAAGATTTCGGTTTCCCGTTCGTCCAGGTCCCCGTCCAGCTGTCGTTGCATATAGTCCATCACCTCTTGACAATTCATCCTCGGACACCTCCTCTCTGATAGTCGTGCAGGTAGGTCTGCAGCTGCTGCCTTGCCCGGAATAAATAGGATTTGACGGTATTCAGCGGCAAATCGAGCGAATCCGCGATTTCGTTGTAAGAGAAGTCCTGTAGGTACCGCAGCACGACGACCGCCCGGTGATGCTCCGGCAGCTTGTCGATCGCCTTGCGGATATCCTGCGCGGTGTACGACGACATGACTTCGTCCTCGACGGTATGCTGATCCTGAAACACCATCTCGTGTTCCTCGATGGACACGGTCGGTTTGTTTCTCCGGAACTTATCGATGCAAATATTCGTCACGATCCGTTGGACCCAGGTTTTGAACTGCGCCTTTTCCTCGTACGTGCCGATCTTGGTATAAATGCGGATAAGGGCTTCTTGGGCGGCATCCATCGCGTCCTGTTCGTTGTTGACGATATAATACGCGGTGCGGTATACGTGATTTTCGATTTGGCGCAACAGAGCAATAAGAGCTTCGCCATCGCCGGCTTGCGCGGCTTTGATCAGGCCTGGCTCTACCACGGAGGATCCCCCCTCTTGCAACATAACAGACGGACGCGTCCTGTCGAATGTTGCACAGCATTAAGATCTTTTTTTATGAAAAATTTAGGTGTCTATGGTCCTAGTCGAATCAAGGCCTAGTACATCAAAAGAATAGCAGAAAATAAAAGGACCGTACACCCTGCCGGAACATTTCCAGGCAGCCGTACGGTCTTGGGCGTCGTCCGTCGCTCGCTTCAATATTGCGCGCGCAGGTCGACCAGGTTGCGAACCGGCGCGCCATGCGCGCCGTAATGGGCCAGGTTCTCGAGCACGATCTCCAGCGCGCGGGCCGTGTAGACGTCCGTGCTGCCGGCCTCGTGCGGCGTCAGGATCACGTTGTCCAGCCCCCACAGCGGATGATCTTCCGGCAGCGGCTCCTGCTCGAACACGTCCAGGCCGGCGCCCGCGATGCCGCCGCTTCGCAGCGCCTCCACCAGCGCTTCGGTGTCGGTCGTGCCGCCGCGTCCGATATTCAGGTAATAGGCCGTGGATTTCATGGCATCGAACTGGCCGGCGCCGATCAAGCCGCGCGTCGCGTCCGTCAGCGGCAGGCAGTTGACGACGTAGTCGCTCCGCGCCAGCACGTCGTTCAAGCGCTCCATGCCGTACATCTCGTCCACGTGTTCGGCGGCGCCTTCCGTGCGGCGGATGCCGAGCACCTTCATTTGAAAGGCTTTGGCGATCTTGGCCGTCTCCAGCCCGATCGCGCCGACGCCGAGGATGGCGATCGTCCGGCCGTGCGCTTCCCCGAGCCGCGGCGAGGGCTGCCACCGGGACTCGAGCTGGTTACGCACGGCGCGATGCACCCCGCGGGTCAGCGACAGCAGCATGGCGAAGATCGATTCCGAGATTTGGAACGGATGCACACCCGACGCGTTCGTGACGACGATGCCGAGCTCCTTGACGCGGTCAAGCGGCAGATGGTCGATGCCGGCTCCCATGTTTTGCAGCCATTTGAGCGCGATGCCCTCGGTAAAGAGCGTCTTCTTCACGTCCCGGTTCCACCCGAGGATGATCTCGGCGGATTTCAGCAGGTCCCTCGCCTGCGCTTCGCCGAGCCCCGCGGCTTGCACGAACGCATGCCCCGGCAGCGCCGCCCGGATCGCCGCGGCCTGTTCGTCGTCGAACGCGTGAACGGAAACGATGGTTCCCATACGTACGGCTCCCTTCCCTGATTGTCCGTGATTTTGGTTTAAACGTTACCACCCGTCGCGGATTGTGTCAAACGGGAACGATCCGGTTATCTTAATAGCAAGCTGACTATGCGCTGCGGGAGGGATGAGGATGATGACGAAAGAGCAGTGGAACGGGCGATGGGTCGACGACTACTTGGACTTGTACAATTTCGCGGGGGCGATCGGCGACCGGGCTTGGCAGGCGGAAATCGTGGAAGAGCTGCGGCAGAAGGACGCCGCCTACGACGAGACCGTCCGCGAACGGACGAAGGAACAGCTGTGGCTCCAGTTCAACGCGATCAACTATAAGATGATGGAATTGTTCGCGCTGATGCGCCAAAGCGGCAGCTCGGAGGAGGAATCCTCCATCCGGGATTTGATCTGGCAGCTGAAGCTGCAGCGGATGGACCTCGCCAAGCAGATCAAGGAATTGTGCTGACGAATCTCGGAACGAACCTCGCGCCGCCCGCCGGCAATCGCCGCATACCGAATAGGCCCTTGCCCTCCGCGTCGTCCGCGGCCGGCAAGGGCCTATTCGGCGTTTCTCGGTCGTACGTCCCGTCAGTCGACGATCAGTTTGCCGACCATGTTGGCGTGGCCCGAACCGCAAATGACCGAGCAGTTGTACGGATGCTCGCCCGCCTTGTCGGCGGTGAAGGTCGCCGTGCCGTTGTTCTCCTTGATATCCACGTTGAAATCCGGGATCGCAAAGCCGTGGGACCCGGCTTCGTCGACAAGCGTGACCGTGACTTTGTCGCCCTGTTTCACGTGAATTTCGGTTTGGTCGAATTTGAAGTTGGTCGCCTTGACCGTAATGTTCTGCGCGCCCCCGCCGCCCGCGTTCGTGCCCGCGCCTGCGCCGTTGTTCGTGCCCGCGTTCGTGCCCGCGTTCGTGCCGCCGTTGTTGGCGGCGTTGTTGTTCTTGCCGCCGCAGCCGGTCAGCGCCAGCGCCGCCATGCAGACGAGCGCGGACGTGAGGATGCCCTTGCGCAATCGGTTGTTCATCGGTTATCGCTCCTTATTTGGCTTGTTCCAATTCTTTGACGGGCTGCTGCTTCTCTTCCGTCGCATCATCGATTATGATGCCCTTCGTCGAGTTGCGGAATTCGCGAAGCGTATCGCCGAACGCGCGGCCGAGCTGAGGCAGCTTGGCCGGCCCGAAGACGATGAGCGCGATGGCCAGAATGATGATCAGCCCGGAAACGCCGACGTTGTTGAACATGCGGATGACCTCCTTTCCCGAATCGGATGATTCAACATGGATTACCGCGGCCCCTTACGGCAGCGCCGGCTTCAGCCCCCGTTTCTCCCTTCTTCGGAAGTACCGGATGCTGACGAAGGCGCTGATCTCGAACAGCAGGATGAGCGGAAGCGTCACCGACAGATGCGAGACGAAGTCGGGCGGCGAGATGAGCGAGCCCAGCACCGCCAAGCCGACGTACGCGAACTTGCGGACCTGCTTCAGCTTGCCCGGCGTGAGCAGCCCGATGCGGGTCAGCAGGAGCAGAACGAGCGGCATCTCGAACGCGATCCCCATCGGCAGCAGGAAGCTGACGAGGAAGGATACGTAATGCTGAATGCCGTATACCTCGTGCGCCCCGATCGACCGGTTGAGCTTGATCATGAACGCGATCATCATCGGCAGGGCGACGAGATAGCCGAACAGCACGCCGCTCGCGAAGAGCAGCACCGACAGCGGCACGTACATCAGCGTCGCTTTGGCTTCCGAGTCCGTCATGCCCGGCCGCGCGAACGCCCACAGCTGGTAGACGAATACCGGCAGCGACAGCAGCAGCCCGACCATGAGCGCGCATTTCATATAGACGGCCAACCCGTCGGACAGCGAGAAGACGCTCCATTCCACCTTCACCGAGCCGAGATGCGTCTTGACGAAATGCAGCAAGCGCGGCGAAACGTAGAGACCGGCGGCCAAAGCGAGCACGAACCAGACCGCCGCGACGATGAGGCGCTTGCGCAGCTCCGTCAAATGCGCGATCAGGTCCCGATCCACGGACAGCTTGCCGTTCTCCGCGCCGCTCACGCGAGCGGCCCCGGCTTGGCGATGTATTTGGCGATGCCGTCGGCCGCCCGGTACGCGAGCGCCCCGACGGTCGCCGTCGGATTGAACCCGCTGTTATGCGAGAACGCCGAGGCGCCGACGACGAAGACGTTCGGGGCGTCCCACATTTGCAGGTAATTGTTGACCACCGACGTCTTGGGATCGCTGCCCATGATCGCGCCGCCGGTATTATGCGTGGACTGGTACGGCACGATGTTGTACTGCTTGATGGAATCGTGAATCTCCGTCTTCGTGCCGCCCATTCCGTCGGCGATTTCCTTCGTTTTGCCGGCGATGTATTTCACGAGCTCGCGGTCCTGGTCTTCGAAATCGAACGTCAGCCGGATCAGCGGCAGGCCGAGCGCGTCCTTGTAGGTCGGATCGAGATCGAGGTAATGGTGGCGCCACGGCATGCTGGAGCCCTGCGCCGCCACGGTCAGCACGCGGTTCGCGTAATGGAGCGTCTGCTTCTTGAACTCGGCCCCCCATTTGGCGGTGCCCATCGGCGCGGGCTGGAATTGGATCGGCCTGGCCCCCGTCTGCGTGAACCGGATGTTCGCGCCGTGCAGGAACTTCAGGTCCGCATGGTCGAAATTGTCGCCGTTGTAATCGTCGAGGCTGCTGCCGAGCGCGCCCGCGCCCATCGCCAGGTTGAATTCGCGGTCCTCGTACATGACGTTCGTGCTGGCGCCGTTCACCTGATAGGCGTAGTTGCGGCCGACCGCGCCCGTGTCGGATTGCGGATCGTACGGCCGGCCGAGCTTGGAGTGCAGCAGCAACCGGACGTTGGAGAACAGGTAGCTCGCGAGAATGACGACGTCGGCCGGCTGGATGTACTCTTCGCCGGTCGGCGTGTTGACGTAGCGGACGCCGGTCGCCTTCGTGCCGTCGTGCAGCACCTCCGTCACGGTCGAATGCGTCCGGAGGTCCAGCTTGCCCGTCTTCTGGGAGACGGGCATGACCGTGACGACGGGATCGGACTTCGCGCCGTATTCGCAGCCGAAGCGCTCGCAGTAGCCGCAGTATTGGCAGGCGGCCCGCTCGATGCCGTCCGGATTCTTGTACTGCTCGGTCAGGTTGGCCGACGGGATCACGTACGGGTGATAGCCGAGCTTCTTGGCCGATTCCTCGAACAGCTTCATGCCGGGCGTCTTCTTCATCGGGCCGACCGGGAACGCCTTGGACATCTTCCCGACGTTCGGCTGGGTCATCGGTTCGCCGCCGATGCCGGCCATCTGCTCGAATTTCACGTAGTACGGCTCCAGCTCGTCGTAGGTGATGCCCCAATCGCGGATCGCCATGCCGGCCGGGATTTTTTTGGCGCCGTAACGCTCGATCGTCTTGCTGCGAATCTGGAAATCGTACGGCAGGAACCTGTAATACTGGCCGTTCCAATGCACGCCCGCGCCGCCCAGCCCGTCGCCGAGCAGGAACGAGCCGTAGCTGCGCATCGGCAAGGCCCGCTGCTTGTCCGAATTGCGAAACGTGACCGTTTCCTTGGACAAGTCCTGCATCAGCTCGTAGCGGGACGCGTAGCGCAGCTCGTCGTGCACGTGGTAATAATCCTGCGTGTTCCGGCTTTTGCCGCGCTCCAGACCGACCACGGAATGGCCGGCCTTCGTCAGCTCCGCTGCGATGATGCCGCCGACCCAGCCCATGCCGACGATGACGACCGGCGCTTTCGGAAGTTTCGTTGCCATAGTCTGCTTCCTCCTCCTAACCCATTTCCAAATGGTCGCTCAGGCTTAACGGCTCCATTTTGACGAACTCGTCCTTCTCGATGTCGTTGATGTAACTCATTTGGTTGCCCGGGAAGTTGCGCATGCGCCAGCCCCCCATGTTCTTGTTGCCGCCGTACAGCGGATCCGCGTATACGCCTTCGATCGTCAGGTTCAGGAAGTAATTGAAGAACGTCGATGCCGGCACGCCTTTCAAATGAACCGCGTCCGACTCGAAATCCCCGAGCACCTTGTCCTGTTCCTCCGGCGCCAAATCCGGAAATCCCTTCTGATACTTGTCGTTGCTGTACAAGCTGAGCGCGTCCAGGCCGAGCGCGATCAGCTCCCGCCGCTTGAAGGAGAGCTGGTAGCCCTGCGTCGCCTCCGACTTGTAGAACGGCGGGTTCATGTACTCGCGTCCGTTCAAGCCGTAGGAGCTGGCCATCTGATGGTCGATGAAAAAGGCGACGCCGAGCTCCTTCGCCCCGGGACCCGACTCGTCCTTCGGATAGATGCGTTCCGCGGCCGCCTCCGCCGTGAGGAATTGGTCTTGATTGAAGTACATCAGCGCTTGGTTGTAGTCCCGGTCCGCCGTTTGCGCCGGTTTATTCGGATCGGTCTGCCCCGCCGGCGGCGTCTCCCCGGTCTTCGTCTGCTTCGCGTTCGCGCCGATCAGGCCGCCGATGACGCCGCCGACCACGACGCCCCCGATCGCGGTGCCCGAATATTTGAGAAACTGCCTGCGCGACTCGTCGCGGGGCTGCCCGGGCGGATCTTGCTTGTTCGCCATGCCATTCGCCTCTCTTCCGAAAGTTGGAGGAATTCCTTGGGGTTAGTGTTTTCCAGCGGACGCAGCATTATCCACGCATAATCGGGAAACTTCGGGCGGCAGGCCGCGGACGGTCGGACGGAAATAACCGGACTGAACGGAGAGGCGGCCGAATAGGTAACGAACAGCGGTTTTATTTCACTGCTCTTAAAGGGGAAGGGGCGAGCCGGCAGTGGCTTGTGCGAATTTGGGCGTGGTCAACGATTTCAACGTCTTCGTGCTCGGCAACCATACGCAATCGTTCGTCGACGCCGGCAAACGGGTCGCCGTAGGCGGGAAAGCGACGCTGGCGGACGGGTCGCCGTTAAGGCGGGGCGGCCAAGACCGTCCGCTTGCTTAAGGAGCCGTCCGGGTCGATCCGGAATTGAACTTCCCCGTTCAGATCCGTTCGCGCCGCAGGAATGCCGGCCGTGCGCAGCCGCTCTACGACAGTCGGATGCGGATGGCCGTAAAGATTGTTCCGTCCCACCGAGATGACCGCCTGCGCGGGATGCCAGTACGCGAGCCAGTCGTCCGTCGTCGACGTCTTGCTGCCGTGATGGGATACTTTCATGACGTCGACCGGCGCCGAGGAGAGCGGGGAAGTCGGCGTTTGCTCCTGGAGCTGCGCCAGCAGGCTGCGTTCCTCGGCGGCGTCCGCGTCGCCCGCGAACAGAAACCGCCGGCCGTACAGGTCGAGCAGCAGCGCGACGCTTTCGCCGTTCTGTTCGTCGGCTTCGGGCACAGCGCCGGCCGCCTTCCCGGCTTCGAGCAGCACCGGCGGGGAGCCGACGATCCGGATGCTGGCATGCGGATCGAGGTCCCAGCCGCGGCCGCCTTCCGCGCGATAGAGCGGGATGCCGGCGTTCACCGCCGCCTGCAGCAGGGCGACGGCGTCCGGCGAATCCTTGACCGAGCCGTTCCACAGCACCGCGCGGACGGGGATGGAAGCCATCACCGCGAGCAGTCCCTTGATATGGTCGCTGTCGAGATGCGACAGCACGAGCAGGTCGAGCGCGTGCACGCCCCGCTGCTGCAGCAGCGGCACGACGACCTTGCGCCCGACTTCGAACGGGTCCTTGCGCTGCCGCCAAGGCTCGCGGCTGCCGAATTCGACGGCGCCGCCTCCATCGATGAGCAAGTGCTTGCCGCCGGGAGTCCGAATATAGATGGAATCGCCCTGGCCGACGTCGAGAAACTCGACATAGCCATGACGGTCCAGCGCATCCGGGCAATACGCGAAGAGCGCCAACCCGGCAAGCGACGCGGCGGCCAGCCCCAGCAGGACGCGGTTCCGCATAAGCAAACCGGGCGAAGCCGCCGGCAGCCGGATAAACGGCGCCGACCAGACTTCTTCGCCGGCAGGGACGGGCGACGCTCCCCGAAGCGGCTGCGTCGGCTCGTCCCCCGTATGCCGCGCTGGCGGCAGCGGCGATCCGGGCGGCACAGCGCCGGCAGCCGCCGCTTCCGGCGTGTCGAATTCGGCTTCCTCCTCCGCCCGCTTGGCGGCCTGAAGCCGGCCGAGCGCGCGGAAAGCGAGCGCGAGCGCGGCGTAGAACAGCGCGACCCACCATAGCGGCGGCGTCGCCCAGATCAGCCGGAAGCGGTTCAAGCCGCTCAGCTTCAGGACGAAGCCGAAGGTCAGGTCGTTGCCGACCGCCGCGATCGCCGCGGCGATCGCGCCTGCCGGGTGCCACAGGCCGTCCATCACAAGGGAAGCGCCGCCGAGCGGCATGACGACGAAGCTGATGAACGGCACGAGCACGAGATTGGCCGCGACGGACAGCACGTGCAGCTGATTGAAATAAAAGATTGTCAGCGGAAGCGATACCGCCTGCGCGACGACCGTGACGGCGAGCAGGTCGCACAGCGGCTTGCTCCACCATTTGCGGCCGCGGGGCAGCAAGCCGCGGACCGGCTCCGTGCCGAGCATGAGGCCCGCCGTCACGAGGAACGACAGCTGGAAGCCGACGTTGCCGAGCATATACGGATCCCAGACGAGCATGAGCAGAGCGGCCGCCGCGAGCAAGTGCAGGCCGTCCTTCAGCTTGTGAAGGCGAGCCGCCGCGAGGCCGAGCATCGCCATGATGCCGGAACGGACGACCGACGGCGAAGCGCCCGCAAGGAACACGTAGAACGGCACGGCCGCGATGAGGATGAGGAGCATCCGCTCGCGCGTCATCCGCAGGAGCCGCAGCAGGCCGCCGAGCACGTACAGAAACACGGCGACGTGCAGTCCCGAGATCGCGAGGATATGCGTAAGTCCCAGCTGCGAAAACCGTTGAAACATGTCCGGATCGAGGTCGTCGCTGATGCCGAGGACGAGACCTTTCATATAACCGGCTTGAACGCCGGGGTACAGCGCGTCCATCCGCCGGCCGAGCGAGGCGCGCAGCGCGTCGATCGGCTCCAGCAGCGCGGCCGCGGTCCAGCGCGGGCCGGGCGCGGTTCGCACGGCCGCCGCGCCGTCCGCGCCGAGCAGCCAGTGAATCCGCTGGCCGTGCAAATACGCGCGGTAATCGAAGCCGCCGAAATTGCTTCCCGCTGACGGTACCGACAGCATGCCGGCGATGCTCACCCGCTGCCCGCGGCGCCAGCCGGCCGCGACGGACAGTTCATGCTCCTCCGCCAGCTTCACCTGCACGAGCAGCCGCTCCCCGCCCAGCGCGACCGGCGCGGATCCGCTGCGATCCTGCAGCGTCAGCCTGCCGCCCGACACGCGGAACTGCACCCGATCGCCGTCGATCTCCGGCGGCGACGCGATCGTCCCGGCCAGCTCCGCCGCGAATTCGGCGGCGTTCGCCGGCGAAGCCGCAAGCGCGGCGGCATATTGCGCCGGCAGCGCGGCGACGTTGCGGGCATCGGCCCACGACCGCTGCCCGGCGGCCAGCCCGTACGCCGCCAGACAGGCGGCGGCGAGCGGCCAAGAGCTGCGCCGCGTCAGCGCAAGCGCCGCAAGCACGGCCAGCAGCGCGGCGCCGGCCAGCGCGACGCCGCGCGCCGGCATGCCGGCTGCCGCCGAGCTGCCCAGTACCCAGCAGACCGTGAACCAAACGAGCGGCCTTGCCGTCATGATGACCCTCTCCTTTCGATTGTTCGCTTGTCTATCCGGCCATCCCCGATAACGCAAAAAAACCCCGGCCCGCCCCGGAAGCGCGTTCCCGGCCGAGGAGGCCGGGGATGACGCTTCTTGGGGGCAGCCAGAGGTTCTTCCTCATGGTTGCGTATGCGGTCAGGCTACGAAACGACGTTCCTGCTCGCTTGCGCGGGAGGCTCGTACGGCGTCAGTTGGCGGAACACGATGCCTTTGACGTCCATAAGCGCCTCGACCTTCTCGCTATCCTTGTGATAGACGCGATGGTAGACGATCTCCTTCACGCCGCTGTTGGCCAGCATGTTCGCGCACGTCCAGCAGGGCTGGTCCGTCACGTACACCGTCGATCCTTCGCGATCGATCCGGTCGGTGAAAAGCAGCAAATTTTGCTCCGCGTGGATGGTCCGGATGCAGCGCTGCTTCTTGATCATCCGCTCGGCGCCGTCCTCGACCTGCAGCTCGTATTCCTCCACGATCATGCAGCCGTCCTCGGAGCAATCCGCCACGCCCATCGGCGCGCCGTTATAAGCCGTGCCGAGCAGCTTCTTGCCCTGCACGAGCACCGCCCCGACATGCCGCCGCGGGCAGCGAGAACGGGTCGCGGCCATATAGGCGATGTCCATAAAATACGTATCCCAGTCTTTTCTCGCGTTATTGTATGCTTCCGGTACCATGGCTTGCAAGTCTTCCTTCCTCCGGCAGCCGGCCCCGTGCTTACCGCTGGCTGGCCGCCAATGCTTGTGTTAAATCGTGCAAAATATCGTCGATGCCTTCCGTGCCCACGGACAGCCGGATCATGCCCGGCGTCACGCCCGCGGCGGCCTGATCGCTCTCCTCCAGCTGCTGATGCGTCGTGCTCGCGGGATGAATGATAAGCGACTTGGAGTCGCCGACGTTCGCCAGATGCGAGAACAGCTGAACCGCGTTGATCACTTTCTTGCCGGCCTCGACGCCGCCTTTGATGCCGAACGTCAAGATGGCGCCTTGCCCCTGCGGCAAATACTTCTGCGCGAGGTCGTAGGACGGATGGCTCTCGAGCCCCGGGTAATTGACCCACTCCACCGCCTCGTGCGATTCCAGGAACCGCGCGACGGCCAGCGCGTTCGCGCTGTGGCGCTCCATGCGCAGATGAAGCGTCTCGAGACCCTGCAGCAGCAGGAACGAGTTGAACGGGGAGATCGCCGCGCCCATGTCGCGCAGCAGCTGCACGCGCATTTTGATGATGAACGCGACCGGACCGACCGCGTCCGCGTAGACGACGCCGTGGTAGCTCGGATCCGGCTCGGTCAGGCCCGGGAACTTGCCGCTTCCCTTCCAGTCGAACTTGCCGCCGTCGACGACGACGCCGCCGATGGACGTGCCGTGGCCGCCGATGAATTTGGTGGCGGAATGGACGACGATGTCCGCGCCGTGCTCGATCGGCCGGCATAGGTACGGGCTCGGGAACGTATTGTCGACGATCAGCGGAATGCCGTGCTTATGCGCGATGTTCGCCACCGCTTCGATATCGAGGATATCGCCCTTCGGATTGCCGATCGTCTCGGCGTAGAGCGCTTTCGTGCGGTCCGTGATCGCGGCTTCGAAATTGGCCGGGTTCGACGGGTCGACGAACTTCGCTTGGATGCCCAGCTTCGGGAGCGTGTGCGCGAACAGGTTGTGCGTGCCGCCGTACAGGCTCGTCGCGGATACGATCTCGTCGCCGGCCTGCGCGATATTGAGAATCGAATATGTAATGGCGGCTTGTCCGGAAGCGACGGCCAGCGCGGCCGGCGCGCCTTCGAGTGCGGCGATCCGCTTCTCGAACACGTCGCTGGTCGGATTCATGATGCGGGTATAAATATTGCCGAATTCCTTAAGCGCAAACAAGTTTGCCGCATGGTCCGTATCGCGGAAGCCGTAAGACGTCGTCTGGTAGATCGGCACCGCGCGGGAAAGGGTCGCCGGGTCAATTTCCTGGCCTCCGTGGACGGATAGCGTTTCGATGGAAAGCTTTCGTTGTTCGGACATTAGACATTTCCTCCTCGCCTGATTGGAAGGGACGGCAAAGAAGTCCCTATCTCTACCATTGTCGCACAATCATGGGCGCAGAACAATGAAAGACTTCATCTTTTCTAGTAGTTTCGGACCAATGCCTTTGACCCGAAGCAGGTCGTCCGCGCTCTTGAACGGTCCGTTGCGCTCGCGGTCGTCGGCGATCGCCTTCGCCTTCGCCGCCCCGATGCCGGGCAGCGCGTCGAGCTCCTCCGGCGTCGCGTTGTTTATGTCGACTTTGCCCTCCTCCGCCCCCGTCGGGGTCGTGCCCTCCGCTTCGCCAGCCCCGGAGGAAGCGCCGGCATCGCCCGCGCTCTCCCCGCTCGTCGCTGCCGTCCCGGCAATTCCGCCGGCTTTGCCATCTGCGTTGCCGCCTGCCGCCGGCGTTCCGGCACCCGTGCCGGCCGCGCCGGTTCCGGCACCCTGTCCGGCCGCGTGGGTTCCCCCGTTCCCCGCGCTTGACTCGTCGTATCCATCCCCGTTCCCGGCCGCCGTCTTGCCGCCCCCCTCGCCTGCCGCGGCCGCTCCGTCCGCTGCCGCCTTCTCCAGCTCCCCTCCCGAAGCGGTCCCGGCCGCCTCGCCGCCGCCATGGGCCGGCGCATCCGCCTTGCCGGCTTCCAGCGGGCCGAGCGCTTCGGCCGCCTGCGCGTTCATCGCGGTCCACTGCGGCGGCCGCGCGGCCGCGTCCCGCTGCATCAGCGCCGCCGCGATCAGCGCGACGGAAGCGGCGGCGCACAGCGCGGCGCCCCAGCGCCCGGCGCGCCATCGATTTTGCCATACGGGTCGTTTCTTCATATACGGATCTCCCCTTCGTCGTTCTACGATCTTTTTCCGATAATCGGTCATGTCGGCCTTGCCCGCACGCATAATGTAGTAAGAGCATCTTCGTTCGGGCCGAAGGGCCCACTCGAAGCGTTCGTCAGGCCGCATGGCCATCCAAACGTCTGTTGAAACTGCGCCTATGAAAGACGGGCGCATGGGAGGGATTGCAATGAATGTCGGGTTTATCGGGATTGGAAGCATGGGCAGCCTGCTGATCGATGCGTTCATCGGATCGGGCGCACTCAAACCGTCGCAAATCACGGC
This sequence comes from Paenibacillus sp. UNC496MF, assembly GCF_900113915.1. Lineage (NCBI taxonomy): Bacteria > Bacillati > Bacillota > Bacilli > Caryophanales > Paenibacillaceae > Paenibacillus > Paenibacillus sp. UNC496MF. The sequence continues at coordinate 737,729 of NZ_FORE01000005.1, forward strand.
CAGCAATCGAACGCTCGCGAAAGCCGTCTGCCTCGCCGACCGACACCCCGGCTTGCAGGCCGTCCCCATGAATCGCGATGCCGTGATCGGCCAGGACATCGTGTTTCTATGCGTCAAACCGATGGAATACAAAACGGTGCTCGACGGCATACGCGAACACGTGCAGGCGAGCCAGCTGATCGTATCGATCACGAGCCCCGTCCTGCTGGACCAACTGGAGGACGCCTTGCCCTGCAAGGTGGCCAAGGTCATTCCCAGCATCACCAATTACATGTGCAGCGGCGCTTCGCTCTGCATGTACGGCAACCGGATGACCGAAGCCGACATCGCCCGGCTGAACGGCCTGCTGTCTTATATCAGCGAACCGCTGCCGATCGACGAGTCGCACACGCGCATCGTCTCGGATCTGTCCAGCGTCGGTCCCGCGATCATGTCCTGCCTGCTGCAGCGGTTCATCGACGCGGCGGCCGAGGAGACCGGCATCCCCCGCGAGCAGGCCAGGCTCATCGCCAGCGAAATGCTGCACGGCACGGGGCAGCTGCTGACCTCGGGCGGCATGTCGCCGGAGGAGCTGCAGGCGAGGGTCGTCGTGCCCGGCGGCATTACGGCGCAAGCGCTCGCCCTGCTGAACCGCGAGCTCGACGGGGTGTTCAACCGGGTCATCCGGGCGACGCACGCCAAGTACCGGGAAGATCTGGAGCGCGTTGCCGACAGCTTATACGGCAAAGAGGTGAACGGCCCTTAACGCATGCTTTGCGTTAAGAGGTCGTTCACCTCTTTTCTGTGCCCGCAGGGGATTAGCCTGCGACGATATTGACGAGCTTGCCTTTGACGACGATCAGCTTGCGGACCGTCTTGCCCGCGATCGCTTCGGCCACCTTATCCGATGCTTTCGCGATCCGTTCCATCTCCGCTTCGTCCGTGTCGGCCGCGATGGAGAGGCGTTCGACGATTTTGCCGTTCACCTGAACGACGATTTCGATCTCCTGATCGACCGTCCACGCTTCATCGTACGACGGCCATGCCGCGTACGTCAGCGCGTCTTCGCGGCCGAGCTTCGCCCACAGCTCCTCGGCGATGTGCGGCGCGAGCGGCGACAGCATCTGCGCGAAATGCGCCATCGCTTGGCGCGGCAGCGATTCCGCTTTGTACGCGTCGTTGACGAAGATCATCAGCTGGCTGATCGCCGTGTTGAAGCGCAGGTTCTCGTAGTCGTCCGTCACTTTCTTCACGGTGCGGTGCCACGTGCGCTTGAACGCGTCGGAGGAGCCGTCGCCGATCTTCTCGTTCAGCTCGCCGTTCTCTCCGACGAACAGGCGCCATACGCGGCCGAGGAAGCGATACATGCCTTCCACGCCGTTCGTGTTCCACGGCTTCGTCGCTTCCAGCGGGCCCATGAACATCTCGTACATGCGCAGCGTGTCCGCGCCGTATACGTTCACGATATCGTCCGGATTGATGACGTTGCCGCGCGATTTGGACATCTTCTCGTTGTTCGTGCCGAGAATCATCCCTTGGTTGACCAGCTTGTGGAACGGCTCCTTCGTGTCGACCGCGCCGATATCGTACAGCACCTTATGCCAGAAGCGGGCGTAAAGCAGGTGAAGCACCGCGTGCTCCGCGCCGCCGATGTAGAGATCGACCGGCAGCCATTCCTTCTGCTTCTCCTTGGAGCATAGCTCCTTGTCGTTGCGCGGATCGATGAAGCGCAGGTAGTACCAGCAGCTGCCCGCCCACTGCGGCATCGTGTTCGTCTCGCGGCGCGCGCGCATGCCCGTCTCGGGATCGACCGTCTCCACCCATTCCGTCACGTTCGCGAGCGGCGATTCGCCCGTGCCCGACGGCTTGATCTGGTCGACGTCCGGCAGCAGCAGCGGCAGTTGATCCTCCGGCACCGGCTTCATCGTGCCGTCCTCCAGATGGAGAATCGGAATCGGCTCGCCCCAATACCGCTGGCGGCTGAACAGCCAGTCGCGGAGACGGTACGTCACCTTGCCTTGGCCCTTGCCCTCCGCTTCCAGCCACGCGATGGCCTTCGCGATCGCCTCTTCGGTGCCCAGCCCGTTCAGGAAGCCGGAATTGACGTGCGGCCCGTCGCCGGCGAACGCGGCTTGCCCGACGTCGCCGCCCTGCACCACTTCCACGATCGGCAGGCCGAACTGCTTCGCGAACTCCCAGTCGCGCTCGTCATGGCCCGGAACCGCCATGATCGCGCCCGTGCCGTAGCCGGCCAGCACGTAATCGGCGATCCAGACCTTCACGCGCTCGCCGTTGATCGGATTGATCGCGTACGCCCCCGTGAACACGCCGGTTTTGTCCTTCGCCAGATCCGTGCGCTCCAGATCGCTCTTGCGCGCGGCCGTCTCCTGATAGTCCTTGACCGCCGCCGCCTGCTCCGGCGCCGTGATCGCCGCCACGAGCTCGTGCTCCGGCGCAAGCACGCAGTACGACGCGCCGAACAGCGTATCCGGACGGGTCGTGAACACGACGAGCGAAGCGTCGTGGCCGTCGATCGCGAACGTTACTTCCGCGCCCTTGGATTTGCCGATCCAATTGCGCTGCATGTCCTTGATGCTCTCCGTCCAATCGAGCTCTTCCAAATCCTCGAGCAAGCGCTCGGCGTATTCCGTGATCTTCAGCACCCATTGGCGCATCGGCTTGCGAATGACCGGGTGGTTGCCGCGTTCGCTGAGGCCGTTGATGACCTCTTCGTTCGCGAGCACCGTGCCGAGCGCCGGGCACCAGTTCACCGGCACTTCCGCGACGTACGCAAGGCCCTTCTTGTACAGCTGGATGAAGATCCACTGCGTCCACTTGTAATAATCCGGATCGGTCGTGCTGAACTCGCGGTCCCAATCGTACGAGAAGCCGAGCGACTTGATCTGGCGGCGGAAATTATTGATGTTCTTGACCGTGATCTCGCGCGGATGCTCGCCCGTGTCGAGCGCGTGCTGCTCCGCCGGCAGGCCGAACGCGTCCCAGCCCATCGGATGAAGGACGTTGTAGCCGCGCATCCGTTTATAGCGGGATACGATGTCCGTGGCCGTATAGCCTTCCGGATGACCGACGTGAAGTCCCGCCCCGGACGGATACGGAAACATGTCCAGCGCGTAAAACTTCGGCTTGCCCGGATCCTCCGTCGTTTTGAACGTTTTGTTCTCGTCCCAGTGCCGCTGCCATTTCGGTTCGATGGCAAGCGGGTTGTATCCCTGCTGTTCCTGGCGTTCCTGCGTCATGATTCGTGTGCCTCCCTGTTCTTCGGCTTGCGCTTTTCCGCGCAAGCGGCAATAAAAAAACCTCCCGCCCCCAGCGATAGTCGCTAGGGACGAGAGGCTTGCGCTCCCGTGGTACCACCCTAGTTAACGGACGGATATGCTTTACCGCCGTTCACTCGTTACCCTTAACGCGGGCGAGACGGCATGCTTTCCCGGATCCGAAATCCGGTTCGCACGCGGCTCCGAGGCGAGTTCGCTTCGCGCTGGTCCGGCTTCCACCACCCGCCGGCTCTCTTGACCTAACGCGGTCCAAGCTACTGCTCCTCTTCAACGCCTTACAAAAAGATGGTTAGTTTGATTATAATGAAGCCGCCCCGCCTCTGTCAAGGCGGGATCCGCCCGGATCGGACAAGATTCACTTCACCGCGGCGAAAAACAATCGTTCCGTGTCGCCGTCCGGCGCTTCCAGCTCGAAGTCCGCGTACCGGTCGACCTGCGAGAAGCCCGTCGCCAGCAGCGCTTCCCGGATCCATTCCGCGTCGTACGCGCGCTGCACGTGCACTTCCTCGATCCGCGCGTACGCGCCGCCGGAACGCTCCGCGAAGATCGTCAGCCGATGCTCGATTTCCATCCGGTCCTCGTCCAGCTCGCTCGTCCAGATGTAGGCGACGTCCGGCTCGTCCAGCACGAACGGCTGCTCCTCCGCGTAGCGCGCCAGCGTCCGCGGCGCATGAACGTCGAACAGGAACACGCCGCCCGGCTTGAGTCCGCGGTACGTCGCACGGAACGCGTCCAGCACGTCGTCGTCCTCCGTCAAATAATTGAGGCAGTCGCAAAAAGAGACGACGCTGTCGACGGGCCGGCCGACATCCCATTCCGTCATGTCCTGCCGCAGCCAAATCGCCGTCCCGCTTGCGGCATCGTCCTGCTTGCTCCGGGCGATCGCCAGCATGTCGGACGACAAGTCGATGCCGTACACCGTATAGCCTGCCCGCGCGAGCGGAAGGGCGATGCTGCCGGTGCCGCAGCCCAGGTCGACCACGGTCGCCGGCTTCCCGTACCGCCGCCAGCAGGCGTCCGCGAACGCGAGCCACCGCGGATAAGGCATGTCCGCCATTAGCCGGTCGTACACGGAGGCGAATTGCGTATACGCTTCCATCGTCGGCCTCCTACTCCGGCGAGCCCGGCTTCGCGGCCGTATGAGCCTTACCGGCCGCCGGCTTCGCGCCGCCGTCCGGCGCCTCAACGCGCCCGCCGGCCGCATCCGCCTCGGTCAGCTTCGTCCAGCTGCCTTCCTGCGCGACGAGCCCTTCGCGCATCAGCTTCCCGAGCGCCCGCTTGAACGCGCTCTTGCTGATGCCGAACTTCTGCTTGATGATGTCCGCGCCCGTCTCGTCCGAGTACGGCATCGCGCCGTTCGGACGCGCCTTCATGAACGCCAGGATCCGGTCCGAATCTTCGAGCCGGCCGACTTCCTTGCGCTGGTGCATCGACAGGTTCACGCGCCCGTCCTCGCGGACGAACGTCACCCGCGCCTTTACCCGCTCGCCGAGCCGGAGCATCCGCGTCCGGTCGCTTGCCGGAATGAAGCCGAACGCGCCGAAACCGAGCACTCCGCCGTCGATCATGACGAACGAGCCGATCTTCAGCGTCTTCGTGACCCAGCCTTCCACCCACGCGTTCTGCCAGGACGACGGCGCCCGGAACGCCAGCTCCGCCAGTTCTTCCTCGAACGCGACCTTCGCGACCAGCCGGCCGATCTTGTCGTGCGCGAGAATGACGTGCACCTCGTCGCCGCGGTGCGGACGCAGCTCCTTCAGCTCCGGCTGCTCCGACAGCGGCAGCAGCAGCTGCCGGCCGAGCCCCATCTCCAGAAAAGCCCCGATGCGCGGGTGAATGTCCGCTACCGCGAGCCGCGCCACTTCGCCGAGGCGAATGAGCGGCTTCTTCATCGTGGCGGCGATGCGATCCTCGGAATCGTAGAAGAGGAACACGTCGTAAAATTGCCCGATCTGCGGGCGATGGCCGACAAGCTCGGTATAATGCATCAGCACTTCGTTCTCGCCGTCCGTCATGAAGTAGCCGTAAGGCGACACTTCCCGCGCGAGCTTCAGCTTCATCGTCGTGCCGGCTACGAGACTCATGCGAATTCCACGACCTTCGCGTCGGACCACAGCCGTTCGATGCTGTAATACTCGCGTTCGTCCCGATGGAAAATATGCACCACGACGTCGCCGATGTCGACGAGCACCCATCGGCCGGCGTCCGCGCCTTCGATGCCGCGCACGCGCGCGCCGCGCGCTTCCGCCTGCTTGCGGATCTCCGTCGTAATCGCCTGCACCTGCACGTCCGAATTCCCGTGGCAGATGACGAAGTAATCCGCGATGAGCGAAATGTTCTTCAAGTCGAGCGCCACGATGTTATGCGCTTTTTTGTCTTCCGCCGCCGCAACCACTGCCTGCAGCAGCCCTTCGGAACTCAATGTCATTCTTCAGCCTCCCGTAGTCGTAAAATCAAATCATTGCGCGCCGCGACGGTCAGCGGAAAAATCCGCTTCCCCTGCTGCAGCAAATACGAAATCGTCGAATCGAAGCCGGCGATCAGCGCCTGCTCCAGACTATGCTCGGCCAGCTCCCGGATGTGCGCCACGCCGGGAAATTCCCGGCCGGGCTCCATGTAGTCGGCCAGGCAGACGATCTTGTCCATCCGCGTCATGCCTTCGCGGCCGGACGTATGGTACCGGATCGCGTCCAGGATCTCGGGATCGTCCACGCCGTAATCCCGCCGCGCGACGAACGCGCCGACCGGCGCATGCCACAGCTCTTTATCGTAATGAAGCAGTTCTTCCGGCATGTGCTGCTCCCGGATTATCGTTTCCATCCGAGCCGTCTGCCAATACTTCGCCACATCGTGGAGGATCGCCGCCCGCTCCGCCCGCTCGGGGTCGCCTCCGAACCGTTCGGCCAAGACGACCGACGTCGCCATGACGCCGAGCGTATGCGTCCAGCGGCGCTCCGGCATCTCGGCCTTGACGGCCGCCATCATCTCATCGCGCGTCATAGAGTCCGTTCCTCCGTATGAACGAATGAACCTTCTCCGGCAGCAGGAACCGGATGGAACGTCCCGCCGCGGCCCGTTCCCGGATCGCCGTGGAGGAAATATCGATGCGCGGCATTTCGACGACGGTCAGCTTGTCCGCGATCGAGGCCGGCAGCCGGTCCGGCTCCAGCGTCTCGCCGGCGCGCGTCACGCCGATGAACGACGCCATCTGCGCCAGCGCGTCGATGTCGTGCCATTGCGGCAAATCGTTCACGCGGTCCGCGCCGATGATGATGCTGAACGTCCGTCCGGGATACAGCCCGGTGAGCGCCCGGATCGTATCGATCGTATAGCTCGTGCCTTCCCGCTCCAGCTCCAGGTCCATCGCCCGGAAATACGGCTGGAAATCGATGGCCCGGTAGACCATCTCCAGCCTGGCTTCGCCGTCCGCGACCGGCCCGTGGTCCTTCAGGGGCGGATGCCCCGACGGCACGAACCATACTTCGTCCAGCCCGCAGGCTTCCCTGGCGGTTTCGGCGGCAAGCAAATGCCCGTAATGGACGGGATCGAACGTGCCGCCCATGATTCCCACTTTCATCAAATGCCCGCAGCTCCTTTCGCGTTCTCGCCCGGATGAGCGCCGAGCCCGTTATTTCGGGAGCTCGATCGTTTTATGGTCCTTCGATTCCTTGTATAGGACGATCGTCTTGCCGATGACCTGCACGAGCTCGGAACCGGATTCCGCGGCCACCCACTCGCCCACTTCCTTCGGGTCTTCCGTGCTGTTGTTGAGCACGTTTACTTTGATCAGCTCGCGCACTTCGATCGCTTCCTCGATGTGGCGGATCAAATTCTCGTTCATGCCGGCCTTGCCGACTTGGAAAATCGGATTCAAATGGTGCGCGAGCGCGCGCAAATGGCGTTTCTGCTTGCCTGTCAACATGCTTCGGGTTCCTTCTCTCGTCAAATTAGCTTTCGGACCGGAGCGCCTCGAGCACCGTCTCGCGCATCGCGGCGGCCGGCGCGGGCCGTCCCGTCCAATATTCGAAGGCGTAAGCGCCTTGGTAAATAAACATGCCGAGGCCGCCGTGGATCAGGCAGCCCCGTTCCTTCGCCTCCGCAAGGAAGCGCGTCGTCAGCGGATTGTAGATCAGGTCGCTCGCGATGCTGCCCGGCCTCAGCCACGCGCAATCGAGCGGGGACGCCTCCACGTTCGGATGCATGCCGAGCGAGGTCGTGTTGATGACGATGTCGCTCTCCGCGCACGCGCCGCGCAGCTCGTCCTGGCCGATCGCGCGGATGGCCGGCACGAGGCCGCGAAACGCGTCCGCCAGCTCCTCGGCGCGGGCGACGGTCCGGTTCGCGACCGTGACCGCCGCGACGCCCTCGCGGGCCAGCGCGTACAGAATGCCGCGCGTCGCGCCGCCCGCGCCGACGATGAGGACGCGGGCGCCCGCCAGGTCGGAGCGGATCTCTTCCTTCAGCGAACGGACGTAGCCGATGCCGTCCGTGTTGTAGCCGGTCAGCCGGCCGCCGTCGTTCACGATCGTGTTCACCGCGCCGATCGACCGCGCGCTTTCGTGCAGGTCGTCCAGCAGCGGCTTGACGTCGAGCTTATGCGGAATCGTGACGTTCACGCCTCGGATGCCCATCGCCCGGACGCCGGCCATGAAATCGCCCAGCCGGTCGGCCGAAATATGAAACGCCGCATAAATGCCGTTGATGCCGCATTCCCGGAAGGCGCGGTTCATCATGACCGGCGACTTGGAATGCCGGATCGGGTCGCCGATGACGCCGTACAGCGTCGTCTGGCTGTCTACCGTGTTGCCCATGCTTTCGTTCACTCTCCCCGTCAAGCTTGCGGTCCGGCCGCGCTAGATCAGCGCGTCGCGGGTGAGCACCCGGACGCCCTTCGGCGCATGGATGTCCACGAGGGCGCCCGCCGCCCCGTTCACGTGAATCCACCCCAGACCCGATACGAAAATATCGGTGTCGGTTCCCCGGCGGATGTTCAGGCGGTGCCGCGTCCAGGCCGGCATCTCTTCCAGTTCTTCCTTCGACGGCGGCGCCAGCAGCTCGCCTTTATGGTTCGCGAACAGCTCGTCCGCGCGCTCCAGCTTCGTCCGATGCACCTGCAGCGCGTTGGACGCGTAAATCGAGAACGACTGGCGGTCGCCTTCGACGAAATCGAAGCGGGCGAGCGCGCCGAAGAACAGCGTCTGGCCGGCGTTCAGCTGGTAGACGAGCTGCTTGATCGGCTTGTCGGGCAGCAGCGCGCCGAGCACGTTCCGCGGGACGAGCTCCGTCATGCGGTGCTTGTAGACGATCCCCGGCGTATCGATGATTTCCTTGCCGTCGTCGAGCGGAATATGGACCGCGTCGAGCGTCGTGCCCGGGTAGCGCGACACCGTCAGCTCCCGCTCGAGGTCGCTGTAGTCGCGAATCAGCCGGTTGATCAGCGTCGATTTGCCGACGTTGGTCGCGCCGACGACGTAGACGTCGCGATCGCCGCGATGGCGGCCGATCGACTCGATGACGCGCTCGAAGCCGATGTTGCGCTTGGCGGAACAGAGCACGATGTCGACGACCTTGAGGCCCTCGGCCTTCGTCTGCTTCTGCGCCCAGTTGAGCAGCCGGTTCGGATTGATCCCTTTCGGCAGCAGGTCGATCTTGTTCACGACGAGCAGCACGGGGTTGTTGCCCACGAACCGCTGCAGGCCGGAAATGAGGCTGCCCTCGAAGTCGAACAGGTCGACGATATGGACGACGAGGCTGTTCGTGCCGGCGATGCTGCCGAGCAGCCGCAGAAACTCGTCGTTATCGACCGCGACCGAAGCCGCGTCGTTGTAATTTTTGATCCGGAAGCACCGCTGGCATACCGGCGGTTCCTTGTCCAGCGCCGCTTCGGGGATGTAGCCCGGCATGTCCGCCGATGCCGTCTGCAGCCTGGCGCCGCAGCCCGCGCACGACTTCGCGCCCGTTTCTTGACGATTGATCATGAATTCCGTTCCTCCTCGGGCCATAGCCCTTTCTTCCGCAGCCGGGACAGGGCGACCTTCTCGAGCATCCGGTTGAAACGGGTCATGATGCCTTCGTCGTCCGGCGCGATCGGACGGACCAAAATCGTGAACAAGCCCATGCGGCGGCCGCCGAGCACGTCGGTCATCATTTGGTCGCCGATGACGGCCGTCTGCTCCGCTTCCAGGCCGAGCTCTCGCAGCGCCCGGACGAACGCGGCGTTCGCCGGCTTGCGCGCGGCGTGCACGAACGGAATGTTGAGCGGCTTCGCGAACTTGGACACGCGCGTCTCGCTGTTGTTCGAGACGATGACGACCTTGAAGCCCAGATCGCGCACGTCGTCCAGCCATTTGACGAGCTGCGGCGTGGCGAGCGGCACCTTGGCCCCGACGAGCGTGTTGTCGAGGTCGGTGATGATGCCGCGGACGCCCTGCTCCTTCAACGCATGCAAATTAATATCGTAGATGGTATTGACGCGCATTTGCGGCAACAGCCGTTCAAACATAGATTCGACTCCCTCGGTTGCATAGGCGAGCAGTACGCCTACGTGCATTCGTAAATACGCGCATGGTTACGGCCAGCCCTGTCATCGCTATCACGCAAACTATACCATAAGTTGCGAATTTGTTGCAAAAAAGCCGGGAAGGCGGTTGCGCGCCTTCGCCGGCCTTTCGTTGCCCGGTCAGCCCAAGTGCTCGCGGATCTGCTTCATCGACGCCGATGCGCGCTCCGCTTCCTCCTCGGTCATCTGCCGGCTGCTGTACATCGCGTTCTCGAACGCCTGCTGCACGGCCGCGAACTGCGGCTGAAGCGAGGTCAGGCGGGCCGACCAGCGGCTCATCGTCTCCCGGACCGTCTCGTTCTTCTGCACCTCGAGGCCCTTCTTGCGGCAGTGCCGGATCAGCCGGTTCGTCTCGTAGACGACGCGCGCGTTGACGGAATCCCCGACGCCCCGGTAACGGCGGAGCAGCGCCGGGTAGGCGCGGTAGCCGTACGCCGCGAGCGCCAGTGCCAGCAGGCCGGCCGCCGTCCAGAACATCCACGGCTTCACGGCGAACCCGCCGTCTTGGTCGACCGGGGCGGCGTCCGCGCTGCCCGCGTCCGCCGGCTCGACCGGCGTTACGGTCGCGGGCTCGTCCTCGGGCATCGCGTACGGGTACGAGAAGCCCGGCGTCGCCTCGAAGGGCAGCCAGCCGTAGCCGTTAAAGTACACCTCGACCCAGGAATGCGCGTCGGCGTTCCGGACGGTGTACGTGCCCGGCCCGTCGGGATCGACCGGCGGGCCGCCCGGCATGCCCTGCAGCTGGTCGAAGCTCGGGTTGCCCGGCACGCTGCCGGACGAATAGCCCTTCACCCAGCGGGCCGGAATGCCGAGCGAGCGCGACATGACCGCCAGGCTCGTGGAGAAATAATCGCAGTAGCCTTCCTTGATCTCGAACAGGAACGCATCGACGAAGTCCTTGCTGGACTTCCGGCTCAAATCGGGCGTGTTCGTGTACGTGTAGTTCATCTGCAGGTAGCTGATAAGCGCCAGCACCTTGTCGTACGGCGTCGCCGCGTCCCGGGTGAGATCCCGCGCCAGCGTCTTGACGCGGTCCGGCAGCTCCTTGGGCAGCTGCAGGTAAATCGCGCTCATGCCGGCCCCCGCTTCCGCCGCGGCGCCGGCGCGCAGCGCCTTCTCGTCCAGAATCGGCACGTTCGATTGGAGCTCGTACGACTTCGGATAGCTCGACGACGACGACCGGGGCAGCCGCAGCTCCCAGGAATCCGGCAGCCAGTTCAACGCCGGGAAGCCGTCCGCGCTGCCGTTGATCGAGGTCACCTTCGCGATCGGGCCGGCGCCGAACAGGACGGGAAACTTGTCCTTGCGGACCATGGTGATGGATTGCTCGACGGTTTCCGTCTTCGTGGACGCGGGAAGGCCGTTCGCCTTCAGCGCCTGCCCGCCGCCGACGTTCGGCTGCTGGTCTTCGGCCCGCTCTTCCGCCGATTCCAGCCAGCCGGTGCCGTTGTACAGCGACCGCGTCTCGCCCCGCCAGTAGCTTCTGAGAGTCGTCGTCACTTCCATGACGGGGGTGTAATCGAACGTGAAGCCGCCGCCGAGCACGCTGTCGTTGCGGCTGTAGCCGGAACGCGTATCGGCGTTGTTCTTGGTCGTGGCGACCGTGATCGCCTTGTCGCCGACGAACGACGGCACCGCCTCGCCGCGCGATTCCTTCCACGCCGTATACGGGTCGGTCAGCACCGGCTTCACCGTCGGCACGAACAGGCCGGCGGCCATGACGAGCGTCAGAATCAGCAGAATCGGCAGGAACAGGCTGAGCGGATATTCGAGCAGCTGCTCCCAATTGTCCGGATGGCGCCGCTTGAAGCCGGCGAAATGGCTCGCCACCAGCCAACCGAGGCCGATAAACACGATCCACGCGATCTCTTCCCAGAGGTAAATCGGGGTCAGGATCGAGTCCGCCACCGCGAGCGACAGCACCGCCGCGCCGGTCAGCAGCAGAATATAGCTCCGCCTGCGGCGAAGCAGCACGATGACGTGGAAGACGGCCAGGACGCCGAGGCTGATCCAGATGAACGGCGTCAGCTGGTCGAATTGATGGCCGAACCAATAGGACCAGTCCCGCAGAGAACGGCGGCTGCCCCCGAAGGCCGCCCATTGAAAATCGGAATACGCCAGATTGAGCCCGGCGAGCGCGATCAGCTGCACCCCGACCGACAGCGTCTTGGACGGGACGAGGACGTTCGCCAGCGCCGCGGCGAGCAGCACGCCGTTGACGATCGCGAACGTTTCGCTCCACCAGTAATCGCCGAGGCAGCGGATCCATTGATAGATCAGGAGCGCCGCGAAGCAGGCGGACGCCTTGCGGTACAGATCGTCGGCGAGCCAGCGGACGGCCGAGCGTCGAATCGTCGTCATGGCCGGCCTCCTTCCAGCGCCTCGGGCAGCTCTTGGAGCTTGCCGACCTGATACACGGCGAAGCCGCTTCGGCGCAGCAGCCGCAGCCACTCGCCCGCCCGGATGTCGCTGACCTTGGCGCGTTCCTCGTCCGGCCGCTTCAGATGGATCAGGACCGGCACGGCGCCCGATCGGTTCAGCCATTCCATCGCGCGCACGACTTCCTCGCCCGACTGCGGGCTGACGATGATGACGATCGAGCCCGCCGCCGCCAGCGCGCCCGACTGGCGGACCGCCCGGTACAACGGCTGGTCGCCGTCCGCCTGCACGCGCACGAGATGCTTCAGCATGAGCTCGCGCTGATCGGCGGAGGCTTGAGGCGCGTAGCCTTCATGCTTGGCGCCGACCGAGATGAGCCCGACCGCCGTGGAACGGCGGAAGCCGAAGTCGAGCAGCGAAGCCGCGGCGGAGACGGCCAACTCGAATTGGTCCGGCTTCTCGTACGCCCCGAAGTAGCGGTCCAGCATGACGATCATGCGCGGCAGCGACTCCCGCTCGAATTCCTTGGATTTCCATTGGCCGGTTTTGGCCGTCGCGCTCCAGTGGATGCGGGACAGCCGGTCGCCGTAAATATATTCGCGGACGCCGTTGATCTGCGTCGTTTCTTTCGACGAGGAACGCGACGCGGAGGTGGAGAACGGCCCTTTCGAGCCGTACTTCATCTGCCGCCAGTCGCGGATGGCCGCCGTGCGCGGATACACGCTGAACGGCACGGACGAATCGAACGTCCCCGTATGCTCGAACAGCCCGAAGATATCGCGCGTGGAGCACTGCGTCGACTCGAACCGGTAGACGCCGCGCTCCAGCGGCGGCGTGGTGTACTGGATCGTTCCCGCGCGGCGGTAATTCGGCACGAACGACGCCTCGAACGGGACGGCGTTGCCGTTCTGGGCGACCAGCCGGTCGCGCACGAGCACGTACGGGATCGGCCAGAAGCCGGGAATTTGGACGTCGAGGTTCACTTCGACCCGCGCGCCCGCGACGAGCGGCTGGTCGCTCGTCGCGGCCGTCCCGCCGATCAGGCGGCGCTCTCCGGACACTTGGGCGATGCCGCTCCAGCGGCCGAACACGAGATAGACGAGCAGCACGTTGAAAATGCAAAAGAGCATGAGCGACGTCTTGCCGCCTTGGAAAAGCACGAACAGCAAGGAGGCGACGTACAAAAAGCCGATCAGCCGCCACCGGAGTATCGTTGCCTTCGCGGTCAGCATGGGCGTCAACGCTCCATGCGCACGGGCACGCTCGTCTCGCGGACGACCGCCTGCACGACGTCCTCCGTCGTCAAGCCGTTCATGCGGGACTCCGTGTGCAGAATGATCCGGTGCGCGAGCACCGGGGACGCCAGCAGCTTGATATCGTCCGGAATGACGTAGTCGCGCTCCTGGAGGTAGGCGTACGCCCTCGCCGCGGCGGTCAGCGAGATCGCCGCGCGCGGGCTTGCGCCCAGCTGAACGCCGGCATGCTCGCGCGTGCCGCGCACGATGCGGATGATGTAATCGGCCACGGCGTTGTCGAGGTGAACCCGCTTGACGTCTTCCATCATGAGCGCGACCTGCGCGGCGGTCACGACGGGCTCCAGCAGCTCGGCGGGCGAGGTGGCGTTCGGCGAGACGATCATCTGGCGCTCCGTCGCCGCGTCCGGATAGCCGAGCGAGATTTTCATCATGAACCGGTCCAGCTGCGCTTCCGGCAAGGTATACGTGCCGTCGAACTCGATCGGGTTCTGCGTCGCGATCATCGTGAAGGGGACGGGCAGGCCGTACGTATCGCCGTCGACCGTGACGTGCCGCTCCTCCATCGCCTCCAGCAGCGCGGACTGCGTCTTCGTGGTGGCGCGGTTGATCTCGTCGACGAGCACCAGGTTCGCCATGATCGGGCCCGGACGGAACAGGAACGTTTCATTCTTGGGATGGTAGATCGAAACCCCCGTGATGTCCGAGGGAAGAAGGTCGGGATTGCATTGGATGCGGCGGAACTGGCCGCCGATGGTACGCGCGAGCGCCTTCACGAGCTGGGTCTTGCCCGTGCCCGGAACGTCCTCGATCAACACGTGGCCGCCGGCCAGAAGCGCCGTGAGCAGCCGCTCGATTTCGGTTTGTTTTCCCAGGATGCAGCTTTCCAGATTGCGGCGGATTTCATTGCTTAACCGGTATTCCGCTGTACGAGTCTCCATGAACATTCCTCCCGGAAAAATTGCTGGAACATGAGTGCAAATGCTAGTCCTATTATTTTACAGAATAATGGGAGCCCCGTACAGCCGCAGCGGCGCCAAAAAAAATTGGAGATTCCCACAGGAACCTCCAATTGCGCCGTTCTATCCAATTCGTTAGCCCTTCGGCCTGACGGCGAGCGCCGCCAGGAACGAGAAAATGATCGCCGCGGATATGCCCGCGCTCGTGATGTCGAAGATGCCGGTGATGATCCCGATCCACCCGTCGCGGTGCAGCTCCGTCAGCGCCCCGTGCACGAGCGAGTTGCCGAAGCTCGTGATCGGCACGGTCGCGCCGGCGCCCGCGAATTTGACCAGCGGGTCGTACCAGCCGATGCCGTCGACGACCGCGCCGGCCACGACGAGCGTCGCCATCGTGTGCGCCGGCGTCAGCTTGGCGACGTCGAACATCAGCTGGCCGATCACGCAGATGCCGCCGCCGACGAGAAAAGCCCACAAATAAATCATGCAGTACCGCTCCTTTCTCCGTTAATTGTGCATCGGACTTTCGATCGCGACGGCGTGGGCGATGCACGGGATCGACTCGCCCTGCTGGTACGACAGCGGCGAGAGCAGCGCGCCCGTCGCGCAGACGAGGATGCGCTTCAGCTCGCCCTTCATGAGCCGCTTCAGCAGATGGCCGTACGTGACGACGGCGGAGCAGGCGCAGCCGCTTCCTCCCGCCTGCACCTTCTGCTTCGCCACGTCGAACACCATCAGCCCGCAGTCGCCGAACACCGTGTCTTGCATCGGAATGCCGTCCCGTGCCAGCAAATCCGTCGCGATGGCGTGCCCGACGGACGCCAGGTCCCCGGTGACGATCAGGTCGTAATCCTTCGGCTGCCGGCCCGTGTCGTTGAAATGCATCGTCAGCGTATCCACCGCCGCCGGCGCCATCGCCGCCCCCATGTTGAACGGATCGGTGATGCCGAGATCGACGATCTTCCCGATCGTCGCGCATTGCACGACCGGCCCCTCGCCCTCCGGCGCCACGACGACCGCGCCCGCTCCCGTCACGGTGTACTGCGCGGTCGGCGGCTTCTGGGAGCCGTATTCCGTCGGGTACCGGAACTGCTTCTCCGCCGTGCAGTTATGGCTGCACGTGCCCGCGAGCACGTACTGTCCGGAGCCGGAATTGACGATCAGCGAGGCGATGGCGAGCGACTCCATGGACGTGGAGCAGGCGCCGAACACGCCGAGGTAAGGCGCGCCGATCGTCCGCGCCGCGAAGCTGTTGCTGATGATCTGGTTCATCAGGTCGCCGCCGACGTAGAACTGCAGCTGCTGCTTGTTCACCTTCGCCTTCTCGAGCGCCATGTCGGACGCCTGCTCCAGCAGCAGCCGCTCGGCCTTCTCCCAGCTCTTCTGCTGCATGTCCAGCTCCGGATGGACGAGATCGAAATCGGCCGCGAGCGGCCCTTCGCCTTCGTCCGGCCCGACGACCGTCGCCGAGCTGATGATGACCGGCCGCTGTTCGAACCACCACGTTTGTTTGCCGCGCAGCATGGTCAGTGCCCTCCGATCCCGAAGATGAAGTAGACCAGCCCGACGAAGAACGCGGCCACGACGCCGTAGACGATGACCGAGCCGGCCAGCTTGAACATGTTCGCGCCCACGCCGAGCACGAGTCCTTCGGCCCGGTGCTCCAGCGCCGCGGAGCACATGGAGTTGGCGAAGCCCGTAACCGGAACGGCGGTGCCGGCGCCGGCCCATTGGGCGATCTTGTCGTATACGCCGAGGCAGGTCAGGATGACCGAGATGAGAATAAGCACCGCGACGGTCGGGTTGCCCGCCTCCGTCCGCGACATATGGAAGCCGTACATGAACGCCTCGGAGATGGCTTGTCCCACGATGCTGATCAAGCCGCCCACGAGGAACGCCCGCACGCAGTTGGCCAGCACGGAACGGGACGGCTCCCGGTTTTTGGCGAAATTTTGATATTCTTTAGGCGACATTGTCATCTTTTTATACTTGGGTTGTCCTGCGCTCTTGGTTGCGATGATCGTGCCCTCCTCTTGTTGGTCTTTTAAGAAGTATGCGTCTGCGGCGGGCGCTTTATGCCAGCGCTGGCATGCTTCGGGCCCGCGGACGCGTTGGACGCGCCGAAAAGCCCTCCGCGCGCCCGGTGCGGCGCGGAGGGCCGGGAAATGGCTTGCGGGGCGCGCGCAGCGGTTCAGAACAGCGCAACCGCCAGGAGCGCGACGAGCAGCACGTAAAGCAGCAGCGCCAGCAGCATGACGACGGCTCGCAGATCGCGTTCGAAGGACAAGGGCATCGTGGAAACTCCTCTCGGCCGGTATGGGCGTATGCTGTATCTTATGCGGGCGGGAGCGGACCGGCGACTGCTTCGTCCGAAATCGCCCGGCTCCAAGGGGCGCTCATCCGCCGGTCGCCGGCGCAAGAACAAAAAAAGCGTGCGCGACCCTTCCGGGATCGGCGCGCGCCTTCTTATCGATATCGTGACGTCTTACTGCCCGATCCACGTCGTCTTGCTGGCCGCGGATGCGCGCTTCGCCTGGGGCGCCGCCATGTCGGGCACGCCCAAATAAATAAAGCCCAGCATCTTGTCCTGCGGACGCAGGCCGAACGCTTCGTTCATGAGCGGGTGGTAGCACGGCTCGCCGCTTCTCCATACCGCGCCAAGGCCGAGGGCGTGAATCGTCAGCAGCATGTTCTGAATGGCCGCGTTGACGGCGCCGTATTCCTCCAGCTCGATGACGTCCTTGCGCTCGGCCGGCTCCACGGCGACGGCGATGACGACCGGCGCCCGCAGCGCCTTCTTGCGCGCGTCCTCGGCCTTCGCCTCCAACGCCGCCGCGTCGAGCCCTTCCGCCGCCTGCGCGACCGCGATCGACGCCAGCGCGCCGCCGAGCTTCCGGCGCCCGTCCCCGCTCAGCACGAAGAAGCGCCACGGCTCCGTCAGCCGGTGGTTCGGCGCCCAAATGCCCGCTTCCAAAATCAGTTCGATCGTTTCCTTGGCGATCGGCTCCTGCGTCACTTTGCCGATGCTTCTTCTCGTCCGGATCGCCTCGATTACGTTCATCATGATTCCCGTCTCCCCTTCTTGCGATGGCGTTTTCATAGATTCATTGTAGCACAGCCGTGACCGAATGTTGAATCGGCGGGTGACCGGAGCGGGCGCCTTCCCGCCTCGCCGGACGCAGGAAAGCCCCGCGAAAGCGGCCGAAGCCGCCCCGCGGGGCTCAGCTGTGCTGCGGCGATTCGAGGCTTACGCCAGGCCTGCCGCCGCGTACACTTTATCGAAGCCGGCCTTCGAACGCGCCAGCAGCGATTCCGGCGAGCCGGACGGCGCTTCCGCCGACAGGATTTCCTGCGTCACGGAGCCCTTGTAGCCGATCGCGTTCAACGCCTTCAGGAAACCGGCGAGATCGATGACGCCTTCGCCCGGGTAGAGGCGGCCGTTGTCGCGCGCTTCTTCCACCGGCACGTCCGGCGCGTCGTTGACGTGGACATGCACGAGCTGGTCCGGCGTCAGCGCTTCGATGTCCGCCACGCTATGGCCGTTGGTGTACCAGTGGTACGCGTCGAACAGCAGGCCGACGTTCGGCTCGCCGATGGCGGCGATCCAATCCAGCGTTTCGTCCATCGACCAAAGGAACGGATTCGCCCACGCCGTGCGCAGGTGATGCGGGCCGACGAACTCCAAGCCGAGGCGGATGCCGTAGGCGCCGAGAATTTGCGCGCACGTACGCAGCCGGCGCGTGGCGATGACCGCGAAGTGCGCCGCCTTGTAATCCGTGGCCGGCAGCACGTACGTGCAGCAGTTGCGGACGCCGAGCGATGCCGCCGCCGCGGCTTCCTCCGCCAGCTTGGCGAGGCCGGCGCGGAACTTCTCTTCCGATTGGCGCCATTCGACCGACAGGCCGATGGAGCCGATCGCGACGCCGCTGTCCGCCAGCAGTTTGCGGGCGCCTTCGAGTCCGTTGCGGTCGATCAAGCCTTTGGCGTCGATGTCGACCGTCTGAAAGCCGTATTCGCCGGCCAGCGCGATGAAGCGTTCGTCGCTGCCGATGTCGCCGAGCCCGGCGCGGGAAAGTCCTTTTAACATATTCGATCAGCCTCCGTCGATTCGATAGATTCGGGATGAGAGATTGGTGATGATAGATTCGGAATGAGAGATTCGGGCTGCGCGGGAATCGCGCCTTACAGGTTCCAGTCCAGCTTGACTTCGTGGCCGGTGCGGGACGATTCGTAGATCGCGTCGAGCACCAGGTTGTTCGTGTAGCCCGTCAGCGCCGACGTGATCGGCCGCTTGCCCGTCAGGATGCAATCGATGAAGTGGCGGCTCAGGCGAAGCCGCTCGCTCTCGTCGTTCTCGGGCCGGGACAGCGGCGTTTCCAGCGGTTTGTCGAATTTCTCGGTGAGCAGCTTGCCCGTCGCGCCGCGGTAGCTCGCACCGCCTTCCGTGCCCATCAAATGAACGAACGGCGTGTTGTCCGTGTCCATGTGAACGGCCCAGCTCACTTCCAGCGTCAGCGTGCTGCCGTCTTCCATCTTGATCATTGCCGTCGCCAGGTCCTCGACGTCGTAGACGCCGCTCCAGTTCGGCTTGCCCCACGTGCCGATGCCCTTGCGCTTCGGCCCGAATTCCGCGTACGTCGAGCCGAAGACCGAGACCGGCTTCGGGTTGCCCATCAGGTACAACGCGAGGTCGAGCATATGGACGCCGATATCGATGAGCGGGCCGCCGCCCGACTGGTCCATGCGCGTGAACCACGTGCCCCAGCCCGGAATGCCCTTGCGGCGGAACCAGCCCGTCTTGGCCGTGTAGATCCGGCCGAGCTCGCCGCGGTCGATCTGCTCCTTGATCTGCATCGGCACGGATTCCCAGCGCATTTGATGCCCGATCATGACGACCTTGTCGGACGCCTGGCTCGCCTTCAGAATCTGCTTGGCCGCGGCCGCGTTGATGCCCATCGGCTTCTCCAGCAGCACGTGCTTCCCCGCTTCGATCGCCCGGACGGCGAACTCCGCGTGATATTGGTTCGGGACGCCGATGATGACCGCGTCGACGTTCGGGCTCTGAATGAGCGCCTCCGGCGATTCCGGTACGCCCGGTATGCCGAACTCCGCCGCCCGCTGCTCCGCCAACGGCAAGTACAAGTCCGTGATTGCCGTGATTTCGCATGCGTCGCGCAGCTGCGAAAATTGCGATGCGTGAACGCTTCCAATATTCCCCGCGCCGATGATGCCGATCCGTACTGCCATTGCTCCATCTTCCTCTCCGGATGTCTGCCGCCTGATACGCGCGTAACGATTCTATGATAAAGTAGAACCTAGAAAAAAGCTTGTCTCATATTTCGATAAACGTCCCAATTCTTCGGAGGATCGCCTTTCCATGACCCATTTTCCGGACTATTTGAAAACTTATCCGAACGCGGACGGCCCGTTCCCGTTCCATATCGGCGTCCATGCCCTCGAACGCGGCTTCCGGGCGCACCGCCACGATTTCCTGGAGCTGTCGTACGTCATCTCCGGCCGCGGCTCCGAAGCCGTCAACGACGTCCGGCACGACATGGTGCCGGGTACGTTCACCTTCGTGCAGCCGTACCAGGTGCACGAGCTGTTCACGGAGCCCGGAAGCACGCTGCTGCTGTACAACTGCATGTTCAGCATGGATCTGCTGATGGACGCGGGCGGCCACGGCGACGGGCTGGCGGAGCTGATCGAGCCGAGCGCGCTGCCGCCGTACACGACGTTTACCGGCGCGATGGCGGAGCGGACGCGGTTCCTCATCGACGACATGATGCGCGAGTACGAAGGCGGCGAGCCTTGGCGGCTCCCGATGCTGCAAGCCCGGCTGAAGGAGCTGCTGATCTGCTTCGACCGCGAGCGGCGCAAGCACCGGCCCGACGCGGCGATCGCCGCGCCGCCGATCAAGAAGGGCGCCTCCGTCTGGCCGATCCTTCATCATCTCCACCGCCATTACCAGGAGGACGTCACGCTGTCCAGGCTGTCGGAGCGCTTCGCCATGAGCGCCTCGCGGATCAGCGAGGTGATCAAGGAGCAGACCGGCCAGACGTTCGTCCACTTCCTTCAGGACCTGCGGCTGCGCCACGCCACCTCGCTGCTCGTCTCCACCGATTACAGCGTCGTCGAGGTCGCGCTCGAGGTCGGCTTCGGGTCCTACAAGACGTTCGCCAAAATTTTCCGCGAACGCAAGGGCATGGCGCCGCTCGCGTACCGCAAAGCGAAAAGACCCGTCTGACGCCGAAGCGCCGGACGGATCTTTCTTCGCGCCGGCGCCGGCCTACACGCGGTGCAGCTTTTGTCCCTTCGCCTCCGAGACCTCCCGCCACAGACGGCGCCATTCCCCCGCGTCCCGCAGCACGCTCTCCGGGTCGCGCGCGCTGCGAACCGGGAAGGACGGCTGGAACGAACGGCCGGAGTTCGCCCCCGTCTTGTGGTAGCGCAGATCGATGGACCAGCGGACGATGCCGGACCGGTTGCCGATTCCGCGATGCGGCGTGTACTTATTCATGATGACGAGGCTGCCCTTCGGGCATTCCGCCCGGACCGGCACGATCTCAGGCAGCTTGGCGGGATCGATCATCGTGCCGCCTTCCGCGCGGTGGTCGAGATAGCCCTGCTTGAACGCGCCCGGCATGACTTCCATGCAGCCGGTCTCCGCGGTCGCGTCCACGAGCGGCATCCAGAACGTGATGATCTCGGAGGCATCGGAATCCGGCGTCGTGACCGCGCAGTCCTGATGCCACGGCACGTTCTGAAAATAATCCGGCTCGTCCCCCGCGTACGCCGATGGCAGCTTCGCCCGAAGATGCTGGATCGGATTGCAGCTGATCTCGCTGCCGAGCAGGCATTCCGCGACGTCCAGCAGCTTCTCGCTGCCCAGATGGCGAAACATCGCCTCGCCGAGCAGGTGCTGGATATCGAACCCTTTGCCGATTTCGCGGCATTCCCGGTACAGGAACGCATAGCGCCGCTCGAACGGCTCCTCTTCATAAAGCGCTTTCAGCTTGCCTTCCGAAAACAGCCGCCGCGCCCTTTCGTCGATCTCCCGCTCCAGCTCGCCGATAACCGGCCGCAGGTCCGCCTCGCTCAGCACTTCCGGCACGATCAGATACCCTTCCGTCTGATACGCGATGATTTGCTCCACCGTCAACCGCATGTCCGCATGCCTCCGAATCGTAGAATGACTTGCCGCTTCTACCTCCATGCTACCAGCGGCGCGTTCATGGCGGAAGATACAAAACCCGCGCGAATGCGGACGATTTTATCCTCTTCGGTACGCCCCGGGCGCGCGCCCGCTGTGCTTGCGGAACAAGCGCGCAAAATACGACGGGTCGTCGTAGCCGAGCATCCCGGCGATCGCGGCCACGGGATGGTCCGTATAGAGGAGCAGCTTCTCCGCTTCGGTCATGCGCAGCCGCAGCAGGTACGATAACGGCGACAAGCCGGTATGGGCTTTGAACACGCGGCACAGATAATTCGGCGTCCAATGGACCAGCTCGGCCAGCTCCTCCAAGCGGACGGGCTCGGCGATCCGGGCGGACAGATGGCGCTTGAGCGCGTCGATCTCCTCGGCGTTGCCCGGACGCCCCGGCACGGCGTCCGCCGCGATCAGCCGGCAGACCACTTCTTCCGCGCGCAGCATCAGATCCGCCACCAGAAGCGACTTCCGATCCGGCGTGGAGAACCGGTGCTCCGGATCGAGCAGCCGGGCGAACCCTTCCAGCAGGAACGGACGCAGCCGCGCGGGCACGGCGATCGGGTGCTCCCGCATCGCCGCGGGCACGCGCACCCCTCTGCGCCGCTCGAGCCAGTCGAAAAAATCGGCCCGCACGGCGTTGTCCGCCTCGTCGCGCAGGAGAAAGGTGCATTCCGCGTTATGCAGCGGCCGTTCGGGGTCGCCGTGGAACTGATGCCATTCGCCGGGCTGGATGATGTACAACAAGCCGGGCTCCGCTTTGGTGATCCGATCGTTGACGAGAAAGCTCCCTTCGCCTTCCGTGACGTACATGAAGTGGAACACCGGATGCCGGTGGCGGTTCGTCAGCGTTCCCGTGCGCGCGCGCTGCAGATCCGTCGTGACGTGCTCCACCCGCAAGTACCGCTCATCCATTTGAACCCGTAAACTCATGCCGGACGCCTCCCCGATTTCGAACATGAATACGTATATTTTACTCCCGTCCGGACATGACGAAAAGACCGGAACCCTCCATTCCGGTCTTCTCTATGTGAACGCCTCATCTACATTCAGAAGATTTGGCCGAGGCGGTTGCGGCCATGCAGGACCGGCGCGCCTTCTTCGCCGTTTTGCTCCTGCTTTTGCGCGATCGCGCGAAGCCGTTCCGTCAGCTCCGCGAACCATTCGGCGTCCCGCGTCGCGAGCGCCAGCTCGATGAAATCGAGCAGCGGGCCTTCGTAGTCCAGCACCTCCAGCGTCGGCTGCGGCTTCAGCCAACTGCTCAGCACGGCGACCGCAGTGCCTACCGCGGCGTCATGATCCGACTGTACGACATGGACCGTCGCGATGTTCCGCTGTTCATTCAGCGACGCGATGAATCCTTGAATCATTTCTCCGTCTTTCGTTCTGCCTTGTACCCAATCGCCGATCGCAAAGCTCATCGTCAAGCACCACCCGTCTTCGATTTTTGGAAGCACCAGAACTGTACTTATCTCAGTTACAGTATAGGCGGGAAAAGGGGACGCTTCGCAAATGGCTGCCTTTGCTCGCCGTCCCGTTTCCCTTTCGATACTGTAATTATATGAGTTACAGTTAATAATGTCAAGCAGCTTACAAAAATAAAGTACGAGCCGCTACACGGCTTTCGCGACGCTGACGCGCCCGGAGAAAAACGTCGCGCCCTGCCCCATGTCGGCGACGCGGTCCGGCGTCAGCGCGTTGACGACGGCTTTGCGGTCCTTGCCGTCCGCCCATAGTCCTTGGCTGACGACGACGCCCGGCAGCACGTCTTCCCCGACGGCCGCCGTCAGCTCGCATTCGCCGCGCCCGTTCCACACCTTCACCGCGTCCCCGTCGCGAATGCCGAGCGTTTCCGCGTCGGCGGCGTTCATGTACAGCTTCGGCGTCTTCTCCATCGCCGCGTGCTTGCCGTTATGCGCGAACGTCGAGTTGAGGAAGTTATGGTTCGCCGTCGGAATGAACAGGAACGGATGCGTCCCTTCCTCGACGAGCGGCATGTAGGTCGGCAACGGCGGGAATCCTTGCCGCTCCATGGCGGCCGAATACAGCTCGATCCGGCCGCTCGGCGTGCGGAGCTTGCCCTCCAGGACGGGCCGGACGTCCGCCTTGGCAAACTGCTTCTCCCGCAGCGCGTCCAAGGTGATGTCCCGCAATCCCGGGTTCGCCGGATTGTCCAACGCTTGCGCGATCATGTCGTAGTCGCTGTCCCGCAGCGCCTCGTCCTCGTAGCCCATCGCCTGCGCCAGCAGCCGGAAGACGTCCGTGTTGGACTTGCTTTCGCCGTAAGGCGCCGCGACCTGTTCTTGAATCTGCACGTAATGATGCCAATAAGAGGAATACACGTCCGTATTCTCGAACGCCGACGTCGCCGGCAGCACGATGTCCGCGTAGGCGGCCGTCTCCGTCAGGAACAGCTCGTGCACGACCGTGAACAAGTCCTCGCGCGCCAGCCCTTCCCGGACCTTGCCCGCGTTCGGCGCGACGACGGCCGGGTTCGCGTTGTACACGTACAGCGAGCGGATCGGCTTCGCTTCGTCTTCCAGCGCCTCGCCAAGCAGATTCATGTTGATGTCGCGCGGCCGGGCAAGCGCCTTCGGCTTCAGATCGGGACGTCCCAGCGCGCGCTGGTTCAGCGCCAGATGGCCGCCGTTGCCCTTGATCGCGCCGCCGCCCCGCCTCAGCCACTGGCCGGTCAGCGCCGGCAGGCAGGCGATCGCCCGGGTCGTCATGCCGCCGTTGTCGTGATGCTGCGGACCGTTGCCGATTCGGATGAACGCGGAGCCGTCTATCGTGCCGTATAGGCGGGCCAGCTTGACGATGTCCGCCGCGGGCACGCCGGTGATCCCGGAGACGTAGTCGGGCGAGTACGTCTTCACGTGCTCGCGCAGCTCTTCATGGCCCACCGTGTTCGCCGCCATGAACGCCTCGTCGACGAGCCCTTCCGCGAACAGGACGTGCATGACGCCGAGCGCCAGCGCCGCGTCCGTGCCCGGCCGCACCGGGATAAACCAGTCGCCCCACTTGGCGGTCCGGTTCCGGTGGACGTCGATGACGACGACCGTGGCGCCGTTCTTCCGGGCCTTCTCGGCCAGCGTCACCTGATGCATGTTCGTGCTGACCGCATTGACGCCCCACATGATAATTAGCTTGGCATGGACGCTCTCCTCCGGATCCGTGCCGTAGCTGCCGCCCATCGTGTAGGCGTACCCGACGGTGCCGGCCGCCTCGCAGATGGAGTAGATCAAGCGGCTCGCGTTCATCCGGTTGAAAAAGCGCCGCCCCATGCCTTCCGTGTTGACGCGGCCCATATTGCCGTAGAAGCTGTACGGCAGGATCGCCTCCGGGCCTTCCTCCGCGATGATCGCCTTCCAGCGGGACGTGATCGTCGCGATCGCCTCGTCCCAGCCGATGCGCTCGAATTGGCCGCTTCCCTTGGGGCCGGTTCGCTTGAGCGGGTACCGCAGCCGCTTCTCGTCGTAGATCCGCGCGGTCATGTTCCGTACTTTATTGCAAATCGCCCCCTGCGTGACGGGATGCGAGGGATCGCCTTCGATTTTGACGATGACGCCGTCTTGCTTATGAACCAGCAGGCCGCACTGATCCGGGCAATCCAGCGAGCACACGGACGGGAATACGCCGTTTGCCTGTTCCACATAACTGCTCATGCCGCTTTCTCCTTCCATCCTTCAACTTGCGTACCCCCAGTATACTAGATTGCCGCGACGCCGGCACCCCCGCGGGAACGGCCTGCGCCGAAGGCCCCGCCCGCGCACGAAAAAAAGCCCGGCGGCCGCATGGGCCGTCGGGCTTTTTCAATGGCAAAACGGTTAGGTTGGCGTGTCGACTCCGGCCGGCGGGCGGTCTGCCGCATTCCGCAGCCGGCATCGGTCTCTCGGCTTATTCGCCGGTTTCCAAGTAACGCACTTGCGCCGGCGTCAGCGTCAACTCCCCGGCGGCGCAGCTGTCGCGCACGTATTCCGGCTTCGTCGCCCCGATGATCGGGAAGACCGGGAACGGCTGCGACGTCAGATACGCCAGCGCGATGGCGGAGCCGGTCGTCCCGAGCTCGGCCGCCAGCCGCTGCGCGCGCTCGAGCCGGCCGAAATTGGCGTCGCTGAAATACTGCCGCTCGACGGCCTCCGCGCTGCCTTGGCCGCCCGCTTCGCGATCGCGGGCGTAGCGTCCGCCGAAAAACCCGTTCGCCTGCGAAGAGAACGGAATCACCGCCATCCCCGTCCGCTCGAAATACGCCTTGTCCGCTTCGCTCATGATGACGAGCGTCGTATCGCGAATGGAGCCGGGATTGACGACCGCCATATTCCACAGCGGCTGGCTCGCGGCGAACGGCGTCAACCCGTTACCCTCGGCGTAAGCCCGCGCTTCCTCGATGCGCGCCACGGTCCAATTGGAACAGCCGATGCTGCGGATCTTGCCGGCCTTGACCAGCCCGTCCAGCGCTTCCATGATGCCCGCGACCGGCGCGGCCGGATCGTCCCGGTGCAGCCAATACAGGTCGATGACGTCCGTCCCCAGCTGGCCGAGGCTCCGGTCGACGTCGGCGATCAGATCGTCCCGGCCGAGCCGGCCGATATGCATCGACGACAGCTCGGGATGCCCGCCCTTGGTGGCGAGCACGAGCCGTCCGCGGTTGCCGCGTTCCTTCAGCCATTTGCCGAGCCGGATCTCCGTCAGGCTTCGGCCTTGGTTCAGCCAATCGTCGTACACGAGCGCCGTGTCGAAAAAATTGCCGCCTTGCTCCACGTAGAGATCGAACAGCCGGAAGGCTTCCGCCTCCGTCATGCCGCCGCCGAAGCCGGCGGTGCCCATGACGATGACCGCGGCGTTCAAATCCGTTCCGGGAATAGTGCCGTATCGCATCTGCGTCCCCTCCCATGTAGGCCATGCCTCGTCTGCCTTGCGTGCGTATGCGGCTCTCGGTGCGGGTCTAAGCTGGGGTCCGCGATAAGCGAATGAATCGGATCCTCACGAGCGGGCATGAAGCCAACCGTAATCGGCCCTCTACTCGTTCGGGCTTCCGTCCTTGTTCGGCAGCTGCGATACGAAGCTGTCCGCCAGGTTCAGCAGCCGCAGCGACCGCTCGTACTGCGCGTGCGTCGCGGGCGTCGTCTCGGTCTCGCCCGGAAGCGGGAAGTTCGTGCCGTCCTGATATTCCTTGCCGGGCACGAAAATGTTCTCGTCCGTGATGAACGAACCGGTGGGCAGGAAGTGGCGCATCGGCAGCAGGTTCGAGCTTTGGTTAAGCAAGTCTTCGCCGAAATGAATCTGGTTCGCCGTCGAGACGCCGAGCAGGTTCGCGACCGTCGGCAAAATGTCGATCTGGCCGCCGACGTCATGCTGCGCGGACCCGTACGTCACTCCCGGCACGTGCATGATCAGCGGAATCCGGAACATGTCGGGATAGCCGTATTCGTGGCCCAGCATATCCTTCAGCATGTCTTTCTCGTCGCCGCTCAGCGAGTATATCGGGAGACCCTGGTGGTCACCATACATAAGAATCACGCTGTCGTCCCACAGGCCGGTGTTCTTCAGGTCTTGAATAAAGGCGCCGAGCGCGTAGTCCGCGTAGTTCTGGGCATGGATGTAATTGCCGACGAGCGTGTCTTCCATGTTTTCCGGCAGCGTCATTTTGTACTTCGACTCCGGAATCTTGTACGGGTGATGCGCGCTCATGGAGATGACCTGCGCGTAGAACGGTTTATCGGCCTGGTCCATGCGCTGCAGCTCCGGAATCGTCTTGGCGTACAGGATTTCGTCCGACGACCCGAACGCGATGTGGTCCTCGTCGCCGTAAAACTTCTGATCGTAATACCGGTCCCAGCCGATGGACTTATACAGCTCGCTGCGGTTCCAGAAATGCACGTCGTTCGTGTGGAACGTCGCGGTATCGTACCCGTTCGCGTGCATCAGCTTCGGCAGGCTCGGCAAGGCTTTCTCGACGTATTTGTCCGTCGCGGCTTCGTGATGCGGCACGTAAAGCGACGTATTGACGACGTACTCGGCGTCGGACGTCGTCCCTTGGCCGGCCATCGTATAGAAGCGGTCGTAATGGAACGTTTCCTGAACGAGCTTGTTCAAGTTCGGCGTTACTTCCTGACCGTTGATTTTCAATCCGATGAGGAAATCCTGGAACGACTCCATCTGCAGGATGATCAGGTTCTTTCCTTTGGTGGCGCCGAAATATTTCGGGGAAGCCGGCTCCCGGAAGCCCTTCAGCTCGTCGATTTTGGCCTGCGTGATGTCCTGCATCGGCACGACGTCCTGCTTCTCGGTGGAATCGGACAAGAGCGTGTACACCTCGTAGTTGAGGATGCCCATGTCCTCCGCCTGCTTGTTCTCGTTCATGCTCGCCCGGTTCGGCCAGATGTTGAAGACGCACAGCCCGATCGAAGCGGCGATCATGGCGTACAGGGCCATTCTGCGGGTCGGACGGGGACGCCAGTGCGGCGCGAACGACGGCTCGGAAGCGGCCTTCCGTTTCGGCCAGAAATGCACGGCCCCCAGGATCACGATATCGATGAAGAACAGCAGGTAGTACGGATCCAGCAGCGAATACGTGCTCTCCCCTACCTTCGTCACCTTGTCGGCCTGGTGAAGCGCGTGGTACGTGACGATGACGCCGTAATACTTGTAATAGATGACGACGGTAAAATAGAGCAGCGTAATCAGAAGATCGGATAAGAGATAATAGAGCATCTTTCGCTTGCGGGCGGTCAGTTCGATGCAGCAGAAGACGATCCAGATGAACGGAAGCTCCGTCACCAGCGTCTCCCACGAGAAGCCGATGTCGAACACGACGTACATGACCAGGCTTCCCTTGACCAGCAGCAGCAGCGTGAACAGCAGGAACCGCCGATTCAATAATTTTGACCAAAACATTGCTTTCATCACCTTCAATGCCATTGTTGTTAAGCCTTCGCCTAACCCGGGCGGACGCCCGGCGAAGCGCTTCGGTTCTTCGTTCGGCGAACGATCGCACGCGCGCGTAACGAACAAGGAAGAAACGGGAACGCCGCCCGTGCAGGCGGCGATGCGAGTTTCTTCCGAAAACGGCAAGCAAAACGACTTATTCGGTTGTCCCGTTCCCGTCCCCCGGCGGCTGCCAGAGGCTTAACGCGAAGTCGACCAGCTCTTCCATGTAGGCGCACGCGTCGGGCTCCGACACGACTTTGATGCCGATGATGGAGCTGTACGAGTGCTGCATCCACATCGACAGCAGCTGGCGGGCCGCCAGCGTGAAATTCATCTGCCGGATCTCGCCCTTCCCGTGCCTGCGCCGCAGGAAGTCCGCGATCGAGTCCACCCGCTCGGACATCATGGACGCCAGCTGCTTGGCTTCGGCGAGGTCGAGCAGATCGTTCTCGCGAAACAGGATGCGCATCAGATCCAGGTCGTTCAGGAACAGCTCGTTGATCTTGCCCAGAATGGCCAGCAGCGCCTCGCGCAGCGGCAGGTGCTCGATCGTCTCGTTCGTCAATTGCTTGATTTCGCGCACGCGGTGTTCAAAACTTTCCCGCAGCAGGACCGCCATGATCTCTTGCTTCCCGCCGGGAAAATAATGATACAAAATACCGTCGCCTTTTCGGATTTGCCTCGTGATCGCACGAACCGGCGTTCCGTGATACCCCATCTCCGCGAACAAGCCTTTAGCGGTTTCCAGTAGCCTTTCTCTCGTTGCGGTCGCCTGTTCTTTTCGGCTGATTTGGGTCATTCGGTTCCCTCCGGCTTTCGTTGAACGATCGTACAATGAGAAGTATATTCCCGCCCCGAACGATCTGTCAACGAGAACATGCTGGTCATCGCAGGCTCAATCCCCCGTCCACCGTGAGCACCTGGCCGGTCACCTGGCTGCTGAGCCCCGACGCCATGAACAGCACGCCGTCCGCGATATCCTCGCCCGTCTGGATGCGCCCCATCGGCAGGCGGGCGGACGCTTCCGCGAACAGCTTGTCGGGGTCCGTGCCGGTTGCGCGCAGCCGCGACGTCTCGCCTTCCGACGCGACCCAGCCCGGCTGGACGCAGTTGACGCGAATGCCGTGCTTCGCCAGTCCCTTGGCCAAATTCCGCGTGAGCGTCACGACGGCGCCCTTGGAGACCGCGTACGCCATCGCCGCCGGGTCGCCGCTTCGGGCATGCGTCGAGCCGATGTTGACGATGCTCCCGCCCCCGCGTTCGATCATGCCCGGGACGAAAGCCTGGCACATCAGGTAAGCGCCCTTCAAGTTAATACCCATAATCCGCTCCCAGAACGCTTCGTCGGTGCCCATTAAATCCGCCCGCGGGAAAATGCCGGCGTTATTGACCAGCACGTCCGCCGGGCCGAGCTTCGCCCGTACTTCGGACGCCAGGCCGCGCACCTCGTCCAAGCGCGAGACGTCGCAGCGGACGAAGAGCGCTTCCCGCCCTGCTTCGGCCAGCGTCCGCGCAAGCGCGGCGCCCGCCTCCTCGTTCACGTCCGCGATCGCGATTCGCGCGCCGTACGCGGCGAACCGCTCCGCGATCGCCCGCCCGATGCCCTGGGCGCCGCCCGTCACGAGCACCGTCTTGCCGGCTACGCCGATCCCGTTCACTGCGCCTTCACATCCTTCGGCGCCGCGGCTTCGTACGCGACCGCCGGGATTTGCGTCGCCAGCTTGCCGCCGCTGACGTCGATCATCGTGCCCGTAATGTAAGAAGCGAGGTCGGACGAGAGGAAGCAGATGAGGTTCGTGACGTCGTCCTTGCTGCCCCAGCGGCGCAGCGTCAGCGTGTCCAGCAGCCGGTTCTGGCGCTCCTCGCTCTGCTCCGCGAAATGGTTCATGTCGGTCGGGATCATCCCCGGCGCGTAGCAATTGACCGTCACGTTCCACGGGCCGAGCTCGCCCGCCAGCACGCGGGTGAACTGCTTGACCGCCGCCTTGGACGACGCGTACGCGGCGCTGCCGTAAGACGGCACGATCGCGGCGAAGGAAGCGGCGTTCAGAATTCGCCCTTGCCGCTGCGCCTTCATGACCGGCGCCACGGCCTTGCACATGAGGAACGTCCCCTTCAGGTTGACGTCCATGTTGAGGTCCCAGATCTCCTCGCCGAGCGATTCCACGGGCCCGCCGCTCGCGACGCCCGCGTTATTGACGAGAATATCGATGCGGCCGAAGCGCCGCTGCACGTCCTCCACGACTTCTTGTACGGCCTTCGCGTCCCGGACGTCGCATAAATATTGGGCGCCGGCCAATTCCCGCTGCGCGAACAGCTCGCGAAGCTCGTCGAGCTGCTCCTGGCGGACGTCGAGGGCGACCGTCCGGACGCCCTCCTGCGCCAAGGTCAGCGCGATCTGGCGCCCGATTCCCCTCCCCGCGCCGGTGACGATCGCCACCTTGCCGTTCAGATCGATGATCACGATACCGCCTCCTCCTCGTCTTCGCGCTCGGCGACGAGCGGCAGCAGGTACGCGATGCTGGTCCGCAGCTGCGCGCGCTCGTAAGCCGCGACCGCTTCCGGCGCCGCCTCCCGCTCGTGCGGCGTCCGCCAGTCGCCGGCCGGCCGCGCGTGGGACTGGACGAAGCGCAGCAGCTCGGCCAGCTGCCGCGCGGAACGGCTCGGATACTCCGGCCAGTAATCGTCCGCGAGCACGCGGATATGCCGGGCTTCCAGCGCCCCGATCTCGATCGACATCGGCAGGTCCGCGGGGCCGTGCTCGCGCAGCAGCGCGAACAGCGCCGGGAAGTCGACGGCGCCTTGTCCGATCGGGCTGCGCACGAGCCGGAACCCTTCCTCGCTCGGATAGATCCAATAATCCTTCAGGTGCACGTTGCGGATATGCGGCATGATCCGGCGGGCGAAGTCGATCGGCTCCTCCGCCGTCGCGAGCGGATTGCCGGTATCGAGCGTCAGCCCGAAATGCGGCGAGCCGATCGACTCGCACAGCCAAAGCAGCTCTTCGGACGCGAGATCCTGATGGTTCTCGAGCGCGAGCGTGACGCCCGCGCGTTCCGCGGCCTCGGTCGCGGCCGCGAGCCCTTCGCGCACGTCCGCCATGAAGGCGCCCCAGCGTCCCGCCAGCGGACGGCGGTCGCCGCCGATGCGCGCGCCGCCGACGACGGTGCGCACGATGGGCGCGCCGGCCGCCTCCGCGATCCGGCAGGCTTCGGCCAGCTTGGCCGGGTCGTAGCCGCCCGAGGCGACCGTCACGTACAAGCCCTGCTCCTTCGTCAGCCGCGCGATCGCCGGCAGGTCGGATTGGGCCAGCAGGTTGTCCGGAAGCTCCACGCCCTGCAGCCCGGCCCGCATGGCCCAGGCCATGACGCCTTCGGCCGTCATGGCCTTGCGTCCCGCGCGGGGATGCAGCCCCATCGCGTAAGTCGTGCCGTACATCGATAATCCTATCCGCATCTATCCTTCACCCTTTCGATTCGGAATGAGTCAGAGGCCGTTTTCCTCGTTTCTTTCGCTGCTTATTGAGCCGTGTATGGCGCCGATTATTTCGCCGTCCAGCCGCCGTCGACGGTCATCGCCGCGCCGGTCATGAAGCTGGACGCGGCGGAAGCGAGGAACAGGATCGGGCCGGCGATCTCCTCCGGCTTGCCCCAACGCCCCAGCGCGATCTGTTCGATAAAGAAGCGGTTCGCTTCCGGATTGTTCATGACGACCGTGTTCAGCTCCGTGGCGATCGGTCCCGGGCAGAGGGCGTTGACCGTCACGTTGAACGGCGCCAGCTCCAGCGCGAGCACCTTGGTCAGCTGAATGACGCCGCCCTTGCTGGCGCAGTACGCCGAGCGCTCCGGCAAGCCGACCGCGCCGAGCATCGAGCCCATGTTGATGATGCGTCCGTAGCGCTGCTCCTTCATGATCGGCGTCACGGCGCGCGCGCACAGGTACGGCGATTTCAAATTCGCGCCGACGACGAGATCCCAGCTCGCTTCGTCGTACTCCTCGATCGGCTTGCGAATGTTCGTGCCCGCGTTGTTAATGAGAATATCGATGCGGCCGTGCCGCTCCATGACCGTCCGGACCATCGCCTCGGCGCCGGCAAAGCCGGAAATGTCCGCCTCGAGCCCGGTCACGTCGGCGCCCGTGGACGCCCGAAGGCCGGCCGCCGCTTCCTCCGCCTTCGCGAACGCGCGGCTCGTCACGACGACGGCCGCCCCCGCCTCGGCCAGCGTCCGCGCCATTACGAGTCCGAGTCCTCCCGCGCCTCCCGTCACGAGCGCGACTTGTCCGGTTAATTGAAACAACTGCTGCGTATTCATGGCTACATTCGCTCCTTTCGCACCCTTGTATGGGAATGCGCTTACATGGTACCATTCTCCTAACCGCATGGATTTACATAAAACTGACCGCTTTTTGGACTTTTCCGTAAATCTTCCGACCGGTGGTGACGATTGTGGAAGCTTCCTCCTACGCCAAGCCGCGGCCTTGCACGCTGCGGGAGTTATCGCCCGCCGTCCATTGGGCGCGGCATCACGTCCGCGCGCCGTCGTTCCAATGGAAACGGCGCATCTACGACTTCGAGCTGCTCTTCGTCAAGCACGGCGAAATCGCCGCGACGATCGGCGGCGAGCGGCATCTCGCCCGGGCGGGCACGCTGCTCGTCCTGCCCCCGTGGATTCCCCACACCGTCGAAATCCGCTCGGAGCCGAACGCGGAGCTGCTCGGCATCCATTTCGATTTTTTCGACCGGACGGTCGCGAGCCATCGCTTCATCGTCGACGAGAGCCAGATCGACCCGGGCGCCTTCAGCGCCGTCCCCTATCTGGCGGACAAGCCGCTGCTGGCCGGCTACTGCTTCGCCAACGTATCGGGCCGGATCGTCGCGCTCCTGGAAGGCGTCATCCAGGAGTGGAACGAGCGGCAGGCCGGCTACGACGCCGCGTGCAAGGCGATGCTGCTCCACCTCGTCGCGCTGCTGGCCCGCCGCGGCGGCGAGGCCCGGCAGCCGCCGCAGCCCAAACACGAAGAGCGGCTGCTCCAGCTCGCGGACGAGATCCGGCGGCACTGCAGCCGCAAATGGACGAGCGCGGAGATGGCGAAATTCCTGCTCGTGCACGAGGATTACATGAGCCGCCAATTCAAGGCGCTGATGGGCATCGGGCCGAACAAGTTCGTCCAGTCGGTGCGCCACCAGGAAGCGAAGCGGCTGCTCCGCGAAACCGACGACACGATCGAGCGGATCTCGCTCCTCGTCGGCTATGACGATTTTCATTATTTCAGCCGGATCTTCAAACGGTGGGAAGGGATGAGCGCGCTGCAGTTCCGGAAGCTGTCGCGCACCGTCTGACCGGCGGTTCCGCCGCGCCGCGTAAAAACCCCTGCTTCGCGGCGCGAAGCAGGGGTTTATGTCGTTCTCGCGGTAATCGGGAACCGGGCGCCGGCGCGATGTCGCGCGCTAAGCGCTATTCCGCGCTTACCAGGCGTTCGTCATGGTCACCGGCCGGATGACGCCGTCGCCGATGTCCATCCGGTCGATGCACAGCACGCGGCTGCCGGGATCCCGGTCTCCGATGATGCGGCGGTGGTATACGATCAGCCACTCGTCCGTCTCCGGCAGATGCAGGTAGCCGTGATGGCCCGGGCCTTCGGCGATCGGCTCCTGGCGCTGCAGCACCGTGCCCTTCGGCGCGAACGGACCGAGCGGGCTTTCGCTGACGCCGTAGTCGACGCTGTACGTGCCGTTCGTCCAGCCGCCCTTGGACCACATGAAATAGTACAGGCCGTCCTTCTTGACCATGCACGGGCCTTCCACATAGCCTTGCGGCGTAATGCTGAGATGGAGCTCGCCGTTCTCGAACGGCGCGAAGCCCGTCAGGTCGTCGTTCATCTTGGCCACGTTGCAGTGGCTCCAGCCGCCGTAGTACAAGTAGATCGTGCCGTCGTCGTCCTTGAACAGATGCGCGTCGATCGGCTGGGCGCCGTGAATGAACCGGTCGACGAGCGGCTTGCCCAGGTACCCGCGGAACGGGCCTTCCGGCGTGTCCGAGACGGCGATTTCGAGGCCGCCGGTCTCGTCGTCGTTCTGGATGTCGTTCGACGCGAACACGAGGTAATAGCGGCCCTTGCTTTCGATGATGGTCGGCGCCCAGACGGCCCGCCACACCCACGGGAAATCTTCCATCGCGATGATGCCGTCGTGCTTCTCCCAGGTGACGAGGTCCTCGGAGCTGAACGCGTCCAAATTCATTTGCTTCGTGTACTCCGTAATGGAGCGGGTGACGTAGATCCAGTGGCGCCCTTCATAGGTCCGCGCTTCCGGATCGGCATAGAAGCCGGGTACGATCGGATTGACGATGCCTCTCAAGCTTGGTTCCTCCCGAAGTTGAAGATGATAGATGAAGATGATAGGATAAAACGCTTTCCTGGACGATTATACGGGCTGGGACGCCGGCTTGTCCACGCGCGGCGCGATCTTGCACGATCTTGCGCGAACTCGGCGGCGGCGGGAGGCGACCGGCCGGCGCGCTTGTCGCGGCCCGCCGGCCAGGCCGCGTCCGGACGGCCCGCGCGCGGACCGGAGCCGCGAACGGCTGCGCGCGCAAAAAAAGTCCCCGGCAGCGGCGCCGGGAACCGGTCCGTGTCCTCGCCGCCTGCCGACGTTACTCAACGGCTTGCGGCATCAAGCAAGCGCCGCGGGCGCGGACGGCGGCGCGCCGTCCACCCGCCCGCTCCCGCGCGGCGCCATTACAGCACGATCGTCCTGCCGCGCGCCTGCACGGTCACGCCGCTCATGTCGCCGCCGAGCACGTCCACGGCGAACGCCGGGCGGCCGTCCGACGGATCGATGAACTCGCGGTACACGCCCCAGCCTTTGCCCGTGCTCCAGAACGCCGCGTAATCGTCCGCTTCCGTCGCGGGCGCGAACGACATGACGCCCGCCGCCATGTCGAAGCGGAAACCGGTCAGCGCGACGAGCAAGCCCCAACTCGACATCGACCGCGCGTAATGATGGCCGCATTCCACCTCGTTCCACGGGCTGCGCCGGTAGCCGTCCTGCCGGTCGCGGACCGCCTTCACGATCGTCAGCCCTTCCTCGACGAAGCCCTCGTAGATCAGATTGGTCGCCACATGGTATTCGATGCCGGTCCACACTTCGTCGGAATAGACGAACGGCAGCTTCGGCCGGCCGCCGTTCGGCCAGGAGCAGAGCACGAGCCCCCGCTCGTCGTGCAGGGCGTACGTCCGCTGGCAGTTGACGTGATCCTTGAAATCGGCGCGGAAGTTGTGCCGGTACACGGCATGGATCGCGCTCTTCAGCCGGTCGTCCTCTTCCAGGAGCGCGCCGAGCCCGTACAGATAGGCCAGCTGCTGGCCGAGGAGCTGGTCCGACAGGCAGCCGGCGCCGTGCTGGTACTTGTGCGCGTCGACGTCCGCCAGCGCCTGCACGAAATACTCCCCGTTCCACGTCAGCTCGCCGAGCCGCTTCGCGCTGGCCGCGCCGGTCCGGGCGTACCCGTCCGCCGCTTCGCCGTCGCCCGCTTCGCGGGCCATCGCTTCCCCGGCCTTCAGCGCGCCGAGCAGCATGAAGCCGGTCAGCGGATTCGGGCCGTAAAATTCGATGTCGTACGTGTTGTGCTGCTCCCCGTCCAGGACGGCGTCGCCGTCGAGATCCCAGTGCGGGAGCGCGAAATCGAGCGCGCGCTTCGCGTGCGGCCACAGCTCGCGCAGGAACGCGCCGTCGCCGGACAGCTTCCATTCCCGGTAGAGGCGCATGACGGAGCCGAGCTGGCCGTCGGCCGCCGCCGGGCCGGCCTTGCCGCCCCACCGCCATTCGCAGCCGAACATCCGCACGGCGCGGAACGCCATTTTGCCGGCGTCGTCGGTCTCCTCGAGGAACTCGATCCGGCGCATGGACCGTTCGAGCGACGGGTACAGGAACGCCAGCGTCTGCTCGTAATTCCAGACGTGCGTGCAGCTTCCCTCGCAGGAGCCGCCGTCGTCGAACGTCCCCTCGAAGCCGAGAAACTTGCCGTTCTCGAGCCAGAAGCAGGTCGTGCTCCGCAGCACCGGCATGTTGCCGGCGAGCGCGTCGACGACGTACGAAGGAAGCGTCGAGCCGAACAGCGCGTCGCGGAACGCTTCCGTCCGCCCGCGCAGGTCCGCCATCCGGTTCAGCAGGTAAGCGCCCGCTTCCCACGAATCCGCGAAGCGCGTCGCGTAATGGTTGCGGATCGTCTCGCGTCCCGGCCGCGTATCCCTCGTGCCTTCGTGCCAGCCGTTCATCCGGTTCGGGAAGTACCACGCCAGCGCGAACGGAAACGTCTTCGTCTCGCCCGGCTGCAGCGTCTCCACGATGCCGAGGGAGCCCGTGTCGGTCTTATGCTCCTCCGACGGATCCTCGTAGCCGAGATCCGTAAGCCGGCCGTCCGAGGCGAAGTCGTCCCAGAACTCCTGCAGAAAATCGAACCACGCGCCGCGCAGCCACGCCCGCTTGACGGTCAACTGCGGCGCCGTGGTCATGAGCGACAGGCTGCCGTAGTTCAAGTGGCCGGGCGCCCACTTCTCGGAGGAGAAACGGAGGCCCGAGACGTCCGTATCCTGCCGGAACGCGTTCACGTTCCGGCCGCACGGCATCGCGTAATGCAGATTGCCGAACTTGTCGTAGGTCAGGCCGCCGACGGGGTTGATGAGCGAGCCCGCGATCACGACCTCCGCCGGGCGGTCGCCCGTATTCGTCACCGTATACGTGAGCGAAGCGGCGGGGATGCCGGAGTTCTCCGGGTCGAGCGGCATCATCGGCGTGAACGCCTCGAGCTCCACGCGCACCGGCAGGTCGTCGTCGCGGAAGACGACGCGCGCCATCGGATACGTGCCGATCAGCTCGGATTCCGCGAGACGCGGCAGCCCCGCGCCCGAGAGCGGATGGTAGCCGTGCGACAGCGCGTGGGGCGGCCGCAGACGCGATTCGAGGACGCGCGCGACCGGCTCGCCGCCCTCCGGCGCCACGCGGATCGCGAAGAAGGTGTTCGGCATCTGCGCGCCCTTGGCCGGCAGGTTGAAGATTTCCCAGTCCCGCAGCTCGCCGCGGCTGCCGAGCGAGATGTTGCCCGTGCCGATTCCGCCGAGCGGGAAGAGCGCTTCCCCGGCGTCGCCGGGATACGTGCGAAGCCCGTTCTCCGGGTTCGCGTCAACCGTTCGTTTCGAGTCGATCATCATTCGCACCGTCGCTTTCCGATAAGGGATGGATGTTACAGAAGGTCCAGCGTCCCGTCAAACGAACGCGGCGCGGCCGGACGGCCGCGCCGCGAGCGTGCGGGATGCGATGGGGAATCAAGGCGATTGCCGGGCGATTGCCGTTACCGCGCGATTCCCCGACGCGGATCGCTGCCGCTCCCGCGCGATTACTTGTACAGCGGGCCGAGCGCTTGGCAGGCCCGGAAGTCCGCGCCGACCGGATCCATGCCGCCGAACGCGCTCCACATGCTCGGACGGAAGACGCGGTCCTCGGCGACGTTATGCATGCTGACCGGGATGCGCAGCATGGACGCCAGCGTGATGAGCTCGCCGCCGACGTGGCCGTAGCTGACCGCCGCATGGTTGGAGCCCCAATTGTTCATGACGGTGTACACGTCCTTGAACAGCCCTTCGCCCGTCAGGTTCGGCACGAACCAGGTCGTCGGCCAGGTCGGGTTGCTCCGCTGATCGAGCTTGTCGTGCACCTCGTCCGGCAGCTCGACCGTGTAGCCTTCCGCCAGCTGCAGCACGGGGCCGAGGCCCGCGACGAGGTTGATCCGCGCCATCGTGACCGGCATGCCGGCGCGCGTCGTGAAGTCCGTCGAGAAGCCGCCGCCGCGGAAGAAGTCGACCGCCGGGCTCCATTTCGTCGCCGCGAGGCAGTCCCGGACCTCCTGCTCGGTGATGTCCCAGAACGGCTTCATCGCCGGCTCGCCGCCGATCGTCTGGCGGCCCGTGCCGTCGAGCGCCGCGGGACCGGAATTGATGAGATGGATGATGCCGTTCGCCGCGCTGCCCTCCAGCCGGTATCCGGTTACGCGCTCCACCGCGTCCGGGCTCCAATACGTGCGCACGTCGGCGAAAATTTGCGCCGCGTTCGTCAGCAAATGACCGAACAGCATCGTGACGCCGTTCAGCGTATCGTTCTCCGTCGCCAGCATGAACGGCTCGCGGATGCCGTTCCAGTCGAACGAGGAGGTCAGCATCGCTTCCATGAAATCGCCGTTCGGGAAGAAGTCCGTCCAGGCGCGCTGGCCCTGGAAGCCTGCCGCGATGGCGTTATGGCCGAGCGCTTCCTCGCCGTAGCCGATCTCGTTCAGCTTCGGATTGCCGATCATCAGGTCGCGCGCGATCAGCGTCATTTTCACGACGGTCTCCCAGTCTCCGGCTTTCTGCTCCGCGGTCCGTTGCAAATGCACCGGATTGACCTCGTCGCCTTCGTTGCAGTTCGCCTTCGCCCACGCTAATGCGCTTTCATATTCGGCCTGGTCGTAGATGCCGAGCTCCATGCGGCGCACGAACTCCGTCATGTCCACGTATTCGTTGCGGATGCCGAGGTAGCGCTGGAAGAACGTCTCGTCGACGATGCAGCCCGCGATGCCCATGGACACCGAGCCCATCGACAGGTACGATTTGCCCTGCATCGTCGCCACCGCGAGACCGGCCTTGGCGAACTGCAGCAGCTTCGCCCGCACGTCCGGCGCGATCGTCGCGTCGCCGATGTCCTGCACGTCGCGGCCGTAGATGGAGAAGGCCGGCAGCCCCTTCTGGTTGTGGGCGCCCAGCACCGCGGCCAGATAGACGGCCCCCGGACGTTCCGTGCCGTTGAAGCCCCAGACCGCCTTCGGCCGCGACGGATGGGTGTCCATCGTTTCGGTCGGGTAGCACCAGGACGGCGTGACCGAGATCGTGAGGCCGACCCCTTCGCGCGCGAACTTCTCCTCCGCTCTCGCCGCTTCCGCCACGCCGCCGATGCAGGTGTCGGCCACGACGCATTCCACCGGAAGGCCGTTGCTGTGCGTCAGGTTCTCCGACAGGAAAGCGGCGGCGCTGCGCGCCATCTCCATCGTCACGTCCTCCAGCGATTCGCGGATGCCGCCGCGGCGGCCGTCGATGATCGGCCGGATGCCGATTTTGGGCAGGCTGCCCTGCAGCCGGTTGCCGATATGGATGTCCATGTTCATTCCCTCTTTCATGCGTAATGGATTAAGCGGGATTAGCGGATTTGCTTGACTTCGTGATGGAAAATCTCGTTGAACGGCTCGGCCGGGCCGTCTTCCTTCCGGATGCGGCGCAGCAGGATCTCGCCCGCCTTGAGCCCCATGTCGTAAGGCGCCTGATCGAGATAAAACAGTCCGGGCTCCTTTAGCAGCTGTCCGGCCTCGACCTCGCCGTAGGACGCGACCGCCATGTCGCCCGGAATGCGCAGCCCGCAGCGCACGAGCTCCAGCAGCACGCCGTGGCTCATCCGGTTGTTCAGCGACACGACGGCCGTCGGCCGCTCCTTCTCCCGCAGAAACCGCTGCACCGCCCGCACGCCGCCGTCCGTCGAGAAGTCCCCGCTGTAGACGAGCAGCCGGTCCTCCAGGCCGCGCTCCTTCATCGCCCGAAGCACCCCTTCCAGACGCTCCCGCCCCGTGCTGACCCGGGTCAGGCCGTTCACGACGCCGATGCGGACATGGCCGCGGTCGAGCAGCGCCTTCGTCAATTCGTACGCGCTCTGCGCGTTGTCCTCCGCGACCAGATCAAGCGGCGGCGCGTCCTCGTCCGTCTCCAGTCTCCGGTCGACGAGCACGACGGGCTGTCCGCTCGCGGCCAAAGCGCCGATACGCGCCGCGTTGCCGCCGGACGTCGCCAGCACGATCGCGTCCACGCGCTTCTCGTAGAGCAATTGGAGCAGGCGCGCCTCCTTCTCCGGCGATTCGTCGGAGCTGCAGAAGAGGAGCTGGAAGCCTTCCGGCCCGACGACGTCCTCGATGCCTCTCGAAATGCCCATGAAGTACGGGTTGGAAATATCCGGCACGACGACGCCGATCATGAACGTCTTATCCTGCTTCAGGCTCCGGGCGATCGCGCTCGGCTGGTAGTTCAGCTTGGCGATGGCGCCGAACACGCGCTCCTTGACTTCCGGGCTGACGTAGCCGCTTTCGTTCAACACGCGGGAGACGGTGGCCGTCGACACCTCGGCTTCGGCCGCGACTTGTTTGATCGTTGCTTTCGACAAGCTTCATTCACCTCTGAATAACCTCGACATGTAATCGTTTACGTAATCGATTACATAATGTTTACATAATGAGATTAGCGTGATTCCCGTTTGCTGTCAATCCTATTCTTTCGGCATGGGCAAGATCAAGCAAAGCTTGTCCGAAAGATAAAGAAACGGAAAATCGATAAATATTCCTTGACAGGAATATTCCCTTTTGGGTATATTCTAAATGCAAGCAGGACCGACGAGACAAACAAACGAAACGGGCGATGCCGCGCTCGCTGTCAGGCGGCCGTGAACGCAACCCGCTCGCCTCAAACGCACCGCGCGGGTTCTGACCGAGGAAAACCTGCTATTACCATTATTCGAGGAGGAATCAGGCATGGCGAATCAACTGACGACGACGATCGAGGGACGCGATTTTATTTTGGAGCGGGAGTTCAAGGCGCCCCGGGAGCTGGTATTCAAGGCGTTTTCCGAAGCCGAACATCTGAAGCGGTGGTGGGGTCCGCGCGGCTGGGAGCTGACGGTCTGCAACGTCGACTTCCGCGAAGGCGGCATTTGGCACTACTGCATGAAATGCTTCGACGAGCGGCAAGGGGATTTCTACGGCATGGAATCGTGGGGCAAAGCGATCTACGAGGAAATCGTGAACGCGGAGAAAATCGTGTACACCGATTACTTCTCTGACGCCGAGGGCAACGAGACGCCGGGCATGCCGTCCTCGCGCATTACGATGACGTTCGAGGACCGCGGCGGCTCCACGCTGCTGGTCAGCCGTTCGACCTACGAATCCGAGGAAGCGCTGCGCCAAGTCGTCGAAATGGGCATGGAGCAAGGCATCGCCGAAACGTGGGAACGTCTCGCCGAGCACCTCGCATCCCAACAATAATCGCCGAACTTCGGCATGCGGAAAACCGTCCCGGATTATCCGGGACGGTTTTTTGCCGTTTGCTTTCTGGCGCGCAGCGGCAGCGCCCGCAGCCGGCGTGTCGGCGGCGGCGCGGCGGCCGCCGGCCGGCGGAGGCGCTACTCCTTGGCGGCCATGAAATTCGTCTGCGCCGAGCGGATCATCGCCTTGTACTTGCCCGGCGTCAGCCCGAACGTCTTGGCGAACTGGCGGCTCAGGTAGGCCGCGTCCCCCATGCCGCACCGCTGCGCCACCTCGCTGAGCGGCTCCTCCGTCGTCTCCAGCAGCCGCTTCGCCTTGCTGAGCCGCATTTGGCGCAGCATCTGCATCGGATTGATGCCGTACGCTTCATGGAACGCCCGGTCGAAATAATTCGTGTTCAGGTGCACCTGCCCGGCCAGCATGTCGCGCGACAGCTTCCGCTCCATATGATCGGCCATGAACCGGATGATCGGGAAGAAGCGGTCGTACTTCGCCGTATATGCCCCGCTTCTCGCCTGCCGCCCGTTCGCGTCCCAGCTCTCCAGGATCAGCGCCGCGAGCCGGAGCATGTCCGCGGTCAGCGCGACGTCCCTGAAGGGCCCTTCCCCCCGCCATGTCCGGAGCAGCGAGCGGAACGCCGCGCTGAACGCCTCCGGGTCGAGCAGCCGCACGACCGGCTGCACCGGATACAGC
The DNA here is from genome assembly GCF_900113915.1 of Paenibacillus sp. UNC496MF. Classification (NCBI taxonomy): domain Bacteria; kingdom Bacillati; phylum Bacillota; class Bacilli; order Caryophanales; family Paenibacillaceae; genus Paenibacillus; species Paenibacillus sp. UNC496MF. The sequence continues at coordinate 780,090 of NZ_FORE01000005.1, forward strand.
TGGAACAAGTCCAGGTTATAGCTGGTTTGGATTTGCACCGACAGCCACTCGTGCCGCCCCGGCCCCTCCGACGTTTCGGAGAACGGCAAAAAAGGAGGGTGCAGCATGACCCCTCCTTCGCGCGCCTCGTGCCGCTCGCCGTTCGTCGTCGTCCATACATGCCCGTCTGCGACATGGCTGACGATCCAATTGGGATAGACGATGTGCTCATGGTTCAGCTTCTCGTAAATGCCCTCGTCGACCTGATACACGTTGACCTGCCACTGCTCGAGCGTCGTTCCCGCCAATGCCTTCGCCATGCGCGCATTCCCCGTCTCGGTGGTTTTTATTCAGTGTACCACGGGCGGCGCGTTACGCCTATCCGGCGTTCGGCGCTTCGGCGTTCGGTTTTTCGGCGTTCAACGAGCGAAGTCGCGTCGGGCGAGGCCGCGATCGGGATGGAGCGGCGGATTCAATCCGGCTTGCGCCGGTCCGGCAGCCGGTTCTCGTCCGGCTCCGCGTAGAACCCGATCGCCAGGCGCAGCGCCTCCTTGTCGGACGCGCCGTGCCAGATGCCGTCCTTCTCCAGGGCGGGTCCTCTGCGGCAGCCCGCGCATTGGTGCAAGCAGTGCGCGAGCGAGACGTCGTGTCCGGCTTCCGCCAGCTCGTCGAGCAGGTCGCCGTGCCGGTTCTCCTGCAAATTCCGCAAGCAGCACACGATGACCGCCCTCACGCCAACAGCGCCCGGCCGTCTTTGGCGATCAACGGTCCGTTGTCGAACACGGTGCCGGTTACCGGGTTGCGGGCGCCGTCCACGGAGTACTGGATGACGTACGCTTTGCGCGTGCCGTCGCTTTGGTTCGGCGTGCTGCGGTGAAGCAGCAGCGAAGAGAACACCGCCATGCTGCCCTTGCGCAGCGGGACGGGCATGCCCGGATCCTCGCCGAAGTAGCACTGCCAGCCGGTGTCGGTCTTGACGTGTTCGATATAGCCCTGATGATGCGAGCCCGGCTGAATCCAGATGCAGCCGTTCTCGACCGTCGCGTCGTCGAGCGCGAGCCAGCAGGTCATGTATTCCACCGGATCCGTCGGCACGTAGCCGTTGTCCTGATGCCACGGAAAATCGCGCTTCGCCTCGGGGCGCTTGTACACCGACTGGTCCCAATACAGCCGGATGTCCGGGCCGAGCACGCCGGTCGTCAGATCGACGAAGCGTTGGTCGCCGATGAAAGACTCCAATTCTTTGTCGCGGCGCGTCAGGTTGCACGTGAAATTGATTTGGTTCGGGATATTGTTAAACCCCTTGCTTCCGCGCTTCAGCGCTTCTTCCCCTTCCAGATCGTACGCGTCGATAATGCCGCGGATGCGGTCCATCTCCTCGGCGCCGAAGACGTCCTCCAGCACGACGTACCCCTTCTCCCGGTACTGCTCCAATTGTTCGGCCGTCAACATTCCGGTTCACTCCTCGTCCATTGAATCGCGATGCGCTGCGCCGCGCGATGTACCTTTATTATCCGAAAGCGGCGCGCGCCGGACAATGAACGCATTCCTGCAGTTCTTGTACTTTTTCCACCTAAGGCGCCCGATTAAGGGAGCGAAGCAAAACGCCGCGGGGATCTCCCCGCGGCGCCTGCCGTCCTTCCGATTGCGATATGCGATCAGGTTTGCGGCACCCAGTCCCGCACCCCGTTATCTTCGATGATCCCCAAGGTCACGTCCGATATATCCGGATCCTGGAGCAGCTTGTCCCGCACGCGGAACTTCACGTCGTCGGCGTCCGCGAGCGTCATGCCGACCTGCAGCTCGATCAACCCTTCCACGTGGTAGTAGCGGCCTTCCTGAATGACCCGCAGCTCGTTGATGTCGCAGACGCGCGGCTCGGCGAAAATCGTGTCCGTCACCCGGCGCTGGATTTCTTCCGGCGCCGCGACGCCGATCAGCCCGACCATGTTGTCGAAGCCGACCCGGAACGCCACGACCAGCATCAGGACGCCGATCAAGATGGTCGCCACGCCGTCCGCGACGGGCTTATCCGTCAGCGCGGTGATGACGATCGCCGCCAGCGCAAGCCCCGCGCCGGATACGGCGACCAAGTCTTCGTAGAACACCAGACGCGTCGGAGGCGCCGCGCGGCCCACCGATTTGAACGCGGCCCCCACGATGCCGAAGCCCTTCGCTTCGACGCGGGCCTCGTGCGTGATTTCTTTCATCGCCTTGACCAATATGCTTCCGTCCACCGCCAAATTCAGCAGCAGCACGGCAATGCTGAGCCACAGGCTTTTGCTCCCGCCTTCGTGATTCGACAGGCTGTGCCAGCCTTCAAGAATCGTCTCGTACGCCATGATGGTGACCACGATGACGGCGACCATGCAAAAAATATTGATGACCCGGCCGAAGCCGGTCGGGAATTTGCGCGTCGGGGCCCTCTCGGAGAGGACGCTGCCGACGAAGACGAAGCCTTGATTGATCGTGTCGGCAAACGAGTGCATGGCGGAGGCGAACAAGGCGCTGCTCCCGCTCATCGAGGCGACGATGCCCTTCACCGCGGCAATGACCGCGTTGCCTCCCATGGCTATCGCGGATGATTTGTTTCCTTTCTTGACGAGCTGCCAGAAGCTTTCGTTCGATTCCGTTTCGGTTAACATGAACGGGGTTCCTCCAATAATGCGTATTTATCTACTATATAATCCATTAGTCGCCAATACGAATAATCCTTCGGCCTCGTTTCAGAATTCGCGAATATTTTACAAAGCTCGCGAACCCAAGCGCGAAAAAGCGGCCGCCCGTTCGGACAGCCGCTTCGAATCGTTCAAACCGTATGAAACCCGGCGCGGGTTTCAGGAAGTCAGCGGAAAATGGCAGGCGACCTCGCGGTCGAGTCCGACCGGCCGGGCCAGCGGCTCCTCCGCCTTGCAGCGCGCCTGCGCGAACGGACAGCGCGGGTGGAACCGGCAGCCGGACGGCGGATTGACCGGCGACGGCACCTCGCCCTGCAGCGCCACCCGGTCCCGTTGGCGTCCCGGCGACGGCTGCGGAATCGCCGACATGAGCGCCTGCGTGTACGGATGCGCCGGCCGCGCGAACAGCTCGTCCGCCGGCGCCACCTCCACCAGCTTGCCCAGGTACATGACCCCGACCCGGTTCGAGACGTGCCGGACCACGTTCAGCCCGTGCGCGATGAACAGGTACGTCAAGCCCAGCTCCCGCTGCAGCTTCATCATCAGGTTCAGCACCTGCGACTGCACGCTCACGTCCAGCGCCGACACCGATTCGTCCGCCACGATGAACTTCGGATTGAGCGCGATCGCACGCGCGATCCCGATCCGCTGCCGCTGCCCGCCCGAGAACTCGTGCGGGTAGCGGTTGCGCCGCGTCACGTCGAGCCCGACCAGCTCCATCAACTCCACGACCCGGTCGTCGATGTCGGAGGCCGACATCCGGCGGTGAAGCTTCAGCGGCTCGCCGATCAGGTCCCGCACCAGGAAGCGCGGATTCAGCGAGCCCATCGGATCCTGGAAGATGATCTGCATCTCTTCCCGCAGCGCCCGCAGCTCGCCCGGGCCGACCTGCTGAATGTCCCGGCCGTTGAACCGCACCTCGCCGCCCGTCGCCTTCTGCAGGTGCAGCATGACCCGGCCGAGCG
>NZ_FORE01000016.1:0-213503 GCF_900113915.1 Paenibacillus sp. UNC496MF
AACTGGTCGGCAATCACCGAGAAGTATTTCCCCTGCTCTTCGATACCGTTTTCCACCGGTGCCGATAGGTTCATGATAGGGATATACAGCTTTCGGAGCTCTGCCATATCGTGCGATCCGGCATCGAAGAACCCGTGAATCAGCTGCCCCATCTCCTCTTTTTCCTTGGCGAACGCAATGAACGCGTCAATGAGGTCGCCGGCATCCGAGAAGGTTAAGGCATCCGAGTAGATCAAATCGAATGGAAACTTTATAAGATAATCCCACGCCTTTTGAAAGGCATTAGGTTCGATCCTCATGAGATACACACCCGCGCAGTTTCCTGCGATGGCGTCTTCAAGCCGGTCAATCAGCGGGCCTGAACCAAAGATCGCTTTCGCTGCGGCTGCAGACGAAATGGCTACGGGATTGTAAAACTCGCCTTGGGTTGATTCTCCGATGAAGACGATCCGCTTTCCAGTCGGAAGGTACGTAGAGAAGTAGCTGTTCGGCAGCGTGGTATACTCAATGTTGGCTGAGGGCTGCATCGTCCTCACCTCCCTTGTAAACCATCCGGGTGTACGTCATGTGGAACTCGACGCGCCCGCCGGTGCCGCGCTTGGGCTCGTTGAAGCTAATTTCCTGCTTGTCTTTAATGCGGAGCGGGACATCCCCTTGCCATTCGATCTCTAAGATCAGATCGTTTTCGGATGGATTTATGTCATGCTCCAGGTAATAAATGAAGGCGCCCGGAGTGGTCCGGCCCGCCGGCGACTGTTGGTTAACGCCGGACAGAGACAACGGTACCGCGTTTGGCTTTCGGTAGGATCGGATTTTTTCGATCGTTACGACATAGCCGGTTCCATAGCACTTCGCGCATCCTGCCGTCGATTCCCCGCTTCGCTCACTGTAACACTCGCACCGAAATCGCGGATCCCGCCGAACATAGACCACGGGGTAGCCCACTTGATCCAGAAGCTTGGAGAGATCAGCCCGCAAGTCTCGCATTAGAATCCGCCCCTATCATCAGGAGTCGCGGTATTCTTCCGGAAGCTTGCGGAGAGCGGTGTCGTATAACCGCGGCGGTCCCGGTTCATCAGATGATCCATCCAATACTTGCATTCCCTCTCGACCTCAGACATCATGTTCTGAATAACTTTCAGAACACCGGAGCCAATAACTTGAGGATCAGTCTTTTCTTGAATGGTCAGATCGCCGAGCGTTGCCGTGGATTCGTTGGCAATTGCGACAGTTGGATCGCCCAGATTCATCTTTTCAGAAAGACGAATGTAAAGCGTTCCAAGCAGCATCTTGGCCGCCTCATACGGCACATACCGTGTGACGCCGAAGTATTCGATACGCGAGTCAAGGAGTTCCCGGAAACGTGCATTGTTGACGTCAGGGAACATATTCAGCAGGATATACGCTTTCTGGCCGGCATCGCGAAGCGCCGCGTACACTTCATGGATGGTGAAGTATTCGTAGAGGCTTTTCATGATGCCATGGACCTCGATGGCTTGGTCGCCGAACAGCGGCCCATACTGACTGGTGAACGTCTGCCTCGCGGTATCGCCCAGGCTGAGGCCTGATTCCGACTTGATCGATTTCTGCGCCACCACCGTATAGGTCGTATTGTACAAGAATCCATCCCGCGGCTTGAATACGAGTTTCCTCGCTTTGACTCCAGCTGCCTTTGCTTGATCTAATGTCATGCGAGTGCCATCTGCGGTTTCAACCGAAATGGTGCCCGTCATACCATAGACAGACGGGGGCAGGTAGTTCTCAATAGGAATGTTGACCATTACTTCACCGCCTTCTCTAACGTTCTCAGGATCGTCCCATTCGGATGCACAAACTCGAATTTGTACGTGCCCGGATAGGCCTGCGTGCTCCAATGTCCACCGCTGTCGGTCGAGGCCTTTGCCACCAACTCGCCCGAGCTGACTGCATAGATATTGACCTTCGCGTTTGGCATCGGCAACCCGTTCATCATGACCGTGGTATAGCCGCCGTTGGACGTGAGCACCGTGATATCGGATACAAGTACAGGCGCGCTGGGAGCAGCGCCGCTTGCGTAACCCGATCGAACCTGAAAACGCTCTTTGGTGGTGCTTGTAACACCATTCAAAGTGGCTTCGTAAGTGACGAGATAATCACCATAACCCCAGTCATCAGACACAAAAATTGCCTTTAGATAACGGCCTGGGCCTATTGATTCCAGTGTAACATGCTGTACGATAGTAAGACGATCTCCGTCATAATATTCAAGCGATGCGGTGGGAGGAAAATCAGCTGGGATCGGGGCATTATCCTCATCTATATTCAATAATTCTAAAAGAATCGTTGAGTTCTTCGTGTATACGCCAATAAAATCCATCGCATCCACCCTCTTTCTTAATTATATGTAATGCCCCCCAATAACTTGGAGGGCGGACCGCTAATTCTTCTGCGCAATAACGTAGAAGCTCTTGCTGTCAACCGTAGAAAGATCCAGGTCTTCATCGAACTCCAGCACGATCTCACTAAGCGGTGAACTGGTGATGCCAAATGATAGCGGCACATTCACTTCCTGATCGGCAGGCGTCATTGAAGCAATGCCCAGCGTGTCTAGCCCCTGTTCCGGAGTGCCGCCCAGCTGGTCCTTCAGGTGATCCAATTCATCCTGCGCATTTGCTCCCGTGCCTGCGGTGTCCGTAGACTGCGCCGTGACCGGCGGCCTGACATGGATTTGAATAATGCTGGAGTATGCACTGCGCGTGCCCGCGTCGTTGACGCTTCGGATTCGGGCATAATAGCTGCCCTCCTCTAGCGCCGTTTCCGGCGTCACTTCAGTTCCATATACCCGGCTGTCGCCTCTTGGCCAGACGAGCACATCGAACGTGTTGCTCCTCGAGATTTCAAGCTCATAGAAGTACGCACGTTCGGCTGCGTTCCATTTGAAGGTCACAGGATTGGCAACGGATGACAAATGCGATGGCGCGGTTACGACCGGAGGCTTGATATCCTTTATATCTGCTGTGTAGAACTCCATCATGAACGATTGGTCGAGCAACCTGCCCATGATGTCTTTGAGTCCTTCTTCGCCACCGACCAGCTCCACCTGGTAGTGAGCCAATGGGCTGAGCTTGGCGGCTGGCTGGATCAGCAGAACCTTGTTGCGGTATTCATAACTGAAGGGCTCCCCTTTTTGGGCGTCCACATTCAGAAGAACAATCGTTTGCGGCGATAGGGTATCGACGTTGATGTCGATTTTGAAGTAGACCTCAAGGATGATATCCACCGGCACTTTTTCAGCGCGGTGAACCGGATTCGTTCTTAGGACAATGTTCATGGTTGATCCATCGTCCGGTACGTAATCGCTATGACGGCCTTATCAGAAGGTGCCTCCGCGAACACGATGGTCTTTCCATTGATGACATAATCCTTGGCTGCGCCGCGCATCATGAACATGCCATCTTTGAAAACTTGCTCGCTTTGCGGGATTGGTGTCCACGACAAAACGAATTGCTTATTGACGGTATCTTTTGCGCCCAGAGGTTCCTCCTGGCTGATCGTCCGCGCGCCCGAGAACTCAGGCATCACGCCGACCTTGACCCGATATTGTGGAAACGTATCATGCGCTTTGACTCGTGCCATATCCTTCCCTCCCCTATTTCCACTGCACGCAGAAATCGTAGACGACAGGACGGACCGTTCCCGTATACAAGCAATCTACCTTAATCTGTATGAACTTTGATGCCACAGGCAGGTAGATAGGCTCGTCGATCTTACACGAAACCCAAGAGCCTGAGGAGCCGGTCCGATAGCTGAACTTGACGGTGGCTCCACTAGCTGGATACTCCTCGTAGTTGGCCAGCAAGTAAATCTCACTGGTCACCGCGGGAAGCTGCAAGAGGGATGTGATCCAAGAGTCGGCATTCATGGAGTACGACAGTGTGTTTAGCACCGCCGTACTCGCAGCATCCCGATTACTGGTGTCTACGAAAGGTTCGGCAAAGTACGTTTGATATGGCGAAACCAGCAGCAACATGTCGTAGCGCTCATACATGGTCTTGAGCTTGATCGCCTGCGCGATGTTGGCCTGCATGGTGTTCAAGTGAAAGTCATGCAGGACTTGTCCATCGAGGAAGCTAATCCGCTTCATGTAGTTGCCTGTTGCCATTTACTTCACCGCCAATCTTAGAAGGTTACCGACCAGGTGATTCGCATGCCCGTGTTCTTGTCTTTGGTGACCGGGCCGATGCCGGAGATGTTGAACATCTTGCCGAGCGTCTGCTCCGTGAACATCGCGACTTGATAGATGTCGTGCGTGTCTTTGTACCATTTGTACGAGATCGACACCGTGTCGCCCGTCGCGACGGCCACCTTCAGGATCAGCTGCGTGCCGTCTGCGGACAGGTCGTAGTCCGTGCCGGCAACGAGATCCGTTGCGCCTTTCTTAATCGAAAGGACTTGGAGTGCGCCAGCACCGTCTTTGGCGACCGGATGCTGCAGCGAATACGTCGTTTGGCCGGTGTTCATCGGCAGCACTTCGTCGTTCTGTGTGAGCAGCGGGCCCGGGATACCTTTCGGGAAGTCGGCGACGAACTGAACCGTCGTTCCGGAGTTGATCCGGTATTGGAACGTCAACTGACCTGGCGTCTCTACGCCCGGAGCCGGATTCTGCGCGTCCTTGCCCTTCGGCGAAGTCGAGAAGCCGACGATTCCTTGGCTGGGGTTAATGAGCCATACGTCACCATCGCCGTTGACGAGGCCGCTGTTCGTGATCAGGTACTCGGTAACTTTGTTGTTCAAATCTTCGTGCGTAACGCTGACCAGCTCGAGCACCGGACCTTGCGACAAGGTGTAGTGCGTGTAATCCACGTTGTCACGTACCTTGTAGGCGATCTCATAGTTGTTGCCTACTGCAGGCGCCGGATTGAATTGGATGGTCGCCGTATTGGCGTCCTTGATCGTCACGTTCAGCGTCACGTCAACCGGATTCGCTGGATCCGTGATGTCTCTTGCGCTGACCAGATCCGTAAGCGGCTTGCCCGCTGCTCCTGGAAGTGCATAAGTGTCCGTTGCTGCACCGACGATTGTATTCGTGAGCGAAGCTTTGGCCATAGGCTGCGTTGGGAAGACTTCAAGTTCAGGCTCACCCGTACCGATCGGAGCCGGGTAGCGGATCAGCTGGCGGCATCCTTCAAACTCGGCGTCCATGAGAATCTTCATTTTATCAAGGCTCGAGAACTCGACCGGCTTGTAGTCTGGGTGACCTGCCGGCTTACCCCCAAGGCCCATGAAGCCGAGGCTGAAACGAACCTTGAAAACGTAGGCAACCGATACAGCGGCCTTCGCTGTTTCAAAGAACACCTTGCCCGTGCCGTAGTCGATCGTGTACGTTTTGTCTGCGTCCGAAGGAGCTGTACCGCGGGTGAAGGCTACGCCGCCTACCGTGACCGTCTCCGTGCCGGCGACGAGCTCCACATAAGCGTTGTTCACGCGGCGGAACTCGATAGACACCCGGTTCTTTGGCGCCACCGCAAAGTGCAGCAGGCCTTGATCCGCGTCCTTCAGGAACACGTCTTTGTCGATGACAAGATCGACACCATCTACCGTTACTTTCTTCAGCGTAATGATGTTCGCTACATTCGTCATGACCAGTTCCTGATTGGCATTCGTCGATCCTACGTCAACGGAGTAGCTGCCGTCGATTTGCGGCTGCAGCGATAAGTTGAAGGCATAGGAGCCATCGGCCCCGGCCACCAGATCGGATGCACCAGCATCCGTCTGATTAGCGCGCACTTTCTTCTTCGGATCCGAAAAAGCAGTGCCGACGATTTCATTGGCCGAGAGAACGACCAGGTTCTTCTTTTCTTTCGTGAAGGTCACTTCACCTTGCTCGTTGTAGAGCTCCAGCTTCACATGACCCTTAGCGTTGATGTAAGCATCATCTCTTAGCATAGACATGGTTTTCGTCCCCTCCTCTATTAAAATCCACCGGTAAACGGTTGGCCATCTTTGTTGAGCAGCGTGATCGTCCACGTTACACGAATGCCCGTGGTAACTTCTTTGCGAGTCTCACCGACGCGAACCAAGGAGAATGCATCAACAGGATAATTGCTGAAACCTTCGATCTTGTCGTCAGCGCGTGGTCCGTCAAAGAGGCCCATTTCGCGGATCGTCACTTGGCTGTTCGGCGTATTCTCTGGGAACTCCGCGATGAAGGTGACCGAGCCCTTATCGAGCTGATACCATGGATACGCCGTGCCAGCCTTCGGCTTCTCGATGACAGCGCGCGTATAGCCGGTTGGTACGCCTGGTACTTCATCAGATTCGTAGAACACTTCGTAGCTCATGATGGCATTGCCGGCGTTGTTGCGGTCGCTGACGATGATCTTGTTGTTTACGGCATCCAGCTTGTACGTGCCTTTGCCGAACAGATTGTCGTCCGTCACAACCGTCAGTTGGACACCCGTGCCGTACTCCAGCACTTGAACCGTCTTCGGTGCATTCGGAAGCGTGATCTCTTTTGCAGCCGTTGTGTTGTTGTAGTCCACGAGGATTGCATCCCCCGTTACCGGTTGCTTGCCGTTTGTGAACGTGATTTTGCCCGTTACCGAGTCCACCGTGTAGTCGATCGTCGGTACAATGACTTGTGCGCCGCCGGATGGCGTTTTGTGAACCACGACGCTCGATGCAACCACATTGGGTTTCGAAAGCTGGAATACCTTGTTGTTGCCATCGATGACACCGGTCGGCACTTCGTTTGCAACCGCGCGGGTCACCGTCACGCTCGTCAGGCCGGAAGCTTGGCGAGCCAGATAGATTTCGCCGGTCACATTGAACGTCACGAGCAGATTGGACAGCGCTCGGTTAAAGTAGACCTTGCCGTATTTCGGATCAACGAAATACTTGCCCTCTGCCACTTCGCCCAGCGTTTCAACCGCCTGCAGCGTGCTCGTGTTGTATTCGATGACGAGGCTCGCCGGATCAATCGGGAAATGCTCCAGCTGAATCATGAACGGCGCGGATGTCGTCGTGCTGTAGAAGCTTTGCGTGTCGAACGTCTTCGTGAAGGACTCGAACTCATGGATGAGTGCATTCATGTCCTTACTCAGCGCGTCGAAGCGAATACCCGCTACAACAACCTTTGGAGTAGCGACCGAAGCGTCTGCCCCGCTAAACTCGATCGTAATTTCCGTCTCGACCTCGTTGTTCAGCGCTGTGAACGCTTTGCTGGCGATCTCAGGCGCCACCAAGGACGAGTCCAACGTTTCGATCGTGTCTTTCAGAACGCCGTTAATGTACACGCCGATTTGACCGCCTTCGTTGGATTTCTCATACTCCAGGACGAAGTTGCTGATCTTCTCGTGGAACACGATCGTCTCATCGGCGTCGACAGCCACTTTCTTTCCGTCTTCGTCGGTCCACTTGGACGTGTAAGTCAGGCGTGCGTCCGACAGGTTGACCGGATAGTTTTTGCCATCGCCGAGGCCAATGAACATGTTTGTGTGCGTGCTGTAGATTTCAGCGCCGAGCGGGATGCAGCCAGGGGCGTCGTTCTTCGTGTGGACCGTGAAAGCCTTCTTCCCGACCTGGGAAGCATCTGCAGCTTCTTCTTTAATAAAGACTGTGTGCGGACGGTAACTGTAGAACACGTCGAAGTCTTTGTCGTCAACTGCACGCCAGAACACGTTTGGTGCGAAGTTCAACTGGTCGACGCCGCCAACGGCTGCCGAGATATTGTCGGATAGGCCGACATGATACTTCGGCGAGACATCACCCTTCGGCATGCGAACCTTGTACAAGATTTGATCCGGGTCGCCACTGAATGCGCGAAGCAGGATTTCTTCAGCGCCTTTGACAACCAGGTTCGCCTGATCGGCCAGAATGCCGAGAACATGGCCGTCATTGTCGATGGACTCGATCCGGATATGACCTTTTGGCGCGAACTCGAATGTGTCGTGCAGGCCGCTTTTTTCTTTGCCGCCGACTTTTTGATTGAACTTGGCAATGAGCTCCTGTTTCTTCTCGCCTTCAGGAAGCATGCCGATCAATTTTTTGATGACATTGAGGTTCATCACGGGTTCACTCCCTTTAATGTATTGGTGCCAATTTTGAATTTGCCGATTGGCGAGCCAGTCTCCGATACATCGCCAAGCGCATATAGCACCCGCTCCTTACCGTTTAACTCGAAAGAATCGTTCAGGTTCGGCTCGATGAGCACGTCCTTGGATTCCCCTTTATCTCGACCGTAATCATCTTTCGGATGCGGCAAATACGTTGGATTTACGAGGCGTGAGAACGCCACTTGCAAGCTGTCCTGCAGACCAGGCGCAAGGTCGAATCTGCGATCCGCCAGCTCGCCGGCCGCAAGGCCAAAATATTCGTGCAACTGCTGACTCAGGTCAGACCTTGCCGCTGCTTCATCTGTCATGTCCATGCTCTGCTCATCACGCGCAAGCGAGCGCAGCGAAGGAGCGACGGCGAATGTATCGCCAAGCTGAACATCGAGATGATTGAACAACGCATTGGCCAAATCCGGCTGCAGCCTGGTTACGTCGCAGCTTTGAATCGATAGGCTGTCCGCTGCGCCTTTTAACAGGCCAAGCGACAACCATGAGAGATCGAGCGCCGTGACATCGAGCGCTTCTTGACGTTCTGCAGACATCATTTTGTAATGCGTCGCAAACTGTTCACCAATAAGCGCAAGGCCATCGAAATACTCAAACACATCATGAAAGGTGCGGAAATCGACGCTATCGGTCATGATTCGCATCAACTCGTCAAGGAGCGCCGCTTCAAAGTCCGTCTCGAGCTTCAGCTCCCCGATGATCATAGCCCTCGCCATATCTTTGAGGAACATAGACTTGATGGTTGCGCCATTTGTCTCCAGATCAAATTGAACCACGGCGTCATCCTGGCTGATTGGACCTTTGGCATCTTCCAGATCCACGCTGACTTCGGCAAAACGCCGATCGACAATGGCATGTGGGAGATATAGATCCTTCATCAGCAGCCGGAGATACTTCATAATCTCCTCGCCCGGGCTCAGATCCACGACTTCTTGGACCAATTCCCTGAACATTGTCAGTGTTTCCCGCGTCGAATCGAGCATTTTCACGCCCAGATCCTCTTGGAAGGCAGGCTCTGTTAACAATTTTACCGTACTGCTTGCGTTTAGGAAAAAGCGATCCTCGGGCATTAGGTCATAAGAAACCCGCAATAGCTCACCTTTTATATCGAAATTGTAACGTCCTTCTAAATAAAGCTGCTTATTTTCACCATTATCTAAAAAGACTTCGATATTCGCCGCTGTAACCACTTTCTCGATGGCGTCCGCTAGATAATGCTCCATCAGGAGGCCCACGAAATCCGCAGGATTCTGTGTGAAGGTGTCCATTTCTCGGTACATTTTGATCAGCTGCGAGTCCTCATTCAGTCCCGCCGAGAAGCTTTCCTTGAGGGATTGCCCCAGCATCGTGCTGACATAGCGTATCGCGCTCTCGACGCGGGAGACAAAGTTCTCGTCGATGCCCGGCAGCGCGCTGCTATTCATGTCCAGGTTTTCCTGCAGATAAGCCGTCAGACTCTCGAGCGAGTCGAAGCCAATGGAGTACAGCGGTGTCCCCTCCTGGAACAAGATGGCATGGAAGGTGTCCTCCACAAGCGTCGTCAGGAATGCCTCCAGCTCATCATCATGAACCATCGCGACCAGATCAAGGACATCATGCAGCAGCTGGAACACTTCGAGGCGGTTGTCGCGGTCCTTGAGCTCTGAATAAACCCAGTCCGTCTTCCACCCGTTTTCGGATACGCCGCGCACTCGATACTGGTTATGGTCCTGAACGACGTCGGCATAATCATCATGATGCAGGGTCAGCCAGTACGATTCGGTTATCCCTTGTACGGGCTCGGTCAGTACCGCCTTAATCCGGAACAGTTTCCCGTCAACGTCAACCATGGCGATGCCGGTGTCTACCGATCGCTGAATCACGGAGCTTGCGATTCTAAGGCCCTGGCCTTCTGCGCGCAATCGGTAGGTGCCGGTTGTGCCTGGGAATGTCACCTGTCTAAAGAGGCGATCTTCGGAAACATCCTTGAAGTCAACAGGGAAAGGCACGGCTTGAGGTGTCGCGCTCACCGCTATGGAGAGTCTTGATTCAAGCATAGCGATCCCTGCCTTTCACCGGATTATTTGTTGCGGCTGCCGCGCTTAGCTGCTGCCGGCTCTTGAGTCGCGGATGGATCCATTGCGTCTGCTGCAGGCTCATTTCCAGCGCTCAGATCGAGGACCAGCTCCGCTTCGCCTTCGGATTGTGCCGTAATGGCATCAGCCGGATTCGCTTTGACTTGGCCGTGGCCGCTCGTATCCACTTCCATTACCGGACCGCGGGTTGCACCAGCGATTTGGTCTGCGCGCGTCTTCGCCATCTTACCGGCAAGATCGTACTTTGCTTTCCATGCATCAACAGCTGCCTGCGGCAGGTCGCCTTCATACAGGTTGAGTGCCGGCGCGGAGCCGAGGATTGCATGTACGATGCCGGAGAGATCGGTATTGGCGTCGAAATTGAGCACCTGCACCGGATTACTCGGCGTGATATACATGTTGGTCTTTGGATCGTAGAAGCTGCCCATTTGATTGGTCAGGCCAACTTTAATCTCAGGCATGGGAATACCCTCCTTGGTTCATTTTGAAAGTAAGAAAAGCGGGCGAACAGACATCTATTCGCCCGCTTTGGGATCAGATACAGTATTAGGACACGATTTTGATGCGGTCCGGAGTTGGGTAGCTACGTGCGAATGCCAGGTTGCGGGCAGTTGCTACGGCTTTACCTTCGTTCAGGACGCCGATACCATAACGCTCTTTGACCTTGATCGTTTGGATATCGCGCATCGGATCGTCGAACTGCTCCGTGGAGAGCGGATCTTTCACGAGCAGAATGCCGATGTTGTTGCGGTCCACTACGTACATGTCGAATTTCTTCGTGTCGAAGTTGAACGGCGCGAACGGCGTGAAGTTGATGTTGATCGCGAACGGGATCCGGCCTTGAACCGTCTCTGGCGAGATCGACAGGTTCGTCACCTGGCTGCCGCCGAGTGCTGCATGGGAAAGGGAGTGGATCAGATCGTTCTTGAAGAATACGCTCCAAGTGAGCGGGTGCATGATGATGTCGGTCGGATTGAAGCCGTTCATCATGACCGCGATGAACAGGTCGATCATGTCTTCCGTGCTCATCGTGTTGTTCATGTTGCCGTCGATGTCGCGGCCCGTCGTACCCGCTTCCGGATATTTCTGACGGATATCGTTGTCGTAAACGATGTGACCGTGTTTGGAGAACTGAATGAAGATTTTTTCTTCTTTCAGACGTGCCATTGCTTCGCCGGCCTTGCGAACCAGGATGCCGATGACGTCCCACTGGGAGTCGTTGATCATTTCGTCGGTTACACGAACGACCATACCGGACTTACCAACCTTCACCTCTTGCGTACGGTGGAGTTGGAAGTCCACAGTTTCTTCGAGGTACGATTGGCTCTCGCCGATGTCATGCGCACGCATCGCACCGATCGATGGGAACTCGATCGAGCGGCCTTCCGTGAGGCGCACCGTTTGGAGCAGTTGGGAACCGATATACATCGGCTCAGCCGCTTCGCGCATCATGCCCGTGATGACGCGAGGGATCAGAATGGAAGCATCCTGGGTGGTCAGTGCTTCTTTGACGGACACGAGTTCGTTTTTCGGAATCTGTGTCCAGTCTTCAGAGACGTTCAGCTGGCGCTGCATGCGCTTCAGCACGCTCATCGATTGCTCGTTCAATTTCAGGTCGTTTACGTTAAACATGGTCCCTCAGACCTCCCTTATCCTTATTTTTGAAGCAGGATGCGAACGGCGCCTACGGAGCCCTTCCAATCCCAGTTGGTTGGTACGCCAGGGATTTGACCCGTCGCTTTGAACGTCGCCTTGATGTCTACCGGAGCGCTGCCAGCTGCGTTGTCGAAGTTGACCGTTACAAGACCCAGCTCGTAGTCCACATAAGTCGGCTGGATTGGCGTGCCATTTGCAGTCACGACGAGCGATCCTTCAACGATCGGCACCTGCCAGATGCGGAGATCGTGGCGGCCGGATTGTCCCGGCTGAACCGTACCGATTACCAGGTCGGTGAATGGTACTTCGATGTTTGCGCCATTCGTCAGACCAGGGATCGCGCGAGGGAAGTATTTTTGACCTTCCATGTTGCGGTACGTTTTGTCGTAAGGGTATCCCGGGAAGCCGTCAGTTGCGCCCATGTCTTCCGGACGGAAGCCGCTGTTGTTGATCCACTTGTCGTCTTGGCGCATGTCTTCCGTGCTCCACGTCACCCATTTCAGCCAGCCTTGTGGCGGCAGGTTCGTTTCAACGGACCATACTTGACCGACCACCTGTTCTTGTAGGCGGCCAAGCTCTTTGACCTGTACGTTGTATTCCGCGAGGTCGCCGGCAGTTGCTGCCGCGTCGAGCGCTGCGTATACCTTCTCGAAAGGCGCTTTGATGAAACGACCGTTCTCGTCGGAGATTACGAAGTCGCCGTTTTTAACGAAGTCAGCGAGGTCGGCGTCGTAGAAAGAGCCCCACTCGATTTCTTCAGCGTCCGACTTTTTCGGAATGTAAGGCAATTCAATGTAGATTTCGTTTTCGATCGTCGGCTGCATGCCGTTGAAACCGTCAACGAACTCCTCATAGAGGTTGCCGTAAGCAACGCCGATGGCCCGGTTCGCTTTTCGAACGTGGTTCGTGCCATCTTTGCCGACTTCCGTTACGTCCTTGCCGCCGTTGGCCAGCGTCAGAACCGGGCGCTTCACGTTGCCGTCGAAATCGTTGATTACGCCGTCCTGGGATTCGCCGAAGTTGTCCGTTGCAGGTGCAACGATACGGCCTTTCGGGATAACGACCCAGCCGTCGCCGCCGAAGTGATACCGGAACAAGCGTTTCAGACGGTTATCGACCAGAAACTTCTCGCCCGGAGAGTCGTGTGTACCAGCTTGCAGCTTGGTATTTGTGCGCATGTATTGGTCTTGGGTCGATTTGATTGGACCCGCAATACCACGGAACATAGCCATTTGAACTCAACTCCAATTCGTTTGATGTATTAACGCTTTTTTTTCTTGCTGCTGAACATGCCAGCGATGATGCCTTCGGCTTCCTCGACGGTGTACGACTTGTTGCCGTCCTCGCCTTCTTCGCCGGAGTAGCCTGGATTCGTTACGCTGCCTGGAGCTGGACGCTGATTCTTCATCTCAGCGACAAGATCGGAGAGCGTATTTTCAAGCGACTCTTTCGTGCGGGCAGCATGTGCAGTCACCGCTTCCGCACGATCGACGCCGACCACATCCGGCTTGTTCAGCGTGCGCTTCATGTCCACGACCTTCTCGGCCAAATGACGATGAAGTTGAGCTTGCAGGTCAGCATTCTCGGCGAGTACGCGCTGAGATTCCTGTTCCGCAGTTGTAGCGCGGCCTACCAACTTCTGATTTTCGATCACCAGGTTGGTGATAGTGCGCTGCATTTCAGTGACCTGGCCTCGCAGTGTTACGACTTCGCCTTCTTGAACTGGCGTTGTCTGTGATGCTGGCGGCTCAGGTGTCGGCGCAGTTGGCGTATTATCGCCCTCTTGCACTGGCGCTGCAGGCGGCTCGGCTGCTGGTGCAGGCGGCGCTGCCGGCGATTCTTGCCCTTCTTGAACGGGAGTTGCCGGCTGATTCTCAGGCGCCGGCGCTGCTGGAGGCTGCTGCCCCTCTTGCGTCGGAACTTGAGGATTCGGATTCGTTTCAGGCTCAGGGTCCATGCTTCTAACGCTCCCTTCTGCGGTCACAAGACCTGTAATGAGTTGCCTTACATTTTCGTTCAGTTGATGATACAGGTTCACATCAGGCTGACGTATATTTTGGAACAGCCCTTCAGCGATCTGGAAGATTTCCATAGACGCTGATTCCTGCGAGCTGGATGGTGTCTGAGTTTCATCGCCTTCGACAACCGTTACGCTCGTGTTGCCGGCATTTTGGTCGGCAGGCACGTTTACGTAGGAGACTTCGCGTCCAAAAGTGGTTCCAATGATGAAGTGCGCGGTTTGGCCATCATGTTCTTCACCTGGATAGTGATCACACCACTCTTGCGTTCTGTCTGTACCGCAAATGTTGCACGTTACTTTATCCGTCGTCGCCCCAATTGAGACAGTTTGGTAACGGCCATCCAGTACCTTCTCGATTGCAGTCGGATCGGTGATCTCGACCGTGAATACGAGTCCGGCACGACCGGATTTGGTCATATCGTGAAATTCAGCTTTCAGGATACGACCGATCGGTTCACCATGGTAATCATCGTGATGCGTTAAAACCGGTTTGTTGTACGGCGTCGTCCAACTTGCAAGTCCTTCACTAAGCCCCTCTTTAGTGTAGTACGTGTAGTTGGCCGTCCGTCCGACATGGATGGCTTCCATTTGGACAATCAATTTGCGATTCTTGCCCTTGGCAGACTCACTCAGTTTGTTCACCGATTCCTGCGTCAGCTTTGGCACCGAGCATACATACTCGGACATGCTGCCAGCAACCAGCTTTTTCGATTGGTGTTCCGCGAGTGAATACAGATTCTTCAAGATGTATCACCTCCTTTAGTCATGACCCCCAATCTCCTCTCCCCCTGTTGGAGTTTCATTGGAGTGGATCGTCAGATCGCACTCGCAATTGGTATGAAACGGCGGAATCTGATGAAACAAGGTTGCTTCATCGACTTTGCCGGGATTGGAAATATCGATCGCTGCTTGCGCTTTCTCATGGCAGACGGCACATTCGGATTCCGAGGCGATCGGATGCAGCGAGGATTCGCCGTACCGGACCATCGCCAGCGCGTATCCGTAATGATAGGTCTTCATCAGAAGTGATTTTGAAATTGCCGTGAGCCGGTGTTTCAGCGACTGGAACGACCCCTTCACAGCAAGGACAGCATCCAGGAGGTTGTCCGTTCCCTCAAGGCGTTTGATGAGCAGTTCATGCAGCGTTTTTTCCATGAGGTCGAAAGAATGGTTTGCTGATTCGTTCACCAAGCGCAGCGCCATGGAGCTGTCGATCGCGGCCATCTTTTGACGGCCGGCGTCTTCCATCGCCTTTCGCGCGCCATCCATCAGGACCGTGTAGGTGTCCTTCGAAATGTACTGCTTCATCTTCTCTTTGCCAAAGTAGATCGAGGATACCAGGTTCTTCACGCTGTGGAGCGGGAATGCCTTGCGATCTTCGTAGCGCTTGAGCTCGTTGATCACGTCGGACTCCATCTGCGCATAGATCGATTCCAGATTGGTTGTGAGGTCGGAAACAGCTTGCTTGGAGAATTTATCTAAAGCCGCCTCTTTCATCAGTTCGATGTCAAGAGATTGCGTGCTTCGCTTAGGTCCGCTCCGCGTACCATGCTGGTTGGCCGGCTTCTGCTTGTTATTCGTCTCTGCTGTACCCGCCGGCGCGCTTGCTGCTTTCGCCTCGGCAGCTGCCTCGATCTTCGGAATGTCGATCATGTTCAGGTACAAGCGAGCTTCATCGGCAGTCGGCTCAAGCGACATGTTCTTGCGGGTTTCTTCCCAGGTCTGCAGGTTGTGCTCGAACTTGTAAATCTCGTGCGTGTCGAGCTTGATCCGCATCTCCGCTTCAATTTCGTTGAAGACGAAATTGACGGCATAATCCGGATTGGCCACCGGATCGAATCCACCCTCCACCAGCAGTTCTTCGATGATGTACTTGTTGATCTGGTATTGGATCTGCTGCTGCCAGCCTTTTACGCGGTCTGCTTTGATGCCGCCCATGGCGTCCGCCGTATTGCGGTTGGCCGTGTCACCGCGGCCCATATCGACCGTAGACATGCCCATGCCGGAGAAGACGCGCTGCTCGAAATAATCGAGGTACGGCTTTCCGTCAATGGCTGTCAGCTTCACAGCTTCGATCTTGTGTCGTTCTGGAAGAACGATGGCTCCGTCAGTCGGCATGCTCTCTACGACCTGCTGCAGGCTTTGCAGCTCGGTGTCGGTGGCTTCGTAGCCAGGCTTGTCCAGTCCGACCGTGTAGGATAGGAGCGGGAAGATATGCCGATAAAGCAGAAGCGCCGCATTTTCTTCAACCTTGCGCAGGAGCCGAACATCATCAAGTACCGGCGCAAGCCATGGTAACCCGAAGGCTTCCCCTGACGGCACGTTCACTTTAATGTGAACCATGTCTTCAGGTTTGAAGGTCAGCTTGTTGTTCTGACCAGGCACCTGCTGTTGATAGCCGGTAATGTTACCGTTCGCATCTCGCGAGACTTGAATCGTGCTTGCCGGAAGTAAGAAGTAGCCGGCCACGGGATCTTTCGCTGGAGGAACAGCCGTAGCCGTTATCCCCGGCACCATCCCTTTGCCGCCTTTCGCTCGCGCCTTCACAATGAAGGCATTGGAGAAACGGACGACATCCCGGGTAATGGCATGCCATAGATCTTCAGTTGGCATCTGCGTTGCGATCGACATCATATCCAAGCGGAGCTTGAGATATTGTAGTGCCTGATCATTCTTCGTCTGCCAGTTGTAGCCGGACTTAAAGATCAATTCTTCGTATTTCATCACGGCCTGCATGATATAGGAATCACGCTCGATTGCCGTGGAGATCACCGTTAAATCAACCTTCGATCCTTCAAAGTTTTCCCGGCCGCCGCCTCCGCCTTGGGCATTGGACAGCTGATAGCCAATACGCTTGAAGCCAATGGCTTTCGGGTCACGATTGATTGCTCCACCGCTGCCTCCGCCACCGCTTTTCTTCGGGGTCGTGGGTGCATTTTTGAAGCCAAATCTCTGGATGAAGCGGTCGAATAATTTAGCCAAATGCTCTCCCCCTTCCCCAAACGCGCTTGTATATCTTAACCAATTATAAACCGAAAATGTAACGCATTACACTTTCAGTCAGACATCATATCCGTGGGCTGAAACATACTCGTCTACCCAATCGGCAGTGATCGTGCTGGCCTCTCCCAAATCCTCTAATATGCTGAAGAATTGTCGAATTTGCTCCTTCTTCTGAATCATCATGAGCTGCTTTTCATAAAAGATGGATTCTTGCTGATAGAATTTGAGCATGTCCGTCGTGCTGGATTCGTATTTCGTCTGATTGCTTTGGATTGAATCCACCATCATGCCGGCGAAGGCATCAAAGGCCGCGCTGCCGGGGCTCTGGTTGTAGAGCCAGGTGGTCATCTGGTGCGTACTGCTGGTCTTGATCTGCTGGCGCATCCACTGCGCCCGGCTGACGAACTGTTCCTTCTGATCGTCGATCATGACCATCTGTCCCTTGGAAGCCGTATGCTCCTGCTTCAGATCGGCAAATGTCAGCATGAGATGCGCCTTGGCAGCGGTCGGGTCACTGATCGTTGCCGCACGCAGGATGAACTCCTTCATGCCCGATTGCATGACGACGGCCGGCGCCTGGACGATCATGCGTATCGTATTCAGGAGTCCGGCAAACATCAGCGTCCGGTTGCGATGGACATAAGACGTGTCAGCCAGCGTCGTGTGGAAGGTATCCAGCGTCTTCTTGCTGACTTCCGTGCTCAGCAGCTCCTGCTCTAATGCTGCCGCCGTGGAACCGCCGTCCGACTCTTCCTCCTCATCATCTGAATATGATTCGATGAGCTGCGTCGAAAGTGAATTAAAGTCCTTCTCCAAGCTGAGCCAGGTGTCAATGCTCTGCTTCTCTGCCGCAGCGATCTCATTCGTGTCGGTTCGGTCCGTAATCTGCGTTCGGTAATGGCCGTCCACGAAATCCCGGCGCAGCTGGCAGGATGCCTTCATCCGGTAGAGGATCGTGTAGATCTCGGTATCTCCGGAGCCGGTAATCCCACTTGCCGCATCCTCGTCGGCCATGACGTCCTTTAGGCTCCCGGTGGTCAGATGCTGCAAATAGACCTTGAAAGCATCAGTCTGATTACGCTGCGCAATTAGCTGCATGGTCGCATCCAGGTCTGCGATGAGCTGGTCATAGTCGGTCAGCGTGCTGGTTATCGTAAAATCCTTCGCCCGTTCGATCTTTAGAATGATCGCAGGGTCGATCGTGTAATTTTGGTTATTGGCGGTGCGCTTCAGCTGCGGATGATAGTCCACTTGCTCGCGCTCGTAAGGTGTGTCTATGCCCTTGTTTCCGTAGAGTTCCTCCACAAAATCAGCTCCCGCATAAAATATGTAAGGCGCGGATTGCTCCGCGCCCCCCAGGGAAAGAGAGATGAAGATGAGCCTAGCCATAAGAAGGATACAGGGGATTTTTGCCTTCCACCTTCTACGCCGTAAGACGGCATATCCGGGACAACGCATTATCTCAGGCGTTCCAAACCTTCTTTGTTCAGTTAGGTTAAATGATCTTAACCAAACTAAAACTTTGCTCGCATCGGGCGCTGCCGCGTATTGCCCCGCCCCCACGGGGATTCTGCACGCGACTGCGAGTAACCAAGCGGCACTTTGTTTAAATGCCAATTCGGATTATCTCTTGCTTCCCGCTCTCGCTGCTGTTGCTGCGGCTTGAACACGTCTCGGTTCCCGCCGAATACTTTTTCAGCAATCTTTTCCTCGGTCTTATTTTTGATTGGAATCGTCTTCCGGGCCACTTTGATTTCTTCCAAAATCTTCGTGATGTCCGGAAACTCCAACGTGAATCCAAGAATCGTAAGCATAAACGCATCAAGCGCGTGCTCATTCTCGGAGGTGTAGACGGGACGGCCATTCTGCGTGATTTTGACGACCTGGTAATCCATCATCTGCTTCCAAACCATATCATCAAACGGCGAGAGCAGGATCTGATCCCGGTCCAGCAAGATGGAGGCCTGGTTGACCATGAATGGCTTGACGTCCTTCATATCGACTTCACGTGTGCCCGGATCCCGCACTTCGATCTTGGAGCCGAAGTGGATGCCCTTGACCTTACGGTCGAGCCCCGTCAACGGATACTCCCGGCCATGCAGACGCAGCATTTCGATCTGATACTCGCCGAAGCCGCGGTCGATATAGATGAACTTCGGATCGTAGATCTCGTTCAGTTCGATGATCTTCTTCACGGCATTATCCAGCGTGAACTCACCGCGGGTAATCTCCGCGCGCATGCACACCCTGAACTTTTTGTGGAGCTCATCAAATTCCGTGACGATAATCTGCGTGGCTGCACCGTACTTATCCCAGTCAACGCCGATGATTCGGTGTGCTGGAGGGGCAGGCTTTCTTCTAGTATAAGGCCCGAAGTATACAATGTCATCCAGGTTCACGCCCTGTGTCTTGTACTGTTCCTTCTCCCACGCATTCAGTTCACGATAAGAATACAGATATTGCGATTTTGCTCGTTCTACCGCAGCTTTGCTGAAGACACCGACCGTTTCTTCTCCAAACTCTGCCATTACCTCGTGGATATAGGCCTGTTCGGTCATCGTCGCCCGCATCTCGCCCTCGAACTTGTCGTCCCAATCCGGGTTGACCATCGAAGGGAAATAGTAAGAATTGTAGCCAGTCTTCGGGTTCGTGCAAACCTCGTAGAAGAAGTCCCGCTTACCTGTCGGCGTCGAGGAGCACCAGATGCCGATTCGCTTCGGATCTTCGTTGGCAATCGCCGTCGTTGCATCGATACCGCCGCGGTCCATATAATCGATCTCATCCATGAAGATCCAGTCCGCCCGCTGACCCCGGATCGATGCGCCGGCATTGCCGCTTGTGGCACCGACCGTAAAGCCCATGATCGTGGAGCCGTTGTTGAATTGGATAATGAACGGGTTCTTTGTCCGGGAAGCCTGGGAGCTCAGCAGTTCCTCGGAGCCGTCAATCATTTCAGCCAGCCGCATGAAGATCAAACGAATCTGATTTTCATATGGAGCCGCAATGATGAGCCTTGCATTTTCGTGATGAAAAGCATACCACAAACAGAAGACAACCATCGTTTCGGTTTTTCCAACCCGTCGCCCCATGCGAACAGCTAGGCGCCGATTGCCCTTCATAATGTCACGGATCAGTTTCTTCTGATACCATCTGGCCTTCCATGGATTGCCTTTGGGATCTTTCAGCTTCCAGTACGCCCATTTGACCGGATCGGAGCGAATATCCAACTCCATCTGGTCCATTTGCTGATCGTTCATCGCTGCTGCTGTCATAAGCTACACCTTCTTAATCGCTCATGGCATCTGCCGCAGCACCCAAGATACCCATTCCCAGAGCGCCAGCGCCATAAGCTACCGCCTTGCCCTTCCAGCCTCCACCGAATGCACCGAATGCTTTATTGTAGCGTCCGCCCCACTTCTTGGCGTCGCCGGCATAACGATTAAATCTGTCCGAATACAGATTACGTCTTGTTTCCATCTTGTCAGATACGGCATTAGGACCATGAGCTGCGGTCTGGTATCGAACATCGGCCTGGGCATTTCTTAATTGACGCGCTGCCCCAATTGCCTTGCCCTGTAAGCTTCCAACCATTGCTGCTCCACCATATTGCGCACCGGCGACAACAGCAGAGCCGAGCATGGCTCCGCCGACAAAGCCGCCGCCAATGCCATCATCTACTTTGTGATACGGTTGATTGCTTGCCATCATGACAAACGCCTCCTTTACTCATTTGCGGCCTTATAGGCGACCCCCGCGAGCGCGCCCGCCAGGACGCTGCCGCCGACAATTGCGGCCGTTCTTCCTTTCATGCGATACAGCTTGCTGGCCATCTTATCCGTGGCCTCGAAGATCTTGTTACCGACCTTGGTGTTCCCAAGCAGCTCATTTCGGGCATGCGCTGCAACGGCGAGTGCTTCATTCGTGCCTTTGGCGGCGCCGGAGCGAAGATTCTCGTATTGATCCAGCTTCGTAAGCGCGGCCGCCTGCTTTTCTGCCGAGAGCTTCGGACTGGCTTGAATCTCGCTTCTTTGCTTCTGCAGATAGTTATCGAGCGCGCCACCGTCTTGCGCAAAGCTTTTAAAGACCTCGGGACCGTGGCTCATGATTGCTGCGGCTGGTAGTCCCGCAAAGGCGCCTGCTGCGACCGCGCCGCCGATCGCGCCCCGAACATACTTGGCGCTCGGATCCGTCGCTTCATTGCTGTTAATTTTGTTGTGCGGCTCATTGCTTCGGAGCATGTGGATGCCGATCCCGCCGACTGCCGCACCGCCGACCTGGACGCCATAATTAAACATGACGCTTTTCACCGAGCCGTGCCCGGCCTTAAAGCCGTGAAGCAGGCCGCGCGAGACAACGCCCGCCTTGGTTTGGGCTATAGGCGCGCCGATTGCCTTCGCGGCACCAGCCACACCGGCAGCGATTGCGCCACCACCCAGGAAGACGCCGGCCTGCTCGACGAGTGTGGAGGCCGTCTCGATCCCCATGCCGATGCCCATATCGCCAAGCAAGCTATGTCCTTGATTGTCTGCCATCATCATTCACTCCCCGCTTAATAGCTTTTTGCTGCGCCGCGGGCGTGGTTCGCCATGATCGAAGATGCATTCTGACGAGCTGACATGGCATTGTTTAGTCCCATCTGCTTCATGTACTGCTGCCCGTCGCTTTGCTGGAACCCGCCGCCGAATGAACGGCTCTTGGCGCCAATGCCGGCTTTGACCTGATCAAGCCCGCGCGCGATCTCCGGCGCCATCTGCAGCGCCATCACACCGAGCATCGTGGCTGCTCCGCCTGGCACCGCCATCCACAAGGCATTGCTAACTGCCGCCTTGCCGATAGCAACAGGCATGGATTCCCCGTCCTTCATGCGAGTATAGGCGTCCAGGCCGATGAAGCCGTAGCCGGCCACCCCGCCCAGAACGCCTCTTGCCTTGGCTATGCCGCCTTTAGCTGTCTTTGGAACGGGATTTTGCGTATTGGCATTTGAGTTTGCAGCCATCGCTCATCAACCTCCATGCCGGAGATTATGCAGTGCAAACACAAGATCTCCGCTTGTCCCAACCGGGTCGAAGGTGGTCACCTTTTGGCCTTGATCCTGCGGATGCGTCTTGTAGCTTGCATCGTACGTCATGCCGTCCCCTTCGGTCTGCGGCAGCGAGTAGATATTCGGATCGAGGTTGTACATCAGCGCCGTCTCCCGGTTGTATCGATTCATTTGGTGAAAGCTCTCGTAGCCGGCATAAGCCGCGATCCCGCCTATTGCGACGCCCTTGCCTTTTCGGGACAAGCCGGCGCCCGTAAACAGGTTATTGACGCTGCGAGGCTTTCCTGTCTCGAATAAGCTTTTTGCGAATTTGCCTGAAAATCGTGGCATCGTTATCACCTACCTTAGATCAATGGCACGCCGACCAGATCCCGCTGGCCTTGCGCGTTTCGGCTGATACCGCCGCCGCCGCCTATGCGGCTAACGGTGTCTGCAACGGCATAGCCGCCAAGACCAAGCGCTGCCGACCGCCCCATGCTGATGCTGCCCGGTTTCCACTTGAAGCCACTCATGGTGCCATTCTTGCGGTACCAGTCTTCGGCTAATGCCCGGTCAGGCGCTTTCCGCAACATCGTTGTCAGTGGCGCTTCTGTTCTCCACGTCGATTTCGCATCTGCATACAACGATTTGGATTCTGCTTTAAGCGCGCTCCATGCGTTGAGGGCAAGATTTGCCTTTGGCATGTCGATCATTCCTTTCTTTGATTTATTTATGAGAAATGGTTACTTCTCATCGAACCCGATCGGCTCAACATCGATAATGGTTGGCGTGTTGTTGCCGGCCATTCGGCGATAATACGCCTGTTCTGCTTCATCCTCGTCGTCCTCAAGCTTCTTCATATCCTGCTGCGTTTTAATCAGCTCTGCAGCCCGCTGCGAGGCGTCAAGAACAAAGGTGGTCTTATTACCTTCCTTGTCTTTGCGCGTGCTGTTGAGCAGCTGGAGCGTCTTGTGCTTGGATGCGAGAAGCTTCTGCTTGTATTCGACAGCCGGATGTAGCTCGGAGCGGGTCATGGCATCCCCGTCTTCGTTGACGCTGATGGTATTCTCGATAATGAAATCCGCATCGATCGCCATCTTGTTGTCGCATCGCAGCATCTGGATATCCAGATCTACGACTTCCTTGACCATGATGAGATCGACCGTATTGCCCGGATCGTCGCGATCAATCTTGAGCGCCGTGATATAACGGTCGAACAAGTCTTCAATCGCCGCGATTTCTATTGGACATTTTTCTCCATGAGGCGCCAGCTCCATTTGGTGCAGCTGACAAGAATCTTTATAAGGGCAGCCGTTCGATTTGCAGATAATCGGAACGCTGGCATAAAGACCATGCTTGGTATTACGCAGCCGTTTGGCCACTTCGATCGCCTGGACTGCGTTTGGATTCTGCGTCCACGCTGTTGGGTTCAAATTCTGCGAAACGACCATCTTGCCGGCTTCTGTTTTCGGACCTGTATCACTCATGCACATTCTCCTCTCTAAAGACCAAAAAGAGGTAGCACCAATGCCCCTTCATTGTCCGAATCGGTGCTTTATGGGCGGTCTACCCCTTATGATTATTGTACATGCAAGGCGTCTGCGCCCTGAAACGCAGCCAGATCCGGCCAACAAAAAAGAGCCCCCGCCTGGGAGCTCCTTCTGATCGAATCCTATTCAGTTCCGTTGTTTTTCTCAATATCCCTGTTATTTCCTTGCAATCTCTGCGCCTTGTCAATTTCCAAGCCTAGCAAGAGCAGGCGCCGCGCCTCATACGCCTGATCACCCTTGTTTATCGGCTCGAAATGTTCACGCAGCTTGGTGTCCGCCTCTCGAAGCGTGACTTGCAGCCTCATGCCGCATCACCCTCGAATACTGGCAGCACATACTCCTCGTAAGCAGAGGTTTGGCCAATTTGATTGGAAAGCAGCAGCGCGCCGACCATATAGAAACCGATGACGTTTGCGAATTGCGGATTATCAAGTGCAACCATGATGTCGATGCCCTTCTCGGCGAACAGCTTCTGAAGCGCTTCGGTGAAGATATACGCGCCGCCGCCGGTCAGATAGATCGCATTGAGACGGTACACTTCGTCGCCCCATGCATCGAGAACGGCCTTCGAGATAATCGGCGCCACTTCGTCCACGGCCTCCTGGATCTCGGCCGAAACATCGATCGGCCTGTTCAGGTGCAGGATCTCTTTCGTTCGGATCGCTTGATCTAAGTCCTCATCGGTTACCTTGATCCGCTTGCCCATCGCATCGAACTTCGCGACGATCAGCTTGCGCAGCGCGTCGTAGACGGCCGTGGTGGCCACTGTCGAGATAATATGGTCCTTGCGGCGATCATCTAGCGTCCCATTCACGAACAGGGCTGCGTCAGTCGTACCGTGACCAATATCGATTACGCCAAGGTTTTTGTATTTCACGTTGTTAATCAGGAACCTCACGCGGTCAAAGAGGAAACTGTCATATGTAACCGATCCTTCCGGCTGGCGAAGCACCAGGCAGCCGACGATGTTGATCTTCTTCTTCACTGTGATGGGCTTCTTGCCATGACGATCGTAGCCGACGTGGAAATCAATCTCGTAGCTGCCGGTCAGAAATTCTTCGAGGTCCGTCCGGATATTCAGGTCGTAGTCTGCGTTCGGAACACCGGTTACGATGAACACGTCATACTCGCCTTCTTCATGCGGCACCGACATTGCTGTTGCTGTCTTAAACAGTACGCGGCTCACGGCATCCTTTGCACGGTTACGGTCGCGGGTCCGGTTCGACGCGCCCATGTCCACCTGGAGGGCCTGCATGCCGACGTAATGCGTCTCGCCTTCGATCGTAACCAGGAGCTCGTCCTTGTTGATCTCACCGCCGAAACCAACGGCGCCTTCTGCCCTGCCGGACATAGCTGTGCTTGGAAAGCTGTCTCCTGCATTCAAGAAATTGGACAAGAGTTTCGTAATGCCAAATCCGATATCGATACCGACGAGGTACGTCTTCTTCGTTTGCTGAGCTGGAGCAACTGCTGCGGCCTCTGTAGCCTTGGCTTTTCCTACTGGCATTTAATTTCCTCCTGATTACTTGATTATACTCACATTTACTCATTTCTACTATCAATGAGTAAATTCTACCACTATTAATCTATGAACACAAGCAAAACTTTCCTTTAATTTTCTCTTAATATCTCCGTTTTTCTACAAAAAAGAACAGCCTGCAGGTGTGCCTTCCTGCGGGCTGTTCTTTGATTTGATATGGCGTCACAAAAGGGCGGAGATCCTCGTGCGTGACAGTATTTTAAGCCTTCCGGCCTAAAATTTATTCGCTATCAGCCGGTCGTTCTTGATAGACGCCGACGCGGCAGTCTTGACAGAGCTCGTGGTTCAGCTCCTCCGTCGTTTTGGGTGAGCCTTGGCAGACGTCGTTAATGATCCGCATCTGGACTTGGCAATCCGGGCACTTCACGATCCGGCGCCACGGCCACACTTCGATGGGCATTACAATCACCTCAATAGATGATGGCCTCAATCCCCTCGCTGGTCGTAACCAGTTTAAGACAACCGCGGAACTGCAGCGATCCTTGGGTATGGGGACTGTCAGGTGTATTTTTCGTCGAAAACGGGACCGATGAGGTGACGTTCATCACGTAGTGCGTCTGCCCTTTGCACTTGACGACCCAAGGTGCAATGCCAGGATTGCCGATGCTTTTCTTGTTGAAATGAAAGACGACCCTGGTGGTTACGTCACTAACGATTTCCTCGATCATCGGTTCACCGCCTATGCTTAAATTTGGAGCGGGATGATGGATTCGAACCACCGTCTCTCAGTTTGCAACCGAGTGCCTTAACCACTTGGCTAATCCCGCAGATGGAGCGCAGAGAAGGATTCGAACCTCCGAATGGCCGGCTTGCGAGCCAGCTGCGTTAAGCCGCTTCGCCATCTGCGCATGATGGTGGAACGAGCTGGGTTACTCTCCCCAAGCATTTCTCGGTAGGGCATTCCCACCCGAGCCGCGCTGATCCATAGGTATGGCTCTCCAGATGGGACTCGAACCCATGACATCGTAGGCATGTTATCGCCGGCTTCTACGTGCTCTATCTTCTGAGCTACTGGAGAGATATGGCTGACCGACCAGGGCTCGAACCTGGGACCCACGGATTAACAGTCCGTTGCTCTACCGACTGAGCTATCGATCAATAATGAGAAACCTGTTCACCAGTCTCAAATTGAATTGGCACCGGTGAACGCCAGTTCCTCTTTTTTGCGGTGATACAAGTACGCCTTCGAGCCACCGCGGCTTTAAGAGAACACGCACAAGTTTCAAGAAAGATGTCGCCCTCGCCCGACTGCTGCGCGTATCAGCAACCAGACGAGAACGACGGTGCCAAAGATTGCTCCAAAACCGAGAGAGGAGAGGCTATCATGAACAGCCCAGGCATCGCTGCCTGTCTCTTATTATACACATATTGTAATGCATTACAATATATATTTTCGATTATCTTCACTTTCCTCTATTATCTTCATGTATACCATGTCCCTTCGTCTTCTCCTGCGCTCCAATCGCACATGTATTCCATGCGATACACACGATCGGTCATATATCTGCGCATCTCTTGAACGCTTGCCAGACGCTCTGGGAATGACTCTGCCGTGATTGTGGCCGTATATCCACTCTGTGCTGCCGCATAGGCATGGAACTGCTTAAAGGTCGTGTCTTCCGGTGTACAAATGGATCCTACAAAGACGACATCGCTGTTCATACGATTGTAGTACCTTGCGATCGTGTCGATGTTACCAATGTCGATCCGGGACTCCGGCTCATCATAGAGCAGCTGCTTGTTGCTTGTATAATCCATGACGTATCCCAGGAGCGAGTGTTCGACGCTGATCGTATGACTGTTGACATACAGCTCCATCCTGTCGTTGCTGTCGCGCGTAATTTGCGCGTCAAATCCGAACAACTCTATTGCAAGATTACATAGCTGCTCGAAATACCTGCGCTTCATTGACCTGTGAGGTGCCATGATGATCGCATCTTTATCACGCTTTAATATGGCTCGTTTCAAGAGCGCGGTTGTCTTCCCGGTTCCCCGTGCGGCGATGATACTGATAAGCCGTGCGTCGGAGTGGATGAATCTTTCCCAGGAATCATAGCCCTCTGCGAGAACGACCGACGGCAGCGGTTCTGGATGGGCTTCCAAATAAGGGGCCAATAATTCCATTAGATTCACCTGCCTCTATGAAGCGCGGCCCGACGTAATTCACCTTGTGGCCATCCACCTCGATCATCTCATTTACTTCCTCGAACCAGAGTTCGATCTTGCGGAACCAGAGCTCGCCCTCATTATCGACGTAGGCCACCTTCGTCTCTTGCGTTGCTTCGTCCTTGCCGATGCCGGCCACCCGGTAGATTTTGCGATTTCGGAAATGGCGGTATAGGCCGTTGATTCTTGGTGTTTTCATGTTGAGATCCCCTATCCCCTCATATAGGCCGAAGGCCGTCAAAATTTTTTTTAATTTAGCGCCGAGTTCTTATACATTGTTTACGTCTATCGTCCCTCGCGTAATATAGTCACCGTAGGTTGCACAAAACGCATCCACGATAACAATATCATTCGGCGATAAAACGGTAGACTTTGCGGCATAAAAATTGATCTTGATGCTTGTTCCCGTAAAAGTCTCAGGAATGATGAATCTATCTACGTACATCATTTGTTGCGCACCAGATAACGTAAGAGCTTTTAGGGTGCCTAGAACTGTTCCCATGGAGTCTGTAACTTCGACTGTGCCGTCAGGCGAATTGTATGTCCTGTAGTTTGCAGCGAGATAAATGGGTGCCCCTCTTAATGCCACGCTTACAGGTACGGTGTAAGTGATCTTATTGCCAGTCATCGTTCCATTTGCAGACTCACTAGGTAGCAGGTTTTCAGCCAGCTGCTCCAACTTCCCGAAACGTCTGATTCCATTTACCTTTCCACCAAATACCACTCCTGCTTGCGGGCCATCGGTTAATGTAATGGTGGCATCAAACGTATTGTTTACAGTCAGATTTTCAGGTATCTCGTCCACTGTTACATCCTTGTTGTTATTCGCAACAATTCTATTGCCACTATACTTAGCGAGATCAACCACGGTATCGTCCAAGTTGTCGTAGAAAGCATCCGTGTCGATGGATGTTACAGATGAAATCCAAGGAGAGGCAGAATAGATGATACTTCCGACACAAGCATTGCCATCCGCATAGCGATTCCCCCTGAAACTGAATCTACGGGTAGAGCCAATTCCCTCTAGGCAAATGACATGCTTCGGAGATATAGGCGAACCAGCCATATCGCTTACCGTGCCCTTGATGAAATGATTGTTATCTATTTGCATGTTGCCTTGCTGATCTCCGTATATTTGAATGTACCCTTCATACGATTCAGACAAGTTCATTTTACTTCCGCCAGATGTTAACAAGCTGCCACAACGACTGAACGTGTTGTCAACGACCGAAATATCTTTATTCAATTGCTTTAGCTGAATGCCAACGCCAGAAACCCGATCAAACCAATTGCTTTGGATCATGTTGTTGTCACAGCCATATAAACTAATCGCCGCTTCACGATCAATCCACTCGAAACGATTATTGAATATCCGGCTTGCTCTGGCTTGCACCAAATCAAAGCCTTTGCTTGCAACAAAGATGTTAAATGAGAACTCACAGTCGATCATGCGTCCAGAGAAGGCTACAATGTTAACCGCATTGGGAGATTGATTATATAGCGTGAAAGCACAACGCCAAAAGTGGAAGTTATGGTATTGATCCGTAGTATTTGACGGAGCATCCAATACTCTCATGTTTTTAAATGAGCATTCCGTTATGTTCGCTGTACGAGGACTACAAGGCACGAATAATCTAGTGAATCCAGTAAAAGAAAGGTTTCTTAGCGTAAAGTGCCACCCTTGATCTGCCGCATCGAAAAGTTCTTTTGTATAATCCCCTTTTAAAACAGAACCCCCATTTTTAAATACATCCCCGTAGTTTGATCCAGACCAATAATCCTTTACCGTAGACTCTCCCACAAAGGTCAAATTGTCGTAACGCTCCAATCTGCCAAGAACGAGCCATTCACTCGCTGGAATGTAGATGGTTTTACAGAAAAGACTATCTTGCGCCATATCAATGGCCTTTTGAATTGCTGCGGTATTATCAAACGTACTATTCTGCGAAACTGGTGTGGCTCCGAAAGTGGTTATATCAAAATAATTGCCATTCATTTTCCTTGCATCTCCTAATCTTCTTCACGTAGTTTGTTTTTTCTTGGTGTCGTCCGAGCCCAGGCTTTAAAAAAATAGTCGTCGCAGGTCTTGTCCCGAAGAACGACTTCCTTGTGCTTGCAGCAAAAGCCGAGCGCTTCCGGCGCATACCGGTCACGGTAGAGCTGTACGCATGAAATGCATGTCCGTTCACTTCCCTGGTTCATACAGTTCACCCGCCATTCCAAGGAGCTCGCGGGCAAGCGAGAACCGGCCGAAGTCATAATCACCGTCCCGATCTGCCAGCTCTGCCTTCCTCTTTTCTTCCTTAATTCGATCGATTAGTGCCTGATGGCGCTGCTTCTGGTTCTCCATGTCCTGGATGCCCATGCTATACCCATGATTGAATCCTTCTGAATAGATGGTGGCATCTGCTGCCTTCTGAGACTCGCGTAGCGCCTTCGGCAAATGTTTTCTTTTGGTCATGGGTGCATGCCTCCATTACTCGTCGTCGTCCTCATCATTATCATATTCATCAACATCAACCAACTGAATTTGCGGCCTGAAGTCATTTCTCTGGTAATCGCGAAGGCTGCTTTCCACGTCATGATACACGACCCAATCCTCGGCCGTCAGATCTTCGCTGTCCGCAAGATACTCGGTCGGATCATGACCTTCACGCAGGATCTGCTCCATAATCACGCCGGTCTGCTCGTCCTGCTGCAGATAGAAGTCTCTGCTTCCGGCGCGGGTGACCTTCCATCCGGACTTCACTAATCGTAATGCCACACAGAAATCGAAGGTTGATGCGTAATGCAGATCCTCGTCGCTCGGCACGATGATCAGCACCTTGCTGTCGCCGAACTGCTCGTGCCATGCTTGTGCCAGAGACGCCGCGCATTCATACGTCATGTCGCCTGCTTTGAGTGCATAGACGCCCTGCACGTACTGCGCTTGCTTAATGTAATGCTCCAGCATCTCCATTATGCGGCCCACACCTCTCCGCTCTCTGGATTCACCATCGACAGCTTGCCTCCGAAGACACTTCCTGTATCGATAAACAGCTGATCGTGATGCAGCACGACGTTATCCACCGGCGTATGCCCATGCACGACGATCTTGCCGACATCGCACTTGCCCATGAATCTGGTCCAGATCAGGTCCTGCTGCCGCTGTTTATGAAGCGGGATGCAAGGTATTACACCTGCATGAACGAAGATGAACTTGTCCGTCTCGTGATACCATTTCAGATTCTCCTGCATCCAATTGATATCTGAATAGAATGATTCGTTTTTCCCGCCATACGACTGAATGGTCTTATCGCCGCCATTGAACGTCCAGACCTCACCGTATTCCTCATGATGAATCATCATGTCATCGTGATTGCCGCGGAGCGCGATCGCTCCCTTTTCGACTAATTCCTTGACCAGCTCGATGACCTGCCTGCTGCTTGGTCCCCGATCCGTGTAATCCCCACACAGAATCAGTTGATCATTGGCAGGATCGTAGCTGCATTTCTCGAGTAGTTCCACCAGCTGCTTATGCTGGCCGTGTATATCGCTACATGCAAGTAGACGCTTCATGATGCCCTCTCCCCCGATTCTAGTCGTTCATCAGCCACTCCTCTGTCGTCGTCATTCCACGAGCTGCACGCTTCTCCTCTCGGGCTTGGAACTTGACCAGCGCCTTTGGATCCATCTCCCACTCATCGTGCGCCATCGGGCCTCCTGGCTCGTGAAATGACATCATCTGACGAGCCTTCTGCCCCGCCTGCTTCACTTTCGAAAAGCCACTGAATGCATGCTTAAAGATTGGGTTTGCTGTAACTGCACGGTTGCTGAGTAACACCGCGATCACCTCCTTTCGGATTAGTCGCGGGTGCCTGCCTTTCGCTTCATGCGCGCATTCTTCTTGTAGATGCTGCGCCTTGTGCCGCAGGCTGCGCAGTATACCGTCTCACGGTCATTCTCTTTGCCACACATGACGCAGAGTCCCTGATCCAATCGCTCGGCATATTTCTTCCTCTGGAAATGCTTCTGGCACAATCCCAATCCGTAGAGCTTGTTGCCACAGCCTTCCTCGCTGCACGTTCCCGCTTCCTTGCGCATGATCGCATTCGCATCCCCATGACGAAGCTCACGCCGATAGTGCGTCCAGCACTTGCCCCTGGCCACTACTTTTTTAGTACATCCCTCAATGCTGCAGCTCATTTACTTCCCTTCCTTTCATTATCATATTGTAATGCATTACATTGTTGTTGACAAGCTCAAGAGACCCTATAGAAGCTTGAAACTTGGATAAAAAAATTTGGCCATCAGCATGCCCAGTTGACACTTGCCACATGACCCTATAAAGGAGCAATTTTTGCAAAAAAATTGCGGGCGGTAGTAGGTATCTATGCGTTGCAGCGCACTGATCGTTCGGTGCCCCACCCCTTCTCATATGAGGGCATCAACGCACACATCTGGGTTGGCAGTGATCCCATAAAACTGACCATCGAAAGGAGTCATACCATGACTACAGCAACGACAGCAGCAAAGACGAGCATTACGGACCGGTTTAACGCAGCATACCAAGGCGCAACACGCGTCCTTGGCAGCGCAAAGGTAACGGCACACGGTTATGCAACAGCAGGTGCAGTGGCAACGGCAGCCTATGCGGGCAGAGCATGCAAGGGCATCGAGTCCTTCTTCTCCAAGGCATGGGCATACACCAAGAAGGCCGTGACCTTCCTTGGTATTGATGCGCACACGGCAACGATCGGTGCAGCAGCAGCGGCAGTAGCAGGCGCAGTCGTAGGCTATACAGGCGCAGCTACACTTCTCGGCGCAACGGCAGCGGTAGCCGGTTATGCATCCTTGATTGCCATCCCGATGATGGCCCTGTACCTCGTACTCAACAAGTCCTACCGCAAGGATAAGGGATGGCTCAAGGGCATCTTCGGTGCCATGAACGCAGCAACCCTTGTTCCATTTGCTGTTGTCTACGGCGCATACTACGTGGCTAAGGCGCTAGCCTATGCCGGCGTATACGGCATGACTGCATCCAACATGGGTGCAGCATTCCTGGTCCTCTAAGAGGCGCACAGGATGCGGGTATTCATGCATCTCCCTGACGTGATGACGACGGATGACGGGATGTGTAGGGGATACCAGGCGCGGCTACTGGCATGCGCGCCATACAAGTACATGAGCGGTCGTGATGATACCTACGTAGTGGTATCCGCACTGGTAACTAGCGCATAGATACCCGGGTATATGCCAGCCGCACTGGTGTACGTGATAGCCCCCATGTATAGGGGCTTGTTGTGGTGCGCATATAACACCCTTTGCCGTATAGCGGGAATCACCCGCCGGCTCTGGATTTACTGAGGTTTTATCCTCTTGGCGGGGCTCATGCAAGACGATTCGTGCTATATAAGCAAAATCCTATTTTCCTATTTTCCTATTGATTCCCAAATTAACCGGGCCGACGTATAGGCCACAAATAACCGATCTTAAAGGAGACTATCCACATGACAACTCAATCCGCAACCAACAACACATTCACTTCCGCAGCTGACGTACTCGGCGCACTGGCTACATTCCCGGGCATCCGTGAAGGCGGCAAGAACTTCGATGCAGTGATCAACGCAATGGTAGAGGGCAACAGCCTGCTGAACGTGCTTCATGATCCAACCGGCATTGCAGGGATCGCGCCACAGCAAGCTCACCACTTTGCCCGCTTCGTTGCAGCACATGAGCTGCCAGATCACCTAAAGCCGAAGAAGCGTGATGCCATTCAGACCCTGATCGCGGATATCAACTTCATGACGCGGGATGCCGATGGATGGCTGGTATCGACGCTTAAGTACAATGATCCAACTCGCGACAATGGCTTTGATTTCAAATCCGAGAATCAAATGGCAGATACCTTCGCCTCCGAGCCGGTCGTGCTGCAGATCCGCAAGAAGCTGAGCAAGGGTGAAATGGTTGTTGAGAAGCGGGCCCGCCTCATGCATGACATCGTAACGGTGAAGATGAACTGGATCCTGGAAGAAGGCCAATCCGAGTTCACGGCAGAGCAGCTGTCGGTTCACAAGGAGCTGAATGAGAAAGGCTTCAAACTGATCATCAACGGCCAAGAGAAATACGCGAAGATGATTCAGCAAACGAACAGCCAAGCACGCCAAGTGATGGAGAACTTCCTGGTGTGCGATAACGAGTTCGATGCGGTTCCTGACTTCTTCATGAAGCTCGGCCACAACCTGATTGCCTATGCCAAGAAGAACGCTGATGGCACCATGACGATCGATTGCACCAAGTACATGAGCCGTATTGGTCTGTCCGGCACCAGCTCCGTGAATACCCGCTCCATCTCGATCGGCAGCGATATCCAAGAGAATGACGAGCTCTACAGCGTGGTGGGCGGCAACTTCACGATGCGTATTCAACCCGACGTCCATGTGAAGATCCGCACGGGCCAATACAAAGTCATGAATGCGCAGACACACGAGTTTGAGGTATTCGATGCAGCGAACCATCCGGTTGATATGGTTGCCGGCGACGGCCTGATCTTCGTAAACGAGCGCGTCTATAAGGCACTCGTAGCGGAGCATGGCGTAGACGTTGACGCATGGCAAGTTCGTATCACGCCGTTTGGTAAGGGACTGGCTGTCTATGTCCCTGGGCTTGAGAAAACATTCGCAGAGGATATCGTCGCATTCAATTCCGCGATCAAAGGCGACTTCCGTGATGTTGTAGGCGCACACAAGATCCAATTCCGTATCGCGTTGTTCAACAAGCCGGCGAAGAAAGTGAAGAAGTTTACGGAGTATCCTTACCAATTCGTGCATGGCACGTCCCTGACGGCAGAGGACATGATGGAGCTGGTTCGCCCGCATGTCGATAAAGTCGTTGAGATGCTGCAGGATGCAGATAAGCTGAAAGAATACCTCGGCATGGATCACCTTGATGGCGCATCTGATGAGCAGCTGGACAAGGCTCTCGTGACGACACTAATGACATTCCTGCATGAGGCACCATTCACGTATAAGGACGTGCAAATGAAGAAGTTCGCCGTGCAGCATGTCATGGACATGATCAAGAATTGGGTGGTCGGCTCCATCCCGATCCGCGGCAACTACAAGTTCATGGTGCATGATCCTATCGCAATCGTCGATGCGATTGCCTTGGACCGCAAGCTCCCAGGCAAGCTGCGTGATGAAGACGGCAATATTTCGATTCCTTCTAACCTGGGTCTGTCCGCCGGCACTGTGGTCGTCCGTGACCTGAAGGACGCTTATATAGAAGGTGAAGTCGGCATGCAGCGGAATCCACTCATCGCTAAGAGTGAATCCGCATTCGCTATGGCCGTGAAAGACGTTAAATATGCGCGTGCCGGCCACTACCGTAACCTGTGCATCATGAGCGTGCATGACTTTAATACGGCCAAGCAAGGTGGCGCCGATAATGATGGTGACAAGACGCTGGTGGTTTATGATCAAACGATCATCAAGGCAATCAAGCGCAATGCTCACCTCCCTGCCCTGCTCGATGTGCATGTCGTGGAATACAACGACGGCGAGCCTGTGTTCGACAGCGGCTGCCCGAAAACATGGAGCAAGGCACCGGAGAACGTCTACGAGATTCCCGCTTCCATGATCGTGAAACAATCGGGCTTCAAGGTAACCTTCAACAAGGATCAGTACAATGATGCGCTCATCAATGAGCTTCACAAACTGACCAAGAACTACATCACTCGCACGCTGAAGCCAAACCAAATCGGCATGCTGACGAACTATGCAACCAAGCTTGCTGATGCTGTCCGCGCCATGGGCTATCAGTATGCACTCGGCGTGAATGCAGAAGGCAACGCCCTGACGGCAGAGGACAAGAAAGAGCTGCTCGGCAAGGTCAAGCAATTCGAGCAATGGATCGACCTGCTCCGCCTGTGCCAAGGCTGGGAGATCGATGCCGCTAAACACGGCGGCGCATTCTGGGATGAATTGGCCAACGAACTGTCCTTCATCCAAGATCCTCCGAAGGAAGTCGGCTACGTGAACAAGAAGGGTGTTGCCGTATGGTACACGCCTGACTGGATGGGTGCACGCAACGAGAAAGAGCATGCAGTGGCAACCGGCTCCGTATTGTCCCGCGTGTTCACGGATATGGTGAAAGAGCGTGCTGGCATCCAGGCATCGGTTTCTGAACTGGACAAGCGGAATGAAGGGACCAACATTTTCTACGAGTTGAACGCAGCGATTGCCATGACGCCAGAGCGCATGGATGCTTTGAAGCCATCGATCGTCGAGATCGACCGTGAATATCGTCTGGGCATCAAGCAGCTGATGGAGAAAGAAGCAGCTGCCAAGGAGCGGGCGATTGCCGCGGCGGACGGTAACAAGCAAAAGCTCGAATACTATCTGGAATTGGTGAAGCAGCAGTCCAAAGAAGAACGCGAGATGCTGATCGAATCCTGCGCTGGTCAACTTGAGCGCCTGGAAGATGTATTCCTGCCTGAAGAGATCGGCTTCGTTGCTTACAAGGTGGCGTATATCGATAACAAGTCCGAGTCCACGACTTTCCCATGGACTGCAGCGAAGCGTCAGCTGCTGGCGGCATGCCAAGTAGCTGCAGGCACGATTCCTACTCGCTTGCCACAGATTGCTACACGCAAAGCGGATGTAGAAATTAAGATGCAGCTGGTTAACCCACGTTCGGCTGATCTGATTGCGAAAGCGGTCCGTAACGGCTACATGGACGTGAAACTGGTTGAAGATCAGCTGACAGGCATGATGCAATACGCTGTAGGCGTAGAGAATGTGCTGCTCGGCTATGTGTACCACAATTCGGCTATCTGGTTCAACGGCATGAACCTGGGACGCGTACACTTCACCACTGGCCGCAACCTGTCCGATAAATCGGTAGCCATTGCAGCAACTCACATTCAACTTGCTTAATCATTGATGCATGGGGAGGGCACTGTCTCTCCCCCACCCTTCGGGTATGCATACAGCTGATAAGTCATCGCTGCACCTGCGTCACGCATGAGCCTCGCCAAGAGCATACAACCTCACCTCTGCCCCATCGGCATCCCACATGCCCATGCCTGTCCCATGACCATACCCATGCGAACACGATGCGGCCACCTCCACCCTGTCAACTTGGGGTAACTCAGCAATCTTTGCCCAGCGACATGACACCATGCCCAGAGGGGGCCACAGCAGGTTCGTTCCCGCTTCATGTGTCCAGCTCACCGAGCATCCTGGGGTTGAAAATTGGAAATTCGCATCCCGCTTCTGCATCCGGATGATCGTGCTTCTTTATGGCCATGATGCTGATATGATCATGCCTTCGGATAGGTGCGATGAGACACGCTAGAGGGGCGCCTGACGGCGCTGTTCATCTCGATGTATCATTCGTGCATCAAGAAGCTATTGACGCTATACGTGGCACAGGAGAGCGGCTGACGCCGCATTTCATCTTGAGGCTAAACTACGTGCAAGGAGAGATGTTTATCATGCAAGCGACTGTTAATGCGACTATTACCGAGATCAATAAGCTCACCTGGAAGGTTGAAGGCGTGCATACGGTTTATGTGCGTGCAATCCGTGATGCTGTGGATCCATGGTTCAACTACTATATCCT
This sequence comes from Paenibacillus sp. UNC496MF, assembly GCF_900113915.1. NCBI lineage: Bacteria > Bacillati > Bacillota > Bacilli > Caryophanales > Paenibacillaceae > Paenibacillus > Paenibacillus sp. UNC496MF. The sequence goes on from NZ_FORE01000016.1 coordinate 36,733, forward strand.
TGATTCCTTGGAATCTGAACGTGTCCTGCATTCTGTTGATGACCATGATTCCTTCCCTGATGATCAGGCGATGAATGAGGCACTTGCATGGGCAGTGCTCTATGCAGAAGGTGGTATCGAGGACGATAGCATCAATGAAAGTGCTACGTGCGAGGAAGGCGACATGGACGATTACGATGCTCGTGAGGAAGGTCCCTTCGGTGGTGCCTTTGCTGACTGGGATGATTACTATCGTTACATTGGTGCTATCTAGTATCTATGCTCTAGTATCTATGCTCTCTATATGCTTCATGCGTATAGGGAGCTTCTTTCCTTTCCCGCTCCCCCGCTTGCCCCTGCTGTGATGGGCGTCTGACGCCGCTCTTCATCATGATCGATCAAAATCGTCCATCCTTCCCCCTTCCTATTTCCTCTGAATGGAGGCTTGTTATGAAACCGAATCAACCTGATGCGCTGGCTTTGTTCAGCAGCATCGTGCGTTTAATGCAGATGAGCGAAACGAATGAGGTGCCTATCGCTACATGCCATGCTATGCATTTGGAGTTTACGAATGACCGTATGTGCTATGACGAAGCAGTTGCTCTTATGGATATGCTTGTTGCTCGTAACTATCTATCTGTGCGTGTTGGGCAATGGGGAGTCAAGATGTTGTCTCCTACTTCTTATGGACATGAGCGATTAGCTTTGTATTCCTCTCCCGCTTCCCCGCCGCCCCTTCGGTCTTGATATGCCTGACGGCATGATGCATTCCGATGAATAATCCCTACGTGGAGGTATGCTTGATGAAACTTGAAAATATGCAGTCCCATGCGGATGCCCTTAATAATACGATTGCAAGCACATGCGACTATTGCGGTGCATGTGATACGTGTGCTGAATACATCTATCTTACGCAAGACATCGCTTTTGAGAAGCAGGTGCAGCGTGCTCCTTCTCATGTTCGCCTCGATCTCCGTCGGTCATATCATGAATCAGATTGGGTTCTTCTATAAGTGCCTGACGGCATGATTCATTGTGATGTAATGTGCTACAATGTGCACATGGGCATATCTGATTATTAAGTTTCATCCGTATTGCTTATTGCCTGATTATCATCCAGTACATAATGTGAGGTGATTGGCATGGAGATTAATATGTATTCTGTTTCCGCCGATATGGATGCATCTGATTTGCATACCGCTGCAATGCCGTATGGTCAAGCGAAGTTTATGTACGATCGCTGGAAGGCTGATCCGGAAGTGTTCAACGTTATTATGTATCGGCATGAAGGCGACAAGAAGATCATGCTTGGACCAAGTGAGGTTTAATTGTGGAGCTCGTTTCTGAATACTGTCATGTGCGTCAATCGTTTATGCTGCATGATATCGAGGTGCGTGTTGGTGACTATGTAGGTTTTACCTATACTTCTCCTACTTCCTCTACTCGGATATTAGGCTATGTTCATGGCTTTGATCTTTCCGCCGGCCTGATGTTTGTGATCATCTCTGGGAAGCATGCTGTGTATGGGTATTCCTTGGACCAGGTGAAGGATCTTTACTTTCCAGAGGAGGACGAATAGTTGGGTAGGCATCAAATGCGTAAGAAACTCCGTCATGGCGGAGAGTTATCCATTTTCTCATGGATCGGCCTGCTGGTTTTTGCATGCATCGCTTTATCGTTTCATGCAACGCGCCTCGTTTTTATCAGCTTATTCGGAAGCATATTGATTTGCACGCTACTAGAGAAGCTGTATAAACGTGCGTTTCGCAAGGATCCCCCTCAAGCTCTCTTCTATACGTTATTGGTTTTATGCGCGGTTGGACTTGCGATTGCGTATATGGTGATTACGGATATGGATTCCTTGTTTTTGTAGCTGAGTCACACTGCTCTTATCTAGGGCAGTGTGACTTTTTTTATTCCCGCGCCCTCCCCCATTAATCGTGAAAGGTTGTGACCACATGAACATGAAACACCTGAAGGATCATGGCGTCTATATCGGCTTCTACCGGGAGCATGGTTTCGTCTATGGTATCCCCAATGGCCAATTCGACCCTGTTACAAGAGAGAAACGTTTCAGCTTCTATGGGCTGCATAATGGCAAGATCAATCATATCCGCAAGGATCAGCTTCATACGTTATTTACCGAAGAGGTTCTTACGGCCGGTTAGGACTATACGTTGCATTGATAGAGTGGTAAAATGTCCCTATGTCTTTTTGCCTATACTTTAATTGGGAGATGTTTAGTTTGAAATTCAAGATGATCGCGGCTGCTGCATTGGCGGCTGTATTGCTTGCGGGTTGTACGTCCAGAGAGGATAAAGCGGAGCAGTTCGCTATTGATGGCCTTATTGACTTCAATCACGGCGACGTGGAATCCTTCACCGTAGAAAGCTCCGGTATCGATCGGGATGATTACCTGATGACACGCTATCGATTCTATGGCACCGTCGTCTATAAGGGTAAGACGATACATAATGCATTTGCGATCGCCCAGTACAATAAAACCACCGACGATCCCCGCTGGGCCTTTGGTGGATGTAACTGTGTCCAGCTCGAAGAAGCTTACGAGTCCGGAAACAGCACTGCAAGTAACCGTTAAGGCTGGGTGTATAATCATGACGGAACAGCAACGCATTTCCCTCGATGTTTTCCGCGCCCTGGCTTTTCTTTGCCGTTCGCTATATCCCCTTTACGATGGTGTGAACCGGTATGCATGGCGACAGCAGCATCTGCTTGATGGTACAGTAAGCATTAGCCATGATGACTTCGGTAAGATTGTTTATTCCCTCGTTACACATGGCTATGTGGAATACCATGCAGGCAAAGGCTTGTATCGTCCTGCTACTACAGCCATTCAGCGTATGGAGGAGATCGATTCTGGAGCTCATTGAGTCATACTTGGCCTTTATCCCCGGCGAGCTATACTACTTCGTTTGTGACAATATTGCCTATCGTGCTGTATACGTGAACTCGTTTGATGAGAATGATGGTGTGCCTTGCGGATTGCATCATCGCTTCTCCCCGTGCCTCCAGTTCGACGTGGGCCAGGACTATATGATCGGCAAGCAGTCGGTCATGTTCTTTCTCACGTTTCAGCTGCAGCAATGCTACATGGTTTCGCGGCCAAATGAATGGGAGCCCTATATCAAGCGACTATACGGAAGGTATGGCTAGGAGGAATCTGCTTGGAACTTGCGTCTGTCTATATAAGCATCAGCAGCTATGTCATTGGTGCGAATTATCATTTCCTCTTTTACGGCGCCCCTACTGCGGGCCGGCTGGAACGTGTCGATGGTCCATGCTTATATTTCAGCAATGTCTCCATGCATCATGAGGCTGAGGAATATGAGCTGATCCCTTCGGATTGCTTCCATCTTGATACGATTACGGAGCTGGAGATGATCGGCGATCTTCCTATCGATTACGGCCTGATCCGCGGAGATTTCTATCGTTTTGTGCATGCCGGCTACATCTACGAAGGCGTGTATACGCGCGAGCAGAATCGCAATGGCATGGTTATGTACGAGTTTCGGAAGCTGCTCTGCACGGATAAGGATGAGCGGACATCCAGCATGCAGACGTGTACCTTCTTCCCTCATGAGCTATTAAGTCTTACGCATCTTGGGGCGGCCCGTCCGAAGCCATATATCTGAATACGAAAGGTTTGAATGATATGGAAGGCATTGGTCTCTTCCTAGCGATCGTAGCATGGATCGCCTTTATTTGTATTGTCGCTTCGGCCCGCCAGGGTCGTAACTTCGAAGTTATGAAGCCATGGATTCTGATGATCGGCAGCGCGACGTATTTCTTCTGCGGCCCGTTTCTGCTCGTGGTTAATGGCTGGTGGATCATAATGATCATCGGCGGAGGCATCTGGGGCTTGATCTATTTCATCAAATCTTCATCGAGAGGAAGTCGTTAATATGTGCGCATGTGGAACTCCGTTTCCTGTTGATTGCGATTGCCGTCCGGACTATGGGTATATCCCTGCTCATCTGGATGCACGCGCAGATTTTGATTGGCATGCTCCTGAGCCTACGGATCACTTCTCCGAAGATGATGTAACGCCTGCCATCTTCCACGCCGCCTCATTGTTGGAGCAGCCGGCTGAAGATCCTTCGTTCTGCACATGCGGACTCGGCATTCAGCACCAGGACTGCTTCTGTCTCCCCTTCTAGTAATAGATCGTGTATCATGATGCTATGGGGGTTGAGAGATGGCAGATTGGTATTTGGAAGATATTCATGGAGTACGACATAAAGCAGTCATCGCAGCTATGCAGCCTAATCAAGCCGCTAAAGCAAGATGGACGAAGGGCCTCAGCTGGCACAGGGAGCTCAAGGCAACGGACCGAGAAACATTCGTCCTTATTGACGATGCTACTGGCACCGCTCAAGGTGCCATTTCCCTGTCCGATGCTGGGGATCACGTCTACATACATTTGCTTGAGAATGCGCCACATAATCGCTCTGTTGCAAATCCAAGGCAATTTGTGAATGTATCACGGATCCTTATTGGTTTTGCCGGAGCAATCAGTAACTCCTTCGGATACGAGGGCTTCTTGGCTTTGACACCAAAGTCGTCGTTGGAGGATTATTATGCCCGCCTGTTCAAGGCTTTCCCGCTTCCCGATCGTAAGATGGGCATACATGGTGTTGTCTCAAATCACTGGTACAGGGTATACTATACGTAGAAGGGCGTGATCTTATGGCGCGTAAAATATTGCACGGTGTCCAAAATGCGAAAGGACAACCTATTCGAGTAACGGTTGGAACTGCTCGTGTAAAAGAGACAATCGTTGATCTTGAAAGGCTTGAGATGATTGACCCTCGTGGTATCCATACGGATCCAAGTGGTCGCGATGGCCATACGCCTGAATCTCGGGCAGCTATGACCGAGTTCATCCGTAAATGTAAATCCGGCGAAATTGAAATGAAACCAATCGAACTATAGTATTTCCTTGAAGCACTCACATTATGTGGGTGCTTTTTTTGTTGTCCAAAATGCCTCCATCGGGCAGGCAGCTGAGACTTAATACCACTGGAGGTATTGATGATGATTACGAAACATAAAATGCCCATCGCCGTTATTGGCCTGCTTATCCTATTCTCCGCGGTCATCTGGCGCAACGTGCAGTCTGATTTCAACAATGTCACCTGGAAGCAATACATAGTCGGATCCGGCGACACCATGTGGAGCATTGCGCAAACGTCAACGGTGGATACAAATACGCGCGACATTGTTGCGGTCATGCAGGACTATAACGAGATGCATAACGTTAATCTTCATCCCGGTGATGTAATCTTGGTCCCGATGTCCAAATAACCTGACGGCTCGATTATTTACGATATTAATTTCGGAGGTTGATATTCATGCATATTAAATTGACATGTTGTTTCGAATGCGGCCCGACCAGGCTGATCCCGCCCCATCTTACTAATAACGAGATCAATTGGATTCGGTGTGCCGGCTGCCGCGAGAAAAATCGGGCGTTCTATCGCGACTTCTGGAGCGAATATGTTGATGCCATGAATAATGGAGATCGTTTAGTTGATGACGGTCGTATTGTTGCTCGCATCAATGGTGAGCATTACGTGATCGGATTCGAAGATGAAAAAGGCTATTTCCGCGGTCACGGCGGTAACACTTTCGTCCTTCGGTTTACGAGCGGTCCGCACGCCGGACAGACCTATCGCACGACGAATCTCTGGGCTCAAGGCAAGATCAGCCATGGGTTCGAGAAGATCCTCACAGATAATGCTGTCTTCGTGCCGCAGGTCTTTGCCTCACTTCTTGAGGCGCTGGCCTGACGGCCTATTTCATTTTAACATGCGGGCCCCTTCCCGCACTGTAGCATGGTAGTGCCATGCCTGATGATGGCTTCTCTAAGCCGAAACAGTAATGCAAGGGGCTGGTCAATATAGATAAAAAGATCAAAAAGACAAAGCTGTCCCTGGACGATCGCCTGTACATTCTTCAGACGAATCTCCTCCCGCCTGAGTTACGAATCAAGCTACACCAGGCTGATACCTTGTATTTTCAAAATCAGGACGAACGTGCTGCCGCTCTCATAGCAGAGATCGAGGAATCCTGTCGTGAGAAGGGCATCACTTTGCATCGCCCCCCATTCTTTCCACTTGGAGACTAATACATATGCGTGAAATTATTTTGGTTCGTGTAGTTAATGAGGGTAAACCTCGTCCGCGTTTAGCTTTGCCTGCTCTCCCTCCTATTCAACCGTTGAAGCTTCTTCCCCGCAATCCGCAGTCTAAACTGTTTGCGTACCAACCAAGCGACAACTCTCATATTGGCCAACTAATCGATCTGAAAGGATGATTCTCATGATACAACGATTCTTTATTCGTCCGGCCGGCGCCGACTTCGCGATCATTGTGGTCGTGGACGGCGCGGAGCAGGAAGTCGAGCGCGGCGGCAAACCTCTGATCAGAGGCAAGTTCCTCCACTATGTGAAGGATCGGAATGCCCTTATTGAGAAAGTGGGGGCTGTTGCATCATGAAGTGGAAATGGCGCATTGGGATCGGGCTTCTACTCCTGTTCACGATGCGCTTCTGGTTGCATTGGATACTCTTGCTGGGCCTGATCTTCATGATCGGCTGCATTGTCATCAAAGTTCTTGGCGATGCCCACGAACTGCTCGGTTTTATCAGGCGCAAGCGATGACGCTTCTCCCTTGCCCCCTCCAATGACCATACTATGAGTCCCCCCGAAGGGGGCAATGCCGTCCGCTAAATGGACAGACTCCGTGCAACCTATGTAAGTATGTATCATGGAAATGATCGACCAATCAGTGTTACTTGATTGACTGTCATGCGGCTTTATTCCATAGTGGAACATGCATCTTGTCATGGATCATGTTTCTTTGGGCTCCTGCCCTTTTTCCAATTCTGGAATCTTGTTGCATGATTCCTTGATTCTTGGTGGTCTGACATGATGCTTGATTAAAAGTGCCACTATATATATTACATAGTGGCAAACTTGGGGTATTTGAACCCCAGTTTTCTTCCAATTGATGATTTCACATAATTGTCACATGTTGTTCGTATTTGTTCTGGCTGACGCCAAGGTTCATTTTGGAGGTGGTTATCCCATGTTCGTCGTACAATATCGCGATCATACGTCCTTCGATGAACTCCGTGTGGATCTGGCGCAGACTGAATCAGATTTGAACAGCTTTTGGCACCATGACGCATCGGTAATCTCAATTCAGCATGTCTGGGAGATTCCAGATGATGCGCAGTTATTTCGCCTGATTGTTGCAGGCAGCCGTGACTTCAACGACTATCCCCTACTCCGCTCCAAGCTGGACTTCTTTCTCCAGCATCAGCCGTATACGATCATTGTGTCCGGCGCGGCCCGCGGTGCTGATTCGCTCGGTGAAGATTATGCTAAAGAACGCGGCTTGCCGATCGACCAGTTCCCTGCTGACTGGAATCCCCTCCACTTAAAAGGCAAGTTGGATCGCAGTGCAGGGTATCGTCGGAACGAACAGATGGCGAAAGTTTCACAAGGGTGCGTTTGCTTCTGGGACGGAACTTCACGCGGCACCGAGCATATGATTAATCTCGCCAACAAATACAAACTGCAGACCCGCGTGGTCAAATATGAGGAGGAGCTTGTTTGAAAGAGGTAGCGATCTATACTGATGGTGCGTGCAGCGGCAATCCCGGTCCTGGTGGCTGGGGTGCCGTTTTAATTTATGGCGATATTATCGGTAAATTTAACGGCTGCGAGGCATATTCCACGAATAATCGCATGGAGCTGATCGCCGTGATCCAAGCCCTTCGGTTACTGAATGAGCCCTGCCGCGTCCGGATTTACAGCGACTCTGCCTTCATCGTAAATTGTTTCAAGCACAAATGGCACGAGCATTGGGTGGCCCACAACTGGCGGAACACGCAAAAGCGCAAGGTTGAGCACCGCGAGCTATGGGAGCAGTTGCTCAACCTGAACAAGCTGCATCAAGTCACCTATCATAAAGTCGACCGGGATGCCGGCGTGCAGCATAATGTAACCGCTGATCAGCTTGCACGAGAAGCCATCATTATGTATCGCAAGACAATTGCTTAATCCATTTTGTATCCGAATGTATACATATTGTAACTAATTAATGCAAAAGAAAACCGCTGGCGTATGCCAACGGTTGTTTGTATATCCGAGCTTATTAACGAAGCAGGGACAGAACGCCTTGTGGTGCAGAGTTTGCTTGAGCCAGCATCGATTGGGAAGCTTGAAGAAGAATGTTGTTCTTCGTCAGGTTGACCATCTCGCTCGCCATGTCCGTATCGCGGATGCGGGACTCGGAAGCCGTCAGGTTCTCGGTCGTCGTGCCCAAGTTGTTGGACGTGTACTCGAGACGGTTTTGAACCGCACCCAGCTTGCCACGCTCCGTAGCAACGGCTTTGATCCCATCATTTACTTCAGCCAGCGTAGTCGTGTCATCAAGGCCAATAAAACTAGCCGTGACAATTTGACCAATATTGATGAGAGTTCCTTTATCGTCAGTAGCGATAGCGACACCGGTTGTGTTGTTGATGTTGATTCCGTTGAACGTGGTGTTAGACATGATGTTGTCGATTTGACCACCCAGCGCTTTCATCTCTTCGCCGATGTTGGCTTTGTCTTCAGTCGAATACGTGCCGTTAGCATCTTGAACTTTCAGTTCTTTCATTCGGCTCAGCATTGCGGATACTTCGTTCAGCGCACCCTCAGCCGTTTGAACATAGGAGATGCCGTCTTGCGTATTGCGTTGAGCTTGCTGAAGTCCACGGATTTGTCCGCGCATGTTTTCGGAGATCGAAAGACCTGCAGCGTCGTCGGCAGCGCGGTTAATGCGGAGACCCGAAGAAAGCTTCTCCATATTCTTGCCAGCAGCCGTGTTATTCAGGGCCATGTTGCGGTGCGTGTTGAGCGCGCTAATATTGTGGTTGATAATCATTTGTATTACCTCCGTGTGTGTTAGGTAGTAGATGATTCCTTTCATCTACTTGGATTGATTTACTTATCAGCGATTTCCGCCCTTACAATGGAAATCTCTTTTGGTGCCTCGATCTTTAACCGAAGCATATCGTCTTCGGTTTTAATAACTGTCACAACGATGTTGCCATTGATAATGATGCTTTCATTGGGTTTTCTACCAAGCACTAGTGCCATAGTACACATCCTCCTTGATGTTCTAATAGCTATATCGACCGTACAGATGGCATTGTTTATACCTAAATGACATGAAAATTAAAAAAATCCATGGGTCTACTGAATTATTCGTTTTGACGATGCAAATCGCTGCAGAATGCAGCATATTAGATCAGATCAGATTTCATTAGATTCTTTTTTAGGAGGAAAATGCCGATGAACGCCTAAGGCAGTACATCCAGACAAGGAAAGGAGGGAATCAGCCAATGATATACGCCGTCATTATTTTGCAGGTCATCACCATCGTGATCTTATTCGTTACATACACCCTAAACCGAAAAACCATTAAGATCTACAAGGAAATGAACAAGCGATGAACCCGTCACGCTTCAGGTAGCGTCAAAGTTAATTAACCGTTCATATTTTCCATAGGAAAATGTTAAATATTTTCGTATATCCTAATAGTTATATGATTATATTTCTATATTTTCCATGGTTACATGATTCTATTTTCAAAATACCTCATGAAAAAGGAGGCCTCATCAAGGCCTCCTCATTTGTCTTTCTTCACAAACATCCTCACAAACCACGGGAGAGATTTGACGATCTCCTGCTTCATCTCCTGCTGCATCTCCAGCTTGGCCTGTTTATCATCCTTCAATTCCTTCAATTGCTCTAGGATTACTTTATCCCGCGTATCGACATCCTGACGCATTGTTGAGACGGCCTGCTCGATGAGCTCTCGTTGCTTATCATCTGTCACGTTTTCTTGAAGGGCAGTAAGCGCACCGGCGATACTCTCGATCTTCTCGTTAATCTCCTCGATCCGATCCTCACCAGGCAGAAGCAGCTGCATCTTTTCATCCATTCGCTTATCTACAACTTGCGCAATGAACTCGGAGAGCATGCGCATCTGATCTTCCGATGCATTGGAAAACGGATCGACCAGCCCTCCCTCCCTGCTGGGGCGTCGGTCATCATCAATTTCATCTCGCTCGAATACGCGAATTTGATCCGACGACACGATGCCTACCAGCTCGGCACATCGTGAGAGCTTAATGTTCTGCGACTTACGAAGTAGCAGCGCCATTTTGAGGCGGAAGACGGCCTGGTAGTCCATGAGGACGGTCCGGCCACTCATACGTGCCTCGATGTAGTGGTTGAGCTGCTTCTGCCAGCTCCGCATGGTCGAAGGCTTGCACAAGAAGTTCGGAGCCTGCTCCTGCGTGCAGTACCACTCCTCAAACTCGGATGTGGTGTAGTCAACGGCCTCTTTCATGGCCTCTATGTAGTCATCAAAGAGCTCGTCGGTCAAATCTGTCTTCAATATCAGCTTAAATAGCGGGTCCTGCCTAAATTCCTGGCTCAGGCGGGCACTCATTACGCCGCCGGTCCCCTGCTCGCTCATCAGATCACCTCAGGTTATATTTTAACCTAATCTGGTCTGATCTGTCACGATTTAAGCTGGATCAGCCTCCATTATTATCGATCAGGCTCCATCAAACTCTATTAGTATTGATTATATTTCATCAGATTCTATCAGATTAAGCTTTCTTATTCTATTCTGTTTATTTCTGATTAAATCTGAATCAATTTAAAACGGTATACATCCGAACACATTAGATCAGATTCTATCAGCTAATTTTCTGATGTAATCTGAGGTGAAAGGGGAGGGCGGTTTCCATGCGGAAGCAGATTTTCGGTGTTTTTTGGGCGGCGGCCATGATGGCGCCTGGTATCACCATGAATTTCGTACCAAAACTAGCGGCGGCCGGCATCTTCGCCGCGGCCATCGCGCTTAACGCCTACATTTTAGGGAACATGACGTGGCAAAAGCATGCCATGACCGATAAATTGACGGGTCTGCGTAACAGGGCAGCACTCGATCAACAGCTGAAGGTATATCGGAAGCGCCAGGTGTCGGTGCTCATGATCGACATCGATAATTTCAAGTCCATCAACGATTCCTTCGGACACGCGATAGGGGATGGGGTCCTTTATGATGTGGCCAATACGATGATGAGCCAAATTCGAGGTGCTGACATCTACCGCTATGGGGGAGAGGAGTTCACGATCATCTTGCCTGGATTGCAGATACGAGAGAGCTATGCGATCGCAGAGCGCCTTCGGAAAGCCGTAGAGCAACACGTTCACGTTTATGGAAGGCCCGTGACGATTTCAATCGGCGTAGCCAGCTGCTCAGATATCAAGCTGGCGATGAAGCAGGCGGATGAATGCCTGTACGAATCCAAGCAACGAGGGAGGAATGCCACAACTGCTTGTGCATGTTGAGCCTGACGGCTCGTTTCATATTAGAATCTGACCGCCATCGTGCGGTCTTTTTTTATTCCATTGAAGGGAGGAAGCCGCGTGGCCATGCCTGAAGGCAAATTAGGGTTCGATAAGCTCCGGGTAGAAATGTGGGTGTCTGGAACAGCAGGGGAGGATGGTGCAGGTGGATACTGTGCTCATTTGCACAGCGTGCTTGATGGGCAGAAGTACACCAAGACTATCGCAGGCTTTGGGAACGGCGTGACGCCGACCCGTATGACATTGAAAGCCGTACTGGAAGGACTCAAGCAAATTAAGAACAAGTGCTTCATTCACATCTATACAGGTATCCCGCAGGTGAGCGCCGGCATGAACAAGCACATTCATCGCTGGGCGAAAAAAGATTTCAAAGGAGCCAGCGGCCAGGATCTCCAGCACGAAGATCTCTGGCGCCAGATCCATTTCCTCTTGGAGGAAAGGGTGATGTCCTACAAGGTGCATTATCTAGGTGACAGCCCGAAGCCGGACAACAATATTATGGTGATCCATACGGCCAGCCAGTATGCACAGAAGGCACGCAAAAACTTCATGGAGGTGTCGATCGGATGAATCGCATAGGCCCGATCATGGATCGGATTATCGATAGCACGCTGCTGCTGGTCCTTAGCCTTGTTATCTTGACCGTAGCTTCTTTCGCACTCAGCATATACGCACTCATTCTGTTCATCGCGCTGATCGTGCTTTTTGCATGCTATGTGCGATGGTCTGTACAAACCGAACCAGTTGAGGAGGATCACCAACATGACGATGGTCACAACAACATGCAGCCTTTGTCGCACCGACGTCACGCTTGATTTTGAAAACCTGTCGCATGACGAGGCCGTCGAAAGACTTCGCAAGCTCGATAAAAAGGCGATGGAATGCCCAGGCATGCATGTCGAGATGGGCGGCTGGTACAAGCGCTGGAAGTTGGATGAGGCGCTTCGCGCAGCCTATCCGGATCATTACACCAATGGAGCCTGACGGCTCGTTTCATGCTGATCTACATATTAGAGAGGAGATCTCCATCATGCATATAGCTTCTGTCGTTGCAAACCACCTCATCAATGCCGGCTCTAAAGCCGAGATTCAAAGCACACTTCAATCTTGCCGTTCGCATACCGAGCAGCACGATGCATTGAAAATGGCTGCGGATCATATTCTGCTGGCCGTTGAATCGAATATCGCACAAAAGAATCATCAAGTCGCAATCTGGGAGCTCTCGAAGCTGGCGATCGTGGAAGACGAACTGCTGAAGGCGGAGCGTCGCATGAATCACGTATTATCGCTCACAGGAGCACGCCTCTAATGCTTTGGCTTGGTGCATTCATGATCATCGTTCTATCAGGGCAGGTGTGGTGCCTGCCCCTATTGTTCATTTTCTTTTTTATTGTAATGGCTAACAAGAAGATCAATTAGGCGCCTGACGGCGCGATTCATCTTAGCTAATATCCAATTTCCCGAGGAGGAAACTAACCATGTTAAATCAAGTCAAATCGCTCGTAGCAGGCAATGTCAAGGTTGAGATCCGTGACCGCAATCAGTACAACCAGTATCCGGTTATCGTGACGGACATGGCGCAAGATTCGATCACGTTCGGATGGGCGCTGACGTACTATGCGCGTCACATGACCAAGGGCAATGAGCGCATGTACGACGGCAAAGAAGCATTCACCACGTTAACGATCACGAACTTTCAACGTCTCTATGATCGGCTCATGTCGGTGGATGCTCGCTTTGCAGCCGGCGACGGTGTGACGGTCGGCAACAACAATGCTCGTACCGCGGTCTACGAAATGAGCGAGAAGGCTCGCTTCCATGTGCGTCAATTCAATGACAGCATCACGATCAGCCTGTCGATTACGGATCCGGCATCGCCGTTCTATCTGCTGGCGATCAATTTCCGCGTGGTCAATAGCAAGAAAGAGCAGGGCAAGCGCCACCTGATCGGCTCCGAATCCCAATGGGATCTGAATACGGACACGTTCACGGAGAACAACGCCGTCATGTCGCCGAAGAAGAAGAAATACCTGCAGGTGTTCCAGGAAGATCAGAACACGATTCCGTATGTAAAGGCGCCGAGCCGTCCAGGCATGAATAACACCACGCAAGTGGATCCGAATAACAGCGAGTTCCTGTACATCATGGACATCGATAACGAGTTTCGTGCACTGGCATTCATCTATGAGCGTGCGATTCTCGAGCATGCGATGACCGCAGCCCTGCCGCTGGTTCAAGCGAAGCAGCAGCCTACGCAAAATGCATTCGGCGCGAGTGCCCCGGGCAGCTTCAGCGATTACAGCGGATTCGGACAGCCGCAGCAAGGCTTCGGTGCGCCAGCTCAACAACAAGCACCATTCAACGTGCCGGCACAGCAGCAAACTCTATTCGGAAGCGCGCCTGCGCAACAAGGATTTGGAGCAGCGTCACAACAGAGCTTCGGCTCGCAGCCAGCCGATCAAGCACCATTCAGCCAGGGGCAACCTGCAGGTGCTGGACTCGGCAATGCATTTATGCAGAAACCGAATTGGAGCGAAAACGACCGGGCATTCTAATGCTTGGTTGATCCTCCTATAAGAGAAGAGGGAGTGCTTTTACAGGCTCCCTTGGATCTTTAAAAAATCCGGTTCCCCCGGGGCCAGGGAGTCCCCTCAAATGCGGCGATTACCTGCGATAAGCTTTTATGAGCTGGTTTTATTAACGAAGCGAAAATGGTATACTATTATGAAGTGGAAAGGAGGGAATCGGATGATACAGGTACGTATGCAGTACAACAATGTTTACTTGAAGATACTTGATGGACCGGAGACATTTGACCATACGCTTGAAAAAGTGCGTTACATCCGGAACCGTGGGTTTAACATGGAAACAGGTGAATGGATGTTTGATCGTGAATATATCGGGGATTTACTTGCTTTATTCGATAATCAAATTACCTGGATGACACCGCTTCATGAAATTGTCGCAGGCGTCAATTTGAATCATGAGATCGTCAACCAACACATTCAATGGGAATCCGAAGGCGAGTTCAAGAACTTCTTGTTGCCGCTGTATGCGTATCAAAAAGTCGGGGCCAATTTCCTCATTGACCGTGGATGTGCAGCTGTGTTCGATGGCTGCGGGTTGGGCAAAACTCCTCAGCTGATTGGAGCATGTGAAAAGCTTCATGAGCAGGGAAGGGCCCAAAAGATGCTTATTGTCACACTCAGTTCCCTCAAACGACAGTGGGCAAAGGAAATCGAGAAATTCTCCGGGAAGACGGCGATCGCCGTTTCAGGTACGCCGGCTAAGCGCGCATCTCTTATCAAAGGATTCGCTCAGCGCAAGGACATTCAATACATGGTGATCAATTATGAGATCCTTCGGAATGATACCCTCCGAGAATTGATTAAGAATATACCGTTCGATGTGGTAGCGCTCGATGAAGCACAGAAGATAAAGAATGGCGTGCGCGACACCTCTTTGAATATGGAGCCGAGCCAGATTGCTGCGGCGGCCTATGAGCTTAAACACATCAAATATCGTTTTGTCGCGACGGCGACCCCGCTTCAAGGCAAGGCTGAAGAGATCTTTAGCATCTTTTACTTTCTGAATGAAGAAATTCTTGGGCCATGGAATTATTTCCGTGAGCGCTACTGTAAATACAGCACGCGATATGGCATCACGGGGTACATTAATTTGGGCGAGCTGTATTACCGAATCGCACCATTCTTCATCAGGCGGACAAAGGATATGCCAGAGATTCAACAGCAGCTTCCGCAAGTCCAGCATTCCCATGTCTTCCTTGAAATGACGGATGCACAAGAAAAGCTGCATGATTATCTGATCGAAAAGCTTACGGACATTAAAGAGCAGGCCAGGAGTATCACGGATTACAAGTTCATCAATGGGCAATCCATGTCCCCTCAAGAGGCAAAGGAATACTACGATGCCTTGGCGCAAGGCTATCAGAGCTTTCTACTCAGCACCTGCGACAGTCCGGAGCTGCTGCTGATGTCCAAGACCCCGATGGCCGAGAAGATACTGAAAGAAGTCCAGCTCAGCGAGAAGGATCTGAAATCACCGAAGATCGATCAGTTCAAGGAGTTCTTCAGCAGCATGCTATATGATGAGCCAAACTCCAAGGTCGTTATCTTTTCCCGCTTCGAACGGATGGTGGAGCTGTTGTACCGTGAGCTCAACAAGGATTCCCGCGGCCGACCACTCGATAATCCGATCGCAGTCGCTTATCATGGACAATTGACCGAAGGCGCCAAGGAATACGCTAAGGAACAATTCCTTCACAATCCAAATATTAAGGCCATTATCTGTACCGATGCAGGATCAACGGGACTAAACCTTCAGGTGGCGAACTACATGGTCCACATCGATCTGCCTTGGGATCCGACACTGTTGGAACAGCGCAATGGCCGCATTGACCGGACAGGTAACGCCTTCGCCAATGTGACCATCTACTATTACGCCATGGAGAACAGCTTCGACGAGCATCTGCTGGAGATTCTGGACCGCAAGTCCGATCTCGCGAACCAGGTTCTCACCGGTGGTGCTGACAACCGCAGCCGTGAGAGGGATGTCAACAAGCTGGCGATGGATCGCCTCCTTCGGAAACGAAACAAGCAAACGAATAATGAGAATGTGGGGTAGGCCTGACGGCCTGCCTCTTTTTACTTTATGGGAAAGGGCGGGAGAAATGAGCGAAGAAACGGTTATTAAGGAGCTTAACTTTGATCTAATCGCTGCCGGCATCCGAAACATGAGCGTTATCCCTGATTCGGAGTATGAGCATATGCATAAGGCAATGCCGGTCTTCAATGTCCTCTTGAATGAAACTGAAACTGATGTTGAGTTTTTGAAAGGCACTACAATTGAGCAGTTTGAAATCACGTTCGATTACATAAATAATGCCATTACCTATGAGGATGGATTGGAAGAACACGAGCTGCAGTTCGCACAAGAGATGCGAAATGCGCTGTTCCAATACTGCGCCGTGCGCGATTGGATTCGAGATGCATCTGCGCTGCAGACATTTCCCCGTAAGGTTACATTCATTTAGCGAGGTGAATCATTCATGGTTGAGCCGTTGTACGGCTATTACGAGAAGGAATACTGGCTGGCGCAGCTGGACCGCTTGGTTACATTTAAGATCATGGTGGACCGCGGCCACGAGCCGGAGGATCTGGAGTTCTTCAAGGGGCATGAAGCGTTTGCCTACAATGCTCCCGAGTTTTTCATGCAGACGTTTAAGCTGCTGACCAGCGATTTGCTGATCGATTATCCTGAAATCACGGAGGAGGATCAGAAGATAGGCATCGGCTATCGGATTAAGTTTCACTTCCGGCCAGACCTGACGCCAGAGGAACTGGAGCGAAAGGGGGCGCTGAAAAAGCACCTGCATGTCGCCTTTGATCATGTCGATGTCGAAGGCGTCAATACAAAGTGGGACCTGGATAAAGATGAAGACGAGCTAACGATCGAGGTGCAGCTCTGGACCGGTTTTGGATTTATTTTGCATCACGTCATGCGGGCCATGGATAACATGAAACCATTCTTGATAATGAAGGAGGTTCTGATCGATGTCGGACAAAGTAGTAATCACGCTGGAGAGGAACAAGATGCCGCATGTGGCATTCGAGCAAAAGGGTGGGGCGAAGACCGGGGGCCATTGCTACCACGATCAAGTGATCAGCTTGATCATGTCTGCGCAGAACGAGCAGCTTGTAGTGGAACAGAAAGAGACGGTGCTCAGCTCGCCGGCGCTGCCGAGTAATACGGTTAAATACGCCCAGCATTCAGATGGCACACATGTGCTGTTTGTGCTGGAAGATGAGGCGTATTCGGACATTTCCTATTACACGTCCACGTTTCAAAATGTGGCCTTCCCAAAGATGGTATTCGGTTATATCGTGAAAGGCACATCGTTGGCCAAAGCCTACGTGGCCTGTTACAAGGACAAATATTTGCGGGACACGACGCCATTATTCAAGTTCCCGTACTCCAACGTGCATGCGAACGGCGCGCTTTGTTATTTCTCCACGGAGGTCATCAAAGACCTCGTGCAGTTGCAGACGTTTGCTTATCGTTGGCGCCAGGTGCCGAACAACGATCACCTAACGGGCCAGCGGACGGAGCTCGATGCGTCGCTGCGCGAGTTGTTCGAAATGCACCAAGACGCGGATTTCAATTACGACATTTTGGCACCGATGAACACGACGTTCGGCGAGTGGGGCCAAACAATCACCAGGCCATAGGAGGGCTGCTTGATGTCCATGCAATTTGAAAGTGAACAAGATCTGATGCAAGAGCAGGGGCAGGTCGTACATAAAATCGTTATTCCCGCTCCGGCCGATGACAATAAGGAAGACGCCGATCTCGAAAGGGAGGTATGGCAGGCTGAAGCGCAGGAGTCTGCCACTGAAGAGGAGGATCTCACGGCCGAGAACTTCTTCGATTTCAGCGGCGGCACTTCCCGGGCACCGAAGAACAAAACAAAGCCAGCAGTAAAGGCAAACACGAGTAAGGCGGTCAAGCCAAAAGATCCGGAGAAGAAATACGGATCGGATTTCGTGATCTGCTATGCCCGTGAGCGCATCGAGATGCCGGCCGGCGAAGATCTAACGCTCGAGCAAGTTCGGCAATGGTTGGAGACGGATTTCCCCGAGTTCGGCAAGGAACGAACAGAGATGCTCGTGGATGAGGATCAAAAGTTCATCGTGCCGATCCTCAAGTCGCCGAAGAAAGGATGATCTCATGAACGTACCAACGCTCAACCTGCCCTCCAACTTCTTTACGATCGTGCAGATCGGCGTCGGCGGCAACGGCGGCTATTTGACACAGCGGCTAACCAAAATGATGTATGCCTTCGGCCGGACGACCGAGCAAGCATTCAGCTACTGCTTAGTAGATGGCGACCGCTTCGAAGCCAAGAATCTGCTGCGGCAGCCATGTATCGCCGAGGATCTCTTGGAACTCAAATCCAAGGTGCTCGCCGAGCGATATGGCACCGTCTATGACCTGAAGATCAGCTATCGGGACCGTTATGTGGAATCCGTACAGGATCTGCATGACCTCATGATCGGCGTCGAAGCCCGGGGGACCGTAATCCTGCTTGGCTGCGTAGATAACCATGCAACGCGCAAACTCATGCATCGGTTTTTCCATGAAACAAAGCACGACATCATCTATCTCGATAGCGGGATCGAAGCTGTGCTGCCCGACGAGCCAAACAGCGGCTATGCTGGCCACGTCGTCTGCGGCGTAAAGCTGCAGGGGAAGGTCCTGCTGGAGCCTGTCGGCGATCTTTACCCGGATATCCTAGAGGATGATGAATCCAAGCTGCCTACGGAATCCTGCGGCGACACGATCGTCAATCATCCCCAGCGCATGATGACCAATGAAATGGCCGCACTCGTTATGGCTGGCTATTTGAATACAATCCTTGGCGAGGAACAAATTGTTGCGCATTACACAAACTTTAATGCAAAAACCATGCTTTCTAAGCCCGCCTATATTCACAAAGAGGCGCTTCAGGGTGTATAATCCCCTGGAGCGCTATTTTCCAGGGAGATGATGCAATGGGCGCGAAAAAGCTCAAAGAATATCCATCTATTACGAAAAAATGCTCGTGGGAAAGGAAGGACGTTACATACGAGCAGCATGAACTAGTTCATCTTGAAGCCACCGGCGGTTCTCCTTATCCGGACGGGGAATGGGAGTGGAGTGGCAGCTACAATATCCGCGTCAATGTAGGTGATATCGGCAACTGCTACCCCTATGAAGGCGGGCTTTCAGGCAGTCCGAAGTATTACTTCGATAAACGCAAAGGACGCCGTGTAAAGCGTTACAAATTCGATCTTTGCTTGAAAGTCGTAGGGGGCGATCGGCTCTCGCTGGACGTTGGACGTGCCAAGAATCTGAGCAAGCTGGACTGTAAGCGGCTCATCGTACACATGATCCATGAGTTCGAGAAGACGGACCGCTACAAGGAAGAATTGTGGCCAAAGATCCTAGATCCCGACAATCGGGAACCGATCATCAAAGATATCGACGGGAAGCTCGTTTGGATTGCAACGACGTGGAAAGGCCTCTGGTCTGCAGTACAGCAGAAGCATGCATATAAGAGTACCGGCTTGGGAAGATCCTATGTCCTGCCATCGGGCCAGTATTTCACACGGCAGGTCAATGTCAAAATGGAGTATCCGCATAAGAAGGAAGATGGCTCGACCGATTATTACCGCGGCGTGAAAATCTACAAGGATCCGTGGTACAAGCAGGTTGATCATAGCTGCGGCACCAGCAGCGGTGGCGGCCTCGACATGAATAAGCGGGGGACATATGAGGCATTGATCGATGCAGCCATTTGGAATACCGACGATACGCTGCTCGAATACATCATGCAAGATGAATACCGTAATTTGTCCGGGTGGTGAAAATGTGTTTGAAGTAACGAAACCCTGCAAGGATTGTCCATTCCTCAAGGAATCCACGATGCGG
The DNA here is from genome assembly GCF_900113915.1 of Paenibacillus sp. UNC496MF. Lineage (NCBI taxonomy): Bacteria > Bacillati > Bacillota > Bacilli > Caryophanales > Paenibacillaceae > Paenibacillus > Paenibacillus sp. UNC496MF. Next base: position 56,663 of record NZ_FORE01000016.1, read on the forward strand.
CATTCGCTTAACCCGAGCCGGCTGCCCGGCATTGTAGAGACATTGATGGATGATCATAATCATTTCACCTGCCACAAAACGATCGATTATTCGAAGGATACGAATGACGACGGCACAAGGCCTTTCCAAGAAGGCAATCAGATGTGTTTCGGTGCCATGACTTACCTGGACAAGGTGGGGCGGCCGAACATTGCGATGCGCCTTGGCATGCTTACTGGCAAGCTCAGTAGAGAGCAACTTGAGCGTTGCCATAGCATCATCGTCAATCCGGACGAAATAGGTGAGGATCATTGAATTAATCGATGCTTACAATTACCGGCACCCGGGCGAGTTCCAAGCCGCAATCAACCGGCAGGAGGCCATGCGAGGCGCGCTGCAGACATGGTGGGTGACCAAAGAAGGCGTGAAGCTCAAGCCGTTTCAGATGACTGATCGCCATCTCCTGTCGATTATCAAGATGATGGAGGATCAAGCAGAGAAACGAGCCGTCCTCCATTCAGCCAAGCGAATATTGAAAAGCCATGCGACCTACAAGGCTGCTAAACGTGAAGCAATCAAAAGGGGGCTTATACAGGAATGAGCGATACGTGGCGGTTGTATGATCGTGATCATCGCGATTTTATGTACGAATTGATGGATACCAAGGTGGAGTCAATCCCCTTGCCTTTGCTCGGTGAAATCCAGCTGCGGCCAGACATTCATGATCATATCAAAATCAACGGAGAAATCTATTCGGTATGCATTTTGAATTTAGCTAACAATGCTGCCTTTGTTCGCCGGCTCGATTTGAGCGGTAATCATGATACTGAATACAAGCCCAATGCGAGATGTCCGCACTGCGGATATGAGGACATTGATTGCTTCGAGTGGAGTGGCGATGAGGGCGACAGGGAGTGCGGGCACTGTAGCTTGCCATTCAGCTATACGCGAGAGATCATCATCGAGTATTCAACAGAGAAGAAAGGGCCGAGCAATAAGCCGGTGCGGGTGGAGCTATGACCGACGAAAAAGATGAAATCAAATATTCGAGCCACAAGGAAGTTTCCGAAACCTATCACATCTCCTTGGATAGCCACCGGTGCCAATGGGCTCGGATTACGATCAATGAAACCGGCGATTTTAACGCGATCACTGATTGCGGCAATTTCAATTATGCATGGCATGGCTATGGCGGCGGTTCATTTAAGGAGTTCTTGGTCAAGATCTTCAGCAGAAACGCAAGTGGCAAAGGCAGTTACGTGTACGATAAGATCTCCGACGACAGCCGAAGCCGCGTGAACTGCAAGGAAACCATTGCTCCGATGTGGAAGGATTTCATTGAAAAGTACCGGGAGCTTTACAAGGATAAGCGATCCGACGCAAGGATTGCCGAACGCTTGAAATATTCCAATGCCTATAAGGCAAAGTGGGCGTTCGATGAATTAAGAGAGAAGGCGAGATCAACCAGGGATGTGCTGAAGTCTATCGAAGAGGAAGGCGAGCTCAGCTCGGATCGCTTCTACTCCTTGATGTGGGACAATGCTCAAATATCGGACTTATTCTTCGATGGTGACTATATTGCCCACTGCCTTGATGTGGAGATGACCGGCGACCGACATGCCATTGCTTTTTGTGAAGTGGTAGCACCTGTCTTTGCTGAAATTCTGCGTCAAGAACTGAAAGAAGAACCTGTCACAGCCGCCTCTTGAGCGGCTTTTTTCTTTATCCAAAATGTCGAGCATTACATACGCCTGACGGCGTGTTTCTTGTAGATTCACTCATAAAATTGAGGTGATGCCAGTTAATACGAGCATTTAACCACAAGATATTGGGGTTAGTATCGGATATGACACTAGATCATTCTAGTCTGTCTTATTCGTATTGTAATGCCTTGCAAAACGTGGGGTGAGTGTGTTAGTATAGGCCTACGACGACAACCGAATATAAAGCGGGGTGAATGCCATGAACATGCGCAGGAGGATAGCGTCATGCTTCGGAATTTCACTACTTGCTGCCGTACTTGTCATTGAGGCCAAGGGCAACTATGACTTGAGTAAGGAACGAAACGCGGTACATGACGCCAATCTGACGCTCAAACAGCAAATTGAGCAGCATCTGACTGATCTGGAGCAGAGTCAATCTGATCTGGGCGAAGTGCAAAAGCAGAAAGACGATCTGCAAAACGAGAATCGTTCGCTTCTTCAAGAAGTGGATAAGCTGCAAGACCAATTGAAACAAGCAAGGACCGCGCCGCCGGCACCGACGCACCTGTTATATTCAGGCGACTCGATGCAGGAATCGCAAACAAAATGGTTGTCGTTCAAAGCAACGTATTACGATTTAGGCTATGCATCTTGTGGTAAATGGCCTGGCGACCCAGGCTACGGCATCACTGCATCTGGCCGGCACGTTAAGACGGGCCTGACGATTGCAGTCGATCCGGATGTGATCCCGCTCGGATCAATGGTCGAAGTCATGTATCCTGACGGCAGGGTAGAGAAACGGCGTGCCGATGACACTGGTGGAGCCATCAATGGCCGGCACATCGATATCTACGTACCCAAAGTGACGTCAACTCTGGGTGTAGATAAAGTTAAAGTGCGGATCATCTCGTCGCCAAGCGAGTTGTAATCCGCACGAGGAGAGGCACATGAAATAGTCGGGAGGAAGCAGCATGTCTAAAGAGCAACCTGGACAAGGTGATTTATTCGATGAATTGATTCCCAAACGCAACGAGCAGAAAGGCCTGACCATGGAAGATGAATTGCGTACTTCGTATCTGTTGGTCAATGTCCTGCTGGGGCTGTTGGTTCAAAAAGGCGTCATTACGCAGGCAGAGGTTGATACGCTACTCGCGGAGCTGTATGCCGAATATAAAGCAAGACGGAAGGTGGGTTAATCGCCATGCCTACCGTCACCCAGCTGCGTCCGCATGTGACGCATTTCTCTGAAGAAATCAAGCTGAAGGCACAGGTGAGTCAAGAGGTCACCGTTGCCGGACGAATTGATAGTGTCAGCCAAATCGACGACAGTACGATCGTCATCATGTTGGACGATTACATCGGACAGCTGCGCGTTGTCATGTCCAGCATTATGTACAGCCATTTCAAGTCGATCATCGACGTAGGAAACTTCGTTTCCGTTGTTGGATACGTGAACGTGGTGTCCCATAAAGTCGCTGGCGAATTGAAAAGCGAGTATTCGATCATCGGCTTTGACATGAATATTTTATCCTTTTAGGGGGTGGTGAGCATTCGTAACGTGCTTGTTTTCCCAAGCGGTGAGGAGCAGGACTTCATGTACCCGACCGACCGCGAGATTGTCGATGGAACAGAGCTCGAGTTGGTAATGATGGATGAGTCCATACATAGGCTCAATGTTACGTCCGTCGTGCGTGAAGAAAAGCGCATCTTGTACCATCTGTCGTACTAACCAGTCGCTGACGCTCCTATTCATTTTACATGATTCAAAACCCAAAACCAGAAAGGTGATGCACAATGAACGGTCAACAAGGATACCAAAACGGCGGTCAACAAGGATGGGGCGCTCAAGGCGGCCAACAGCAAGGATGGGGCGGCCAGCAACAAGGCGGATACCAGGGCACGCCGAACGGCGGAGGCTATCAAGGCGGCGGCCAAGATAATGGAAACGGCGGCGGCAACAAGAACAGCTATGATTCGTTCTGCGAAATCACGCTGATCGGCAACATCGCCGGCATCACGGATCCAGAATCCAAGCAGCGCGTTCACGCGTACTCCAAGCCGATGAACAACGGCGCGAAAGTAGCCAACACGAACATCGCGGTTAATCTGCAGGGTAAGGATGCCGGCGAGTTCTGGAAGCTGGAAGTCTGGGCGAACTCGCCGGAGCGCAGCCGTCTTCACAACTTCCTGATGGACCACTGCTCGACCGGCCGTAAAGTCTTCATCAAAGGCATCCCGATGCTGAACCGTGACGGCGACAAGTATTTCCCGACGATCCGCGTAACCGAGCTGATCGGATTGGGCAGCGGTCAACAACAAGCTAATGGCGGCAACGGTGGCGGCCAGCAACAGCAAGGCGGCTTCCAACAGCAGGGCGGAGGGCAGCAACAGCAAGGTGGTCAGCAACCAGGCGGTTGGGGCAACCAACAAGGTTACCAGCAGCAGCAAAACGGCTTCGGCGGCCCAAACCCGAACATGGGTGGAGCACAGCCACAGCAGCAAGGCGGTAATTTCCAACAAAACGGCCCGCAAGGCGGCTTCGGTGGCCCGCAAGCCGGTCCTCAAGGCGGTTTCGGTGGTCCACAGGGCGGTTTTGGAGCACCACAAGGAGCGCCTGGTCAATTCCAAGGCCAGCGCTAATCATGATGTAGCGGGGAAGCGGATGCTGGTATTCACTTCCCCCTTTCATCAGATCTATAGGAGGTCATCGCCATGCACATATTGAACCATGTCGGCTTGATCTTTCTCGGCTACCTGTTGATCGGTCTGATTATGATGGGCCTTTCATGGCTGTATTATAAGCTTACGAACCGTTACACAGGAGGCGGACTTATTGATTTTGGCTGGCAAGTTGAGCTGCTGATGGGTATGACGCTTTGGCCAATCTGGGTGCTAAACCTGATTGGCGACATTCGCTCCAGACGCAGACTGCGCAGAGAGAGGATGCGAAAAGCATGAGTCAAGCCGTTAAGCCGGCAGACGCCCTCGGACGATTCATGTTTGGAATCTTCAACCACTATCGGGATAATGGGTTGTCCATTCCCATGGCGAAAGGCCGCATGTTTGACGAGGCGCTTCAGACCTGCGCCAAGATGATTAAGGATGAGACGGACATTCCGGATCACGGCTTGGTCATCGCGGCGCAAATGGTATCGCAGCTTTTGAATCATCGCGGCTACGAGCTGTCACAGGCGGTCGAGAAATCGCAGGATCCGAATGATCCGCGCCTCGAGCCCATGCGGCAGATCAAGGCGGCAAAAGATGCGATTGATCTTTTCATTTCCACTTACAAGGGGGAACAGCAGCATGGCTAAAGAAAAATCGCATACCGACAAGCTGGAGGAATCGTTTGCGGGATCGAAAGATATTCGTAAAACGTTCGACCAGCGTTTCGGTCCGGGCACGTTCTTTACATTCGGGGATACCACCAAAGCGGAGGTCTATCCGATTTCGACCGGCATTCCAACCGTGGATTATGCCTCGGGTATCGGCGGCGTGCCGCTTGGCCGGATCATCGAAGTCTTTGGACCTGAATCTTCAGGTAAGACGAGCCTCTGCCTGATGACGGTTGCTCAGTTCCAAGAGCAAGCAAAAGTCCCAGGGACGATGATTTTCGGCAAGCGGGCTGCCATTATCGACGCCGAGCACGCGCTGGATCCGATTCACGTTCGTAATCTTGGTGTCGACGTTTCGCCTGAAACCGGCATGCTGGTGAACCAGCCGGACAGCGGCGAGCAGGCCTTCGACATCATGGAAGCAATGTGCTATTCCAATCAATTTGGACTCGTGATCGTCGATTCGGCGGCAGCTCTCGTCCCATTGGCGGAAGTGGAGAATGGCATGGATTACAATCCGATCGGCCTGCAAGCACGGATGCTTTCCAAGGGCCTGCGCAAATTGAAAGGTCTTGCGTATAAGCATAACGTGACATTCATTTTCATCAACCAGCTGCGGGAAAAGCCCGGGGCACAAGGCACCGTTATCGAAGTAACGCCGGGAGGGCGCGCGCTTCGATTCTACTCCTCGATCCGGATTGACGTCCGGGCGAAGAAGATCGAAAAGAGCGGTACGTTCATCGGGAACGCGACGACAGCCAAGTTCGTTAAGAACAAGGTGGCGCCGCCGTTTACCAATGCGGAATATGATTACTACTGGCATGGCGGCGTCGATCGCATCAAGAACATCATGGATGTAGCGATTGAAACGGAAGTCATCACCCGTGCCGGCGCGTATTACTTCTACGGCGAGGACAGCAAGAACCCGTACATGGACGGAGCGGGCAATCAGCTGAAATGGCAAGGTAAGGAGAGCCTGCTTGAGGCGCTCCGTAATTCGCCGGCGCTTTATGAGTACACGAACGGCATCGTGCAAGGCAAGATTCCGAAAGACACGCAATTCATATCCGAGTCCGCCGACGATCCTTCCGAGGAAAATGAGCTTGAGCTGGAACTCGCGTAAGGAGAAACGCTCATGGAAGAAGATCAAATTTTCATCAATGAGCTCCAGGTCCCGGAGATTTGCCTCCAGGGCCTGGCTCATGAACGCTTGAAGGAAAGCATATTGCACTGTCAGGCATGCTCCAGCGCCAAGCTGACGAAGCCGCTGACGCTGCACAATAACGAAGCCAGCTTGATGATTGTGGGCGAGCGCGCAGACGATGTACTGTTCGATTCTCCACAAGGCAAACAGCTGGCTAATCTTATGGCCGCCGCGAACCTTGACATGAAGGACGTGTATTTCTCGTCGCTCCTGAAATGCCGGGAGTCCAGTGAAGCAGCCAACTGCCAGCATCATTTAATTGGAGAAGTCATGCTTGTGAGACCGAAGCTCGTCATTTGCCTTGGCTACAACGTTTGCCAAGTATTCGATCTGCAGCCTGATCTGGGTTCATACTGCATGATTTATCCGAATGTTCACGCTCTGTTTACGTACTCGGTGTCTGACGCAAGCGGCAATCAGGAATTAATCGTACTACGCACGATCCAGGAGCAGTTCTCCTATGTTGCGCAGACAATCCGACACATGAAGCAGCAGAGCGCATAACTTTCTAGGGGGTTTGTGCCATGTCCGAAAGAACCGTCACTGAAGGGGTGTTTACCGTCCGTCAGGTTGCTTCCATTCTCGGGATTCATCGCGACACGATGAAATACTGGGAAGAGAACAACTTGATCCCGAAGGCACGCCGAAACCCGAAGAATGGATACCGCATCTACAATGAAGCTGAGATCAAGGAAATCGCTAGATCCAGGGGCCTTCTGGCCGTTGAAATAGAAGCTGCGCTGGTGAAAGAGCGACTCCAAATTTAGGTAGTGCTGTTAGTTGACAGCTTCCAGTTGTACCCTTATAATTACCTCTTGTGACACTATGGTATACCGATAAGGGATGCACTTGGAGTACAAAATGCGAGCGTAAAGGAGACGGATGAAACTCAGTACATATTTCCACGTATCCACTAGCTTTTTCTCGTATTTTTACGCTATCCGGAGGAAAATCGACTGATGCGGCACAATGCACCCTGAGATCACGCCATATGGCTCCAAATTGTAATGCATTATTTCCATCCGTCTTTCTCTATGTTATAATATTTGTATCAATGGAACGTGTTACAATTTGGTAAACTGCCGCGAAGGGTGGATTTGGAAAATGTCTGAAATGAGACAGCTGGAGGAAATGGGACTGAGTAAAGGAGAACAGCTCGTCTACACATTTCTCAAAGAAGAATCGCAACAACACGAAGGCGCGATCGTGCAGATTTCGATGGACCAGATGCGTCACATGATTCTGGAAAGGTACGGCGAGCTCATTGTGCCAAGGAAGCGCGCGAACGGCCCAGCCGAGCGCACGTTTAGTGAGGCCACTGTGCATCGTGCGATTACCAAATTGCAACAAGCCGGTGTAATCGGCATACGCCCATCCGTGGATAAGGCTGAGGCCAACGCTATTAAGTTCTTTGGGATTCCGGATCCATGGGAACAGGTTGAGCAATTCATCGAACTGTCAAGCAACCTTCAAATGGCTGCGCAGCAATTCAAATCGATTCTTGAGAGCAAAGATCGTGAGATTCAACAGCTGCAGCGTGAAAGAGCCCAACTGTTCCGTGAACTAGACGAACTGTCCGATGCGACTCGAAGGGCCAACGAGCTGAACGATCAACTCCAGCAAACAATGCGCCAAATGCATGAGGGGAAATCAAGTCCTTTCGATGAGAGCATGATCATAGCTGTAGCAGACTTGGAGGATGGGACCACCGCTTACATCACGAAGAAGTTAGAAAGTTAAGCGAGGAAGGGGCCCCGCGGCATGTTCAGTGGAAATCGAGTCAAAAAGAAAGAGTGTTATACCAGGTGGCTGGCCAGCGTTGTGACCAACAACGTTGGCCTACATGATCCCATCTTCCGAGATCGAGCGATTAAAGCATTACAGTCCAGTCCGCTGGCTTATGCTGAAGTCAAAGCAGAGATTGGGGATGACATCGCGGACAACTGGAAGCGAGACATGGCGCCATTCGATAAGCCTATGGATGACGGATTATGCTTCCGCTTAAAGCTGGATCGAAATCAGTTCATCGTGACGTACTGCGACGCAGAAGTGGCTTATCGGTCAGGTTTTACGACGAGACAAGCATTGGGAAAGCCTGTAGCAAGCATTTTTCAAGATAAGGAGGTTGTGGACGCACTCTCAGAACTGCACATCAAAGCCTGGTGCGGCATGGATGTCATTTTCTTCGGCAGCGGAAACAAGCCAAATAGCGATTATCGGGTTCACCTAAAGCGAGTAGGCGAAGAACTTGTTGGGTATCTCGAATTTATTGATCGCTATAAGCTTGACGACGACATCGTGAAAGCCAAAACCGTCGATCTGCAGTCATTAAAAAAGAAAAAGCCACCGATCTCCGAACTTCTTCGACCGCACATGTATCGGTCGTTAACGGAGGATCAGGTGGCAATTATTCTCGATCAGCTGCGAGAGATGTAAGGGGGCAATAAAGTCATGAGTTACGTCTTGGAACGCCTTCTTAGCGAGGATCTTGTCGCTTGGGAGCAGCTCGTATCCGACTACGAGATGCATACCGTCGCGCTTAAGGTTCCGCGGGAAAACTCAATCGAGTCATTACATGACTTCAACATTCGGGCTAACGAGCTGTACACTCGGGCCTCTTTTGATTTCGCTCGTGCGCGTCGAAATAAGGACGCCATCGAACGATTTGTCGAAAACGTGCTCAAGGACTATTACAACGGTCCGAATGAGCTTGCGCGTAAGGCCGGCGGGATTCAATATGCCCGGGCCTTTCCGGCACCAGATGCATGGCGTGAGCCGCACGTCAACCTGTTTGACCTGGAAGACCGCTTTCGCCATTATTACTACATGATGGATTCGGTTATCAGTTCGTTGGAGGCGAAAGCTGAAAGCCGGATCACAAATAATTCACTGCTCAAGCTTGAACAGAATTTAACTTGACAGTAGTAGTATAACCCGCGGCACCAAACTGATACAATTGCTTTAGTTGTACGGATATTTATCTTGACAACGGGCAATTGTATCTTTATAATATCCATTTCTGAGCCTAAGAGGAGTAGGTTACGTGAAGCTGCCAATGACGGTCATGAGGCTTGATGAAGAAGATAATCCATCTCTGGCCATCATTGATCTGCATGATTGTGACTTTATCGAAAACGAAGGAAGGCGCATCGTATATCATATTAGGGATGAGAAATATTATCATATCGGAACCAAGTCCGAAATGGAAATGCTTCTTGAGAAGGAAGGGTTTGAAATATTGGACCGTCCATACCTGGTGAATATGAAGCACATCGACCGGTTCGACGAAAAGTTTTGCAAAGTTTTTTTCAAATCGACAACCAACAAAAGCGTTACAGTTGCGCGAGGATCGGTTAAACTGGTTAAAGAATATCTAGCGCGCGAGAAAAATAAGGGTTGAGGGTAATACTTTCGGCGGTATTCCGAACACGGTTTTGGAGGAAATTAGCATGCATAATTTGTTAATGGAATATTACCGTCATTTTTTTCAAGCTTCCGCTTACATGATGATGATCATCGTATCCCTTCGGATATTTCGCTTCCACGTTTCCGTTCAGGATATCAATGCGCTTTTTATCGTAGGCATCGGTGGCACGTACATAAATCATCTCATTAAAGGGGATGAGGCTGGATACCTGCCACTTAATGTATTAGTCATTCTTTGTATCTTTATAATTTTGATTATTGCCATGACTCAAATTTCATGGCAGTATGCCTATGTTATTGCCACGACAGGCTTTGCAGCGTTGGGCCTGTCCAGCATACCTGCTTATTTCCTGATTCATTTTTTTGATGAGCAGAATTTTACGTTTGAACCTAAAGGCGATGGAATTGCCGGTACCTTCTTCCTGATTAGTACCATCGTATTAAGTATTATGAGTATCATTATTAAAGGATCTAACTTTGGATTTGTTATTAAGGAATACTGCCATTTGAGCATTCGAACTCGTCGAGGCCTAATGACGTATGCAGTTTCAACGACTTTCTTGTTGCTTCTTATGCTGGTAAGCGCAAACAAGCATACATATGGGATGACGAATGCCTACGAGCTGGCGGCGAAAACACTGCTTCTCGCCTTGTTGATGTATGTCCCATTCGTGATTTTCTGGTTGTTTTATCATAAATTTCATCGAAAATGAGGGATATCATGAGTGACTGTGTGTATGAGCAGGAGTGCGCTAATGCAGGCAGCTCCTGCTTTAAATGTTTTGACTTCGGCATGTATAAGCCGAAGAAAGGGCCGTCTCGGCTTGGTGGGTCAACAAAGCGAAGTAAGGAGAAGAAGGCCGGCATGGACTTCGAGAACCGCGGCACACGGGCTTATAACCACGCTGTCACTGCTGCAAAGGATGTGGCACGCCGCCAGATCGCTTCTGGGGCCAAACATTGGGCACTCGGAGACATGATCACTGAAGAGGCCCTTACAGCCGCCCTGGCCGAGTTTAAAGAGCGAGGCTCGCTCTCCGCGAAGGGAGAAAAGCAGATCACGATCAAGCGCGAGTGGCTGGAGAAGCTGGCCGATGAAGCACGTCAGATGAAACGCGAGTTCCACTTCTTACCGTTTGCGTTCTCCGGCGATACGAAGGACTACGTAGTAATGGAATACGATCGGCTGCTCGCGTATATTCAGATCATTCAATCGCTGGTAGAGGAAATGCGGCTGCTGCGCATGCAAATGGAGGTTGAAGCTAGTGGGAGATGACTCAATCCTGGATGAACTGAATGCGCTGGATTCCACGCCGGAGGCTAGCTCCATCCAAACAGGCAATGTGTTTGACTTTGATCAGGATATTGCGGCATACTTTATTATGAACGTCAAAAAGATGCACATTACAAAAGATCATCTTGAAGTTATGCTTGGCGTCTTGATGACACATGTGCATCAGTTCCATTTTATGGCGCAGCATGTGAAGCCTGAGCTTGTCTGGAGGATGTATGATGAGATTATCCGGGGATCCGGCATTCAGACGGTTCAACAGACAACGCCCGCGGGCTGGGATGTTGAATTTGACTGATGGAGACCTGTTGTTCGACTTGGTTCAGTTATCGCGGTTTTTCGCCGCTGACGCGGCATCTCATATCGAATTATAAATGAGGAGGAATCATCATGTCTGCATATGCCACCCCGTTTGAACTTGCCCTATCCGAAGAAGATCTTTCGATGCTCGACAGCCTGGATCAGCTTATTGCGAACGTCCAGGAGGCCGGCGGCACCGTTTCCCGCGAGCTCGATGAGCTGACGATCCGCAAGATGGTTATTCGCCGAAAGTTCATGCTTCGGGAACAGGAGCGCCTGAAAATGCTGCGCGACGCGATTAAGGCTGAATGGGATCAAAAGATCAAGAAGATTGACGATGAAATCGCAAACATGGATAAGCTGATGCTGCAGTTCGTGGTTGAGAAAGGCGATAAGCTGCAGCTCGACGTCGCAACGGTCTCGCAACGTAAAGTGGGGCATAAGGTGACGATCAGCAACGAGGATGACTTTAAGGCGCAGCTGTCGGCAGCCGGCTTGCTGGAACAGTTCCTGGGCGATCGCCCAGTCAATCTGGCGGCGGCCAAGTCGCATTACATTGCGGAGCTCGACAAAGAGATCGATACGATCGAGGAGTCGGCGAAGCAAATGATTAAGGCGAAGGAGGAAGCGCTCAAGTTCGCCATGAAGGAAATGAAGCCGGCCGACAAGAAAGAAGCACAGGCACAAATGGCGCGTGAGAAGAAGGAGATCCTGCAGGGTGCCGAGCTGGCAATCCGCGAAGCGATCGAATCGTTCAAAATGCGCCTGCCGGCGGCACTGGCGTATGAGCCGGAATCCAAGGGATTAAGCATCCGCATGAACTATTAAGAGCCGAACCTTAGTGGCGTTCTCTGTTTATCTACAGAGAGCGCCATTTTTCTGTTGTTTTTTCAAGAATATTAGCATATACTAATTGTAATGCATTACATAATGGTGGTGAGCACATGAATAGCACGGCAAGAATACCCGAGAAGCATAATCAACTTCGCTTTATCGGCGTGACGAAAGACGCTGTGACAGCAGGGCCCGGAAAGCGTTTGGAATTGTTCCTGAAAGGCTGTATCCGCGGCATTATCAATCCGTGCGAAGGATGCTTCAATCCGACGACATGGGAATTTGGCGGGCTGCGACGCGACATGTATGTTCAAGAGGTCGTAGATCTCATCGTCCGTGATGCGTGGAACTGGCAGGTGACGTTCTGCGGTGGCGAGCCGCTGTTGCAAACGCGAAACCTAATCAAAGTCTGCCGCGCGCTCAAGGAGCGTGATCCCCGGTTTCACATCGTCGTCTATACGGCCTATACGTTGGAGAACTTGCTAAATCAAGGCATTGTATTCCACTACAAATCCGTCAAAGATGAAGAGGAGCGGGCACAGGTAAAAGAAGCTCTCGATGCCTATTCCCGCTGGGATAACAAACAACCGGAAATGAAAATCATCGTTAAGGAACACGAGATTCGCGAGCTCATGAAGCATATTGATCTTCTAGTGGACGGCGATTATCAATCTGATAAGCGGATCCCGACCGAGCAGTTTATGAACGAGGGCATGTTCGTCGGCTCCAGCAATCAGCGTGTTATCGATACGAAGGAGACGCTGCAGCGCGATCCAAAGTTCGTCTTCGAGTATGCCGATCACTGGATGCGCAAGCATCTGACGTTTAAGCACTGCAAATGCTGCGGCCACCCACTCCGAAATCGGGCCTTCACATACTGTGACAGGCGATGCCGCAAAGCATGGCATAAGCGCAACAAGGACATGGCCGTCTTCGGCGGCGCTTAATGTCTAATCTCGACTTCGAGCCGTTTTATGATTTTCTGCATCAGGAGCTGGATGCCTTGTCTGTCGATAAACCAACCCTCACGATCAATCCTGCCTATGAGCAGGCCCAAAGCAAGAAGCAGCGTCGATCGCTGCGTAAATTCCTGGAGGTGCTAAAGATGCCTGTTCCAAGTCCAAAGCCGACGTTCGCCGGTGAGACGGATTACATTAATACCGACCTTCTGCCGCGCGTCATTATCGAGCCGGAGTTCCTGTTCGACTTCGATGATAAGCAGAAGAAGAAAATCGCATTCAATCTGGACGTTGATCCTGAGGACAAGCAAAACATCCTGCTCAACGCCACTTTTCATAACGGCTACGTCGGTCAGGCCAATCTGAGCTTGGTGCATTTGGAAAAAGAGCTATCCAACATCATGCATGGCGACCGCTCGAAGCGCCTGGAGCACAGTCCGCTGTTCAAGGATGCCATCGGTAACATGCTCCGCGAGTTCACGTACAACTACCGGGCCCGCGGCGAAATGTTTATCCAGCTCGGCGTCCAGTATGAAATGAGCGCCGGTCTTGGTATCATCCGCGACACCAAGACCGATCAGGATGTCGGCACATTCGAGAGCTTCTTTTATCGGACTGATGCCAAAGACAAGTCTGAATACATCATCGGCGATGTTATCTTGTCGGGCCGGACGGAGAAGGATCTGGAGGATGTAAGACGATTCGTGTATTATTTCTTCGATCTGAATGAAGGGCGCATCTATTCAATCGAGCCGGTCAAATGGGGCACGACTCAGCACGGTGAAGTGACCGACTTCTCCATCAAGCTGCATGACGTGAACATCCACATCGAGAATATGGAGGACGATCATCCGAAACTGGAGCTTGTGCGTCAAGCTCAGGAGACCAAATCCGTCATCCGCTCGTTCAAGGCGGATCCGCTGTTCGACGAGGAGTTCCAACGCTTCAAGGAGCCGCGCATGGCGCTTATTAAGTCCAGCCAAGAGTCGGCCAAGAAGCAGAAAATGGTCAACATGTTTGCGGATATCGATCTATAGTCGCTGACGCGACAATTCTTTTAAACAAAACCGAGGAGGCTTATCATGACAACAAAATTGATGACCGGTCTGGAAGAAATCAATACACTGATGAACTCGCGCCGCCGCGCGATCTTGGTGACCACTTATGAGGAGGAGAGGTTCCAGGAAGACATGAAATCGCTCGTGGAGCAGAAGGGCTACCACGGCTACGCATGGTCGATTACGGCAGGCGTGTCGGATATCATCACCGGCGAAGTGAAGCAGAAAATCTACGATCCGATTAAGATCATGGATCATATTGCCCAATACGACGAGCAGGCCGTTTTCATCATCAAGGACTTCCATGACATCTGGACCAACTACCAGGCTAAGCGTAAGCTGCGCGATATTCTGGAGTCCGCCGATCAAATCTACAAGCCACTCGTGCTGGTATCGCCAACGGCGAGCATCCCGGCCGAACTGGAGAAGATCATCACGGTCGTGCCATTCGAGCTTCCAAACCGTGATCAAGTCGTTGCGATGCTGGAGTCGATGGAAGAATACCTTCGCCTGAAGGATCTGGAAGTGCCATCGGGCCGTGAGCGCGAAGCCATCATTCACGCCCTGACCGGTATGACGCAATCCGAAGTTGTGAACGTGCTGAAGAAATCCGTGGCAAAGAACCGCAAGATCGAGCTCGCAGAGATCGTGGCCGAGAAGGAACAGGTCATCCGAAAGACCGGTCTGCTCGAGTATATCACCAAGCTGGGCGACATGAGCAATGTCGGAGGCATGGATATGCTCAAAGCATGGGCAGCTGATGCCTACTTCGCTTTCGATCCGGAAGCCCGCAATTATAACGTCGATGCAGTGCGCGGTATGGTACTGACGGGTCCTCCGGGAACCGGTAAGTCGTTGTCGGCAAAAGCGATCGCCTTCGACTGGAACCTGCCGCTGCTCAAAATGAACATGGGCGACATCATGGATTCTCGCGTCGGCCAGTCCGAGAAGAACATCGCACGCGCTCTCAAGTTGGCTGAAGCCGTCAGCCCATGTGTTCTCTGGATGGACGAGTTCGAGAAAGGTTTGTCTGGCCTTGGCAGCTCGGATAAATCCGATGCTGGTACGATGAGCCGCGTAATCCAAGAGATCTTGACTTGGCTCTCCGAGAAGACAGCTGCAGTGTTCGTCGTGGCTACGGCGAATGATGTAACCAAGCTGCCGCCGGAGCTCACTCGTGCCGGTCGTTTCGATGCCGTCATGTTCGTATCGCTTCCGCATGAAGCTGAACGCTTCGATATCCTTAGCATTCACCTGAAGAAGCGCGGGTATGAGGTCGATCCTGTTGAAACGGCGACTGACGCGACGAACTGGTTTGGATCTTCTGACCTGAAACGTCTGGCAGAAACGATGAAAGATTTCTCTGGCGCCGAAATCGAACAAGTTGTGGCTGAAGCCGGCCGCCGGTCCTACGCTGCTTACCGCAAGAATGATCGTGCGCATCACCACATCACGCTTGCCGATCTGCAGGAGCAAGTCAAGAATGTTGTGCCGCTCGCGAAGCGGGATCCGCTCTTGATGGCCGAACTGCGCCGCTGGGCGAAACAATCGGCAAAGTGCGCGTCGAGCAGCGAGCATGCGTTCCTGCATAACGAGTACAAGGAAGAAAACAAGCCGATGCTTCGCACGATTCCGGATCTCGAATTTAACGATTAAGGAGATTGCCGATGAGCTATTACCGTGAAAGCGAAAGGCAGAGAGCCTACGAGCTCGTGGGGCAATCCATTGGCATGGAATCGGATATCTCCAAGCAGGAGAAGGTCCAGCGCGCCATTGAATTTGCCAAGGACGAGCTCGTGGAGCTGGACCAGGAGCTGCAAAAGTTTATGGAGAAGGTTCGCCATCTGCATGTCTTCGACGCACTGATCCGGCATCCGTTTGAAGCCCATGTCGATTCGTTGAAGCAGCAGGCGATTTATCTACTGGAGAAGGATTACACGCAGGAAGAACTGGATCAAATGCCGGAGCATGTCTTTGATACGGTCGTCGTTGTCCAGAAGAAGCGGGTCGAGGTGCTGAAGGCAATCGCCCGTACGTATTTGAATCAATAAATTGTATGTGGTGGCGGAATAGGTAGACGCAGGAGAGCCCAAAACATGGAAGGGTTCGATAGACGAGTGCTTCGGTGGTCTGTGGTAAGCGCCCCGCGCCGTGCGGGGAGAGTCGGAAGCAGTTAAATGAGTCAGTACACCTTGCAGGGTGCAAATCTCTGCCCACATATTGCTTTACAATTATCATTCCCAAGGAGGAACACATCATGTCTCACTTTGCTGGTTACGAAATGAAGGTAGACAATCTGGAGTACCTGAAGAAGGCGCTGACGGAGATGGGCTACAGCTACAAGGAAAACACGACGATCACGGATTGGGCTCATCAAACGCGCCAAGTGAAGCTGGCCGTAGTCGACAAGAACGGCAAGCTGATGGCGCTGGGCTTCAACGAGAAGCAAACGGCCAAAGGCGTATCCTACGAAGCCGTTGCAGACTGGTTCATGGTCCCTGGCGGCCAGCGCCAGTTCTCCGACACGGTTGCCCAGCTGCATGACAAGTACCGCGTCCTCGACATCTGCGAGGAGAATCGCTGGAATGTCAATGCAGAGGATATCGTCGTCAACGACAAAGGCGAAATCGAGATCATGGCCACGCAGTGGAGCTGACCCGGCAGCGTTAATCTGCCATGGGAAAGTACAAACGAATTAAATCTGATCTAATCTGATCTGAGCTGATCTGGCCCGCTCCGGCGGGCTTATTCTTACCCAAAATCGAGAGGAGCTATTCATCATGCAACAGCATACAGTCAAGTTTACGGTACCAAAAGGTGGCGGCGTTAAATTCGAGGTTGTAGGCGGCACGGGGGAATCCTGCACGCTGGTGACCAAGGACATCGAGCTGCATCTGAATAAAGCCGGCACGCAGATCGACGAAGGCAAGAAACCGGAGTTCTACGAGAACGGTCCGGATATCAACGTCTTCAACTCGCTCGGCGAATAACCTAAAATCTTGTAACAGGAGAGATGCACAGTGGCAAACAATCGCAGTGGACGGAAAAGTGGCAGCTTGGCGAAGGGAGGTGAAATCAATGACCATCAAGCATTATCCTTCGATCAAGCCGGCACCGATGCCGAAGAATCTCGGGACATCCTCGCAGCTAGCGCTCCAGCAACTAGCGCGGCAGGACAGGATGGCAACGCAGATGGGCTTCCGACCACCGCGGTGGATCAAGATGAAGTAATGACGCTTTTGGCGCCATTCATCTCGAATCCTGAAGGCAGTGTGTACGCCGTTACCAACTTGCCGGAAGAGTTTGTCGCTGTGCTCTTTGCTTGGGTGTCGCGCTCGTCGAAATCCTTCAAAGAGCATTTGCTTCAAGCCATCAAAGATGGCCATATCGACATGAACAAGTACAAGGATGCCAATGCATTCGAGCAGTTGACCGAGAAGGCGTCGGCCTTCCACGAGAAGTGGACCGTTGGTTACGGACACAGCTCCGTCGCCGAGCATGCCATCACGCATGTCGGCATCGAGAAGGTCAGTCGTCTGGCATCGGCTGAACTGGAGCTCTCCAACGAGTTCTATTCGATTACCGAGTATTCGCAGCGCTACCAGAAGCCGGTCCTCGGCGGATGGTACAATCCGTATGGCACGGAGGCGGAAGCGGGCGACACGGATGATTGGATGATCTATGAAACCTTTATGCACCGCAGCTACATCGTGTTCGAGCAATTGATTGAAGGCGTGAAGCGTCATTTCATGGCCCAGGAAGATAAGCAGCTACAGGCGATGTCTCCGAAGCAATACGAACGCCGCATGGCTGCCATCGAGAAGCTGGCCTTTGAAGACGCGCGTTATGCACTCCCACTCGCCATGCATACGCAGCTCGGCATGACGGCAAACGGTCGCGCTTGGCGGGATGGACTCGTCAATCTGTACAGTTCCGATTATCGCGAAACACGGCAACTGGCAGATGACTTGAAAAACGAAATCACCAAGGTCTTGCCGACCTTATTGAAATATGCAAATCCTTCGCAGTACCAGATCAACAGTAAGAAACGTAATAAGGCGTTCTTCAATGGAGCCAAGGGGCAGGGAGAAGGGCAAGCGGCTCGCCTGATCAGCTTCCCGGATGAGCGCGCTGGCCTCAATACGCTTCTTGCACTGGTGTATGTCGAACAGTATGGCATCCCGTTCAATGAAGCCCTTGCTCGAGCTGGCACGATGTCAGATGAGAACATGAAAAAGTTCATGGACGGCATGATGTTCGAGTTCGGCAAGTTCGACAACCCGCCGGAGGCATTCAAGCAGCTCGATTACCGCGCTGAGCTGCTGATCTCGGAGGCAAACTGGCACCAGCTGCTGCGACACAACCGTAAGACAAATTTCATCTTTAACGAACCGACTCCTTACCAGGGCATCACAATCCCGCCGCGGATTCGCGAAGCCGGCTTGGAGGACCTACTGATCTTGCATGCTAACCTTGCTGAGTCGATGTTCAAAGGCATGGAAGCGGACATTGCGCCGTATGTCGTGCTGAATGCACATCGGCGACGCATCGTCGCTCACTTCGATCTGTGGGAGGCTTACCATCTGATCAATCTTCGTACCAGCGAAGAAGCACAATGGGACATCCGTCAAACCTTTACCGACCTGTATAATCAGCTCATGTTCGTAAATCCGAACCTGATCCAGTATGCAAAAAGAAGGTAACATGATAAAATAGTAATGCATTACATTTTATCATGATCGGAGGATGACGGACGTGGCTAATCTTGTACAAGCACAAGCGATTTTCACAGAATTGCTGGGAAAATACGAAGGCGCTGAACAAATGCGCAATGCACAGTTCGGCGGCATGTATCGCGAAAATAATGCAGCTGCTCATCAAACGAAACTGTCTTTCGACAAGCAGTTTAAAGATGCGGTGGCCGCAAATAAACCGGCCGATATGCAATCGACTTTTGACGCTTTGCTCAAAAAGTTCGAAGGTGCAGATCACATGCGCAACTTCGCGGCTTCCACTCGATACATCGAAGATGAGAAGATCACGAAGGAAACAGTGAAGGCGTTCAAAGCCCGCTTCGCGGCGGCTATGGCCTAAACACCAAGGGGGCCACTTTATAGTGGCCCCTTTTCTTTTTCAGTTATTAAAGAGTGGAGGGGAAGACATGAAGGGCAAGTACATCTCTGAGGTTGGGCATTTTGATGGCTTAATCAAAAATAAAGTGTATGAAATCATTGATGAAAACATCGAGCAATACAAGGTAGAAAACGAACTTGGAGGATTTTCTTGGTGTCAGAAGGGGAAATTCGAGATTCAAGACTGAATAAAATATGACTTCCATCTACATAAGTCGCTGACGCTCCGTTTCATGTCAGTTAAGAAAAAAGGGGGACCATCATGGCCATCGAACAACAAAATGTCATTTCCATGCATCAAGTTCAGGCACTGCTGAATGAGCTCAATCCCATGCAGCGCCAGGCTGCAGAAGCGTTATATGGGCCGGTTCTGGTACTGGCCGGAGCGGGAAGCGGCAAGACCAAGACCCTGACCTACCGGATCGCCAATATGTTAGCACACGGCATTCCTTCCAGCGACATGTTTGTCGCCACCTTTACGAACAAAGCCGCTCGCGAGATGAAAGAGCGGATCGCGAAGGCAGTTGGTGAAGAAAACGTAAAGGGGCTCTGGATGGGCACCTTCCATAGCCTGTGCGTCCGAATCCTGCGTCGTCATGGTCATTACCTGGGATATGACTCCAGCTTCTCGATCTATGACACCAGTGATTCGTTAAACATGATCGAGCGGATCTATAAAATCATGAAGATTGACGAGAAATATAAGCCGGGCCTCGCGCTGTATTACATGGACAACGCGAAGAATAACCTGGCGCTGCCGGACTGGTGCATGCTGCACATGGCGCAAACGCCGCAGGATGAAGTCATGGCGATCGTGTACGACAATTATCAGCGCATGATGAAAGAAGCCAACGCCATGGACTTCGGCGATCTGATCATGAACGTCGTATATCTGATGGAGACGAACCAGACGGTCCGGGATTACTGGCAGAACAAGTTCAAGTTCGTGTATTCAGATGAATACCAGGACTCGAACCACGCCCAGTTCAGATTGCTTCTGAATCTGGCCTTCCCGCACAACAATCTGTTCGTGGTCGGCGATCATCGGCAGTCCATTTACAAGTTCCGCGGAGCTGATGTCCGCAACATTCTGCAATTCGAGATCCAGTATCCGGGCGCACAGCTGATCAATCTGAATCAGAATTACCGCTCCACGCAGGTCATCGTGCATGCCGGCAACGTCATTCACCGCAACAATTCGGTCCAGAAGGGCGAGGAGCTCTTTACGGAAGCCGAGACGGGGCAGAAGATCGTAATCGCAAAGAACGAGAACGAGACGAAGGAAGCGGCGTTCATCGCCTACATGATTCAGAAGAAGGTCAAGGAGGGCCGCAAATATTCGGACTTTGCGATCCTATACCGCGCGAACAGTCAGTCGGCGCCGTTTGAGCAGCTGTTCATGCATAACATGATTCCGTATAAGGTCGTCGGCGGTACCGGATTCTTCCAGCGCGAAGAAATCAAGGACGTCGTGGCTTACCTGCGCGTCATGCATAACCGCAAGGATGATTCCGCGCTACTTCGGATCCTGAACAAGCCGGCGCGCGGCATCGGCGACACCAGCCAGAATCATATCACAGCCTATGCTGACACGCAGAAGGTGAGCGTTTATCGCGCACTGAAAGCCGTGGACAGCATTCCGGAGATCAAGAAGGCCGCGGCAACCAAAATCAAGGACTTCCTCGATCTGATCGAGAAGCTGCATGAGCGGCAGACCGGCGATATCTTGAAGTTCGTGCGTACGGTGGTAGAGATGAGTGGCTACTGGAACATGTGGGCCTCGAAGCCGAATAAAGAGCATGAGGAGCGCCTGCAGAATATCGAGGAGTTCTTCCGGCTCGTCGAGCGTTACAAGACCGAAAATGAAGGCAAGACGCTCGCCGACTTCTTGCAAGAGATCAGCTTGCTGATGGACTTTGAGGACGGCAAAGCCGACAATGCGGTACGTCTCATGAGCATGCATGCTTCCAAGGGCTTGGAGTTCCCAGTCGTCTTTATTTCTGGATGTGTTGAAGGTGTCTTCCCATCCTGGCGAAGTCAAGAACAAGAGGACTTAGAGGAAGAACGCCGACTTGCATACGTGGGCATTACAAGAGCCGAAAAGGAACTGTTTATGACGCATACAGAGAAGCGTACTCACTTCCGTGGCGGCATGCAGGCCTGTGAACCATCTCGTTTCTTAAACGAGCTTCCTCAAGAAATCGTGCAGAATATCGATCTTTCCGCTAAAAAATCATAGATTTCGACGAGCTTCTTGATTATAATAACTTGTAGCGGGTTATATTATGCTCAAGAAGCTTTTTTTTGAGGAGAGAAGGTGTGGTCTTATAATGTCTATGACCCAGCGAAAGGTTGCTAGGGAAGATATTTTTAAGTACATGGAAGCGTTAATTAAGAAGTCTCGGAACGGTGAAGCCGAGGTTTCGACATCTCATCTTGCAGAGCACTTTGGTGTTAAAGGACCATCTATGGAATATCATCTGAAGAACCTCGTTGAAGAGGGTTCATTATTACTTTCAGATAGACGCGGTGCCTATAATCGTAAAATATATAAACTGCCTGGTGGGCGCGCCATGAACGTTCAGACTCCACTTTCAGGTGACGCTTTGAAGGAACAGCTTATAAAAATCAAGGATCAAGCTCTCGGGATCGGGTCAGCAGCCAAGACATCCGAGCAGGAGAAACCATCCAGCGATCTTCCACCCGTTCGGCGCTTGCATGTAGTGACGCCGCTTCATCCGGAAAAGCAAGGTGAGCAGCCAGCTGCACAAGAACAAATTTGGGATGAAGAACAAGAGAAACGCCTGCAAAAGGCGCGCGAGCAACTAGATAAAGAAGATCGGGAAAAAGAGCAGCTTTTGCGCGATCTTGAGCGTCGCGAGAAGACGCTGGAGGAGAAGATCGACGACTTTACGGAGCGCACGCGGGCCGTGCCGCAGCCGCAGGAAATGCTCACGAAGGATGATCGTGAGATCCTGGCGGTGATGAACGAATCCATTCAGCAGAATATCCTGTACATGAAGGATCTTGCGCAGCAGCTCTCCACGGTGGAAACCAAGGCGATGGTGCAGCATCTAATCGAGGATCGCAACCAGAACCTGGAGAAGATCGCCAAGATGGAGCAGGAGCTAAAGGATACGTATCGCCGGCTGAACGAAGCACAACAGGCGCAGAGTAACAAGGAAAGCAACGCGCCGGATCCCGGCCGCATTCGTATGATGCAGCAGCTCATCGCGGCGACCGTGGACCAGTTTGTGGATTCACCAAATCATACGATGGCTCTGAACAAAGGCGAGTTCCGCAAGAACTTGAACAAGGATATTACGAGTCTGATTCAATACGTGCTTGGCATTCAGAATTAGGCGGCCGCGTGCCGCTTTTTTCATGTCTGGAAAGGGGCTTTAATGAATATCGTACAGGACCAGAGTGATCTGATCATCAAAGAATATGATGACTTCCTGGAATATCGGACTGATCGAGATACGATGGAGCTTGAAGGATATGAGTATCTGCTCATCTCAACATGCAATTCCCGCGGTAAGTATGTTGTGAACTACATGCGCCGCTGACGCGGCAGTTCATCAAAGTTAATTACATGGAGGTGTCTCATGTCGCGTTATTATCCTGACTGGTTCAAGGAGCAGTTGAAAGATAAGGCTGATCTGGCGCAGGTAATCAGCCAATTCGTACAGCTCTCTCCGCTTGGAACCAATTTGTTTGGCGTATGTCCGTTTCATGACGATCATAGCCCAAGCATGCAGGTCAAACCGGAGACGAATACGTTCTTCTGCCATTCCTGCGCAGCCGGCAGTAAGCATCATAGCCGGGTGCAATCCTCGGACGTATACGGTTTCCTGAAGGGCGCATTGAGCGGCAATATGGCTGATGCCATCGAATGGCTGGCCAATTTTCTGGGCGAGCAGTTGCCGATCATGGATGCCGAGGAACAGAAGAAGGCGACGCTTCGCGGCAGGTGGTATGATTTCTGCAATGCGGCGGCCGATCGCTTTACGAACAATCTACTGAACAACAAGGAAGCAGTCAACTACTTGTATCACCGTGGCTTCACGATGCAGGATATCCTGAATTGGAAGCTCGGCTTCGGTGATAAGGTGGACTATGACTTCCGAAATACCGATGAACGGATCGTATTCTCGTTATTCGACTACAGCGGCAACGTGGTCAGTTTTACCGGCCGAGTCCTGATGCCTGATCATGTTCTCAAGGAGACGAATGAGAAGCTCGGCACGGAAGGAAAGGGGAGAATCCTCAAATACCTGGATCGCTATCCGGTAAAGAAGGATGATCCGTATTACCATGACCATCCGTATCCGGAGTTCGACAAACGCAATCATTTGTACGGCATGCATGCGGCTAAGGATTATATCCGACAGTGGGGCACTGTGGCGCTCGCTGAGGGCTGGACGGATGTAATTAAGCTGCACAAGTATGGCGTGAAGCACGCGGTCAGCACGATGGGTGTGGCGCTCACAGAGGCGCAGGTAATGCTCATGAAGCGCTCGGGCGCTAAACGGTGCATGATTCTCCGTGACGGGGACAAGGCCGGTTATGATGCGGCGCAGCGCGACGGCGCGATCCTGGAGAAGCATGGTATCCTGCCGATGATCGTGCCGCTCGAGATGGGCATTGACCCGTGCGAGCTCTGCGACCAGTTCTATGGCGAGCACGACCGGCTGGCCAAGTACCTGACAGACAATGCCATGACGTTGCCTCAGTTCAAGATCATGCGTGTGCTGGACGAGACGACTGGCCAGATTCATTATCATCAAAAGCAGCTCGCCTTCCTGCAAAACGAGCGGATGCAGCGCGTCATCCAGGTGCTCAGTACGATTGAGGATCCGGTGGAGCAGGACATTTACATCCGGCAGGTGTCGGAGCTGTTCAGCATTTCTTATGCCGCCATTCAGGAAAATGTAATGCATTACAGCAAAAATCAGACGTTTATGATACAATAAGCTCATAATGAAGGAGGTATTGCTGCATGAGCAACTATAATAACGGCGGAAAGCGTAATTTCGGCGATGGCGGGAGCTTTGATCTATCCAAATATGAAACGGTTAAATCGCGGAAGACGCGCCTGCGGACGGATCATCCGAATGCACTCATTTATCCGATGCAAATTTCAGGTGTCCAATACGCAAATCACTTTGTTGTACATCTGGCTCTCGTCTGGAAGGACAAGGCGACGAAGAACAACACGGCCGAGGCGATTCTTGCAATCACCGAGCTTTGCAAAACGATCACCATGGACAATGCAAGCATCGTTGCTTCAGCGATCGGCTTGGTTCTGAACGCCGATTCGGTTGGCCATAGCTTGTCGATCGCCGGCGGTGCCAAGGCGGACAAGAACGCCTGGATGGAAAACTGCGAGGAGTCCGCGGTTGGCCGCGCGCTCGACAACATGGGCTACCATAGCGGCAGCGCAAGTCAAGAAGAAATGCTCAAGGTGCAGCATACCGAAGCGGCCCAGCAAGAGCGCGTCCAGCTCGAAAACGAGATTAATGGCATGCTGATGGATTATGCTTCTCGCGGAGCCAATCTGCAACAGCTGCAGCAAGCTTGCATCATGAGCACAAAGCAATTCACATTCCTGCACGAGCTGACAATTGACGAGCTGCGCACCGTGATCGGCGTGCTTCGCGGCACTCCGGCAGCGTAATTCTATTTTTCTATTTTCCTATGGAAAACTTCTCCTCACTTGTGCTATGATAGGCGCGAGAGGGAGATGATTGAATGTCGAATCATTTAAACATGCTACGAAATGCTCCAACAGCAGCCGACTTGCTCAAGCAAGCTACCAATATCGACGATAAGCCAAAGCCAGCTGCCGGGATCGGCATCAGGCGAAATGCGGGACAACCCCCTGTTCCTGCTCCGATTGAGCATCAGGAGGCGTCAGCAGGCATCCAGGAAAGTGCAGCGGCCATCGAGGCGCCGCCGGCAAGACGATCAGTTTCACGAACTGTCGATGCCGAACCAAGGAGCTCGGCAAGAAAGAAAAACGAAGGCGAGTCCGAACTGGGCTTGCAGCGCGCATGGCGCACAGGGCTGACCGAAGCCGATTACGGTAAGCGGTCAAAACCGCACCAAGTTTACATTTACAATAAGCATGTGAATCGCTGGCTCAAGAACTTCTCCGACGAGAACAAGGACGAGGGTGGCGAGCCGATCATCAAGAATGCACTGTTTGAGGCGATTCTTGATGTGGTCATCTACGACATGGGCTTAGAGCCATCGGGCTTTAAGAATGTCGAGGAGATCCGCAACTATTTACGCAGCAAATTGAAGTAATTTCGAGGGCATTGCATCTTATAAGATGTAATGCCTTTCATTTTGTTTAAGATATGGTATAATCATACGAGAGGAACACGGAAGGGGAAATATCATGGAGCTCCTGAGTGCTTACATATACAGCAACGCTCCGATGCAACTGACTTTAATCAGCTACGAATCGCTGGAAAAGTTGAAAGACATCGAATGGTTTGAAGATGCACGCACGCCGGACCGGTTTAAGATTCTCAATAAGCGGTTCAAGATTGAGGGCATTTGGTACCGCGTCGTCTTGCGTTTCAAGAAGGTTGGCGAAGTTTTGGACCTGGATACGCCCATTCCGTTTGCAGTTATTCAAACAGAAATTGCCGGCATGAAAGGATCCGTGCAGGACATTGCCGTTCAATTCAAGGATGTGCGCGCCTGGCACGGCAATACGATCAAACAGACGCATAATTATATCCGCGAAGGCGTCCCCGCAGAGTTGATCGATACGATCATGCAGGAATTGCGGGAAAATCTGATTTACCAAGGCGATAAGCGGAGGCCAAAGACGCGCGCCGAAATCGACCGAAATCAAGGTGAGCTCGACATTACGCATGCGGATTTCATGGAGCGTCGGGAAACTCAAGCCCGTCCGATCCGGATGCTGCAATTAGGCCGGTCAGTGGCGGAAATGATTGGCATAGAGTCAGTCATGGTTGATGAAATCATCAATCGCGCACAATCCATTTATCGAAATGGTGGGCCTGATCTTGATATTGATTTTCCAGCCATTAACGAGGAGGAATAGGCATGTACGCAAGGGACGTGAACAGTCCATTATCCAAGTTCACCGCAAGGCTTTTGAGCACGTATTTAAAATTCCCGGATACCAAACCGGTCACGGCGATCGACGTCAAATGTGGCAACGGTGAAGCGCTGAATGAGCTGACGCGCACCGCGGCCATTCCGTTCAAATACGGCATTGAGCCGAACGATTACCTCGCGCGTGTCGCCGGCGAGAAATTCCATCGCGTTTGCAAGGCGGATTATAAGAGCCAATCGAAGATCACGAACGATGCGTTCTCGCTGGCTATCGTCAATCCGGTCATCGACCGCCGCGTGCAAGACGAGATGCTGAGCAACTTCGACTATTTCAAGGATCCGGACTTCGAGGCCGAAGAGCGCACACGCATCCTGGCACTGGAGGCCACGAAAGACCAGCTCGATCTGAACATGGATGACCTCTCCGAGGAGGATAAAGCCAAGCAGGAGGAAAGCGTCGAGAAGAAGATCCAGAAGGCCGTCCAGGATCGCAAGATCGCGTACCTGCGGGCGCTGCGGGAGCAGGAGAAGCGGACTGAGCTTTACCGTGACGATAAGTTCCTGCTGGCCATGATCACGCGCTATTTGGCGCCGCGCGGCATCCTCGTCTTCATCACACCGAAAGAGCTGATTGACGGTCAGATCTGCTTCAAACTGGCGAACAATTATGAGAACATCAGGATCATGCGCCAGGAGGACGATGAGTATGATGCGCAGCGCAAATGCATCATCATTGCTCGCAAGCGCGCGCGTGTCGTGCGCGACGAAGAAACAGCCGCCCAGTTGATGAAGTATAAGCGAAAGTCATACAAGGACATCCCGACGGTCGCGCCGCAGGTGGAAGCTCTTTATGAAGTGCCCACCAAAGCAGTTGAAGAGATCTTGAACTTCCGTGTCGGCCCGATTACGGGTGAGGAAGCAATGCATCTGCTGACTCGCGCAACCGCTGTCTCCACGTATATCAAGACGTATGGTATGGCATTCGAGAACAAAATGCCCAAACCGCCGACGCAGCTGCATAAGGGGCACGTTTCCTTGCTGCTCGCAAGCGGACTCTTGAATGGCTACATCGGCACCGGCCCAAATCAGCACTTGGTTAAAGGCAGCGTCATCAAGATGAGCCAGGATCGGGAAGAAGAAGATCCGGAAACTGAAGAAACCAAGACCGTCGAGCGTGAATACTTCCATATCGGCATCAAGTATCTGGACCGCCACGGGCAGTTCCACACACTTCTGTAGGAGGAGGGACGGACATGAAACTCTGGTTTAGCTTAAACGAATTTCGTCATTTCTTGGCCGGTGAAAAGGCCGTTGGATATACCGAGAAGAACGATGCAGCTGGCGCCATTCATCCTCAAAACGTCATGAGCGTTGAACGAGAGGTGGAGATGGGGGCGGGCCGCATCATGGCGCAGAAAAAGATCTAGGAGGGCGACACCACATGGCTGAACTGATTGCCAATGAGATATACAAGGTCGAGCTGTTCGGACGGGGCGTCAACTCGTCCGCATACTGCGACCTTATGGTCTATGATGCAGATCCGAGGAAACGGGAAGTATACCTGCTGAATGCCATCAACACCGATATTAAAATGAAAATGCTGGCCGCCGACATGGATCAAGTCAAGACTGGCAGCGTTAAACGTGCGGAAGGCAATGTCTACGACAAGCCGCATGTTCAGCTGACGATATACACGCGCAACAAAAATATGTTTGACATGCACGAGAGCAAAATTGACGACATGACAAACATGCTATTCGTAGCCAAAAGCGCGAAGCCGAATATCAAGGAGCGCCAGGAATGGCGCGCTCGCCGCGATAATGGCGAGCAGGTCGGTCTGCCGCCGGAGGAGCTTGTCCTCGCTTGGGACGGTAACCTGCGCGACCAGCTGTATCGCGTGCTCGACGATCGGTATAACACACCGATGTTGGAGGAATGGAAGGATTATATCGTGGACATGTGCTTGGAGTATGGCTACTTCCGGCAGCTCAGAACCATGAGCTTTGGTCGCCATTATGATCTGGAGGCCGGCGTACTTCAAGTTACCGAAGAACAGCTGGAAGAAATCATCTCCGAAGGCATCAAATCCTATGAATTGAACTTTGCAATCATGGAGGACAGCACCGTCGAGCCGGTCTTAGATCAATGCGAGACGCTTGATGCGTACCTGGAGCACTTTGCCGGTGCGCTTGGCCAGCGGATTCAAGAAAACTCGACGCTGCGCTTCGATCCGCGCAATGAGGATCATCACCGTGCGCTCTATGAGTGCAACCTGCACGCGAATAAGAACGGCATCACAGGCCTGTTCCCACCGCAAGCGGATGTGGTCATGGGTGTCGCGAAAACACTGCAGGAAGAGAAATACTGCTTCATCATCGGCGAGCCGGGCTCCGGCAAGACGGTCATGGGCAGCACCTCGGCGCATGTCGCTGAAGCCATCCAAGGGGGCAAGGATACGCCAGCCCCGTACCGTGCTCTTGTACTCTCCCCCGGCATCATGGTGGAGAAATGGATGCGTGAGATTCAGGAGCGGATCCCAGGGGCAAAGGTGTATCAGATTTCGCGCTGGACGGACGTGAAGAAGCTGGAGAAAGCGCCGTATCGTCCGAAGGAGATCGAGTATTATGTCATGAGCTCCGATGCATCAAAGCAGACGTATCCGATGGAAGCCATCGCGGATTACCGTCTCGGCATCAATCGCGAAGTGACGCAAAATGTCGGCAATAATGATGTGCGGGATGCACTGGAGCGCGGCGAGCACCCGCGTATTCGATTCCAGAAAGATACGGTTTATGTGAATGGCTCACCCGTGCATCGTGTCGATCTTGGCCCGACTGCGATGGTCTGCCCGCGCTGCGGCGGCCCGCTCCAGGAGTCCAAGCAGTATTATGCCGGTGAGCATTTCTTCGAGCAGAAACGTGACGGCAAGTGGGGCATGGCCATGAAGGCCGAGAACTACCACTGCAACAATGTCGTCGAAACCAAGTTCCTCCCGAAAGAGGACATCAAGGATCCGAAAGAAGACATGCAGAAGTGCGGATTCGTGCTCTGGCAGCCGAAACGCCTGTCTCCGGCTTCGCTGGAGCGGAAGGTATCGCCGGCGTGGTATATCAACAAGCGCCTGCGCCGCGGCTTCTTCAAGTATCTGATCGCTGACGAAGTGCATGAATACAAGTCCGGCGAGTCTGATCGCGCAACGGCGTTTGGTCAGCTGGTCAACCACACCGAAAAGCAGATTCTGTTGACCGGTACGCTGCTTGGCGGCATGGCACGGGACATTTTCTACCTGATCGCGCGCCTTGATCCGCGGAAGCTGCAGAAGGAAAGCATCAACTTCAATGACGAGAGTGTCTTTGTCGAGCGTTATGGCGTGTTCGAGCATACGATCACCCTCCGCAACGAGCGCCGCAACCGCAAGAAGAAGCAGCAGCCAGGTGTCAGCCCGCAGGTATTCCCGCGCTTCCTCATGAGCAACTGCGCCTTCATTGAGCTGTCCGACCTCGGTTATGCGCTGCCGCCGTACCGAGAGCAGCCAATCTTCGTGGATATGGATGATGACCTGCATCAGGCCTATCACGAGCTGGAAACGGCCGTTGGCGACCGGATGCGCGAGAACGTCTTCCACGGCGGCATGAAGCACGTCGCCACGTACATCACGAAGATGTATCAGTACGTGGATCTGCCGTTTGGCCATGGTCCGATGATGTACGACGATCGCGGCACGGAGCGTCTGCTGCATCAGCCGCGCAACCTGCCGGATGATTACACGCCGCCGAAGTACAACGCACTGCTCAGCTACCTGGATGAGCGTATCGATGAGCGGGGCAAGAAGGTGCTCTTGTATGTGCGCTTCACCGGCAGCAAGAACCGCTATGCGGCGGATACGTGGCTGTACGACAAGTTGAAGGCGGATGGCTACAATGTCGGCATCCTGCGCTCCTCGGGGCAGTATGACGGTCACAAGTTCCCGAAACAAGAGGATCGGGAAGCATGGCTCCGTCAGAAGATGGAGAAGCACAACTGGGACGTTCTCATCTGTAATAGCCGCTTGGTGTCCGTGGGTCTCGATTTGCTCATGTTCCCGTGCATCAACTTCTATCAGATGGACTACTCGGCGTACAACTACATGCAGGCTTCCCGCCGCTCCTGGCGGATTAAACAGACCGAGGATGTCGAGGTATCCGCGATGGTCTATCGCGAGACAATTCAATCGGATGTTCTTGAGAACATTGCCAAGAAGATCGACGCGGCTATGGCGCTGCAGGGCAAGTTTTCGGAGGAAGGCCTCCGAGCAATGGCCGACAGCGGCGACGGCATCAACGCACTGGCGAAGAAGCTCATGAGCGAAGGCCGACTCGACGACATCAGTTCGATCGAGGATCGCTGGAAGCGAATCAATGCGTCTTACGAACAAATGCAGAACTCGTCTTACGAGGGCTACGACAGCTACGAGATGAATCCACTCGGCATCGAGGAGGTTCGCCGAATCTCTGCCGGCCTGGTGTCGAAGATGCGCGACGACGTGGCATCCGGCAAGATCTCGGTCGAGAAGCTTGACAGCTATCTGGCACATATCGAAGACATGTTCGTCGAATTTGCCAATGCGAAAGAAACGAACAAAGGCCTCAAGAAGGCAGATCGTATCGTAGAGGGACAAGGGATGCTGGTCTTGGAGTTCTAAGACTGGCTTCCTGAAAGGGGGTGATAAGCGTGCAAGAGGAAAACGCAAAACCTAAGCGCAAGCGCGGACCCGCCCCCGTTATTGTTCCAAAACAAGTATCCGATTGGATTAAGCAAACCAATACCTGTGGCAAGGTCAACAGCTGGAAAGTTGGCGGCGGATTGTCTCAGCACCGGTGAGAGGGGAGAGGCTATTATGCATTTCGTAAGCATTATTACTGACGGTGGCATCATCAGCTCGGTTGATCTCTATGATGGCGACGAGCTGAACCAGGCCATCGGAGATATGGAGCTTCATTTCTATGGACATAGCTTTGATGGCGAGACAGATGATGCCCGCATTTTCTTTGTGCCTGCTACAGTGCCTGCTACAGGCCAAACTGGCGTGGAGATCTACTCGTTCGATCCCAATAACCCGGCTAAAGCCCGAGCTCGTGCCATAGAGCGCTTTAGCCAGTTACGGCCTTGATAATGTTCAGGAAGCTGCGTCCGCGGTTCATTCGCGCAAAAACGGTGCTGTTCTTGTGGTGGACCTGGTTCAACGGTGAGCAATGCTTCATCGCGTTTGAATGCAGTCCGCCGATCTGGTGGCTGCCGGCTTATCAGAAGGGAAGCAACATGCGTCGGGTTGGCTTCCTATGGTTCGCCATTTGGTTCGGCAAGGCGCCCGTTGCTGGCTTGTACAAAATCAAGGAGGTGCTCGATGGCTAAGAAGAAGCTCGATAAGGATGCGCTGTATCGGATGGAGCGTTTCACGCCAGAGCAGATGATCATCGTTCAGCGTAGCATCTATGACTACGGTCAAGCGATCGGCGGCATGCCGATGCATCATTCCGAGGTTTACGAGAAGCGGGGCTGGCTGCTGCCTTTCTTGTTCGCCTACGACGATCTGCTGCACGGCCGCTGGTCGTACTGGCAAGACATTCTGCAGAAGGGCACGATCGTCGGCAGCGGGCCGATTCCGCGGCTTGATTTCATCCAATCGGCAGACGAGCGGCTCAATCCAGCGATGAAGATGCTCAATGACTGTTTATCACAGCATTGGACCCACGGTGCGCTGGATGATTTTGCGGATTGGCTCCTGTGGGGCTTTGCGGCTACGAATGAGCCTCCAAAGATCGATCCCCAGGTGAATGAGCATTTCTATCGCACTTTTGATCTGTTCCTGGTTCTGGATCGCCCTTACGACTACCTGTCGATGGTGCTATCAGAGCAAACCAGCCGCGGCTACAAGTCAGGGCTCGGCTACTTCCCGACACCAATGAGCATCACAATGCTGATGGCCGAGATGACGATGGCCGGATCGGATCCAGAGAAGGCGAAGAAGCAGTCGTTCATGGAACCGTGCGTCGGCTGCGGTGCGATCATGCTGCCGATGTCGAACTATGTGCTCCGTGGCTTCGCGTCGGACATCAGCATGATTGCCGTGAAGCTGTGCAAGATTCAAATGTACTGGTACGCGCCTTGGTTCGCGTTTCATCCAGAAAGCCTGCAGGGCTTCAGCGATGAGGAAGCGATTAAGCTGGTTCCATCGTTCGGCGGCCGCGGCATCGTCGAGGGTCAGCTCGCACTCGACCTTGTGGGGGTGTGACATGATCTTTATCTACTATCAAGAACGATAACAAGGAGGATTCACACATGAATGCAGTTGTACAAAAATTAATTGGCACGATGTCGGTAACCAAGGATCAGATTCTGGAGATGGTGGAGCTGCTGCCGGACGGCGAGACGCTGGTACCTTTTGCCGTGAATGGCGTCGCAAATGACGGCACACCGCTCAATCTCGTCGGTTACTTCTCCGAGGAAGCCGCGAAGCAGAATCTTACGGAAGACAAGGTAGATGCGTTCAGCGTGGCCTTGCTCCGCGAAGTCGAGAAACCGATCCCGGCCGGAGCCGTCAAGACGGTATCTATGTACGGTATCCGTATCGCTGTCAAAGGTTAGTTCATCCGAGGGCGTACTCCGCCTGACGGCGGGTTTCCATTTAGAATAATCGAGGAGGTTCACTCATGATGACCCAGGAATTGATGTCTGAAAGTGAAATGATCAAGGCTGCAGAAACGACCGTATTCACGTCCACGCAGAAAGCGAAACTGACCGTCAAGACGGATGCGTTGAAGAAAGCACTGAGCGAAGTGGCAGGATCTGTCGATGCGAAATCGGCAATTCCGATTTTAACCGGCGTCTTCATGCTGGCCACGAAATCGTCCATCGTGCTTAAGGGCTCGAACAGCAACTTCTACGCGGAGGCATCCATCACGGATACCGAGCAATTCATGCTGGAAGAAGGCTTTACCGCGGGCATTGTACTGCCCGGCAAGCAGTTCAATGAGATCGTGAATAAGGTGTCTGGCAAGATCATCACGTTCATCTTCGACGGCCTGAAAGTGGAGATCAAGTCCAAGGGCTCCAAGTTCCAGTTGACTGGCCAGCATCACGATCAGTATCCGGCATTCCCGGCCGTAAGCGAGCAAAACACGTTCGAGATGCCGTCTGCAGCGCTCCTGCACATGTATCAAAAGACGGTTTACTGCGCATCGAAGGCGCAGGATCAGCCGGTCCTGACAGGCGTGAACCATGAGGTGCGCGATCAGATGTTCCGTACGATCGCAACCGACCGTCATCGTCTCAGCCGTTTGGTTTATGAAATGAAGGTCGAAACTGGCGATTTCTCGCACACGGTGCCGGCTTCTACGCTGGTCGAGGTGATGCGCCGGCTGAAGAATACTACGATGGTAAAGGTCAGCTTCGATGAGGCCCATGTCGTTTACGAGATGGACAATGTTACGCTTTACGCGCGCGTTCTGGAGGGCAAGTATCCGGTCACCGACAAGCTCGTGCCGCCAGGCTTCAAGAGCAGCGCACAGATCCCGTCGCGCGATCTGAAGGCCATCTTCAAGCGGACGTCGCTGTATAATGATGCGTCCACCAATGGCTGCGTCGTGGTCCTTGTCTTCCGCCCGAAAGAGAACCAGCTCCGCGTCTTGACGAACAGTGATCTCGGCAAGTTCCAGGAAGACGTCAGCACGCTGAAAGGCGACGGCGATCCGGTCGTGATGACCTGCAACTCGAAGTATATGGTGCAGCTCCTCGGCACGATTCCGGATCACGAGACGGTCCAGTTCTGTATGAATGATCCGCAGGCGCCGTTCGTGCTGCATCAAAACGGCGTGCCGGATGCGAACGTGGATCTGATTGTCCCGGTTCGCCAATCGGTGCCTGATGCGGAGATCAAGGACTTCAATCCAGCTCCGACCGAGGAAGATCCGTTTGAGGAACGCGGAAGCGCGTATGCTGCTCAATCCGAAGAAGTAGCATAATCGATCAATGGGCGCTGCTGTTCACAGCTTGCGCCCTTTTTTGTTCCAAAATCTCGCAATTGCTATTGAAATCTTATCTTTAGCTTGCTATACTGTTTTTGTAACGCATTACATTATATAAAAGGGAGCGATCGTAATGGCGGTTACGATGGAAGAAGTATTACGCGGGGTGCCCGCAAAACATATGATTAATGAGTTGCCGTTCCGTCTGGTAAAGGGGCAAGCAGTTGCTCTGGAGAATGGAGACTACAGCCATCAGGACGAGGTGTATATCGTTGAAGATGGCGTCGTGTCCGACATCTACAAGAACGTCGAAGGGCAGCTGGAATTTCAACTCGAAGGGATTTGAACCCGCATGAACATCGCCATCCAGCGCGCAATCTTTGCCACGAATGCCTTCGCGGACGCCTTCCCGGAGAAGCATGTGGAGCTTTGGAAACGGTTCGTCAACGAAGTTCCACCGAATAAGCGTGGCGGCGTTTATGGAGCCGAGAACAAGGCTTATATCAAATGGCTGACGGAGATTCGCGAACCGCATTTCGTGATGTTCGCCCAGGAGCACATCGGTACGATGGAGAAGGGGCAATGAGTGCAGCAGCTGAGGATCTGAAACAGGTTTTGCCTGATGAGATCATAAGGCGCGCGACGCGAATTGTTATGAACCAGGCGGGCGAGAAGACAGTTATCCAAGACCGTTCTGAACATGATGATCTGGCTGATGCGCCGGACAGCGTGACCATCTCGTTTACGATGCCACTTGAAACTGCCTTAAAGTATTTTGGAACGCTCAACGAAATCAAAAGATTTTCTGAGAAAGCAAGATTATAGGAGGGGCATGTATGAACATCGGAGATAAAGTGACGTGGAAGCACCATGCAAAAGGCAAACACAAGGATCTGACCGGCAAGGTGATCGCAGAGATCGCGCCGGACGAAGATGGGTTCACTAAGCTCTTTCTGGTTGATAAGCTCTCGTTGAGCCGCATTCAATTTGAAAAAGGAGTGAAGACCTATCGTAGGTTGCTTGTGGAAGTCGAGCGCGGCGGCAAAAGCACACTCTCCGATTTCTACGCTCCGAATGCGGACTCGGTAAAGCTTGCGTAAGAAGGCAGCAGGATTTCGATCCTGCCTCCCAATCAGTACGGGATCTGTGGCGGAATCGGTAAAGACGCAGAGCAGACTTCCGGTGAGTCCCGCAGGGTGCAAATCTCACCGTGCATGGGTGGACGCCCCATGCCAGATCCCGTTTTGATTGGGGGTTTGTTTTCTTCCCGTTATGTTCCCCCTGCAAAATACGAAGAATGGGATGGGTTTTATCGTGGCAAGCCCGGGATATACGCTGGCGAGCACGAGATCGAGGCACAAGTAGGCAGGTATGCCGAACGTGCAGTAGGTGAAGAGCCGAAGATGCTTCGATTCCGACTCAATGCTGGCTGATGGTCCTTAAAGCGATACGCAGTGAGGCGCAATGCGATAATTAGCGCATGCAGGCTTGTCCTGTGGGGTTTTGCCAGTCCCCTCGTGAATTGACTGGAAGTCGCCACAAGCGCCAGCAGAGGATAAGCTGTAAACCTACAGAGAAGGCGAGCAGGGTGTGGGCTCCCCATGATGACCAAGCGGCGGGTGAGGGTTATCGAAAGCTGTGACGATCGAGAGTAGGTTAATATCAAGTGCTCGGGCGCTTTGCGTAGTAGAGCAGCCGACGCGACCTGAAATCGCGCATAGTAACGACGTCATTGGCATGTTCGTCCGATCTTCGGATCGGACGCTGCATTCAGCACATAGGTAAAGGCCGTCAGTTCCCCGTTTGCAATGTTTCAGGAAAAGCTTGTTAGATGCTCCACTTGCTTCGGCGGGTAGGAGGGAGGCGTGAAGGCGCGGGTTCAATTCCCAATCTATCAAAGCTGACCACAACAAACGTGAGCGCGTTTATATAAGCGCTGTAGGTTACCGGCATTATGCTACTGCGCAGGCTTTATGGTTGAAGCGGCTGCCACATTCTCCGCAAGGTAGGATATGATGGAGATTCGTTTTTGTGTTATGGACGAGCATACCGGGAGCCCCTCTATAAGCAAGATCGATCTTATCCGAAAAACGGCTCATGTCCATATGAATGTTGGCCCTGCAGCCTGTGTGTTGAATGGAGTAATCCAGGTTCGTCCCCTTGAAAGGGGGCCATTCGAGGTAGTGGACCATAGCGCTCCCCGGCGCCGCGGCCGGTGGTTTGAGCAGTTAGTCCAGATTCTGAAGCAACTCGTCCGAGACGGCTATGGTCTGGTGCCGTATGGCGTCTCGGACTGATCACTGCTTGTCCGATCTGGCAGTCAGCCTCTTAATCCCAATGGAAAGAGCAGCGCAATGGCCCTCTCTCAAGGGGACGAACTTTGTAATGGGCCCGTGATAAGCGGTCTCATGATCTTGACCAACAGCACTACATACGGCGGATAGTGAAATCTGCCCTGAATAAAATTGAATATCGGGTGGTGGATTTATGAAAATAAACGTCCAGTTCAAACTGCAGCACGTCTATTTTGCCATGTCGCCCCGGGCTGACGAGATCGAGGTGATCCGCCGGAAGCGGCCAGAGAACCTACTGATGTCGTATGCGCTCTGGCGGCATCAGGATTTGTCCGATTTTGTCGCGCAGATCGGGTATCGGCCGCACATCATGATTGACTGCGGCGCCTACACGTTCAACAACCAGGGGCGAAGTCTCGGGATCTATGACGTCTTCGAGATGTACGGCAACCAGCATGGGACGCCGGAGGCGGCCGCATCGGCGATCCGATATGACCTGTACGCCTTGGATCCGTTTGTCGCTGAATACGACGAGCGAGGCGAGGTAGAGGAGAGGGAGGACCTGGACCTCTGGCTGCTGCATCATTACGTCGAATGGGTCGATGCACATTCTGAATACATCGATCAGATCGTCGTGCTTGACGATCGGCATGATCCAGATATGACGCTGTTCTCGTATTACACGATGCGCGCGCTTGGCCACAACGTGCTGCCGGTCTTTCATTATGGCCACGACTTCCGATATCTCGATGAGTACGTGGTGGCCGGCGCCGATTACATTGCGCTTGGCGGCAGCGTCGGCATCAAGCCAAGTCTGCGGGCTGCTTGGGCCAATCAGATCGCCATCCGTTACCCGGCCATCAAGTTCCATCTCCTCGGTACGCTGGACAAGAAGCGGTTGATCGATAAGCTGCGAGGCATCTTCAGCGTCGATGGTACCGCTTGGAACACGAGCGCGAGCTTCGTGCGGGACCGTGGTGGCCGATCTAAGGTCGAGCAAGCCATGGCGAACGTAGAACGAATGGCCGACTTCGCGCAAAAGGGCCAGCTCGACATCTATTACACGCTATTTTAGGGGGGCAGCATGGATTACCTATACGCATTTCTGTTCGTTGCCGTGTACATCGGCAAGGAGATCATAATACGCAAGTATTATCGCAAACCGGCGGTGAGTCGCAATGGACGACAAGATCAAGGCATTCCTGAAGGATTTAAGTAAGCTGTCTAAAAAGCATGGCTTGTACGTGGCTGGCATGATCGACATCGTGGACTGCCGAGACATCATTCTGGCGGAAGACCTGGAATGTAATGCGGATCAATATGAAGTAAGGATACTACCGTCTCAAAATAATGAGGAAGAGGCTGAAGCGTGAACATCATCGATAATCTATTCGTCAAACCGAATCTTCAACATTCGAGCTTCGTGAAATTCAAGGAACACGATTCCGTCTTCTATGGAAAGGTCACGCATAATTCGGGCATGGACTGGGATATCGTTGACCTGCAGTCTGGTGATCGACTGACCTTAAATTGCAGCTCCCTGGCGTCGCTGCAAGCGAAGCTGGAGAATAAATACGCCGATCTGGAGATCATTCCGCACAATAAAGTGACCATAACATTTGAATAAGGAGGCATCATTATGCCAAAAGAACACGCATGGCCAGGATTATTTTTCTGCATTCTCTACCTTAACGATCCGGAGCAAGCCGACATCTGGGACGCGGACGCTGAGCAGTTCATCTGCTGCACAAACCCAAACCCACAATGCCTGCTCCCATCTGAGAAGGCTGCACAGCAAGTTCTGGATGCCGAAAACTTTGATGACCGCGCTGTCGTCGCGCAGTTCCAACTTCATGCGATCGATCTAACAACCGGCAAGATGGATTACTCGATCAATCGACTGGAGGACTGAACATGCCAAGCGAAAAATGTCTCAAGGCTGCTTCTGTTGTGACCGGGATCCCGGAGGATTCTCTGCACGTACAGGAGGATTACGGCAAGTACGGCTGCGTTATTCAGGATCGCAGCAGCATCGAATATTACGTCGAGCCGACGTATAAGGTCAAGGCTTTCGAGCCGGAGCTCGCGGGCATCGTGATCCTCGGCGAGCATGACGGTTGGACCGTCTATAAAGAACAGGAAGAAGACAAATCATGAGCCTCGCGATTTACCACCGAACGACGCAACGGACCAAAAAACTGTACATCGGCAACCTGATCGATAATGGCGCGAAGAATGCGAAGATCACGGTCTTGCGGGACGTCTTCGGCAAAGAGCTAAAGGGCGCAAGAATTAAAGCGCCGCTCGACCACCATGCCATGTATATCAAGATTGACCGGAAATTTAAAAACAAGATGCTCGAGGCGCCTGCCGAGGAGATCGAAGAAATGATGCGCAAAGCGCAGAGCCGACGCATACAAAGGATCGTCGATCGACTCGCCAAGATGCTCGAAGCAGGTGCAGCATGTCCGAAAGCCTGATCGTCATCGTCTATTGCGGTCATTACCGGCGAGCGCTGCTGCATCCGACAGATCATGAGAGCCCGAGTAATGAATGCTGCTTTGAATCACGTGTAAAGGTGGATCCAATCGAATGGGAGGAAGAGTGCGTCAGCATGACGTGCCCGTCCTGCGGCAACACACTATATCAAGGCGACGATCACTTCATTGAAGATGACGGACGCAAATATCGCGATGATGCCATCATTGATTTGACGATCACGGAGGGCTGAATGTAGCCCGTGAACGCTTATCTGCACAGAATGTATGGCATTACAGATGTCTTCTGCCCTGACGTGGGCGACTGCTACATAAACAACGAACGAGGGGGTAATAACTCGATATGAGCATGCAAAAGAAATTGGAAGCAGCAAGGCGCGAAGGATTCGAGGCTGGCCTGAAGGCTGGTGTTGCCCAGAAGGATATTCAAGCAGCCTTCCTGGATGGAATTAAGGTCGGCGCGGATGCAGCGAACGGGGTTTGGATTTCTGCCATCCAGAATACCCGCGGCGTAGGAGAAAAAACAATCCAGAAGATCCATGCCCAGGCCGAGAAGGAACACCAAGAGCGCAAAATTGAGCGTGAAATGCTCGCAAAATCTAACGTGGCAAAAGGAGCCTAAAGCACACTCACAGGGAGGTTGTTCATGAAGCCAAATTCAAAGCTGTACGCGCTCACAGATAAAGAAGTGAACCAGGTTATCGCGGGACTTACGCATGTTGTGAATGCGACCGACCTGATCGCTTATCTTAGAGAGCTGCGCGATACGCAGGATATTGCAATGTCCGATAAGGATAAAGTGCAATTCGTTCATGATCATTTTGTTGCGCGTGAAGAGGCTGCAGCAACTCGGTTAGGCATGATGTCCATTAACGCGAAGGCCATCGAGCCGGCCGAATAAGCAACGCGGGGGCTGTAGAGCCCCCAGAGGAGGTTATAAGAGATGGGTAGAGACATGGAGCCGTGGCTGAAACTGCGCGATGATTACGAAAAACTGCAAGCCGAGAACGCCGCGCTCAAACAGGAAAACGAGCGTCTCCAAGCGTGGTCTATGTGCAAGGTATCACCGCAAGAGGCGTTTGAAATTCAGCGGCGACAATCGTTAGAAATCGAACAGCTGATAGCCGACAAGGCGGCGCTGCTGGAATGTGTGAAGTGGTACGCGGATGAATTTAATTATGGGCCGCTCCATGCCGGTTATGGACCGAATATAAAAAACGATCAAGGATGGAATGCCCGCGAATGCCTCAACCGGATCGGAGCTGACCAAAAAACGCAGTAACGGCGCATGGTTAGACATATGTACAAAATGCCGCTTTTATGAAGTAGTGCGTTAAAGTAATAAAGTATAGAAGGATTGTGTAAACGAATGAATCTTCTCTTTCGCTATCTCGTTGAGCACAACATGCTTCGAGGCTTTCGTGCGGGTGAAAATTGTCCAGTCTGTGGAGAGGTATGTGATGATCAATCCGAATACGTTGATGTTGGCGTAGGTATGGTACAGGTCACATATGACATGTACTGCGTCTGCTGCGGTGTCGAAGGGCACAACAGCGGCACAGACGTGAACTGGTACGCCCCAGATGATAACTCCCCCACAGGGATGGCCGCACTACATGGTCCAGCAATTTAGGAGGTATTTTTATGAGCAATCTCATCGAAGATTTACAGTTCCTCAAGGAGCTGCAGGATGAATTGAACACCCAAGACCGTGACAGCCAGGCTGCTCCCCGCTTTTGGACTGTCGGTGATTATAGATGGATTGGCACTCCTGACGGTAATGCCGAGCGCTATTCCGTGTATCTCCCCATTGATGGCGAAGCTTCCACGATTGACGATTACATCAAAAATCTGGACCTCGACGATCTGGAAGATGACGCTCGTGAAGCTTGGAATGAACTCGATCTCGGCGATCATAGCGCCGTTTTCGATTGGATCCAGGAGCACATCGATGAAGATGCCTATATGTTCGGCGAGAGAAAGGAACATTTCATCAGAGAAAATACGATGTTCCTGACGAAGGCTGAAGCTAAACAGCATATCGAATCCAATCACTATCATTACACCAAAGAAGCTCACACTTATGCCATGACGGCATGGAGAGCCCCAAAGGTTGAAAAGCTGCTTAAGCTGCTAAGTGATTGTGACTTCAACAAGATCTTGTCTTCCCTGCCCGATTCCACCGTTGCATTGTAATTTATTCAGCAATGTGGCGTTCGCAAAAATTCTGAATCATTTTCAATGTTCTTTTCAATTCGTTATTCTCAGCCTCAGCAATTAAGGCTCTCTCTTTCCAATTAATATCTTGGCTATCGTTATTCTGAAGTTCATTGATTTCAGCTTCGCTTAAGTGCCCTGCTGCTTGCATCAGGTCAGTGTATGTAATGTCTCCTACGGAAACATCAGCGATTTTCTTGAGAAATTGAGCAGATGGCGGCGAATCAATCTTACCTCGCAAAAGACGCGAAATATACGATACGGCGACATCTGCTTCACGGGCTAAAGCATTCATTGAACGACTACCTTGCGCACTTGAGATGAGCAAGGCAAGCTTCCTTGGATCAAAGACCATTGACCAAAACCTCCTAAATATTTGAATTGGCTCTAGTGTATCATCGCTGTTCTCTGTATGCAATATTTGTTTATAGAGAATGATTGCGACGGATTTGTTCTCTATAGGCAAAACCAACAGGTATTTAGGAGCTAGTGATCTTGTGTCAAATCCCTTATAGGGCCAAAATTTCAAAAAAAATTTTCTTCGATATTGGAACGAGCAAGGAGGATTTATGGACAAGTCAATTGTGATCCATGTAAACGGCGGCGTCGCTGAGGTTGCATCCAATCCGTTTGAAGTACCTGTCGTCATCATCGACTTCGACAATAGCCGAGAGCTTCCTGATCTCGGAACGAGCGATGCGAATATCATCTGCCCCAAATGCAAACATGCCGGCAGCCAGCTTGAATGGAATGCTGCAACGCACGACGACTTCTCCGGCGGCGATCCGGATGCTGTGTTTGTTCGGATCCAGCATGCTACAGCTGGTACGGAGTTTACCTGCGCTTACTGCTATCAGACATCGACCACCGAAGAAATCGGGTTGACGCCTATAGAGCCTTTGGAATCTGAATCGTCTGCCGTGGAGAATCCGGACGATCTGAAGTGTCCGAAATGCTTATCTGATGCTGAGAATGTCAGTGGTGCCTTTGTGGAAGCTGGCGAATGGGACGGTAAAAGCTACGAGCTGGAGGTCAATGTCCATCGGTACCGCTGCCGCAATGCGGAATGTGCGAAGGAGTTCTTCTTCTAATGGAACTGGTCGAGGCCTATACGCTATGGAATGCGCAGTGGCCTCCGATCATGGCCGAGGGATGGTCGCGGCAGTGGCTCAAATGTCATGTTTGCAATCGGCTGCAATATTACGATTACATCCCCTACTCCCTGCAGAATCCAATCATGTGGAGCGCCTGCGGGCACGAACTCAAACGAATGCATTACCTGAAAGAGACACCATTAACCCTCAAGGAGAGTGATGACAATGAGCATGACCCTGATGACGTTCGGTGAATTTATCGAGAAATGGAACACGAACCATCGCCTGATTGGACCACATGACTACGAAACGCGGGACCACTGCGAAATCGGTATCATCGGTGGCCGCCACTGGTGCCCGGTTTCCTTCTCCCCCGCCCTAGAGCATCTGACCGGTGCCTTCGTTCGTGCGCAGATCGTGGAGCGCGCGCGGGCGCGAAGTATTCAGCTAACCGAAGATCAGATCCGCCTGTCACGTAAGGGCGTCGAAAACTGGATCTGTTCCAGGATCAATGAGTCCATCGACACCGCGCTGGACGAGCTGGAACTTGACCGCGAGATTGTCGTCCTGGATGCATGGGCGGTGCCCGGAACGGACATCGAATACGGAGACGTCTATACGGATCCCGAAACCGCCGTCAAAGAAAGTGGACTGCCAATCGATCAGCTGATTCACGGCTATACACTGAGCGGCGGCGATGACATTCGGGAGTTCGTCGAGGACAAGTTCGATGACTTCTACACGGACAAGGAAGAAATCAGCCAAATCCTCGTCGAGAATAACGTGGTCCACCTGGTCAATGACCTGAGCAATTTCTAATGGAGCTCCTGTCATC
Source organism: Paenibacillus sp. UNC496MF (assembly GCF_900113915.1). NCBI lineage: Bacteria > Bacillati > Bacillota > Bacilli > Caryophanales > Paenibacillaceae > Paenibacillus > Paenibacillus sp. UNC496MF. The sequence continues at coordinate 99,923 of NZ_FORE01000016.1, forward strand.
CTATATCAGCCCCCTGCGTCGATATTCGGTTGACTTTGAAATCGGTAATAAAATCACCATCTTAATCATGGGCGATTCTTTAGTGACGGACGCTGGGCTTTATACTGGGGTCGTCCTGAAATACGACGAACTTGGTATCACCCTCCTATTCACCGGTGCCGGGGATCCGGAGGAAATAACCTTTGCGCACGGGACAATTATAAAGCTCTGGAGGAATTAGCCATGGCATATGTATCGCTCAACAATTTCAAAAAGCAGCGCACCGACCACCGGAGTCACCGGCGGCGGGAGCTGCATATTGCAGAGCGTGGCCGCTATGAATTTCGGGAGTCCCCCATGCACGGCTTTATCTACGAGGTCTACGATCATGAGCGGATGACGAACTACCGGCAGGATCAGCCCGTGCATAACCAAGGCGATCTGTTCGATGGCTTTCTCCCTTTCAAATGCGATTACTGCAAGGCTGTCGTGTTCGATATTCAGCCGGTCCGGTACCGCGCCGTCTACACGATGCTGGTGCGGCCGAAACTGCCGACTGCAGAATGGCGTGACTCGGACGTCAATGTTACTTACGCCTGCTGCGCGGCATGCAAGTATGGCCCCCTGCCGATCCCAGAGAAGATGATCGGCCATCACCTGACCAAGCTTTATCAAGACGGCCGACTCGTGCTCGAGCAGCCGAGAAAACATTAGGAGGCTCCTATGGACAGTATGAAATTCGGCGAAACAAGACGCGCCATCGAGATCATTCACAACGACGATACGCCCAGCATCGAGCTGGAGATCGGTATGGCGGCCAAGGTGAACACCAGTGATAAGGAGTTCATCTATCTGGAGCAGATGACGGACGGTAAATGGCGCCTGACTTATACAGGGAAAACCATCCCTGACTTCTCGAATGTCTCCGGCTTCCGCGTAGTGCGCGAAGATGAAGTCGAGTTCTCGAATGTCCGCGAAGAAGATGGCGGCCTGCGCATGAGTGTCAACGGTGAACTTGGTCGTGTATTCTTGCAGCTGCTCGTGGAGCTGTTCGAGCAGAACGGCGGCAAGAACTTCTTGACCATGACCATGGAAACGCCGGACAAGTCCAAGCGTTATGAGATCCGAATCGCCAACTTGAATGGCGATCTATCTGTCGGCGAGAAGCTGAATCAGCAAGAAGCAGAGATCCAGCAGCTGAAAGAGCAGCTCTCTACCCTGCCGATCGCCTTCGCAAATCACGGTTGGGAAGAAGAACGCTATGCTCTACAGGAAGAAATCATTCGGCTGAAAGAGAGGCTACGTGATGCCGGACTTAACGAGGATTAAAATTCTGAACATCATTTCTCGCAACAGCAATTATCCGGGCCTTGGCGCTTCGAGCGTCAAAGAGTCGGAGATCATGTACTGCTATGGCAGCCAGGATGAATTTGATCAGATGATCGGAAAAATCGAACAAGAGTTTGATGTAATCCTCACGCTGCAGCAGGGTAAAGACATTGGCGAGATGCATGTAAAAGAATTTGTGGATGGCATGATAGAAGCCATAGCCAAGGAGGAAAAATATGAGTTTGTCCAATGATAAATATATTGTACTGCACCGGGAAGCCGAGTTCTCTGATAAGGAAGTCGTCGTCTTTCTCGATACGCTCGATGAGGTGCATCAGCTGCTGACGAAGCTGCACGCAATCAAGACAAAGACGAATCAGCCGATGACCGAGTTCACGCATGTATTCCCGAAAGGCGCCCTCTACCCTGCTGAGTACGATGCATTCTGGAAAGAACGTCGGAACCCTACTCGCCCCCGTTACATGATCGGCGCTGGCTTTTTCCTGCAGCGTCCAATCCGCAACGGCGTGAAGCAGAAGTATTACGACTTCGCGGAGGATTTTGACTGGCAGTTCGATAAGTGGGCTGGCCAAGATGTCGTGATTCTGGACATCAGCGAATCGCTCAAGGGGGACTACATCTATAAACGTGATATTGAAAGGCTCTGGGGCGACAAAGAGCCTCTGCTGAAAATCCGCGAGGAGGAGTATGTATGAAAGCTACAGGTATCGTAAGACGCATTGATGATTTGGGGCGCGTTGTGATTCCGAAGGAGATTCGCAGGATCATGCGGCTTCGCGATGGTGATCCAATTGAGATTTTCGCCAACGGCGACGGCAGCATCTCTATGAAGAAATATCAAGCGATCGGCAACATGGCTGACTTCGCCAAAGAATATGCTGAGTCGCTCTTCGAATCCACAGGGCACTATGTTTTGATCACTGACATGGATAATGTGGTTGCCGTGGGCGGACTCAAGCGCCCGTATCTGCCGGATGAAATTGGTCCAACAATTCGCGATGCAATGGAATCGCGGCGATCTACGTTGAAATTCAACGGCGACCAAGTATTCTACGCCGTTGAATTTACTGCTGGCAACAAAGAACAAGTCGCGGCTTACGTTATGACGCCGATCATCGTTGATGGTGGAAGCGTCGGCTGCATCGTTATCTTCAGCAGAGAACATGCGACAGGCTTGGGCACGATGGAACTCAAGATGGCGGAAACCGCCGCATCTTTTCTTGCCAAGCAGCTGGAGCATTAAGGAGAGCGCCCATGGGACAGACATACTCTACCGCCCTTCCGAATGGCAATAAGAATTGGACTCCGGAATTACGCTGGGAAGTCAAACGATTTATCGAACGTCGCCTGGAACGTAATATGCAGCACAAAGCAATCTTCATCGAGACAGCCAAGGAATTTGGCCGCTCGATTGAATCCATCCGCACCCTTTGGCGTGACATCAATAATGGCAACGCTGATCTGCCAGATGAACCGCCGGTATGCAATGCAGATGAGCCGCCGATGACGGCTGCCGAATTTGGATTGAATCCAGGTCGGCTGGATTTCTGTAATCTTGGCCAAGCGATCTCAGCGATCGAATCGGATTTCAACCGCATGGCGCGTGGTCATCGGGGCCTGCAACGCCAAGTCAAAGAAATGCAGGAGACGATCGATCAGCTCCATGCTGAGAAGGAGCAGCTTGCCGAAAATCAAATGGATAACTCCCTCCTCTTGAACCAGCACCTAAAGATCGAGGAGCTCGAGATCCGCATCATCGAGCTGACTGGCGAACTCGAAGTGTGGCAGCAGCTAGCCGGCGAGAATGAAGCCAAGGCTAGACAGTATCAGGAAGCCACGCTTGAGCTAGAGGACCAGCTGTCTCAGTCTAAGGCGCAGTTGGATGCGATCTTCGCCAGCGCGCGGGATCACTTCTTGAATCAGCAGCAGCATGGCAAAGCAAAATTGGAGCGAATCAAATGAAGCAGATCCAAGAATGCCTCGACCGGCTTTTTGCCGGTCAGGCGCCGATTAAACAAAAATGGCAAGCGCGGCTGCCGGCCGATCCTCCGCAAACTTTATTCCTGTTTCACTATCACCACCTCGTGCTGGTCTATGACCTAAGCGTGAACCGCCCGATCTACCGTTGGTGGGAAAAGCAGGCGGATAAGCGCGGTCTTGATTCAGCACTTATATATTTGGAGCAACGAGGTCAGGGTAAAACGATTGGAGGTGAAATACCCCACATGAACAAGCAGGCTTCGCTGTTCCACAGCACAAATAAGCCGCGGGGAGTAACTCCCCCGGCCTGACTAGTCCTCTAACGCCTTTATTGTTTTCCTAATAAGAAGTCAGTCGATACGTCGAATATCTCAGAGATAAGCAGCAACGTATCAAAGCTCGGCTCCCGTTTTGATGTCTCGTACATAGCGAGTGTACTCTGAGAAACGCCGATCCGCTGGGCTAGTTGCTCCTGAGTTAGTTTATTCTTCTTCCGCAGATCCGCGAGTCGTTCCCCAAATGTCATGCTATCACACTCCTACTAAACTATACTTCACAGAAAGTGATAATCCAATTATTATCACAAAAAGTGATAATAATACTTGACAATAGATCCTTGTGTACCCATAATGAGGAAGTCAGATTATCACGTATTGTGATAAGGAGGTCATACCATGAAAAATACGCGGTTAGTCAAATTACGGGCTGACCGAACACAGGGGGAGATTGCACGGGCGCTCGGATGCGCTACGAGTACGTACGCGATGATCGAAACGGGCAGGAGATTTCCCAGGCGAGGTTTGCAGGCAAGGCTCGCCGAGCTTCACGGTGTAACAGTTGATTACCTTTTTTTTCAACAAAAATATCACGAATCGTGATAAAAATTCAGGGAGGAATAAAATCCAATCATGATCAAAAAGCCACTATCCGCCACTTTATCCGGCCTCATCGTAACATCCGCCCTTTTAACGTCCGGGATCGCATCAGCCGATGCGAACGCAAGTTTTACCGATATCAATAATTCCTATGCTAAGGACGCGATCATCGAGCTGCAAACCGCCGGAATCCTGACGGGCGTCGACGCAACTCATTTCAATCCTAAAGGGCAGCTGACCCGCGCTGAGTTCGTTGCAATCATCGTCCGGTCGATGGGGTTGAAAGTCGACACGACGTTAACGAAATCCTCGTTCTCCGACGTTAAAGGGTGGGCGGTTCCGTACATAGAGGCCGCGGTTGAGGCTGGGATCATTAGCGGCGTAGGCAACGGCAAGTTCGATCCATCCGGCGTTCTAACGCGTGAACAAGCAGCGGTTATCCTCGTCAAAGCGATCGAGTCACAGAATCCGGATCTCGATACGTCGCACGGCGCACTGACGTTCTCCGACGCTGGCAGCATCTCCGATTGGGCGAAAGACTATATCGCTATCGCGGTTAAACTCGGACTCATCCACGGCAACGCGGACGGAACTTTCGGTCCGAAGGGCAACGCTACTCGCGAACAAGCGGCAGTAATGAGCGTTAACTTTATTCATAAGTCTCAGGATATCCAAGAAGAAGGCAAGCCGACGACTGATCCGACTGATGAGACGACTGATCCGGGTACGCCTCCACCCGTTGTAACGCCACCAGTTTACGGCGGCGGCGGTTCGACTTCAGATACGTCAGCTCCTACGCTGCCACAAGACGTTGCCGTATCCGATATCACAACAACGAGCGTTAAAATCAGCTGGACAGCATCGACCGATAACGTAGGCGTAAAATCGTACACGGTTTTCGGCAACGATAAGGAATATTCGACCACTGAGACTTCGATCGTTATCGACGGCTTGGATCCTAATACGGATTACGAGTTCTATGTTCAAGCGTTCGACGCAGCAGGAAACCACTCGGGTAATACCGATCCAATTACCGCACATACAGAGGCACTCGCTCCGGTAGCGGTAACAAACGTTCATATCGAATCGAGTAACGCTGATCCGTCGAAGGCTACGCGTAACGATACCGTTACATTGACGTTCAATACATCTGAGGAAGTTTCCAAATTGGGTAACTTCAAGATCAACGGCAGCAATCCGGCAGACTTTACGTCGGTTCAATCCGGGGATGCTTGGATTAATACCGCGACGTATGTCCTCGACGGTACGGATCCGATCGGCGACATGACGTTCCAAATCAACGTCAAGAACGAGGCCGGCACATACTCGCAAACGATCGAGTCCACGACGGACGGCAGCTCCGTATCGGTCTACTATGATGCGGTCGCAATCTCGGGCGTTCACATTGCATCGAGCAACGTAGATCCGACGCAAGCCACGATCGGCGATACGGTTACGCTGACGTTCCGTACGGCGGAGAAGGTCAACAAGCTGAGCAACTTCAAAATTAACGGAAGCAATCCAGACAGCTTTGCATCCGTAGCGGACGGAGATTCGTTCTTGAATACGGCTACACACGTAATCGACGACGGCGATCAATTGGGCGATTTTACGTTCCAGATTAACGTCAAAAACGAGTTCGGCATCTACTCGCAGACGGTCGAAGTGACCAACGACGGATCCTCGATTACGGTAGTAGCGCCGCCGGTGGTAACGCCTGTCGTAGCTATTAACGAAGTAAGCATCGCTTCCAACAACGAAGACCCTACGATTGCAAAAGTGGGCGACAAAGTAACGCTGACCTTCACGACCAACGAAGAAGTATTCAAGCTCTCGAACTTCAAAATTGGCGGGAACAATCCTGACTCCTTCGTATCTGAGCAAACTGGTGATGTGTGGACGAATACTGCGACATACACCATTCAAGAATCGGATGCAGTCGGCATCGTTTCCTTCCAAATCAACGTTAAAAACGGCGCAGGAATCTATTCGCAGACGATTGAAGCGACAAGCAACGGCAGTACGGTTACAATTGAAGCCCCTGTTGTAGTGGCGCCGGTAGCGGTCAACGAAGTTCACATTGAATCGAATAGCTTGGCTGGTATGAACTTCGCGACCGTGGGCGACATTGTGTCCTTGACCTTCGTAACCGACGAAGAAGTAACCAAGCTCAGCAACTTCAAAATCAATGGCGGAAATCCGACATCGATCGTTTCCGAACAACGCGCCGCGGACGGCAAATGGGTCAACGTGGCCTACTACGTGATCGACGAAACCGATCCTCTAGGCGTCATGACTTTCCAAATCAATGTTAAAAACGCCGCCGGCATCTATTCGCAGACGGTAGAAACGACTTACGATGGAAGCTCGGTGACGGTGCAAGCCCCAGTGGTGCCGGCTGTAGCAGTAAACACGGTTCATATTGAATCGAACAACGCTAACCCGACACTTGCAAAAGAAGGCGATACGGTCACACTGTCGTTCACGACGGCCGAAGAAGTATCCAAGCTGGGTAACTTTAAAGTAAACGGATCTAACCCGGATGACTTTACTAGCGTAGCTAATGAGGATGGTTCTTGGATGAACACGGCCTCGTATACGATTCAGGCTTCCGATCCAGAAGGTGTTGTGTCCTTCCAGATCAACGTTAAGAATGGCGACGGCATTTACTCGCAGACTATCGAAGCGTCTTCGGACAACAGCTCGGTAACCGTACAGAAAGCGCCTGTCATTAGTAACGTTCACATTGAATCAAGCGCACCTAACCCAGCGAAGGCACAGGTTGGCGATACAGTAACCCTGGTATTCAACACCAACCAACAAGTTACAAAATTGGGTAACTTCAAGATTAACGGAAACAATCCCACATCTTTTGAATCCGTTGGTGAAGGCAATTCGTGGACGAACACAGCTACTTATGTCCTTGATGGTACTGATCCCGCAGGCGTTATGAGCTTCCAAATCAACGTGATGAATGCGGCAGGTCTGTATTCCGTCACTACGGAGGCAACTGCTGATGATAGCGCAGTAGCAGTCGTTATTGCGACTGACTACGTACAAGCGCAGGACTTTGGTTATTGGGCAGATGCTACGCCTACGAGCGGAGCTTATAACGTTGGCTTCAAAATTAACACGGAGCAGCTGCCGTATGACCACATCACCAAAATCGAAGTTGCCTTGGTAGACGATAGCGGAAACGTTATCGCTTCCCGCACTGCGACAGGCGGTCAAATCACGAAGCTCGCACTTGATGATGTCGCGTATGGCGATTTGGACGGCCAACTAAGCGCTGCATTCATCTACCGTGATGCTGAGGACATGAACGACTGGTGGACAAGCACAGCGTATGACTTCACTACGCCGGCTAAAGCAGTAATCATGATTACTGATTCTGAAGGCACTGTCTACAAGGTCGAAAGCGGCAGCCCGGCAGGAACATCAGGCGCGGTATCTAATCCGCAAGATTACCTGGCGGCACAAGACTTCGGTTTTTATGCTGACGCTGGTGGTCCTGGTGTTGACGCCTACAATGTAGGATTCCAACTTAACCTCGCCAACATCTCCTACGACGCCCTCAAGAGCATCGAGGTGGCGCTAGTTGATGAAAACGGCATCGTATTGGCTACACGTACGGCTAGTGGATCGCAAATTGAACAACTGAAAGCTGACGACGATCTTTACGGCGGCTTAGACGGTCAATTGAGCGCCGCGTTTATCCAGCGCGACGCAGCAGAATCTAACGCATGGTGGACGAGTAGTTCGTACGACTTTACGACGCCCACGAAAGCAGTCATTACGATTACAGATCGGACTGGACGCATTTTCACGGTTGAAAATACGAGCCTTTCGTCCGTAGCTCCGGATCCGGTTGTAACCGAGCCAACTCCCGATCCGGAAGTGACTGAACCAGCAGCTCCGACAGATCCGGCTCCTGATGATGAAGCCCCGGTAGATCCAGCAGTATAGGTTAAATAGCAAAAAAGGCGCTTCCCCCTTGAGGCGCCTTTTTTGCGTTGTACCACAGCAAGCACGAATAGGTCAAAAAAAGAAAAGCGCCCGCGATGCAGCCGGGCGCCTTTCTTATCCTCAATCCGGATCATATTCGGGGTCGTTCAGTATTTCAATCTGCTCCTGCAGGTCACCGGCGATTCGAGTAAGCTCTATTTCAATTGTATAGCTCTTGTTGTACTTGAGCCGTTTCTTGGCATCGTCAATCAGCGACTTGGCGCTGGCAAGCACATTAGCTGCCCGACGCCTTGCTTCTATCGCCTCTTGTCGATCGCGCGCTTGCTGCGATTTACTAAGTGCCACCTTCATCACCTCACATTCGTAAATTCATTATAATAAATAATTTCCTCGTTTGCTGCTGTGCTCTTGAGCCACTCGATCGGGTTGATGTTAATCTTGCCAAGCTTCATGCCGTTACGGAACTTGATGCACACCTTCTCAAAAGCAGCAGGCGTGTAGGTGTCCCACTCGAGTTGCTCGTAGATCAGATCGATAACCCTTTGTGGGAGGCGGAGTTTGTTGACGACTTCGACTTGAAAAAATTGTTTACATAGCGAAGCGCAGATATCTTCCTCCTCCTCCTCTATTATTCTATCTTTATTATTATTATATGTATCTATGTTATCTATATCTTCTACTTTATTTACTATCTTTAGAGAGTCGCCAACCCCTTGTCCTGCCTGGGTTTGTGGGCTCTCAGGTGGTTTCACCGTGGTACCGATATCGGTATCATCATGGGACTGGCCTGGTATCGTCACGGGACCACTTTCGGTCTCATTAGGAGACTGGGTGGTTTCACCGTGAGACTGGGCAGTCTCGTCATGAGACTGGGTGGTCCCATCTTGGGACTGGGTAGTCTCATCATGGGACTGGGTGGTTTCATCATGAGACTGGGTAGTCTCAACATGAGACTGGCTAGTGTCATCATGGGACTCCCTGGTATCACCTTGGGACTGGCCAACCAGCGCCAGCTTCGGCTTTTTGTCCGGCTCCTCGAAGACCTTCTTCCAATTAAATGTGGAATCCCAGGACACATCGAGCTGCTGTTCGTCTTCCTTCGATAAAACGAGGCGGTATTTGTATCGGTCAGTACCTTCGACTTTGATGCGCTCCATGTAGCCGCGGTCCATAAGGGCCTTGATTGTTCTCGTGGCGGTTGTCCGGCCGAAGCCGAGATACTCCTGCAGATCGGACAATGAGAACTCCAATGAGTAACCTTTGCGCTGCCAGCCATAAGTGGCCCGGATCATAAACCCGAGCAGCCGCATTTCGGCGCAGTTGATGTCGCGGTCATAGATCAGCAGATCGAAAAACTCTGGCGGTGTTTGAACGAAGTTCGGTATGCTGAATCCTTTGAATTTCTTTTCCAATTTCTTCTCCCCCACTTTACAATCTAGTAGGGACTCTGCTATATTTAAGGCATAAAAAGCATACTTCTGCCTTGTGCAGAACCCCGAAAAGGAACCTTCTCGCCGCCAAGCTGATAGGTTCTTTTTCTTTTGTCTATAATGTTACTAGATTCGATTATAATTTACAATTCAAATGTTGGGAACGCTGTCGCAATTATGCATGAAAAAATCCATAGGAAAATATGTTCATATAAAAATAGAATTTTCCACTGCTGCTCCTACGCCTTATCAACTCCAAATAGATTAGATTCCTTTAGCTTTCATTAGAATAGATCAGATATCTTGAGATTTGTTATGGAATATCTTGACTATTCAAAGTTCAGTGTAGTATATTGAACCTAACCAAAGGAGGTTAGGGACATGCGAATGGTTCGCAATCTGAATGAGAAGGCCTATGAGGAAATTATCGAGGAGCTGGAGAAAGGCTTCGAGGAGCTCTCCATGAAGTACAACCATTTCTCTCCCGGAGCTTACCCGCGGCCGACGCGCATCAACGTTGAAGGCCGGGACTTCCCCTTCCCTCTTGCTGCTGAGATCTACCATGTGTACCTCTATCTGGTCGGCGAAGGCCACCAGCCAGAACATATGTATGAGACGACGCGGAGCATCTGCGACCTGGTTTGGTTCAACCCATTCACACAAGCAAGTGACTTCTCGATTGAATGGGAGCGCTGGGAGCGCACCAAGATCGGGTTCTTCGTCCGCTGCTCCTTCATCGCCATGGCGCTGGAGAACGGCGAGCCGATCAACTCGAAGCAGCTGTCGCTTATGGCCGGCATCAGCCCGACCGCAGTGATTAAGCAGATCAAGGAAGGTAAGCTCAAAGGAGAAAAGTACGATCGGGAATGGTCAATTCAAGCGGAAGATGCGCTGACGTTCCTGAAATTACAATGGGAGAACTCCAGAGGAGGCACACCGTATGCTAAGAATTTTAGTCGTTGAACCTGATTCGATCCAGGACAAAGAAATCGAGTATACCCTTGATGCCATGAAGGATATCGTAGACGGGCATTTAAACGAGGTCCAGATTAGTAACAAGTTCGTTCTTATATATAACCTCGACGGCGATACGCTTCGGCTGCCGATTAATAATCAATATGTCGGCGGGCCGATCTTCGGAACGTTCTTCGTTACCCGTATCGACGTGGATGAAACCTACATCTCGCTTACGGATGAAGAGGTCGAGTCGATCAAGGAGAACTTCATCCGAAAGGAGGTGTAATCACATGTATAATGTAAATTGGGTCAACGAGCTTGGCCAGACCAAGGACTATGAATGCATGACCGAAATGGAACGAGACGCGAAGATTGAGGAGCTCGAGGCGCAAGGCCTTGAAGCATCCTGGGAAGAAGTGAATACTGATGCGACCACTGCTTGATCTCAATGAGCCGGTGAAGCTCACAATGAATCTGATGGAGATTGGCGAGTACCAGAAAGTGATGCAAGAGGCGATCCAATCTTGGATCGGCAAGCCGGTGCTCAACCCGGAGCGCACGCAGGTAATCGGCACGATCGAGCTCGTCTGGATCGAGGACAACATGGTGAAGGCGAACGTCACCATCGACCGAGCTGCTCATAATCAGCATTTCACTCAATGGGTGGCAGGTTGCATGCAGTCATTCGTTGTTGGGCCATGAGCCGCCGGCGCGCGGCTCATTTCTATATTTATCCGCCCTTTTCTTGAATTTTCTTCACAATGCCACTCGTCTGCAGTATAATGAAAGGTGTATCTGCCAAGACTTTCTACTAATTCTAGTAGAATCGAGGCGCAAGGATGCACAAAAAACTAGGCAGCAAACAGCGAGGAGTGTTTAAAATGGCTCCACAAACATTAACGCACACAGCTCGTAAGCGGCCAGCTCGTCGTACCGTGACCAAGAACCGGCTGGACAGCATGACATCCGAGGAAATGAAAGCTGCGAATGAAATGACCAAGGCCACACGGGGATTCGGCAGTGAGCCACACGGCTGGGGCAAGGAGGAGTAAGTTTGTCATCGCGCAACAGCACTAGATACATGAGCAAAAGTAACTGGCATGAAATCGAAAGAGGTCATGTGTTCGAAGCGGCAATGCTCTACTCCCCTTCCGACACGAACAGACCTCTTTATTTTTTTGAGGAAGATCCTGCGGATCCATCGACTGGCGTAGTCGTTAGGAGAGTTGGCGATTTCGCTCCGAAGAAAATTGGACGAACTTATGCTGCTAGGCCGCAGAGGCTTGTTATTGGGATCAAGCCACGCCGTGTCGTCATCGTATCGAATAATAAGATCAACCAGCATCACGATTTCGAGTATATCATGGTGGCGCCGATCTTCACGATCAAGCCAGACGATGAAAAGAAACCCGGGTATCAAAAGATCATCGATGATGATCACCCCTATTTCATTTACGTTCCGCGCACACTGCCGGACGGTAAGGTCCTCAAGCGCTACATTGATGTTAGCCAACTCATCAGCATACATAAAGGCATACTCCTGGAGAAGAAAGAAGTGCTCGAAACAGACCGCATGGGGCTGCTCGAGGATCTCCTGATTGAGAACCTTGATTTGGGCGCTGAAGGCGAAGACGGCCAGCAGGCTTTCGTCGCAGCAAAAAGCTAGGTATCCAGTGCGGATACCTAGCTTTTCTTTAAACGAGGAACTCCACGAACACCGGTGCAACAAAAAAGGGCTGCCTCGTGCAGTCCTTTTTTCATTCGTCGCAAAAAAAACACAGCCTATAGTAGAGGGAGCTGATTAGCTCACTTAGCATAATAACACAAATCGAGCCAATCATTGGGAGGAGGGGAAATAACAATGGTGTATAAAAGACCAAAGTATAAGTTGTGTGAAAGATGTGGCAGCTATTTGTTGGACAACCGTAAAAATTTCGGAATGCAAGCCACAGGGCAGAACTGGAAACAGGCTTGGTGTATAGAATGTAGAACTGAATGGAAACGAAATAAGAAAGATAATGAAGAAAAACGTTATTAACGGAGACGATAGTTAAATAAAGCCGCCCTTAAACTGGGCGGCTTTCCTTTGGTCGTAAATCAACTCATTCTAATTTAAAAAAGCCATTTATAAAATAAACTCCACGAATACCGGTGAACGCAGCATGCCGTTCTTCGTCCAGTTTCGTGTCTTCACCTTCGCCTTGATGACCGGCTGCAGGTGAATGAAACGGCGATCCTCTTTGTAGACAAGCTTCTTCATCACAGATCGAAAGGCTTTTTTGTGCTCATCCAATACGCCGAGTTCGATGATGCCTGATGGTCTGAACTTGCCATCGTCGCCAAGGATAGACGTGAGCCATCCAAAGTCATCCTTCTTCACGCCGCTTATATAGACATCTGCGTATGTCCAGTTGATGACCTTTTGGAATGACCAGGATCGCTGACCGACTTTATATTTCGACTGCATATCCTTGATCACGATGCCTTCAAGACCATTCTGCTTGATCGCTTCAAAGTAAGCGATGCTGTTGCCTTCAATATGCTGGACCTTGGAATAGTGCTGCGTGTCTTGGAATGCTTCGGCAAGCAGCTCCTTCCTTCTGGCCAGCGGCAATGAAGTGACATCGATCCCGCGATGGCGGAGGATATCGAAGGCGCAAAACGTTGTTTTCGTATTCGACTTCTTCGATTGGAACCTGCTCATCATGGCCTCGAAATCGGGCTTGCCTTCACAATCGGTGACGATCAGTTCGCCGTCCAAAATTGTGCCGGGCCCAAATGGTACGTCATGCAGCTCGGGGAATTGCGACGTGACATCATTTTGATGTCGGGTATATAGTTTCAATTCAGACATGTTGGACACGATTAATCGGATACCATCCAGCTTTAATTCCGCAATATGGTTTTCCTTCTCAAATGGCGCATTTCCTGGAGCATAATGGAGCAACATAGGACTAATGAACATTGTTTCTCACCCGTCCCCATTATACCAGTTCTGGATGGCAATCCCCATGGTACTTAATTGCAACTAGAGCTGCAGCTTAGTAGTTGTCCTGGACCGCCTTTTGCAGCAGCGCTTGGCAGCGATCGAGATCCTCCTTGACCTGCTTCTTGTAGAGCTGCGCTTTGTCATGGCCATCCTCGGTGAAGTGATACATGATGACTTCCTGGTATTCCACGCCGAGCTTTTGGTGCCGGCTGCGATACAGGATCCCGTCTTCCACCAGATCATGTAGCGATCGGTAGATCTCCGACTGCGGAGGCTCATAGCCAAGCGATTTGAAATCTTGCTTTAGCTCCTCAAGCATCTGATACCCATACCCACGGTGTTTCTCCACGAGCGTGATCATGTACAGCTTCAAGAATGCGCGCTGCGCGATCATAAATGCCATCCCTTCGCCCTCCTCACAACGAGTAAACCATCCATGTGCATCTCTACATTAAATCGCTGGCCGTTATGTGCTTCGAAATTGAGCACGTAATAATCCTGTTCGCGGCCGAAGTACCAGACCTGCCCCCGTGCATACAGATATTCCTTCGCTTCCTCATACGAATCGAATTGTCGTTTCCATTCGTCCTTCATGGCCACCCACTTCCATACTTTCATTGTATGAAAAATTCACAGTCCGAACAGACGTTCACTGTTTTAACAGGGAAATTGTCGCAGAGTCAAGGTGCGTTGTCAAGCGTGCAAACGTACAAAGTAACTAGAGAGCACCTTGCTTTTTATTAGAGTGTGAATTTTTCACATAATGAGAGTTTCATATTGGAGGTTGGATCATGTTTAGGAACAAGGTGTTTCTGTTGGCAACCATGGTCGTGCTGCTGGTCATTGGTTTCGTCAACATGGAGATCACCAAGCACGACCGTTCGCGTCATCAAAATGAATCCCTTATTCGGAGGCTCGATTCCGTTGGGTCTGGCTTCACCGATCAGGTCATCGCCGAGCGCCGACGCCGCGACCGCCTGCAGCATCCACTGGAATATCAAGCCCCAAATGAAAATTTGTAGTAGATATGATATCATGAATTTATAGGGGATGATTAGTCTTGGCATATGAAGGCATCTGTCCAGTATGTAAGCAGTTTACTGATAGAATCTATCAATATGATTTAACTTGTTCCTATACTTGTTGGCAGAACCTGGTTAAACAATGCAAAATGTGTCTTCGTCCATATACAAAAGAAAAATCTGGCTACAGTGATTTCTGTTCTGACGAATGCCATAGCGTTCATATCCGACGATTGATGTACTCGCCGAAAGCATGTGGTCATTGCAAAGTAGAGTTGCCGCATGACCATCCAGTCACCGACGTCTACGGTGCTTATGTTGAATACTTCTGCTCGAAAAAGTGTGAATCTAATTATAAGTATGATAACCCGCCAAATTGGCAAGCTTGGAAGTCATAAAGATGGCGCTCTCCCCTATTATCAGGGATGAGCGCCTTTTCTTTTTAACCATCTAATGGTGGAGGATTATGCAAGTCACCGGAGAGTTTTGTCTTGCCGCTCACAGCTCACCAGCGCTCCTCCTTCCGGATCAGTGTCTGGAAGTAGTCCTTCACATCCAGCCAGTCCGTGCAGCGCTTGTACTTGCTTCTCAGGTGCTGATTGTACGGCATGTCGATCAGGATGCCGGTTCCTTTAAACCGGTCGAAGTTGTGCGGGCCGTCATCGATCAGGTAATCCATCTCGAATCTGTGCTTATGGTGAAGCGGAACGAAATGATGATAGTCGATGAACGGGAGATGCTTCTCCACCCAAGCCCACTTGTCGGCCACCACATTCGGATGGGACGACGAGACGATATAGACTTCGAAGTATTCATGTAGGAAGCTCATGACCTCTGCAGCATGCGGCTGTATCCCCAGGTTCCGGAAGAAGCCCGGCTCCCGCAGGTAGTCGTACATCTTCTTGCCACACTCTGGCTTCACGTAGTGCGTGACGTCCCAGCTGATCATGTCGGCCTTTGTCAGGTTATCGCCATAGTCTTTATTGTAGCGCTCTAGCCAAACGGCATCGAGGTTATTAAGCGTTGAATCTAAGTCTACACCAATGATCTTCATATGAGGCCAATCTTCCTTCCATGAGCGCCGTTGTAAAACGGTACATCTTCTCGTGAATATGTTCAATGGACATCTCTCCATCAAGGATGAAGCAGTTCCATGAATTTAAATAATATTCGCGCACTCGCATGAGCATGGCGAGATCCGATTCATACCGGTCGTTCTGGCCGTCATTGTGCTTGCCTTTGCGAGTCATACTGATGTTGGCCGGGATGTCGATGATGATATTGATGTCCGGCGCGATCATGTGCCGTTGCAGCTCGTTTACTAGTGAGGCTGGCACCTTGTTCGCTTTGGCGTATGCCTGCTGACTCAGTGTGTAGCGATCCAGAATAAGGATGTCATAACCCATGGCGTCAAGCTCTCGGAACCATCCCTGCTGCGCTTGCTTGTCAGCCGCCATGATGAACTCGATGGTCAGCTGATCTACATCATATTTCCCTGTCAGCCAGTCCATGACCAGTTTTCCTGTCGGCGTATCGTAGCGGTGGAACTCGCTGGTGGCCACCTTATGGCCTTGCTGCTCCAGGGCTTCTCGGAGCAGCTTGGTTTGTGTCGCCTTACCAGATTTATCGAGTCCCTCGATGGCCACGATCTTCATGCGAAGATTAGATACCACCGTGACCGCCTCCAAACTTCTTCTTAATAAGATCATCAATGATGTCGAAGGCAGCCTGCGGATTGAGCGGATCGATTTGCACGGCGTAGACGCCCGGCTGGCCCGGGAACTTCATCACGCCGGCAAGACTCTTGCCCTTCTCGGCCTCAGCTGTAACGATTGTTTCGGCGGGCGGCGCGATCATTGCTTCAAGCGTCTTCCGAATAGAAGCGGCATTGGCCGCAATTGTCTCGGAGAGCTGCATCAAGTTTTCGTTGACTTGATTCAGGGCTTGGACACAGTGGATCATGACTTCATGCTCACACGGTGGTGGCGGCGGCAAGATCATACCGGATTGATCGAGTTGATCGAATGGGAACATCTAGTTGGCCTCCTTATTGCGAACGTCTTCCATTTGATCCATGGCCAGCTGCAGGACAGTGGCGCCG
This sequence comes from Paenibacillus sp. UNC496MF, assembly GCF_900113915.1. Classification (NCBI taxonomy): domain Bacteria; kingdom Bacillati; phylum Bacillota; class Bacilli; order Caryophanales; family Paenibacillaceae; genus Paenibacillus; species Paenibacillus sp. UNC496MF. The sequence goes on from NZ_FORE01000016.1 coordinate 116,572, forward strand.
AGGGCGAGCTGCGTATTCAGCATCTCGCGGATATTGAGCTCATGCTTGTTCGTGATTTGGCGCAGCTGCTCATACATTTCATCTGCCGCTTGGCTGGAGCGTTCCTTTTCTTCCTCCGACATGATCGCTTGGATCACCCCTAGAAATGCTCGCGTCTGATTGAGAAACTCTTCCATGAATCCTTCTCCTCCAGTAAGGTTTTGGTGTCGTCGTCAATGTCAGCGATGTCTCCATATAGGAAGAACAAGACCCACATAAACCCGAAAACCGGTTTGGTATATTCATAAAGCGCGTAGAAAATAGCGAGGATCACCACGATCCGGATTCGAAGCCACAAGTATCGGCTCACGGGGATCACTTCTTTCTGTTTTGCTTGCGCGCCTGTTTGGCAGCTTTAGCTTTGGTCCGGCGCTTGTCTTTGTCTTTCGGCTTGGCCGGCGCGGCGACAACGGTGTAATGCTTTTGAAACGTGTTCCATTCGCGTTGAAGATCAGCTTTGACCTTCGGATCTTCTTGCATATCGATCAATTCTTGAATCTTCTCTGGATTTGCATTCATGGAAACCTCTCCTCTTCTTTGGCTTATTCGTCGAGCAAAATCTTATGGCGCCAGGTGATGCCCTTCTCATTGACGCCGAAGAACCACTGGCTTGGCCGGCTGCTGGTGTGCAGCGTGTTGATGCTGAAGGTGCTGCCTCCGACCATCGTGCCGTTTAGGATCTTCTCCCCGCCGGGAGAATCGATGTCGGCTGGATTGTGATGGTGGCCCAGGCACATGTACTTGTAATACTTGCCGTGTGCCGAAAGCATCTTGGTCAGACGCGAGTCGGCACGGTCGATGCCGTAGTACGGCAGGCCGTTCCATCCTTTGATCGTGTCGCCATGCAGGAACAAGAATTTGTTGCCCATGATGTCCACAATGACCCAGTTGCTGATCGGGATGTTGAAGATGATGCGCTCCTTGTAGTTGCCGAGCATGATCTCCAGAAACCGGTACATCAGGTAGTCCCAGTTGATGTGGCTCGGGTTCTCTCCCTTGCGGCCGATGCGCCCGTGGTTGCCGACGATGCCGGTGATCTCAATCGTCTCGAACTGGTCGAGCATCTCGATCAAGCCTTTGGCGATCTCCTGACAGCCAAGCAGCACTTGATCGGTAACGAATAGGTCCAGATGATGTTCCTGACCGCGGTAGATGTTGATGCCATCCACGTTGTCGCCCAGCATGCCGAAGTGCAGCTTCTTAATCTTTCCGTCCACGCCCTGGCGCTTCGCAATCCGGCGAACCTCTTTCGTCAGATAATCGAAGCGGGCCTGGAAGATGGCGAAGTTGTACTCGCCAATGCCATTCGTCTCGGCCAGCGTAATTTCCTCACCGATCTGCGCATCCGAGAATAGAAGCAAGGCTTCTTCCTCTGCGCGTTCGGTGCCGACCGGCGTCGGCTGCTTGATGTCTACGAAAGGCAAGGTGGCAATGGAGTCCCGCAGCGTGTCGATGATGAGCTCGGTTTGGGCGCGCTCTTTGATCAGCTTCTTCAACAGCTTCTCGTCACGCTCTTTGCGAGCCTTCTCTTTGGCGGCCTGCATCAATTCCTTGAAATCCGGATCAGGATCTCCGGTGATGGCCGCATTGGCCTCCTCGTCTACCGTAGCCGCATAGGCTTCCACTGTGGCCCTGAAGTTCGATTGATCTTCGCTGATGGCTGTCTGCAGCTTCAGCTGCGCGACTGCAACGCTCTGATATCGCTTCAGGTACTTACGAAGCACTTCGTGATCAACCTTCTCGCCAAACTTGGTTTGGATTTTTTCGCAAAGCTCCTTATAGGTAAAAGCGCTTTTGAGCTCGTACGCATAAGAAAGAATCTCCTGGTATTGTGGCGTGCTCCATTTACTCAAGATGTTCACCCCTGGTCCTTGTCTTATGGCCGCTCAGCGTTTACCTCTCCTCGGGAAAACGTTGATTCATTTCAACAACCCATTCCTCGAACATGTCTTTGGCAGCAGGACCGAGTGAAAGAGCTAGATCAATCAGGGCACACATGGCTTCCTTGGGGCGATGCGCTATGATCTGGTTGTACCAGAAGGTGTCGATGTAGCCGTCCTTCAATTCAACCTCATAGCGCAGCTGCCGGTTGTCAGCCTTGCGAACGACACCGATCTTGTTCTCGCATGGAGAAAGCGGATCTACGATCTGTACGATGTCGCCGATTTTGTATTTGTAGAAGTTTTTGGCCATAAGGATCACCTCATAGATGATTTCCCCTAACCCCCCTTGCGGCCGCCCCTCTTGATCTCCTGGAGCGCTGCTAGTGATGAAGCTCACTCGCATCGCTCCTATTTCTGATGTCGATTACACGCTTACTTTGCGGTCAATACGCGCATCCAAAATCGTATTCAGGAACAACAGGTCTGCGGGCGTCAGCTTCTCCTCTTTGACTTTCGCCACCCAAATCGAATCGATCTGGCCCTTCTTGTTCGAATCGGTCATGACGGTCAACAACATAGCCCACTGCCATTTTTCGTACTTCAACGGTTCATACATATCCTCTTCCTCCTTGCCATAGTTTTTGTTCAAGCATGCGTGATACTCGAGTACGATGTCTTTGCGCAGCTGGTCATACGTCTTGCCATACCGCTTCAAAGCATTGACCGGATCGGTCTTGCGGGCGGGATCCAGCTGGAAGTGCCCAGCGAATGCAGTTGGCGGGAAGTTAAGCTTCCAGGCCGCATAGGCTTGCACCCATACATAGCGCTTGTAGGCTTCTTCGAAGTCGATGCCGTCGCCGAAGCAAAGCTCCACGCCAATGGCGCCGTCGTTCGCGTCTTCACCAAACATCGCATTGTCCGTCTTTACGTTATACAAGACGTGACAAGCCTTCTCTGGAGCTGCTGTCAGCATCGGCACGCACTCGATAATGTGCTTGTCATCCACGAAGATGTGCGCTGCAGGATAGTTGCCCTTTGCCGTACGCTCGTAAAAATCGACGTTGTTTTGTGCGGTCGATCCTGCATTGCCAGTATCGTGGTTGACGCCGAATCGAACCTGCCCTTTCGGAATCAGAACCTTTTGACGGCGCTGTTCCTCTACACCAGCGTAATGTGTAAGGTACTGGGGCTCGATCTTGTACTTCATTAAGAATGTGTCGCTCATGTGACTTATCACCTCGTTTGATTGGATTCACACCGCCGCTCAGCGGTATGTATGGATTGCTTGGTCCCTGAGCGGTTCCAACATATATTGTAATGCATTACAATTTCTATCTTAGTATATCACAAGTATTCTCCATTTTTTAAGTCCTATTGTAGATTTTCATATTTGCCGCATTTAGGTCGATTGTGGCCCGGATTAAGTTCTCCTCCCGCAGCAGCTCGACATTCTGGTCGATGATGCGGGAGTCCTCATAGCTGGTGCCATTGATCGTCAACGTAAACGTCGCGCCCCAGGTCAGCATGTAAAAAGAATCGATCTCGCGATTGCTTTTCAGCAGTAGTTCGATGGTGTACTCCACGCCGGTCGGGCGGCTGCGCGTGAATCCAGCTGGCTCTACCCCGTCCATGGCAGTCGGCTCATACTGCCGATGCAAAGTGGTCTTGATGACACGGCCAATCAGCTGACGCGCATGCGAAAGCGTAGCGATCGTGACCCAGTAATAGCCTTCAGGCGGCTCATCTTCCCAATGTGTAAAGACATGCCGCTTCTCGACGTCAAGCTCCAAGATATACTGCTGCAGCAGTTCCATTATTCATCACCCCGATCTTCCTTACATACGAATTGAAAAAAGAGTTTCTCCGCCGGTGGCATGGCGTTTACAATTTCATGACTCACAATTTTGTAGGCCCTTACATTCTGGTATCCATCCTCAGTCAGCAGCATGATCAGCCGCTCCCGCCATTTCGGGGCGTCCCGCTCCACGGACTCCCATACCCACTTTTCGATTTGGATCACGCCCTGCTGATAGCCCATGTATGTAGGATGCGGCTTGAGGATCAGGGTTTCGCAGTTCATTTCTTTGACCTGCTTATTGGTGTCGGCAATCCAAAGGCGGAATCGAGTGATCTGATTGGTTAAATAAGCATCCATCAGTTCCAAGTCCATCTTCCTCTCCGTAAATATCCCCAAAAAAGGGGCGGCATGTTTTTAGCAAACAAGCCGCACATCATGGCGCGAGATCTCGATGAGGTCCGAGATGAACGCACAGTATTTGCCCGAGTCCGTTGCGTCCTGCATTGCCCGTCCGAAGGCATCCGGATCGGTGCTCACGCTCGCATTGGCCAGCGCCTGGTTCATGACGCTAGTTTCCCGGTTCAATTGCTCGATCAACCACCAGGTTGGCGACGTCATCCAGCTATAATCTTGCGCGAGCGGCCCCTCACCAAGCCGTTCGATGAACCAGTGCAGCTCCGGGCGTGGACTGCGCTGTTCGCATTGTTTCAACGTTTCGGCAAGCTCGTAATTGACCAGCAGGATACTCATGGTTCATCCCTCATTCTCATAAAATAAGATCATATGTTCGTATTTTGTTCTCTTATTATCGCTCATGCTGGCCAAAAAGTGAAGTGTTGACATTTTCTATTCTTCTATCATCGGCAAAAAAGCCGCGATATTAAAGGAGTACTCCCAAGGAGGAAGCCGAAAATGCCCCACGCTTCCTAAGCATTAAGCGAAATCCACTTCCCAGTTTTCTATGGCCTGCGTGACGTAGGTGATCTTGTCAGCCAGCAGGTCCATCTTGGATTTGTTGCCGCGGATCTGAACCTTACGACCCACCTGCAGGTCGGCGTAATGGTCTTTCCACAGCTTATTGAAGACCATGACGTTCACTTCATCCTCGGCCGTCTCGATCATGATGCGGCAATGTTCGGTGCCCGTCTTCTTCGCCTTGAACGGCTCGACCTTCTGTACGATACCGGTCATCGAGACATCCTCTTTGCCGTCCGGGATCATCTCCCAGCGCGACTTCACGGACACACTCGCACCCAGGTATTCTTTCTCGAAGGCGAGAATGTCCCGCTTCATCGTCTTGGCTGGGATGTCCTCATACGCCTCGCCGCGGCTGCCGATGTACGTCCGCCAGTGCAGGTAGCGGTTTGGGTTCATCGTGCTGTCGAAGCAGCCTGACTTAATTAGCGCCTCAACCTTCGTCTTATTAACCTTCGAGCGGTTCACTTGGAACAACATGTGCTCCAGATTGTCATACGGCCGCTTGTTGGTGATCTCAATCACAGAGTCGCCGCTGATGCCGGCGATACTACCGAGGCCGTAGCGGATCAGACCCTTCCCTTTCATGTTCGGATCCGTATTCGGAATCGGTGTCCACGAAGCGTTGGACTGGTTGATGTCGGGCGGCAGGATACGGATGCCCATTTCCTCGCATTCATGCATGTAGCCTACCGACTTTGGATTCCCGTTCTTGTCCTTCTTGCCCTCCGAAATGGTCAGCAGAGCGGCCATAAACTCGGTTGGGTAATAACACTTAAGAAATGCGGTTTGGACGGAGAGTACGGCGTAGCAGGCGCTGTGAGCGTAGTTGAAGCAGTATTCACCGAACTTGATCCATTGCTCCTTGATGCGGAGCAGCGTTGCTTCGTCATAGCCGCGGCTAAGTGCTCCTGGAATGTTATCTGGCGCTTCTTCTGCATAGTCGTAGTCCACCCAAACAGTCGGCTTGCCTTCGGCATCGACCGGGATTGTTTCCTGCGTTGGATATTGCGCGATGCGCTGCTGCTGCATCTCTTTGTACGCCGCGGATCCGTAAATCATTAGGTCAATCCAGCGGTTCATGATGTCGTGCTTCTTTTTCGAGATCCCTTTACGCAACATGTCGGATTGGCCAGTCGTGAAGCCGCCCATAATAACGGACGCTTTCATGATCTGCTCTTGATAGACCCAAACGCCATAGGTACCTTCGAGCACTTCCTGTAGCTGCGGGAATGGATACGTGACCCGCTCCTGTCCCCACTTACGGCGAACATAGGATGGGATCAGATCCATCGGGCCCGGCCGGCCGAGTGCCACGATAACCGAAATATCTTGCACGCTGTTCGGTTTCATGTCCGAAATGATTTTTCGATATAGGTCGGATTCGACCTGGAAGATACCGGAGAGATTCAAGGTATTGTAGATCTCGCTGTAAATCCTCGGATCGTTCAAGTCAATTGCGTCTATATCGAAATTGATGAGCCCTGCATTTTCCATCGTCAGTTTAATAAGGTCAAGTGTGTCAAGCTTCAGGATGTCGAACTTGACCAGGAACTTCTCGATCCATTCCATGTCGTACATGGTGGTCGTGAGCCCCTCTTTATCCTTTCGGAGCGGGACTGTCTTGGTCAGCGGGATTGGCGAGAGCACGATGCCGCCGGCATGAACACCTTCCTGGTTGACATGACCTTCGAGCTTCAGCGCAGTTTCCCACCATTGCGGCCACATATTCGCATAGTGCTGAACGGCCTGCTCAGCAGCATGGGCCTCCGAAAGCTCGATGCCGGGCTTCTCTGGGATCGACTTTGCAAATACGTCCTGATCGGTCAGGCTGTAGCCCAGCGTCTTGCCGACCTTCCGGATGACCGCGCGTGCGGCCAACGTGCCATAGGTGCCAATCTGCGCGACGCGATCGGCGCCGTACTTCTGTTTCATGTACTCTTGGACGGCCTTTGCGCCCTCATAGGAGAAGTCCACGTCGATGTCCGGATAGCCGGCGCGCTCCGGATTCAGGAAGCGCTCGAACATGAGGTTCCATTCAATCGGATCGAGCGTTGTGATCTTGATCAGGTACGCCACAAGGCTGCCGGCTGCAGAGCCGCGACCCGGGCCGACGCGGTAGCCGTTGCGCTTCGCCCACTGGATGTAATCCGATACGATCAGGAAGTAATCGGCGAAGCCCTGCTTGCAGATGATCTCCAGCTCATACTTCAGCTGCCGGGCGTATTGCTCTAGGTTGATTGGCTTCTTAAGCGCATAGGTGAACAGCTCGTTCCACGCTTGCTTCTCCAGCTGCAGCTCTGCAGTGTCGCCCTCCTCGATCGTATACCGCGGGAATACTTGCGTCTTTGGCAGGTCCACATTGACGAGCTCGGCGATTTTGTGCGTGTTGGCGATCGCTTCGTCGTCGTTGACGATCTCCCGGATCTCCTGTTCGTCCTTCATCCAGAACTCGTGGGCATAGATGAGTCGGTCCTCGTCAGACACGCATTTGCCGATCGAAGCAGCCACGAGAACATCATGCGTCACGTTGTCTTCCTTGTAGGCGTAATGCACGTCCGTCGTGACGATCTTCGGGGTGTTCGTCTCCGCAGCGAGCTGGTCAATCAGCGCGTTTAATCTAAGCTGGTCGGGGATTCGGGTTGCTTGCTTTTCGAGGTAAAACGAGTGAAACGTTTCTTTGCATTCTTGAATGAATGCTCGAGCATCCTCCAGACGCCCAGCAAGAGCCAGCCGACTGAACCAAGAACCCAGGCAAGCAGAAGTAGCAATGAGATCAGCACCCAAATTACGTTCACGAATAAAAGCAAGATCAGTGCGAGGATCGGAATAGAAACCGTTAAGATGAGCGTCTGAAACAATTTCATAGAGATCTTCCAGCCCCTTATTATTTATTGCGATCAATACCAGATGGTAGTTGTCGTACTGCAGGTAATCGTAGATATCCTCACGGAATTGATCCAGCGTGTTGAGCTTCTCTTCCGGAGCGGCGTTTTCTGCCATGCTGAACAGGTCGAGTTGGCCATCACCAACCGGAGCAGCCATTTCAAGACCGTCTTCTTTCATGAGCAGTTCCGCCAGCAACTGACGGGCCATGACCTCGAAGTCCTGCGGGTTGCGTTCAATATGCTTGATGAATTGCTTGAGCGGCTTATCCTTGACGGCATACTTGTCCATCAAGGCGGTGCGCTTCTCTTTCATGAAATCGCCTTTCAGCAGGCGATCCTTTGTCATATAAGCCTCGCAGCCGGGAATGGGCTTGATGCCCTCTTTCTTGCAGGCCTTTATAAAACCAGGAATGGCACCGCACACACCGTGGTCGGTGATAGCTAGTGCCATGCTCCCGAGTTCTTTGGCCCGCTTCGCAAGCGTAGTGACTTGAGACAAGCCATCCAGCTGCGAAAATTCGCTATGCACATGAAGATGCACACACATGAGCCCGTCTCCTTTATTGCTCCGAGCTGCCCTCACCGATCAGCTCAAGAGTTTTGATTTCACCGATCGACGCAGAATCGTACTTCGCTCTTGCCCGGTCCAGGCGGCTGATAATCGTGCTGGTTTGCACGGCCGAGCCGATGATGATCGTTCCCTTTTGGTCGGAAGACACGATCACAGAGCGCGTTTTCTTGCCTTGCGTCAGGTCAATGTAGCGGCCTTCCTCTTTGGCCTTTTGAGCCATCCGACGAATCGGAGAAGAATCCGGCCGGCTAATTGTCACGATTTTGTTTGCTTCAACGTAGTTAGAAAATCCAACGTCAACGTACATCTAAATCCATCCACCTTTGCATGTTGTGATTTGTTGTATTGCGTTCTGTCACTTCGCGCACCAGATCTCCGTTGGTGTCGCCCTTAATCACATCAGGGATGGGAAGGCCATTTTGAATCGCGTGCAGAATGGTCAGCACGTCCTGGTAGATCGGACTGCCGAATTGGAAGGGGATCGGATACCGAACTTGTCCATCATTTTTACGGGAGTCACCGTGGCAGTAGAAGTTGTAGTTGCACTGCGCGCATTTGTAAAAGCTTGGCGTGTGCCCCTTCGGGATCTCCGGCAGCCGGCGTTCTTTCGCCAGTTGGATCAGCGTCCGAGCTTTTTCCATGAGCTGCTCGCCGAACCGCGGATCGTAGTCCAGATGATGTTCCCAAACTTCCTGCGTGTCTTTGTTCTCCACGAAGATGATGCCTTTTCGGACGTCCAGGTTCAGCATGGTCTGTGCGAGATACAGATAGAACGTCAGCTGCGCTTTATGCTCGGCTTTCGGCGAGTTGTTCTTTTGCATCCACTCGAAGCTTTTGCTGAAGGCGCTCTTAAGCTCGATCAGATAATACTCGCCAAACGGATTCATGAAGCTTTGGATCTTGACCAACGCGTCCGTGTGGCCGCTGATGTCTTCGTTCTCCAGCTTCATCTCCGCTTGAACCAAGATTCCCATATCCTTGAACAGCTTCTCATACCGATGGTGCATGCTGTGACCATTCTCAAAGATGCGAACGAGCTGAGATTCATGTGGCTTATAAGGAACCATGAGCATGTCGAACACGATCCTGCGTTGGCACATACCGATCGTTGAAGGATGAAACTTCCGCATCGGGCGGGTATCATGTTTGAGCTTTTCGCTATAATAGCTGTTGATCATGGCTTCTAATAATTCCAACGGTTGAACCTCCAATAATGTAATGCATTACATTATTTATTATAACCTTGTAAAACCTAGAAATCAAGAGAAAACGGGAGATAACTAAAGTTTATACTCCCTTTTAACCCGCTTCAAAGTTGTTTCATCGCACAGTTCCATGGAGTCGTACCAGTCAAACGGAAAAACCACGTTGCCGACTTCGACCCAGTAATCATTTTGTACAACCTTATCCAGCAAAACCGGATTCACGTCAGTGATATGTACCTCCGGTCCAGGTGTCGTGCATACAACTGCGATGATTTCAGGATTCGTTATCGTATCCATTTGATTGCTCCCTTCGCCCATAGCTCCTTGTAATAGTCCACGAGTCTTTTCTTGATGCGATATACGGACCGATGATGGAGGCCTGTTAGCTGGGCTATCTCTTTGTCGGATTTTTGATCGAGAAATGCTTTTACCAAGATCAACCGCTCCGTATAATTCAAGTCCTGGAACAGCTCGTTACAATGTATGCCATTCATCCAGAGGATGTTGTGCTCGAGATCCGTGTCTTCGTCCATGGTGATGGCGAACGGATTGTCTTCATACTTCAGCGCGCCGGCCTCGTCGATCGGGGCGATGGTATCGGCAGCGAAGATATCGACATAGCCGGACTTCTTGCTGCTTGCATCGAAGATCTTGCTGTTGATCAGATCCTTCAGGTAATACCGGTAGCTGTGGTACAGATATCGCTTAAAGCTCTTGCCCTGATCTGTATAATTCTTGGCGCAGGTCAGGAAGATGATCGCAAGCTCTCGGTAGATTTCATCGAAGGGATAATGCTTTTCCCACGGCTTGTACGTGTCGTAATCCCGGAACGTGCGGCGCAGATAGCCGACGACATAATGGGCGGCCCCGTGAGCGGCCTTTGTTTGGTACTTACCCCGAATCAGCGCCTTGCGCGTCTCCGAGTCCTTGATGAAGCAGGAGATGAACTTCCTCGTATCGTAATTTTCGAAATCGATCAGACCCTGGGTGATCATCTTGTAATACTTCATGATGAAGGCGTGATACTCGGTCACCAGCTGCTCGCTCTCACCGGTTTCCTGATATCGTTTGATGAGTTCCTCGCTCATAAGCCCACGAGCTGCTCGGCGCGTTCCAGTTCGATCTGCGCTTCGTCTTCCTTCCTGAAGATGACGAGCTCGAAGTACGGCCGGATGCCGCAGTCCTTATCGAGGATCAGGAAGTCCTTGACGCGCGGGAGCGCATAATAGTCATTGTCGAAGATGACATGCTCCAGGGAGTCCATCAGCAGCTTGAACACGTTGTTCGTATCGCGCACCTGCTTATTCGGAAAGTAGGCGGTCACCTCGACGACGACCTTCTCTTTGACGGCCATCTCCCACTGATTGCGGAAACACCAATCGCGAGCGGCGAGCTGCCAGCGATTGAACAGATCCTCTGCAGCTTTGGTCAGCTTCTTGCCGCCGCCGCGGGTGTTGTTGTAGATATGGTTCACGGATGGGAAGAAGCCGGGATCGCCATTGGCCTCGCTATGTACGATCCATTTTGTTTTCGGCTTCAGCTTGCCACGCTTGTTCTTTTCATAGACCGTGCGATACTTGCCGGGCTTCTCCGGATCCGGTTCCTTCACATAGTCCTTGTATCTGCCGAACATCATCATTGGAAGGATCAGCTTATCCGTCATCGCAGACACCTATCGAACGACCGTCATGCCAAGCACGGAGACCATGGTGAACGTGATGATCACGGCCTCACCGATGAACCGGCCTTCGCCGTCATAACGCTTCTCGTAGTTGATGTCGCGGCCGGAGTAGTGATCCTTGTTCAGCTTCAATTCCTCGGCGGCATATTTAATCATGGTAGCCTCGATAATCGCGTCCCGCGTGATGTTGATCTGGTCCTTCATGCGGAGCTCGTGCCATTCCTTCTCCTCGGTTTCAACCAGGTTGTTAATGACCTCGCAGTATTCCTCGAACGTCAGGCGAACCTCGCTGCCGAATTGATCGAACTTGTTCGGCTCCAGAATCAGATCGATGGTCGTGATGCCGCCATCGGTACGCTGATTCAGAACAAGCAGCTTATTGTTGCTTTCCTGGTCGTTCAGCTGGCTTTCCACCATGTAATTCTTCCTTGGACCGATCCGTTTGTTGTTCTCGGACATTGCGTGCATCCCCTTTCTGTGCAAGTTGTTCTCGATTGATTCCTTTTCCCATGTCTTCGACGATATCAAATAGTTTCCCCATCTTTATCACCTACCCAATAATGTAATGCATTACTTTATGGAATCATTATATCATAATCTACCAATAAAAAAAGAGGGATTTCTCCCTCTAGCTCGATTATGCTAGTAATTTCTCCAGATTTATCACACCGTCGCCGAAGTAAGCGTCTTTGCCTGGGGCTCCAAGATCGATGCTGGAAGCAAGCAATTTGGTATGCAGCGCGTCTGTAGCCGGGATCACTTCGCCGCGTCTCAAAAGATACGAGAGATAAAGTGCAATGCTGCCAGCCATAAGTGGTGTCGCCATGCTTGTTCCCGATAAGCGGGCATAGCCGCCATCTTTATAGCAAGAGAGTATATCAACGCCTGGAGCCATGATTTCATTTTTGAGGCCATAATTCGAGAAGCTCGCCCTTTCGTGATTACGCCCCATCGCCGATACTGCGATCACTTCGTCATACATCGCCGGCCAATCCACGTAATGGTTTTCGTTGCCGGTTGCGGCGACCATGATGATGCCGGCTGCTGCGGCTGCTTTGATCGCATCATGCAGCTCCTGCGGAGGTTCCATGGCGCAGCCAAGGCTCATGGAAATGAGATGGACTTTTTTGTCGATCGCCCAACGGATCCCCTTGATAATCGAGTCAAAGCCGCCACTTCCGTTGTCGCTGAGCACCTTGGCGCAGTACAGTTCTGTCTGTGGCGCAACGCCGATCATACCCTGCCCGTTGTCTTCGGCGCCGATGATGCCGGCGCAGTGCGAGCCGTGCCCCTGGCGGTCGCGGCCGCCGTAGGATGAGCCCGTGAAATCGATAACAGCCTTGATGTTCTCCTTCAAGTCCGGATGATGGAAGTCCACGCCGGTATCGAGGATTGCAACCCGGACATCCAGTCCGGTAGACTTAGGCCACACGTTCGGTGCGCCAATGTCGTTCAGCCCCCAGTCGATCAGATCGTCGCCTGCGCTTGACGGATGAACACTTACCACTTCGTGATTCGCCAGCTTGAATGCTTGTTTCATAATGTCCTCCTGTGTCTTCACCCTGTATCCTTATATGAAATTGTAACACATTACATTCCATTATTCAGCTTAGACTTTACCCAGAAGATGCAGGAAAAAGGAAGTGAAAGCTCCACCGATTACCAGGATCGACAAGGAGGTCATGACGACTGTAAAGATGCTTGGCCCTTCGAAGCGGCCGATAGGACGGATCGGAAGTCGCCGCACAAAATCCTCAAGATAGAGTGTATTTGCGCCCTCCATCTCCCTGAGCCTGGTGTATTCATCTGCCCGCTCCAAGGCGGCACGTCTGACTTCCCTGCAGAACTCATCGTAAGTGTATGCGCGTTTGTGCCACTCTTTCTCCAGCTTCGCACGGCAGTTCTTGATGATGTTCTCGGCGAATGCTTCCATCGTGGCACGCTCGAGATCTTCATGTTCATCAGGTTCAGCTATGTTCCCGTCCGTCTGATGAAGATACGCTTCGATCAGCTCCATAATAATGCACCCACTCCATGCCGACTTTGAAATGCTTATTCCATTTATTCGGATAGGCGTTCAAGAAGACGACCCGCTTCACGCCTGCCTGGTTCAGTCGCTTCGTGCAGTTCTCACATGGCTCATGCGTTACGTAGGCGGTTGCGCCGATCAGGTCCCTCCGGTTCGTATGCAGTATAGCGTTCTCCTCAGCATGCAGCGTCCGGATGCAGCGCCCCTCGTCGTTTAGCAGATGGCCCACGTCGTCGCAATGATCATGGCCATGGATGCTGCCGTTGTAGCCGGCTGCGATCAGGCGGTTATTCTTCACGATGATACAGCCGACCTGCAGTCGATTACAGGTGCCTCGATCGGCGACTTTCTTCGCAATATCAATCCAATAGGAATCCCAGTCTTTGCGCATGTTATTGACCTCCCAAACTCATTCTCATCGTGGTCTACTAAAACAGTGTCAGCTGCTCGGATTCAGGTGCCGGCTCGGCGTAGTACGCCTGCTCTCCGTCATCCAATGCGACGCGGTAGATCCCACAGGTCCGGCCGGTGACACCGCACTTGCGCTTGCCGCACACTTCGACGACGCCCGCTAGGTGAAGCTCCGTAAGCCGCGGGTGAACGAAGTTACGTTCGGGCTTCGGGAAATACTCCTTCTCATGCATGATCAGCGCCAGCTCGCCAGCTGTTGCGCCTGTGTCGCCAAGCAACTCCAGTTCATGGTAGACGGCGGCTTGACGCTGCCCCAGCGTCTCAAGAATTACCTTGTAGCTTTCTTGTCTTGTCGATTGTGTAATGCTCATCATTGGCACGCTCCTCTAAATATCGTTCTGATCGGTTTTTGTATTGATTAATTTTCAAGCGGTTCAGGTATGTCTGATAAGCTGGGGAATCCCGGTAATGCTCTTTCATGTATTCAACAATCAGATCCATCAGCGCCACTCCATGCAGAAGCTCTTGGCCGGACAGCTGTCGCAATGATAGCTCTCCCGTGGATAGAACCATTCCTCGTCGATCGTTTTCTTCATCATGCGCACCGATTTATACAGGCGCTGGTAATCCTTCTGCCGGCGCTCCGTGTAATATGGCACGCCCGTCTTCAAATGCTGCAGACAGATGGAGTCTGGCTCCTTCTTAAACATGGAGTGGAAACCAATCGCTTGGAGCGTAAGGTCCATATCCGTCCGCTGCCAGAAGTCGTCCGGGCGCTGCGGGCTCGTCTTGAAGTTGGCGATCTCCAGCCCACGCGTCGTCTCCCGGATGACCGGGATATTTCCGCGGACAAAGAAGTCATCGCCGATTGGCACGCGGAAGTCTACGTTGACCGCAATCACCTTGTCGGGATTAAACTTCTGCTGCCGGTGAAAAATAGCCAGCATCTCGATGGCGGCAAGTTCCTTCTTGCGCTGTGCCTGCTTATCATCAAATTGGATGTCGTAGATCTTGTTCTTGTCGTACCAGATGCTGCCGAATTTCGCTTTCAGGTCTTCCATCGAAACCAACTTGCCTTGATGCAGGTTCAGATAAAAATAGCTGATCGTTGTCTTGATCGCTTCGCGGAGCCCGTCATTCTGCGAGAGCTTAACCGGCATCTTATCGATCTCGATGAACTTGTACCGAAGCGGGCAGGCTTTAAAGTCATACAGCTGCTCAACGGTAATTTCCATCGTCATCGCCTCCAAAGATTTCATGCACCGGCACGAAGATGCCGCGCGCATTCATGATGCTCCACATAATGCTGACCATACTGTCGTCTCCGTAACAGACGACATCGAAGAAATGTAGGGACGGCAGGTACGTGTGGAAGTGTACGTCAAGCAGATCCTTTAGCTTCTTCGCCATCTCGAGCCGCGCGTGAAGCGTATTCTTGGCATAACGAAACTCCTCGGACTGTACGGCCAGAAAGTTGTCGATCATGGCTTTGAAGTCAGCTCCGCTTTGGATCTGGCTTCGGGTGTAGGCGTTGATGAGCTCCATTATCTCCGTCCCCTTCTGCCCATCCGGGATTCATTGTGACCGCGCATCTCCGGCGTTAAGCGAACGTTCTGCACCCGGCCGACCTCCTGACCGCCCAAGAAAACCCTGGCCTCGTTCTGCGGCGCCGCTTCGTCCACTTCGATCGGGCAGGAATACTGAATCTGAATAACGTCTCCCTTACTCGGTGTTTCCCGCAACACGACCGACCTGTCATGCACATCGTAGTCGGCCCCCGCTCGCTGCATGACACCGTTAACGTAGACCAGTTCGGTGTGCGGCGCCGGCTTATGTTCCAACGTCATCAGATTCGACCAGCCGTCCCCTCGCATCGATTGACCGGTGCGCCGGTGCTGCTCATGAATCGGCGTTTTTGAAACGCGTTCTTGAATCTTGGCGATCTCTGCAAAGAAACGCAAGTGATGTCCATCAATATAGGACTGCAATAATTCCATTAGGCTTGCTCCTTCTCTAGCAGTTTTATGGCTTCTTCTAATTCACGGATCCGTGCATTCAGATTGATCTTGGTGCGTGTCCTGGTTTTCTTCAGGATCAGAAGCGACCCAAGCGCTCGTTTCAGGTGCTGGATAGAATAGGCGTAGCTCATTTGGTCGCTCCTTCCTAAGCAAATAGAGGGATTCCCTGTTGCAGCACTCGTTGTCTGATCTCGTCTCGTTGTATGTAGGCTAAAAGCAAATTGTTGAGCCCATCAATTTGAGGCTGATCTGGTGCTGACCAAGAGACTTTAACCTCTTGGCCAGACTTTAACCTATAAGTGAATGGCTTATAGGTCCGATCAGGTATCTTGTGGGCGTTAAGGTATCCCGCAAGCAGCTCCATCGTCTAGTCTCCGATATGCTGGACGCCGATGCGCGGCGCGCCGGTTGGCCCTTGGTTCGGTCCGACCTTTTCAAGCAGCGCCATCGACATTCGCTGTAGCTCTTCAGCCTGATTCAGCAGGCGCAGGATCTCATAGTTGTTTCGCTTGACCTGTGCAGCGGGCTCAGAATCGTCACGCACGATCTTCTTCGTCTTGCCCAGGATCTCGAATTGGAGCTGCGCGAGAACCTCTTCTAGCTTTTCGCCTTGCGGATTATCTGCGCCCAGTAGGATGTTTTGCATGTTCACTTCTCCCCGGTAATTTAATTGGTTCAGCCTCGATCGCCGGCGTGCTCGTATAGAGCACACCGACCACGAGCAAAGCAGCTGCCAGCAAATGCTTCATCTCTCTCATCCCCCTGATGATTACATAGATTCAATTGCGGCTTTCAGCTTCGGATATGGATCTTCCCAGCCCGCCGGCTTTTGGATCTTGCCGTCGCCCTCGCGGTAGTGCGGCTTGCCGTCCGGCCAGAGCTTGGACATATTGGCATGCTGCACGATGTCCATCAGCGCCTGCGGCTTCACGCCGAGCTCGACCAGCGTGCCGAGCGCGAAGTACATCAGATCAATCATGGCGTCTGCTTGATCGACGACGTTATCCGAATCCAGGAACTCTTGGATTTCTTCTTGGCACCAGTGCATGCGGTTCTCCGCGCGCGCTTGTTCCATCATCGTAGGCCGGCTCGCCACTGGATGGTTGAATGCCTGGTGGAAGGCCTTCACTTGATTGAAGGCCAGGTCCAAACCACGCTCGTCCATGCTTGCGGTATAAGCTTGAATCAGTTCGCTCATCGTTGTTACATCCCCCTGTTTAAATGCGCCCGTACTTGAAGGCGCGCGTTTACACGATCCCAGTCCGCTTGCGTGATCGGCTGCACGTTTGCTTTCTTGTACACGCCCTTCTGCGAGAAGAAGTCATGCGTGATGAACTCGGCAATCTTGGATGTCGCATTCATGACGATGACGTTGACCGGCTCCTCCGGGAAGTAATCGTCGAAGCCCATGTTCTGCAGCGCGCGGTTCGCATTGTAGCGGACGTAGGCTTTGACTTGATCCGCGAGGCCGATCTCGGCGTAGATTTCTTCGGTGTAAGCCATCTCGATCTCGTGCAGTTCCTCGAGCAGCGTGAACATCTTTGTCTGCAGGCGTCCCTGCGTTTCGGCATCGAAGCTCTCGAACAGTTCCTGCGCAAGCATGCCGACAAAGTTGCCGTGGATCGCTTCGTCCCGCAGGATCAAGTTGATGATCTCCGCGGAGTTGGTCAGCATCGCTTTGCCATCGACGCCGCCGCCGGCGAGGAACAATGGCAGGAAGAAGCCGGAGTAGAACAGATAGCTTTCCAGGAACACCGAAGCGACCATAGCCATAAACAGGTCTTCGTCGTTCTTGATGCTCAGGTAGATGCTCTGGATGATCCGGGCTTTCTTCTGCAGCAGCGGATGACTGCGCACCCAGTCTTCGAGCAGCCAGTCGATGTACGAGCCATCGGTGATCAGCGTCGTGAAGATGGTCGAGTACGACTTGGCATGCATGTGCTCCATCATGGCCATGAAGCCGGCGACCGACTTGCGCTTCAGCTCTTTCAGATGGATGGCCAGCTGCGACATGCCCACATTTGCTTGGATCGTATCCAGAAATGTAAGGCCCGCCAATGCGAAGGCATAAGCTGTCTGAAGCGCCTTGTCCATCTGCTTCCAAACCTTGATATCGTCGGACGGCACGAACTCGGTATCGATCCAGTTCTGCCGGTTGTTTTGCTCCCAGAAATACTCCGTGAACTCGTCGATTTTGCGGTTCCAGTTCACGGCGTGCAGGATCATTTGGCTGTCATCGATTAGTTCCGGATTAGACGGCACAGGACTCACACTCCTCTTTGGCCAACTCGCGCGTCCGCACGTAATACACGGACTTCAAGCCTTTCTTTGCTGCGTATACGAGATACATTGAAAGTTCGTTTGTAGGAATATCCGAGTCCACGAACAGGATACAGCTGATGGCTTGGTCTACGTGAACCTGCGCGGCGGCCACCAGGTCAATCAGGTTGAACATGTCCATCTTATAGGCGCTCTTGTATGAGAAATTCGTGCGCTTCGAAAGGTATGGCATCGGATAGTACGTCTTCGATTTCTCGTAAGTCCGCGTTTCCACCTGGTCTGTAATCGGCATGAATCCTTGGGTACTGTTCTGCACGTAGGAGATCGATTGCGTCGGCGCGCCGGCGAGGCGGTACGAGTGCCAGATGCCATGCGTCTTGACTTCGCCCTTGAGCCACGTCCAGTCTTCCGGCCCCGGCAGATGCTGCGACCCGAACAGTGCCTTAACGCGGTCCGATGTCGGCCGGTAATCGTTCGTCAGGTAATGATCGAAGTAGCTGCCGTCTGCGTAATCGCTTTTCTCGAAGCCTTCGAACGTTTCGCCCAGCTCGATTGCGATTTCCATCGACCGCTTCAAGCTATAATAGTTCAGCGCATTGTACAGTGCGGTCACATATTCAAGCGCGAAGTCGCTCTCGTAAGGAATGAGCTCACTGGCCAGATAGCCATGCAGGTTCATGAGGCCAAGACCAATGCTGTGCATCGTGCGGTTCGCCAGATTAACGCCAGGAGCATTCTTTACGTTCGACTTGCGCACCACGTCGGTCAGCATATCGACGCCATCGTAGACCGCTTCCTCGATCGATTCGTCATTCATGATGTTGTAGGCATTCAGCGAGCCGAGCACGCAGTTGATGTCGCGGCGGATCGTGTGCTTCTTGCCCCAGTCCTTGATGTCGGACACTTCGATCAGCTGCATGATTTCGGTGCAGAGATTCGAGAACGAGACATTACCGAGCTGGCGAAGCGGATGGAACTTATTTGCGTTCGTCTGGAACATAAGATACGGGTAGCCGGTTTCAACCTGCTGCTTGGCGATCTCGTTGAGGTATTCCTGTGCATTCTTCGGCTCGCTCTTGCGCACGTTCGGGTTGGCCAGGATCTCGTCATACATCTTGTCGAAGTCCATGTCGCTCATTTGAATGCCGTATTCCTGCTTGATGTCATACGGGCTGAACTGGTAGAAGTCATCGCCCCGCTCCGCCAGATCAAAGAAGACGTGAGGTACGATCAGGCCGGTCGAAAGCTTCTTCAGGCGAACCTTTTCGTCAGCGTTGTGCTTCTTGCTATGCAGCAAAAGATCGGCATCCAGATGGAAGATTGACACGTAGCCGGCGCCGCTGCCGTTTCGCTGGCCCATTTGATCCCAGGCGGAGAATGTATCCTCCATCAGCTTCGCGACGACCATGATGCCCTTCGCGGCGCCCTCGTAGCCTTGGATCGGGTCGGACATGGCACGGAGATTGGACAGGTTGACGGAGACGCCGCCGCCGACTTTGGAGAGCTGGCCGCAGCAGTTCAGCACGTAGTTGATGCTGTTCAGCGAGTCGTCCATGATAAGCAGGAAGCAGCTAACCAGTTCGCCCCGGCGAGCGCGGCCAGCGTTCATGTAGGAAGGTGTAGCCGGCTGGTAATGCTGTCTCATGAGCGTCCGAATGTAGCGGCGGGCACGGTCCATGTTGCCGGCTGCATAATACAGCGACACGATCGTATTGTGATCCTCGTAGCTTTCGAGGTATTGTTTCTTGTTGTTGGTCATGAGCGCGTAGTCCTGATAGAATTTACTGATGGCCATAAAGCTCTGGAAGGCAAAATTGAATGACCGGGCCAGGTTATGGATTTCCATGATCTGAGCCATCGTGTATTCTTTCAGGAGCTCTCGATAGTAGTATCGATTCCTTACCATCCAATTGAAGCGTGCTTCCGGAGACTTGAACTTACGCATTTTGGAATCGACTTCCTCTTGGAACTGAGCGATAGCCGCCTGGTCGTGCTCGAGTTGATAGAAACCGTCTTCATCCTTCTGTAGAATCATGTTGTTTGATTCAATGTAACTCAAGATCTTTCACCCTCTCTAACAGATATTGTACGTCACTAGGACGGCCTGCAAGTTCAAACTTGTGAAGCAGTGGCACGCCAAACCGGTCAGATATCCGGTCTGCAGCATAGGCAAAGAGTGGCCAATTTCTACTGCCGCTCGCAGCCACACCGCGGAGGTGCTGGCGGTTGTTGACCAGAAAGCGCATGACGTGCTCAGGCACTTCCCCGCTCCCGCATGTATACGTGACCATGACGAAAGGTTCGTCGATGCTCGTATCTGCTTGGATTCGTAGAATCGGCAGCCCGAGCTTACGAACGAACTTGTCCACCTTACCTGTGAAACTGCTATAGGCGATTAACATTCTTCACCTCGTTTGTAAGGCATTACATTATTGGATAAGAATCATTTTATTCCTAAACTTTATTTGATTCAAGATCTTGACAAAGAAAAAACCCCAACACAAGATGTTGGGGCCTGTGTCAAACTTACGCCATCGGCTTCAATTGCGCCACTTCCGCCGCATTGTACCAATACGTGGTCGTACCGAGATTACATAGGATCTTAGCCGACAGCTGGCCAGCCTTGGCCATTTTGCGCAGCTGGTCCGGAGAGTGTCCGTGCCTTGTCAAATAATGACCCGACACCCACCCTTCCTTTTGCAACTGCTTGCGGAGCTTCATCGCTTCCGCAGACCCTTTTACATAAACGTTTTCAGTCGTCTTCATGGGTTTACCTCCTAGATCGTAATTGCAACGAAGTCGAAACGGACGATGCGGTTCGCCAGCGCCGTGAGGAAGTTCGGCGTGCCCGGCTTCGGCTCCAGCGCCTTCGACGGCGATTGTTCCCATTCATGGCTCTCGATCATTGCAATCAGGCCTTCCATGACCGGCTGTGGCAAATCTGTTTCCATATCAACTTGGCTGATGAACTCCTTCACGACGATCGGATGCAAGTATTTCAGCTCGTCCTCCAAGCTGTTCAGGCAGATGTCGGACAACAGGACGCTGGCCAGCATGATGTCGCGCAGCATGCCCTTCGTGAAATCCTTGTCCAAGAAGGCAGCCAGGACCTTGAATACTTGTTTGGTATGCGTTACAACTTGCTCGTCGTTATAGAAAGAATCGCTGGTTGCCGAGAGGACGTTTTGCGTGAACGTGCGAACGTCCGGGCTTTCGATCTTCTCGAGCTCCGAGCGAAATGTGACTACGGCTGCATGAATGTCTGTCATGATTATCTTCTCCCCCGTGCCCCATGGCACTTCATATGTGCGTTGTTCTCGATCTCCCAATCGTTATGCCAACGATTGCTCATATTGTCCTTGGTGCTGTTCTGCCCTGGCTGCTTGATGTCAGCCCCGCAGTAGCGGCACCAGCATGGATCATCCAGCTGGCGCTGCGCCTGCGAAAACATAATCTTGGTGAAGTCACCCATGTCGCCGAAGCTATTACTCTTCTTGGCCATGCCCTGTCTCCAGACCAAGCTCTCGGCGGAGCTCCTCCTTGGCTGCCGCGACCAGATGATCGACGAGGATGCGCGCTGACTCCTTGTTCAGCAGCGAAGGATTAGCAAGCAGCGTGGCTGCTTTCTCGCGGAGCGGGCTGATGTAGTTGGCTGCTTCCGGATCCCACTCCCGCTTCGCCCAACCAGACATCGTGCTCAAGGCGCACGTCCTTTTAGCGCCGTGCTTGCCAGTTAGAGATACTGGATAGTAGACAACCTCTTCCCAGTTTCCCCAGCGTTTTTTCTTCGTCTCGAAGCCTTCGACATACCGGATCAGGCCTTTGCTGTTCTGATAAAACTTTCCGCCCTCAATTTTCACCTTAAATCCCCCTCTATCTGGATCGCCTTGATCCCGTTGACTTCTGTATAACCTTTGAACGTGCCCTTGCCTTGACTCTCGCCGTTGACGAAATACTCGAACTGCCTGCCCATATACGGTCGCATGGGCTCGAAGTCGATTGTGTCCTGCTCTTGGTTGTACAGCACGACGCTGCCGCCCGGCAGGATGATCCTGGCGATATGGCCGCTACCATCCTCCTGCATGACGAAGAAGATGCGGAAGTCAGTGCCGTCCAGATCAATGCGCTCGCGCTTGATCATCACGTTCAGGACTCTCTCGTTATGCAGCTGTGTGTTGCAATGCAGCTTCTCTTCCGTCAGGACGCAATCGCGGCAAGCTTGATGGGATGAATCATAGTTACGGCATTTGTAGCAGAGCGGGCACTCCTGAAACGCAGAGCAATAACCATGGACTTTGTGTCGCGGCAGGTTCATCATGTCCTCTTTGCCGAGAACGGTTCGCTTGTCCATCTTGAATGTATTGGTCTTTACCTGCTCGGCCAGGTAGCGCTCCCGGATCTCATGACGCTCCGAGTTCGTGAGGCCTTCCGTCTGCGCCTTGTGCAACTTCTGTGTCCAGAACAGATCAGCTTCGGACATACTCATTCGGCATCGGCCTCCTGGGATTCGTCGCCGAGCTCGATGCCAAGCATGATGCAGTCATTCAGCGTCAGGTAAACCTTTTTGTCGGCCAGCTTCATGTCTTTCTCAATCGCCACTTCCGCCTCGTCTAGCTTGCCGGCGAGCCATTCGTTCTGGTTCTGCAGCTCCGTGATCTTCTTCTGGAGCTCGAGGTTGCGCGCCGGGCGGTTATCCTCGACCGGATTGTTCTCGGTCGCACGGCGCGGCGGGTTGGCGCGCATGTCCATCTGCAGGTCGGTATACTCCCGCTCCACTTCTTTCAAGGCCATTTTGTTGGCCGTGATTTGACCCTCGATGATTTCCTGCAGCTCTGCTACCGTCTTATGGATTCCGATTAACATCTTCAATCTCTCCCCTTATTTGTAATACGTTACAAGCATGTTGTCCAAGTTGACTGGAACGCCTTCATAGCTGTTCATCTGCATGGAGACGACCGGCTTCATCGGATTATACGTCGCATGCAGGACTTTGCCGGCATACGTGAACGTCAAGTTGCTGATGCCATCGCCTTCAATCAGCAGTTTGGATGGAGCCAGGAAGCTGTTGAAGCCGTAGAAGTCGGCCGGGGCAACCTGCTTATCAAGTGCAACGAGCACAGCATCCAAGACCGGATCGGCGCCTTCTTGCACAAATTTGATGTGCCCCTTCATGAGCGTGAAATTGCCTACACCATCGACCCGGATGCCGAAGATATCATTATTAGCTGCCGGCAGCGAGAGCGGTGCGGCGTTCAGCTGGATGGCGAACTTGGTACTGTCTGCGATCTCGATGCGCTGCGTGAAGTCTTGCAGCTGATACATCTGGCGCATACTATCGTAGATGCCCGAGTTCGTCGTAAAGCCTTTCGGCCATTCCGCCGTGGCGAAATACGCCTCGAGGATCAATTGATCAAGCACTGGCGGCACATAGGTTGCTTCCAGGATGGCCAGATTGTTCGCGCGCAGGTCGGCATTGAATCCCGTGTTGATGCTTTCGATATCAAGGCCAATCGGATTGCCGGTGGTCGTGGTCGTAATGAGGCCCATGACAATCGCTTCGTCCGGCTTCTTGTTGTTGGTGATCTCGAAGATCCATTTGTTCTGTTCTGCAATCCGAATACGGTTGACGTCCAGACTCTGGCTCTCTGGATCGAAATGGAATGTGCCAAGCTTCGTTTGCTTCGCCACTTCTTCATTGTCGATGATCTCCGTGACAGTTGCCCCAAGCAGCACGATGACTTGATCGTTCACGGTGTCCGGCGTGTAGTTCAGAACCGTCATCGTAAACTCCAACCGATGCGTCTTGTCGGCATCAAAGAAATATGAGTATTGCACGAGTTATCCCTCCTTCTTAGTCAAGGTCAGCTGCGAGCTGTCCTTCCAGCTGTCGCGGCTTGTTGCAATGGCGATCTCGACGCTGCCGGTGGGCTCGAAGTGCAGCACCGATGCGTCGTCCTTGTCTATCTTCACGTTGTCACGCAGCGCGAAGATATGGGCAATGAAGTTACCGATCGACATTTCGATGTCGGCCAGCTCCTTCAGATGCGTCTGCAGGTCGGTGATCGTATCGCTGTGCGTTGTTTCCAGCTCCGCGATGTTCGCTTCCATTGTGGCCAGGTAACCCTGGTTCTGCTCCAAGCGCTTGGTGGCTTGAACGATCTGCGGGTGCGCCGTGTCACCGCCGTACTTGTCGAGCATGGTCAGGATCAATTCGTTTTCGTCGATCGTATTCTCCCTGAGATCATTCGCGTTACCCCGGATTTTGCCGAGCAGCGTTTCCACGCGCAGCTTGTTGACCGTCATGCGGGCAACGAAGTCCCGCAAGAATGCTTGCTGCTCCTGCGGCGTGGTCGATTGAATCTTGATTTCATCCACGTTAAACACTCCTATCCTTGATATATGAGCGAAGCATAGCGGCGGCCGGCCTCTGGCGTCGATTCGACGCTGTACGAGAAGTCCGGGATGAACTCGTAGAACTTCGTTCCCTTGAAGGAGGAATGTTTGTTCTTTCCGAACTTCGCCTCGATAACCGGCATCTTCGCATCGCTGTCTTCCTGCAGCCAGTAAATCTGCGCATTTTCTTCCTTCACGCCAACCTCGTTGAACATAAGCACGATCAGCGTGGCTTCATACTGCAGCGTAATCGTATCCTTGAGGTCATCGACTGTTGGCCGGCGCCCGTTGGTTTTACGCAAGTGAGCCGTGCACATGACCGTCGCATTGTATTGCGTGGACCAGCTCTTAATCGTCTTGGCGACATGTTCGTTGCGGGCATCGTTGTTGTTGAAGTTGATGCTCTCGACGGTGATATCGTTGAAGGAGTCAATGGCGATGACGATCTTCGTGCCTTCAGGCTTGGTCATCAGCACCATCTTGAGATGCTCCTCCAGCCCTTCGAGCGACGTCGTGTAATTGGAATCAAACATGCCGAAACGGTCCATCCGACGGTACATGTTCTTCATGCCCTCGTTACGCTTCTCCATGATCTTCGGATCCTCGGCAAAGCGCTCCGGCGTCTTCGCCTGGGCGATCGTGATCTGTTGGTCACAGGCGATGTAACGCGGCATGAGCTCGTTGTTCGAGTCATCAAGGGAGTGGTAGGACACGTATACGTTATCATTGCATTCCGCGACGTCCTTGCTGAGCTGGAGCATAAACGCAGACTTACCAACGTTCGGCGCGGCGGCAAACAGGATCAGGCCTGGCTGTATACCGCCCTCGAGTCCTTCATCGAACTGCGGGAAGCGGCTGCGGAGTCCACCACGGCTGCCTCGGCTCCAGGAGTAAGCGTCCATGTTCTGGATGTTCTGAAACATCCGCTGCTCCAGCGGCGACAGCGGCCGGCCAAAGATGGCCTCATGATTGAGGACCTTCAGCTTGAGCGGGTTGCTTTCCTCGGCTCCGAATATGGAGGTGTCGGTTTGCATCTGCTCGTTGACCTGGCGCATGATATCTGCGAAGTTGATTGATTCTGACATGGCTATCTCCTCTCTGCTTTATCTGCGTGTTGGTTTGGCTGCCGGCTTCCGGAACAGCGGACAGGTTTCGCCCTCGCATACACCGCTCAGCCTGTGATAGGTTTCGCAGCCATAGCGGTATTGCCCGTCATAAACTGAGTTGACGACGACTTCGATGTCGTTGCTCCGAAGCGGTGGAACGCAGTTTTCCTCTCCCCATTGCACCATGCGGGCGAGTGCCTCTTCCCGCTCCGTCCCGCGCTGCATTAAGAAGCTAGTCAGGGCCGTAGCAGAGTTGTTTCGTTCATCGATCGTCTCACGAAAGATCTTCTCAAACATGGTACTGATGCAGGCCGGCAGCTTCTCCAGTTTCATGAGCTTGCCGGAGAACTCTTTGCGGCGCGTCGCCGCCTGCGACCATTTCTCGATATATTTATCCAAGGCGAGCTTTGCTTTTGGACTTGTGATCGTTGTCGGCTTCTGGATCTCCCTCGGAAACTGGGCCAGGAAGCGGATCTCCTCGAGCGAAAGCTTGCACAGTTCTTCGTAGGTTATCGGAATCTTAAAGCGCTGCCCCTTGTAGTTCCAGGTGTTGATCATCCGGAACATCCGCTTGTCGTCATAAATTTTCACGTCCAGCGTTTTAAAGAGCGTGTATTTGGCGATATCGGTGGCGATATCCTTATAGATTTTGTTCAGTGAAACATGTGGCGTCAGGCCGAGCACCTGGGCATCCACCGTCAAATGAATGCCCTTGCTGCCAGAGAAGAACAGGTTGATCTGCGTAGGATCAACCGACAGGATAACCTTGAGATAACGTATGGCCGTCT
This sequence comes from Paenibacillus sp. UNC496MF, assembly GCF_900113915.1. Taxonomy (NCBI): domain Bacteria; kingdom Bacillati; phylum Bacillota; class Bacilli; order Caryophanales; family Paenibacillaceae; genus Paenibacillus; species Paenibacillus sp. UNC496MF. Next base: position 142,637 of record NZ_FORE01000016.1, read on the forward strand.
GGACGTCCGAGCGGATCTTATCGAAGTCGTCGTCGCTTTCCAGCGGATAGTCGAAGTCCAAATAGAAGTCTCCGTATTTCAGTGAGTCCGGCGCATTGATGATCCACTTACCCCGGGAGTTGTGCATCCAGATGGGGTTGATGTAGCGCATCACGGTTTCGTATACGCCAGCATTGTTGTACTGCTTGCGAAATTGCTCTGCGTATTCGACCGGCATGAAGTGCTTGCGGGTGAATTGAAACTTCGGATCCCGATTCCAAGGCAGATCGGCGCCGCATTCGATAAAAACTTGATCCACTCGTTATTCCTCCTTCCGGACGATCTTGTTGATCCCTTCCTGAATGTGAACGTTCTTCTTGCCCTCGATGAACTTCCGCGCATCGTCCATGTAGCGCTCGAGATCGAACGCATTGCGAAGCGGGAGCAGCTGCATCTCCGCCCGCATGGAGCGGGCCACGTCAATGGCAAACAGCAACTCGTCGATGTTATAGATGCCAAGCAGGTACTTGAACTTGCCCTCGTCCTGCCGGCGCATATGGTCGTTCGGCGTGATACCGTTCGTCTTGTACCAATACTCCTGCAGTTCGTCCATCGTGAAGCGCTTCTTGATTTCCAGGTAGAAGCTCTCCTCGATCCGCTTCACGACGCCATCCTTGATACTGATGCGCGGCGCCGGCGGTACGTTGCGCAGGACGTTGTGATAATAAAACACATCCGGCTCGATCAAATTATTCGGCGGCTTCTTGTTTCCGATGATCTCCTCCAGGTGATACACCCTCTTTACGAGCTCGGGATGAATGCGGGCGAACTCGCTGATCTCGAATTGCAGATCATGGATTGTCCATCCCGCCTCCGTCGCCTTGCGAATCGAAGCTGTCGCGCGCTGCAGCCGTGCAAGCATGGCTTCATCGGTGCCGATTGCTTGCACGGCCTGGAACACGAACCATTCGGCGAGCTGATAGATTTGTTCCTCCATCTGCTGGCCCCCTATGCCGTGAACTTCTCAAGGAAATCGTTAAACCCCTTGAGGGAGTCTGGTGTCAGATCCTGCAGCGTGGCCGTTTCACTCTTGAGGAAATCGCGGATATACGGATTAAGCTGGTCGTCTGTTGCGAGCTTCAGCCGCTGACGATGCGTATGCGTCCGCATGATCTCCGCTTGATTCCATTCAGTCGGGATGGCGCTTGGGCCTTGGTCGGCCGGCGCGGCTTGCTCCGCTTGTGCAGGAGGACCATACTGCGTAGCTTGCGGCTGTGCCTGATAACCCTGCGGCTGTACGTTCCCTTGCGGCTGCACGTCCCCTTGCGGCTGTGCGCTTGCCTGCGGCTGTGCTTGGTAGCCCTGCTCCTGCGCGGTGTTTGGCTGCTGCGGCATGTTCTGTTTGTCCCACTGCGCAGCTTCCGGTGTGCCTTCGTTATGCGGGTTGAACGGGAAGTCATTCGGATTCATCTCGAAGTTTCCGTTGGCCTGCTGATTCACGTCTACTGCCCAGGATTGTTGCTGCTGTTGCCCTCCCCAACCATTTTGCTGTTGGTTAGGAAAGGGCACTACGTTTCCCGAGTTCTGTCCACCATAACCAGATTGATCCCAGCCGCCCTGCTGCTGCTGGTATCCGCCTTGCTGGCCCCATCCTTGTTGTTGCTGACCGCCATAGCCTTGCTGCTGTTGCTGGTTGCCCCATTGCTGCTGGCCTTGCTGTTGCTGCTGGTACCCGCCCTGTGGCTGACCGAACTGGTAATTCGGATCTTGCTGCATCTGGCTATACTGCTGATCGTCTTCCATATCGACTTTAATCTTCGAGTAGATTTCTTCGCCGACACCGAACATCGAGGCGCATTTAACGAGACAGTTGGACGCCGCGGCTTTGTACGCCGAGTCCTGATTGTCCTTGCCGCCAATCGCGATCTTACATCCGTACTGCTCGCGGTATCCGAGGCCCGGGATGAACAGATAGCCTTTGACGTGATACACGTAGCCGTCGAACGTCCAGTTCGTGGTGTTCTTCTCGTTGCGGTATACTTCCTCCCGCCACTGATGAAGCAGGCCGGAATCCCAATATGTAACTCCGTCTACCGTATGATCGAGAATCTGGCGGACCGTGTTGACCCCCATGTATTTGCTGTCCGGCTTGTTGCGGCCGCCTGGCTTCGTTTCGAGCCATTCGTCCTTACAAGCCTTCAGCGATTTTCTCATGCTGCTAATCTGCTCTAGCGACGGCAGATATTTTTCAATGACTTGCATGCTTTCATCTCCTCGCTGTTTTATTATGCCGCAAGTTGCAACATAGTTCAAGGATAATAATGTAATGCATTACATTATAATAGTAACATGCGGGAGTCGCTATGGCAAGCTTAGACACGAAAAAACACGAGGTTTCTTGAGATTACTCAAGATCCCTCGTGTTTACTCTGATTTTCGTTTTAAGCCTTCGCTTCTGCGGACTTGAAGATGCCGACCAAGTTGTAGAATTTGACGGCAATATCGATGCAGCGTTCGGCGATCGCCATAACGTACTCCTTGGATACTTCCATCGTCATGACTTTAGCCAGCTCGTCATAAGCGCCGGCAACCGAATCGAGCACGGCTTGCTTCTTCGCGTCGCCATTGCCATCGACCTCGAAAGCTTTGACCAGTTCCAGGACCAGGATCAGGATGCCCGGCGTAACGGTCAGGTACTGCAGGATAGATTTAAGCTTCTTGCTCATCGTCTCCACTCTCCTTTTTACTTCTGGTGCGCGATGAAGTCGCGCGTTTTTGCTTCGCGTTGATTTCCGACTGAACGCTCTTGATGATGGCTTTCGGTATCCATTTCTCCCATCCGGCGCGGACGGAGTTTGCGGTTAAGCTGTTCCAGGTATGAAAGATAAGGCCGGATGTGACGCCGTAAAAGAAGACGCCTGGAGTGTGAAAGACGAAATCCAGCATATTAGCTGCTGCCGGGAAACATAGGATGAAGATCGTCCGGAGAATACCATTGATCCCGTATTCAGAAGCATAGCTGCCGTCCTTTTTGGAAGCTGCGACACCGCTGATCCAATCCATAAAGATGAAAAATGCATAGATTCCGATTAAGGACATTCGGTCCTCCCCACTCCCGTAAATAACTTCAGCCCCTGATCCGATAAGGGCACCGAGCGCAGCGATGACTAGCTTTACGGGCGTGACGATGCTTTCGACATCAAAGGGTTTGTTGGTGATAAAACGCTGCATTGAACCTGCCTCCCTTCTATCTGGAATAATTGATCTTTACTGCGTGCAGACAAGGGTTTACGCCATTGTAAGGGATCAGTTTCGTTCTGACCCACAGCCGCACAGCAGACTGGCCGGACCATTCGGTGTTACGGATGGGTGTCAGCATGCCGTCATCCATTTCTTTCAAGATGTCGTATTCCAGAACTCGTCCTTCAAGATCATGATCCAGATCAATTCCGAATGCCGTGCGATTCAAGAAGACGTGCTCGACGGATTCAATATTGTACAGGCCATCCATCTCGAAAGGTGTCAGGATGATACCACCTCCCGGCTCGAATAATGAGAGGAAGACGCCGATCTCTTGTGCGCCCAAGATGAAGACCTTCTTCCCATTTATATCAAGGGGATTCTTCTGGACGAGCGTGACCCGAATCTTCTGCACCGGCACGCTGCTGAATACCCAGCGCTTGCGCGGCGAATATTCGTAGCTGCTGATGGCAGCCAGATCCTGCTGAAGGAAGCCGTCAATCTGCTGCCAGGCATTCTGGTACTGGATCTCGACATTCTTGATTTGTACGCCCCGCTCCGGATGCGGATGGATCGTAATCTCATTGATGTTCAAGTTGTTCACGAGATGGCTCGGAAGCGTAAGCTCAATGATGACGTCCTCTTGATCCGGGCAGTCGGCGAAGTTGTAAGTGACCGTCCGCTGCCAGTAAGATTCATTATCCCCGTTGAAGCAGTTCAGCAGGTTGTTGTCTACTACCGTGCCCTTTGTGTTGGTCCGGCCGACCTTCAATTCAAGCTCACTTGGAATGACGACTTCGCCCGTCTTCTCGTTGACCGTATGCGTCTTCGGGATGAGGTGAATCAGCGGAACCAGCGCGCAGCGGTTCTGCATGTCGATATCGCATCGCAGCGATGTGTCGCCGTTCTCTTGGGAGATATTCGGATAGGCTGCCGTCATGTCATGGATGAAGCCGGTCTTAAAGAAGATCGGATCATACGGCGCAGAAGCCTCCATGTTCAGCAGCTTCGTTTCGAGGTCGCCCATTCGGCGCTCGAGCATCATGATGTAGTTGCCGAGCGCCGTGTTCTCCGCGAGCACGATCTGATGCGCCTCCGTGAGACTCTGGAGATTTTGGTTACTCTGTCGATACAGCTCCACCATCTCCAAGTATTTGTCGTCTTCATTCTGGTTGTAGGCTTGGGAAGAAGTGGGGCCGCGAAAGCGGGCCCCTCCTCCTTTACTGGTAGGCATTCTCATAGCGACCATATCTCCTTTCCATCTCTCCGAGACGTTCATCCATCATCTGCATGCGAGATTTCAGATCAAAGATCCCTGACATCTTCTGTTCTTCCACGCTGAGGGTGACTGTATAAGAAACCAACATTATTCCGTTTTGTAATGCATTACGTTCGATTATGAGGTAACCGTCAGAAATATGGAACTGGCCGTCGGCTACTCTTTCTCCATTTAATTGTATCACAAGGCCTGTATACTGGCTTTCCGGGGTGCCGGGGTTCAGCGGATATGCAGTCTGATCTACAAAAGCTGAGAAGGTTTTTGTTTGAGCAATCGTAATATTTTCTGCAGGAGCTTCGTTTTCCCCGCGAAACCACGATTCTATTAACGATTGCTGCAACTCCGTAAAGCTGCCGATGTCCACGTATTGCTGGCGGATGTCATAGATTTGCTCCTGATGATCACTGAGCACCTTCTCCGATTCCCGCTGACCACGGTAGCGACTGTTGCGCTTCATCGTGTTCGGCAGCTTTGTTGCGTTCTCAGCCGGGTTATAGATTTCGAGCGGGTACTCCGGTTTCTGCTGCGCGAACCACTTCAGCTCGTAGAAGCGAGTTAGGCTCTGCCCTTGGTCATCCTGAACGACGCACTTGATGACAATCGTGTACTTGTTCGTGTCCTTGAAGTCTTGAATGAGCGCCTGCAGGGTATAGTCGGCGCCGGGCCCGCGCGTCAGCGTGTTGCTGTGCGTCGTCGTCCCGTCCTGGAACTTGAAGCTCTCCCGGCCGACATCGATCGAGAAGCTTTCCGTCGTCCACGTCGACTCCCCACTATTTCGAAACCGAAGCTTAATGTTGTCCTTGTTCACCGCGTAATCGTTTAGCGTCACAGATGGATTGACTTCAATCTGCTGTGTGCCAAGGTCCAGGAGCAAGGCCTGATCGATTTCCTTCTTCGGTGCCTCAACAACCGTGATGACAATGGAGTCGTAGGCTTCCTGAGCATCTTCGTTGCGAGCGCCGAATTTGATCTCATACGTGCCGATTCGGTTGAAGGAGAGGATTGCCGTGCTCTCGTTCTGCGATTGCACGTCCACACCGTAGGGGAAGGTCCACGCGCGCGCGGTGATGATGCCGACCGTCGTCACGCTGGCATGGAGCTGCAAGCTGCTGCCTTTGAGCAGCTGTTGGCTGTCCTCGACGATATCGACGCTGATCGGATATAAGTCGCGGACGTTCACGATGGCCGTATCCTGTCCAGTCTGGTTGTCGCTGTTCAGCGCCTGCAGGTTCACCGTGTACGTGCCTGGTTGCGGGAACTCATAGACGGCCTGGGTCATGCCGGCTGACTGCTGCACCGCGGCGCTGTCTGCTGACCAGCCGTAGGAAACGATCCCGGCTTCCGTCGTGATCTCGCCGTGCAGCGTGGCCGTGTCACCCTTCTTGATGTTCAACGTGCTCTCGATGATGTTCACCGTAATGGGATGTATGACTGGCGGATCCGGCGGCGCGGTAGGCGCAGTGTAATCCTCGATGCGGTATTCGGCATAGTCTGTCGCGTCCGCATAGCCAATGTACGGCTTCGCATAGTGCGAGTCTGCCTTGGCCTGCGCATACGTCTTTCCGTCCACCCAGCTGCCGATCGCGACCGTTAGATTGGATGCGTTCGGGCCGGTGCGCGTGACGTCTTTCACCCAGGACTTCGCGCCGTTATCATAGACGTAGGCAATCGCTAGAATGCCTCCGAACTTAGAGCCGGGGCTCGATGGCGGAGGTGCGAAGTTGACAAAGCGCAGCGTAAGATTGTCTGCACTTTTAATCTGCGGGATGATCGTCGAGCCATCCCCGGCGACGATCCCGGTGCTTCCTTGAATATCGGTGAAGTCTACTTCCACCGGGAAATTGTTGGCATCATCTAAATAAATAAGAGCTTTCTGTATGCTCGCCATGCCTTGCCACCTCATCCCCCAACGAGCTGCAGGGCTGTGATCTTCGGCGTCAGATACGGCGTATCTTCGCTCCGATTGAACACGGCCTGAAGCACGATTTGATTGTTCGCCGCGTCTTCAGTGTCCACCTCATAGGAGAGCTGGAAGATGCAGTTCTGCGGCTTGTAGTTTAAGACGACCTGACTTTCGCTGATGCTGAAGTAGTCGTGATTGTTCGGCGAGATATTGTGGTACAGAGAGTGCGTGTCCACGTAAGTCATGGGCGCCAGATCCGCGCGAACCTTTGTCTCCTTCATGAAGTTGAACTTGCCCAGGTAGGTTTCGTTCGGCAGCTCGCTCTGCGTGAAGTCACGGCGCAGCTGCATGTCGCCCCAGTGATACAAGATCTGAATTTCATTCCAGCCGACCTTCAGCGTCATCGTGACTTCTTCATTGGTCGGCACCATGCGCTCGCTGTTGACATAAACGGCAAATGCGCCGAGTCGTTTTCGGGTATCGGCTACAGTCTGAATCACCGCCAAGCTGAGCGGCTCGACGCGGTTCTCCTCGGAATAGATGCAGGCTGTGAACCGGTAGAAGTTGTCGTTTGGTCCGCCGTTACTACGGCGCAGACTCAGCGTGTTACCGATCGGCAGGTAGTCTGTGATGACCTGATCCGGCCGGTTTGTCAGCTGCTCCTGCCAGGTGCTGTTCAGCGGGACCGTGCCGTCGAATTTTACATACGTCCGCTCGCGGCGCCACTGGTTGATCCCGCGGAGCAGCAGTGGATTGTGGATCGCATCGAAGCTCTCAGGCAGCGTGCCGTCTCCGGAATCATTCGCCAGCTTGAAGACTTGCATGCCGTTGATGATCTGGCCGGTCGCCTCGCTCTTGTTGAACTCCACGTACTTCACGCCCCGCATATTGAACTCCACAACCTTGGCGTACTTCGGCGCGCTATCGTCCTGGGAGCTGATCGGATACCAGACAAGCTCGCTGAAATCCTGCCTATCCTGCATGAGGGCCACGGCGTAATCGATCGAGGTATTGTACGGAATGTCGTGGCTCGCCTTGAGGCTGACCATATTCAGATTCTGCGTCTCGAACACGAATGGATTCGTGATGAGGGTGCCAGATCCCAGGTAACTCTTGCAGTATGCCGAGATGTTCTTGGCCCCGAAGTAATAGTTATAGACGCCAGCTGAATTATCGTCATGCTCTTTCTTCTCATAGACGAATTTGATGGCCCTTACAGTCATCTTCGGAAAACTCCAGACGTCCGAATCTACCACTGTTTTTTGGTTGTTCTTTCCTGGGAGCGGGCTGAATGTCGTGCCGTCCGTAGACGTCTCCACCTGAATCAGAACCGGCTTGCCGTGATGCGCCACATACTCGATCTCGGTCAGCTCTGTGTCGGTCGCCAGCTTCACGACGAGCTCGCCGCGAACCGTGCCCGGGCCGCTGGTCTTCAGTACCTGCCACCACGCCGAATTGATATCATCGTCAAAGGCATTGTTCGTGGACTCCAGTGCGGCCGACTTCACGTTCGGCGTTAATGGGTTGAATTTCGCCTGCGAGCCGACAAGCAGGATCTTCTCGGTGTCGCGCTTATTCTCGCTAAGCGTGATCGCTTGGTTTATAACATCCACAAAGACCGAGCTTCTTGTTTTATCGACGCGGCTCATATCCGTGAACTGCTCCATCAGCACTTCGCCGCCGGCGCTGTTTACGAGCAGCAGCTGGTCGATTTTCTTGGCAATAGCCATCAGGTCATGATAGATTTTGCTGCGCTCCGTATCGGCAAATTGAAAGTCGCTCATGACTTTCGTGGTCTGCTCGATCGTTGCTTGATAGGCATCGCTGATATCATCATGAATCAAACGGACGTTCTCATTGTAGCTGTCGGCATCCGACTTCGATTTACGCAGCACGTGCAGCGGCGTAAAGGAGGGGGCTCCGGGAACATGTTCCCGAAGCCATTGGCTAAAATGATACGTAATAGTTTGAAGCGTCGGATATCGGCCATGCACCAGATAATAGCGAACGATGCGCTCCATCGTTCTGCCGATTTGACTTTGCCGAATGCCCACGGTCGTCACCTCTTAAACTGGAGTCAAAGAACCACGTTGTTCTTTCCTTATTGTAATGTCTGACAATGTGGTTTGACCAGGATTTTTCAAATTAATATCGCAGATGATCATATACTGCTGCGTCCAGGTTGCCTTATCCAAGGCAATCGTTTTTAGCAACGCACCATTCGCCGCATTGATAATCTCAACCTGCGGATCTTTGTCCAGATCATCGATCTGCGCCATGGCGTACCGGTCCACGACGAGCGTAAGCTTGCGACCGACGAAACCGTCAATCGTGATGATCTCGACCTCATTGTCCCAGGCGGTCGCCGCGGTATGGCTCGTATAGTCGAAGTTCAAGTAAACGGCATCCGCGCCCTCCTGATAGACGTGATATGTCGCGCCACTGATTGTGACCGTTGGCGAGTTGTAGGCGACATGCTTGGTTACGTCTTTGTCGATAAAGGCATGAAGGTCGAGATCGCAAGCGCCGCTGGCCCGGTAACCCCAGCGCAACCGGAACAGCATGTCATAACTGTTCTTAATCGTGCCTTCATCCGGGCTTCCCCCATCGGTCGGAGGCGGCGAGCAGTCGATGACATTGATGGCGATCGTAATCGACTTGGTTGTGCCGTCCGGACTGGTCGCCGTAATGACCAGATCGCCGGAGTTGAGCTCGCCGGCATCGTGAGAAATTTCGCCTGAGATGCTGGCGAGCTGCGAGCCGTAGTCACCGAGGATATCCACGTACTGGCCGCCGGTCGCGTCCACCAGTGGCTTCAACTGATCCATGACCGACGCATTCGTGGATGCTGTTGGACCGATCACGGAAATCTTGATGCCGCGGCCTTGGCATGCGCTTGCGACCTCAGCAACCGTATAGGCGCCACCATCGCTTGTGGTATGCACGTGGGCGTCGGTTAGCATGATGATGTACTTGGCCGCATTGCTACGGAAGTCGAAGCTGAGCGCCCCGTTCGTGCCGTCCATAATCCCTTCGAGTCCGGACTCCGGTTCATCGCCGCCACCACCCACGAGAATGTATTGAAGCTGCGTCTTGAACAGATCCTTGTTCGTCGTATAATCATTCTTGAAGAGCCGCTCCCCGTAGGTCACATCGCCGAACTGAACCAGGCCGAGGCGGTAATCTACGCCATCATTGGCAAGCCGTGTGATGAACGCATCCAGGTTATTGGCCACGTTTGTGATGTAGCTCGACATGGATCCGGTATAGTCCACAAGGAAGATGATGTCGGCTTTGCCACCAATCGTTGCTCCGCCATCAGTGCCGAATGCAGTCGCCGGGATCGTGAACGCGAAATCCTTATGCGTCCCGCTCCCCGTTCCCGCATACACCTCCTCGCCGCGGTACGTGGCATTGACCGTCGAAACGCTTGGGTAGATGTCCGCATAGCCGGCAATATTTAGCGGCTCGTTGTTGCACTGTGTGAGCGAGGTTGGGTCCGCCGATGGAGCCGTCACATGCAGCTCGGGAACCGGGTTCACACCCGTTTCGGGATCGGAGTTATGCGAGCTGTCGATAGGACACACCTGCGACGTGAAGACATCGTAATGCTTGCTGACCACGAAGTCCCCACTTTTGCCGATGCATGGTGCATTGGCATAGTTGCCAGTGACCACCTCGGAAATCCATGGCAGATCGCCGATGGCTTTCGGACCACCTTTCATCCACTCCGTATTCTTCGCGCCGGCCGATTTAAAGTTGAGGTTGGTCGCCCATGCCGTCTGCACGACATCGTAGAAGTCTTTGAACATGACGCCGATTCCCGTCACCTGCAGGTTTGTCTGTCCGGTGCCATTCTTCACCATGACGGATACGCCTTTGAAATAATCCGACCAGCCCACGACCACATCAATCGGGCCAGCCTTGGACTGCACCGTGATTTGCTCCGTCACAAGCCAGGACAGCGGCACGATGACTGTCTCCAGATCATTCGTGATGTCGCTATAATACTGGAACGCCACCTTATCCAGCAGCAAGCAGTTGCGAACCGGATTTTTGGTTGGATCATACGGCTCGACCGGTGGCTGCGTCGGATCATTCGGTGTCGTCTGGCCCTCATCCGGATTCAGGAGCTGCTTATTGATTGGACACTGGTTGATGTTCCAATTGCCGCCGAATGAGAAGTTCACGTAATCGTTAAGCGATCCAATGCTCGGGCTTGCCGAGTAATCGCCATTGTTTATGATCGGCTTCGTCCAGTTGTCCGTCGTCTTGGTCGAACCATCGCCAAGCATCAGATCGGCGTTCTTTACCCCGTCCGTCTGCTTAATGATGCTCGCAGCCCATGTTGTCTTGCTCAGGTTCTTCTCGTCCAGATAATTGATGGCGATGGAGCTGAGCTGGAATCCATAGCCGGTTGTGTTCGTTCCTGCCTTAAACCAGGCGATGATGCCGTTGCTTGATCCCCAGCCGAAGGTCACCTTCGCGCCGTTGCCATTGTCGATTTCATACGGCAGCCAGTCGGATGGAATGTCGAGGGGGATGATCGCTTGCTGCGTCGCATCGAAATACTCGATGTGTAGCGAGTCGAACAGCAGGCAGTTACGGGCATTCGGTTCTTCATCGGCCGGCAGCTTAGTCGAGATCACGAAGCTGTCCGAAGCTTGGCGGCCTTGATCATCGAAACCTTTTACCTCGACAGCAATCGTGTCACCCGCTTCATAGCCATCGGTCGGCAAACTGAAGCGGAAGGACTTCTCATAGCCCACCGCGGATGTAACCGTTGGCAGACTATAGTCGGTATGGTCCACTTCGGTTCCGTTGACGAACACGACCGCTTTCGTAATCGGATAGGCGCTATCAACTACGCCGAGGACCACGATATCCTCACCCTTGGGTACGCTAGTTGGCTTCGGGCTGATCGTAACTTTGATCGGTTTGTCGCCTGGGTGTGGGTCGGTCGGGTCCGTTGGATCATTAGGATCATTAGGATCATTAGGATCATTCGGGTCATTAGGGTCATTAGGGTCACTCGGATCATTCGGATCATTAGGGTCATTGGGGTCATTGGGGTCATTCGGGTCATTCGGGTCATTCGGGTCTGTGCCCCCTCCTCCATTGCCCGGGTCGTTCCCGTCGCCGCTTCCCGGGTTGGAGCCCCCGCCCCCGGTATCATCTCCATTTGGATCAGGCGGCGTTGGCGGGAAGTACGGGATATCCGTATCTCCGCCGCCCGTGTCCCCGTCGTCTTGATTATCCGCCGCGCGCCGTGTCGATGCTTCCATGTCGACTTCATCACCAGCGACATGTGCTTTAATGTTAAAGCTTTTCAGTATAGGGGTTGAAAACTGGTTCATGCACTTTCCTCCTCTGGCCGTTGAAACAAGATTCGGATCCGCAGGCTGTACACCGGATACTCGGATTCCAGATATCCGTCGCTGGCGGTTGCCTGGCTGGACTTTGATACTTGCTGTACCGTGTAAATCTTCGGCGGCGCCGGCTCCCCACCGCTTACAAAGGGCTGACGCTCCAGCGGTGTGATCGGATGCCATGTCGAGCCATCATCGATCGACACAAAGTATTTGATCCACTTGTACTTCTGGGATGGATCGTCGGCATAGAACGGCGCCGGAATATCCTCATCCACGGAGAGCGTGATCTTCTCGAGCGGCTTGTCGAAGTAGTATGGCTCGGATACAATTTCGGCGGATTGCTCGTATTCGCAGGACCAAATCTCAATGTCCCGCACGCCGATGCAGTAACGCCAACCTTCAAAGCGTTCGACGCCTACATCGATATTTTCGTTATTGATCGTGCGGGTTAGATTGTAGATGACGTCATCCATGGCGATTTGATCTTGATCGCTGCCGCGGAGCGGGTAGTTTGCATCCACCGATGCATCGCTAATCTTGACGTTGACGCCGAGATCCTGCAGTCCGATGACCGGTCCATTGATCCGCGGCTGCTCGGCGGCGTCCGTCTTCTTCGTGAGCGAGTCAAACACATAAGCTGTGCCGTCCTCGACCTGCATCTTCTGCTCGTAGTAGATGTGCCCGATGTCGGTGTAATACTTCGCCGGCTGCTCGAACAGGATCGAGATGACCTTGGCATTCTGCGGCGTGAAGATGAATGTGGTGTCCTCGTCCTTCTTGCTGGCGCTTAGTACCGACTTCGGTGCGTTCTGGCCGTCTGAGATCAACACGTCGCGAATGATCGCCGGCTTGGCGCCGTAGTTCGGCGGGGTGTACAGGTTCACGTTGACCTTATTGATCTGCTTGGCTTCCGGAAGCACGACCTGCATATGCAGCCGCAGTACGCCGTCCGCTGGGTCCTTGGCCCAAGAGAGTGTCTGGTTGCCGCTCACTTGATAGTCGAAGCCGAGGTTCTTAGCCACTTTCTGCTTATCAATATCTCGGATATTCACGAGCTCGTATTCAAACCAGGTGTTCGCGTTGCCGTCGAGCACCGCGCCATAATTGGCATGGCTGTTCTTCTGGCCAACGAACGCATACGTGTAATCGGCTTCTGTCAGTGAACTGCCCGGCGATACCGTTACCTCGTGGGTGTTACCGGGGAAGCCATTGGAGTCGGAGCCGATGATGAACTGGTCATAAGTTTTGTTCCCGATGACAATCGCTACCTGCGCATCTTCGGCCACGTTCGTCGCGCTTTTTTGCTGGAGTGTGACAGCACCGTTCTCGATGTGCGCCGGCGAGCCAACAATTCGGTCGAAATCGATCTTGTCCTGATTAACAAAATCGTTTCGATGAAACGTGATGCGGCCGTTGCTGGCCGCATTGGTTGTCAGCAGTTCCAGATCCTTCAGCTTGTCGGCGATCTGCGTGAACTGATTGTCGAGGATGGAATGCTGCACCTGATTGTAGTTGAAGTCGGCATACAGTGCCTTGCTCAAGATGTCCGCTTCCTGGAACATGATCTGCAGATCGCTCTGCAGCTCGTCCATCATGTTGTTGTAGTCGTCGCTCCATGGCGGCCCGTCAATCGGAGCCAGCCGGAGCTGCATCAATGGCTGCCCCATGCTGACGAAGAAATCTTGGAAGGATTGGAATACGCTCTTAATCAGCGAAGTGTCCGTCTTAATTGAGCCGTTCTCGAAGGCGGTCTTCGCTTTGTCGAACTGAGCCACCGCTTGCTGATATAGGAGCTGGGAGTTGTTTTTGAGATTAGCCATTGCGAACCTCCTGATCGTAGGTTTGACAGCGAAGCGAATAGCTGAAGACAGCCGGGGTCACACTTTCGTATCCAGCGCTGTTACGGCGCAGGATCGCCTTTAGGCGGACGTCCGTGGTCAGGTAATAATAATCGACCGTGATGTTCTTCAGTTCGTCCCCGAATGCTGCTATCGGGAAGATGATCTGATTGCCGATCTGCGCAAAGACATGTCCTTCATTTTCGATCTGCAGTCGGCTGGTATCGTAAGTACCGCTTGAGTAATCGGTGATGTTCTTGTACTCCACCCCGTTTACCCGGACGATAACCGGGTAGTACAGGTCTTCGGCCTGCAGCTGCGTATCGTCTTGGTTGTACCGCTCCAGCGTATCGTCATAAGCGAATAGCTGATTGCGGAAGACGAAGGGCACATGCTTGATCGTGACGGTGTTGTTGTCATCCACCGCAGCGAACGTTTCCCCTGTCTCACCCTGGTCATTGATATATTGCATCGGCTGGATTTCCGTCTCGTCGATGCTGACGATGTATGCATCTTCGACCGGCTTATAATCCACCGTGTAAATACTGGAGGCCGAATAATATTGGCTGATGATGCCGAGCTTCTTCCCATCAGTCGAGATGACATACTGCGCGCGCGGCACCGGTATGCCGTCGCGTCGGAGGACTACCGTGTCGGCTGAGATGATCGGGAAGCGGAAGCTAAATTGGATGGTGCCCAACATCTCCGGATAGCTCTCGGTCACGCTGCTGCCAAAGAGGAGTTCGCCTTCGACGTAATCCTTGTTAGCCGGCAGGATCGGCTTCCATGCGCCCACGTCCGGATTCTTCTTGTAGGCGATGTAATATTCTATGTCTGTTATGCGGACCGCATCGCCATTATCCATCGTTACATTGTGGTGCTTCTCGTCCGTCATGAGACTCAGCATCTTCATGTTCCCGTTTATCGGTAACGGCTTCGATACGTAGATCGAACGCTGCTGGAACTTGCGGCCAGTCAAGCTGATGTTATAGAATCCGTACAAGTAGGACAGCTTCGACACCGCCGTCCATTGCTGGCTTAGGTTATCCGGGATCTGCTGCGGCTGCCCGGTCGCCGAGATGGACCGCAGCGCGAGCTGCATCGGGTTCTTATAGTTGCCCGTCCGGACGACATCCATGGCTGCCTTCGCCGCATCCACGACGCTGTTTGCCGCATTGCCAGCCGTGGCCGCCCAGTTCTTGAGCGCCGATAGATACCGGTTCCAGCCTGTGAGCTCGTTTTTCTTGTCGAACTCCGCGATGGATTCGCCCGGGCTTACTTTATCGGCGATGGCATCGGTGCCGAGTGTCAGCAGTTGATTGTCGTTGACGATCTTCTGCCACAGCTCCGCTTGGTTGGCTTCATCTATGCTGACGATGTAATTTTCTTTGACGTAATTCTCCTGCCGCATCAAGACGCGAAGCATGGAGATGTCCACCGAAGGGAACTGAAAGCTGATCAGACCAACTGACTTCTTGCTGCGCTGCGACGGATTATCGTGATCCGGCGTGATAAGGGCGTACATCTTCGCATCCTTGTCGGCCGACTCGTAACCATGCACGGCGACGATCTCGAGCGGGTATGCGCAGTACGGATCGAACTGGATTTCGGATACCGTGGTCAGGCCGCTCAGCTTGATCTCGATCTCCGTCATCGCGCCGTCCTTCGGATAATCCGTATAGTCGTGCGTCCAGATATCGCTGATGTCATGTGTGATCGGCTCATCAGAGAGAACGACTTCAGCCCAGTAGCTTTCAAGCGAGCCGTCGATCGCATAATCCACCGGATGCTCTGGGTTGGTTGCCATGTCACCGGTGCGGTTGACGACGCGGATGTCAGCCAGCTTGCGGCCGTAGGGGTTCTTCAACTGATCGATCGTTTCATAGCTGGCCAACTGTAGCCGGTCGGCGACGATTTCGCCCTGGTACTTATCGGCGAGGTATTGACCGTAGCGATCTTTGCGAAGCAGTGCGAGCGCTTCACTGTCCGTCTCCGTATACTGCTGGGCCTGGAACTGCTCATGAACGCCTTCGACGAAGCCGTCCGTGTTCTGCATGATGAGCTTGTAGCGTTCCACCTGGCTGTCGAGCATTTGCACTTTCTTCTTCAACTCGGCCAGCATCGAGCGGGACAACTGATGATTGTCCGTGATAATCTGATCGATCTGCCCGGACGCGGAGAAAAGCGTCATAAGGTCGAATGCAATCTCATCGAGACTGCTGTTATAGTCGGCGGAATTAGTCTTGCCGGTTTGGTGACGAGCTTTGAATGTCGGCACGCCCTTGTATTGATTGAGCTGGGCCATGAGCCGGTCAAGCTCGGCCTTGAGCTCGTAGTCGCTTTTTATGAGCCCTTCTTGTTGTTTGATCTCCAGCAGCTCCATCAATTTTTTTCGCTGCGTATCAGGCATGGTTAAAAGAAAGTCATCAAGGTACTTCCCCACCTGCTTCACCTCCTATGTATAAAGGACAGCCTTTCGGCTGCCGCTTTGTTACTTTGCGATGATTCCGTGGTCGCCGTCATACGGCTTCCAGTCGTTGGCGTCCTCGTCCCATTTCTCCAAAATGAAATGGCTGAGAAGCGGGTGCTCATTGTACGAGAACGTGGCGTGCGCCATGCCATCCTGCACCGTCACCATGAGCCCCTTCGGTGTAATAGATTCCGTTACGATCTCCTTCTGATTTCGCATAATGGAGAAATCGGCGGTCCACTCGACACCTTTCATCGCTTCAATGTCCGTCAGCACCCCGGTCAGCATCTTCTCGAAGCGCTGCAGCATTTCCATGAGCGGGCTTGTCTTGGACACGACCGTCTCCAGGAGGAAATACAGGAAGTCATCCGGCACATCTTTGAATTTCATCTGCACGGGGAAGTACAGTCGGACCGGCTGTTTCGGCGCTTCGTCCAAAATGATTTGACCCGTGACGTCGATTGACCCGAGCAGCAATCGGTTACTGGAAGTCAGGAAGCCTTTTTCGCCATTCTCGTCGAGAACGGTGACTAATCCATCCAGGAAGATGATGCCTTCTTCGGCCGGCACCTGAATGACGGTCTCCGTCACGTTGTGTGTCAGCTCCAGCTTGTAAGGCATAACAATATCCCGGTTGATGAAATCAAGACTGTCCTGTGCCATCTCTTGAATCCGGCGGAGCCTAAAGTCCAGCTTTAGGCCGTCATCGACAACCGAATCCACTTCGGCAATGGCGTTATTGACCTCATCCTTAATGTAAGACTCGACTCCAGTACCAGATGCATTCTCCGCGATCTCCACGACTTGAGCTTTCAAGTCTTCCAGCAGCTTCTTCAACTTCTGCCCCTTCGCTGCCACGACACCAAATGTCGCCGTGTTGAGCTCGGCCAGCGCATCTTCAGCCTTGACGATCGCTGTAATGGCATTCGTTTTATTGATCGCAACCTGCGGGACCGCGGCCAGAATCGCGCCTTTATTCTGCTGCCAAGAAGACATCGATGTGCTCAGGTCATTCAGCTTCGCTTCGAGCTGATTCACAAATGGAATCAGCTCATTCGTGTTGCTCACTGGCATAGGGATTCCTCCTTTAAAAAAGCGGCTGGCGATTATCACCAACCGCTTTTTATTTTAACATGAAAGGCATTACAATTTCACTCTAAATCTCAATGACTTCTAGGTCTTCGTCCGTATCCAGCACCGGCGTCATCTTGACATAATCAACGTACATCAGACCCGTAGACTGGTCGATGGTATGATTAACAAGGATGTTCACCTGGTTGGCATCGGCAGGAAGCTCGACTTCCGCCGTGTAAACCATCCAATCGCCCTGCTCGACAGCCGGAAGCATGATACTTCCGACGAGGCCGGCAGTGCTGAAGATTTGGATCTCACCGCATAGGCGCTCCGAGGCGCTTGGATCAAGTCGCGCTTTCACGTCCACTCGGTACTTGGTCTTCGTGAGCTTCGTGCCAGGGAGCGTGATGGCATATTCGGCGTCATTGAACAAACTCAATATACTGTCCTCGCCGTTGCCAAGGTCTGTCTCGTCGATGAAGTAGACGCCGCTCGAGAGCTTCTCGTTGTACTCGGTGATATGCTTCGCGCCCTTGAACTCGCTGTTGCCGATGATGTTTAAGTCTTCCTCCTCCGGATCCACGTATTCGATGATCGGCAGGTTGCCGTATGCTTTGTACTTGGCCACGGCCGCCTGGATCTCTGACTCGTGGAAGCCATCTGGATTGTTTGGCGATCGCAGGATGGACCGTGGCAGCCGGATGATGAACACGCCGTTCTCCTGATAGGCTTCACCGTCGAAGTAGCCGATGTCCCAGTTGTACAGCGACTCCTGATTGACGCTCTTGATGATCGCTTTGGAGAGCGCCTCATCGAGTCCGCCGCCGCGGCTCCGTGTATCCAGGATGATCATGTCCTTCTTGGCCGTGCTGTTCGGCTGCACCGTGAACTTGCCGATGCGCAGCATGGACGGATCGTAATAATAATCCTCCGGATCGAACCAGAAATCCTCGTCCGTATGGAAGATGCCCGTTGTCCTGCTCGTGCCTTCGATCAGCGTAAGCTCCGTCCCCTGCCGCACCCAGATGGATGTCGGCCGCAGGTAGATGTGCATCTGGCGGACGAGCAGCTCGTTGCTGACATGCTCCTCGACCGTGTAGTCGCCAGCCACCATATCCCCCGGCACCCAGCGGCGTAGGCCGCGCATTGCCATCGTGAACTTGTGCCCCGGGCTTGGATTCAGATCCAAGTGGAAGAAATCGGTCTTCCCTGTCGTTTCGTTCTTGCGCTCGAAGCCGCGGTACGTATACCAGTCTTCTTCATAAGCGTATTGTACGATTACTTCATCCTGATCCCGGATCTTGTCATGCAGGTAAATGATACCCTTCTTGGCGTCCACGTCGGCCACACGGAGCTTCCGGGAATTGTTGATCCGCAGCGCCTCGACTTCCAGATAGCTGATGCCGACGTCCGACGACAGTACGATCGGCGTGAAGCGGGTCTGAATTGTCTTCTCGTTTAGGATGATCGGCGTCTCCCGCTCCACCAGCATGACCGGCCGTTTGTAGAACGACTGGTTCGTGTATTCGGGAATCGTGTAATCCATGACAATCTCCGTGGTCAGCTCCGCACTGCGCGGCGCATAGGAGATCAGCTCGGGATACGACATGTAGATCTGCGGCACCTTCTCCGCAGCCTCGAAGTACGGCAGCTGCAGTCGGCGCTTCACGCGCCCGTTCTTGACGCGCACGTACCAGTTCTGCGTCTCCATCTCGCTCATGGCGACCTTCGGCTTCTCGACTTCAATCTTGCGATTGTCGTCCAGCTTGATGGCCAGGATTGGCACTGCCTCGAGCTCCTCGAAGTTAGTCCATGCCGCCAGATCGACGACCAGGCCATCCAGCAGATCGGAGGAGCCCGGCTTCAGGACGTTCTTCAAGCGCATGCGGTTCACACCGGCGTAAGCCTGATCAACCTCGAATTTTTCCATGCTGCCCAGCGTATAGCGCCAGCGGTAATTGACGCGGAACTCCTTGTTGCGGCCACTGATGTCGCCGCGCTCGATTCGAAGCAATACCTGATCCTTCGGCACATCGCTCGGGATACCGAGTTTGCTATAGATGCCCTCCTCCGCAAACAGTGCGCCAAGCGACTTCACGTCCTCGTGCTTGTAGATCATGTCTGCCGTCTGCGGCCAGGTGATGGGCGTACCGACCGGCACAATCGGCGGCACATTTGCCTGCGCATTGACCTCATTAGACGGACCTATGGAGAGACTCACAGTGTCGCCGCCGGTGATCCAGATGCGGTTCCAGGAGAAGTTTTCGACATCGGCCGGGATCGCCGCCTTGGATAAGGTCGCCGGCGAGAGCGTGTAGCTCATGGAGCCGTCCGCCATGAGGTAGGCTTTTCCCGTTCCCTTAATGTTGATCGCATGCTCCGACGTCTTCCACGGCGTGATCTCCGTGCCGCCTGCCGTATAGTTGTTCGTTTGCGCATACGGATAGCCGTCTTTGATCCGTACATTCAAGTCGGCCGGATTCTTCTCGAACTGGACCGCGGCGGATGGATACGGCTGATAGGCAAACAGCGTGCCGTAGGTGGCCTTGATATAATCCTCGACCTTCCCTTTCAGGATATCTTCCGGCTTATCGTCCATCATCTTCACTTCGCCATTGCTGGTCAGATTGACGTCCACCCAGTCCGTGTATTCACGATGCAGGTTCAGTTCCTGGAACGTCATTTTAGACCATGCACAGCCGGCCTGCGAGATGTTGCAGAGTCCATAGCCGCCCGAAGCGTAATCATTGTCAATTGCTTCAGCCACGAGCGTGCCGAGTGCTGCATCGCTAATATCGCGGCTGATGTAAACCTTCATCTGGTTGCCTTGGCAGATGACCGTGATCTTGACCGTTTCATTGGCATTCCAGCCTTGGTTGGATGCCGTCGTCGGGTTCGTGATGTCCGTGAAGGAGTTGCCCGAGTTGTCGGATTTGTACTGGCAGTTTGGCGCGGCGAGATCACTGTATGGCGGCAGCGAGCTCGGTGACGCTTTGAAGATCCGTGTCTTCTTGTTGCCAAAGCCGGTGTTGTTCAGGTACTGGGTCATGTCGTAGACCGCATCGTAATTCGGATCCGGTACGCCCGGCAGCGTCTGCTGGTAGGCCGTATAATACTGGGCTGCAGAGACGCCGCGATTGCTGAGCAGGATGCGGCCGACGCCATTGCCGTCCGGTGCAGTAGCCTGCCACATTTGCTGGCGCTCCCAGGTGAACATATAATAGTGGTGCTCGTCTCTGACGCGGAACAAGAAGCCGATCACGTCATCGTCGTTGGAATCCTGGATCGAGACGACCGCCGAGAACTTGTAATCCGTCTTGCTAACATGCTCCCGGTTCCAATAGCCACTGACTTCTACCGCGTTCGTCACGAGTTTCAGCACATCGGACGAATTGTTATAGAACCATTTGTTCTTCGTGGCGCTGGTACCGATGAAGTCCCAGCCAGTAAAGACGTCGAAGACCTTCGTTTGATTCTGCAAGGCAATCGAGTAATCCTGGAAGCAGCGGAACTGGCCGTGGTAGCTGAGCGTACTGGATATCTGACCTTCTCCGCTTGCTTCCCAGTTGAAGCTGAGCTCTGTCTTCTGCTTCTCGGGAATAATCGTGCATTGATGTGAGATCGGATTGTTCTTAATACGCACGTTTGGCTGCGCAGCTTCGCTCCAGTCGTCCGTCGTCAGGTTGCTCTTGGCCTGCGGCGCCTCGCTGCCGCTTGGGCCTACCTTCGTATCGACGCTGCCGTTATCCGGGCTCGACGTTACCGTGTAGAGGATGTTGCCGTCTGCGTCTTCAATGGCGAAGGTGGCGTCGGCCGGCAACGACGGCATGTCCATCGGCAGGACCGTATTGATTAGGCTGCGCGCGCTCAGGAAGCCGGCGCCGGTGCGCATGCCGATCGACTTCCAGGCCTCCGAGTAATCCAGCGCCTCGTGCGCCAGAAGCGCTTCCGGATTGATTACCCAATCCGTGACATAGCCGAACGTGAGCCGGCGGGTGCTGCCCTCGTCATCTTGGAAGCTGGCTGTCAGTTTATAGTTAAAGATCTTCTTTACGCGCGGGTCGTATTCGGACTTCTGTGGCACTGTGATTTTATAGCCATCCTTGTCCGGGTACTCCTCAATCATGTAGACTTCTTCGGTGTCATCTGCTGCTGCCAGCTGCTCCGAAGAGACTTCCTGATAGGCGCTTATGCCGTTGATGACTCGCAGCTTGCCTCCCTCGACATACACCTTTCCGTCCTTGACGTTGATGGTATTGTCGTAAAGCTCCACGGCCTTGTTCACGCTTTTGAGCACTTCGTCCGAGACAACCTTATCTACATGATTGTAGCGGACCTTGTAGGTCTGCTCCTCGTCGGTGTTGAGCTGCAGATAAATCTTCGCCCAGTAGATTTTCGGATTGCCTTCCATCGCGCGGACATAGATCAGCGACTTGATGCTGTCACCAAGCACGTTGCCATTCTCGTCCGTGATCTGAATCTGATTGCCGCGGTACCGAGTCACCTTGCCCGGTTCCCCCGGATCGCTATCGTAATGATACAGCAGCTCGAACTTGTAATAGAGTGCGGAGCTGATGCTCGCTTCATTGCGCAGAAAGCGCCGTGTGATGTTAACCTGGTTCGAGGGGAACCGATCATACGGCGGACGCTTCACGATCGGCTGATCATCGGATATGATGTCGGCATACGAAAGGACGCCATTTTCGTCCGGCACAACCAGGCTTTCGATTTGCTCCATCGGTATAACGTTCTCATTGACGTAAGCCGTGTCGATGAATGAGACGTTTTCACTGCTGTTAATGCGCGGTGTATGCACGAAGGCCAGATTCACATCGCCCTCGGGCACCTGTTCTCCGACACGAAGCGCGAACGTGTTGTTCGGCAGCTTGCTGATGTACTCGTAGAGCTCGAGACCGTAACCAAGATTCATATCGGGATGATAGTAAGCGATCGCCGTGCAGGCATCCGAGGTCGTTTCAAGCTTATGCTCGGCGCCGTCCCAGAAGGAGACAACGATATCCGGGCTGCCGGAGGAAGCCAAGTATTTGGTTACCTGAACATCTTCCCGCTGCAGGCCGTAGCTGCTTGCGTATTCCTGTATCAGCGGCTCGAACAGGTCGTGCATCGTTTTATTTTCAGCCACAGTCTTGCTGGCTGTTGGGCGATTGAAGGTTTCATTGATGGAAAAGTTATCGGCCTCGTAATGAAAAGCATGCGCGAGAATTTCTTTAGATGGAACCGCAACGACGCAGCTGATGCGGTATGAAAACTGAATCATAATGGATCCTCCTTTTGGGCCAATATGTAAAGAAAGCAATAGGGGGTGTTACGCCCCTATCACTTTTAGAAAGATAAAGTTACTCGATTCTTCCGCGCCCACAGTGCATGTTGCCGTTACCGCGAACACCCCTTGCTCTTGCGAGAGCCCCGAAATTGTAATCGAGGTCTGACCATAATCATCCGTCGTGGGAACGAAAGATCTTGTAACACCCTTCGTATCCTTATAAGCAACCCGAATTTGTTTGCCCGTCAGCACACCCCAGTTTTCATCCCGAAGCGTAATCGTGATGGTTGCCTCGTCATTCTGGCCGGCTAGCAGTACGGCTTTGCTGGTCTTCATTTCGAGGTAAACTCGATTCGCCACGTTTGGCGCGTAGAAGCTCAGCTGCTCCATATTACTCAGATCAGCGCAGACGATCTGGTAGTTGGTGATATTGTCGCTCGGCATTATTGGCTGATCGTACAGATAGACTTCGCCGGCCCGGTTCGTCTTGCCGGAGAACATCAGCTCGCCGTCGCGGTAGATGTCCACTTCCTTGTTCTGAATCGGGTTGTTGTATTTGTCGAGCGCTCGGCCTGTCACCAGAACCTTGCCCGTGCTGCCAGCTGGCAGCGACTTCGGCGAGATGCTGATCTCCAGCACCTTGGGATCCTGATCCACCTTATTGGTCAGGCACAGGAAGCCGCGATGATTATGATTCAGGATTGGGTTAAACGAGACTTCCTCCGCCCGGTAGAACGGCGTGTCCTTCGCACCCTCATAGATAATCTCCATATCCTGCATCATGGTTGGATCGTAATTGTTGTGCAATACAATCCGTGCCACATCATTCTCTACATCATAGTTGTAATCGACATAGAAACTATACAGCAGCTTATACCTGAACTCCATTATATCATCAAATCCCAAATTGTTCATGAACTCAATCGAAGAATTTTTAGGATTGAAGATATATTGTGTTGAACTGATTGTAATGCCATTCAATGTGACAACCAGCGTGTCTGGATCGATAGCCTTGTACTGCAGGTAGTATTTCGCGTACCCGTTGCCGCTCATGGATTCGATGTTCTCGAGTGTCTGATTCACCCCGGTCAGCAAGCCTGCTGCGTTTCGGACCTCCTCGAAGAAGGCGACCTTACGTAGATTATTACCCTCGTTGTCCCGGACGATGAATGCGGCGCCTTGCTGAGGCCGAGGGCTGATCAGGATCTGCTGATCCACCGGCGTCTTGACGAGTCGGATCTTCTCGGCGAACAGGTACTGCTCCTTCTCTTGGAAGTAGTAATAGCCGTTATGCAGCATCGGATTCCACGGCAGTGGAGCGGCACTGCGAACCTGCGCATTGATGGCGTAGCCGAGGAACGGCGCAAGCCGGCTGGATGGCACGATTTCCTTGGTTCCGCCTGGCTGCGTCCACTCCAGCTTCACCATTGCGCTTCCCGTGTTCTCGTAGTACGTTGCGCTGATTTCGTACCAGCGGCCGCCTTCGAGATTGATCGAGCCCGAGTTTGTGTCCGGCTCATCACGCCATGCGTCGATGACCTGCACCCTGTTCACCCAGAGCCTGAATCCATCGTCTGACGTCGAATGGAATTGATAGAGACCGGCAGTCGGCGCATAGATGTTGCCCCGCCAGCTGATGGCAAACCCATCGCTTGGTGATCCGGACGCCGGCACCTGGATCGGTGCGATATATGGCTCCGGCAGATCCGGCGTATACACGTCGAGCGGCGCGTTCGGATCCAGGTACGTCCGCGGAAGATGGCGATAATCGCTCCAGTCCGGTGCGTCCGGCGCGCTGGCCGGCTTCGTCGTGATCTCGGCGACAACCCTGCTCGTGCCGTCAATCGTCAGCGTGCCATGTGCGGCCGCCTTGTCGAAGCTGGTCTTTGTGATGCTGGCATCATTCATAATCTTGAACGAGCACGAGATGTCCGCTTCCGTCATCCCCGGATGTGCGGCAAGGAAATTGTTGATTTCCTGCAGGAACTCGTCATGGATGCTGATGTCCTTTACGATGACGGTCAGTGTCTTCGGCGAGTCCGTAATTGGCCGATCCACTTGTGCCGAAATCGTATGACGCTGGCCTGGGCTTTGCACGAACGTGTTCAGCAGCATCCGCGATGCCTTGAAGTCCCAGAAGTACGTTTTCGGTTGCGACGCGGTGACCGGCCCCCATGCTCCTTTCAGGATGGCATCCGGTGCGCTGTCGACGATGCTGAACTTCTCGGTGCCGTTCACCCAAACCGTAATCGAGCGGCCGACCAGCTTAACCTTGATTTCGTTTGTCTCGTCCGCGCCGAACGTCCATCCCTCATCGAGATGCGCCAACATAACTTTGGTGTACTGCAACTTGGCCACGCCGTACTGCGACGGGTTGAGGCAGATGTTGCGGTAGATGCCCATGCCCTTGGCGTCGGTTCCGCCGACCATATTGCGCGACCAGTATGCGTCCATCTCGAACGAGTAGAAGTTCAGTGTGCCCGGGTCGAATCGGAAGATGGCGCCGTACATGTCGTCATCCCCGGAGGCTACTTCCTGCACCTTGAAGCTAAAGGTATAATCGGTGAAGTCCCGATGGTTCGGATTGAAGAACCCCGAACGGTAGCTTTGGTTGGCCAGGTTTGTCACCTTGCTGTATCCATCTTCCGGAGGTCCATGCCAATCCCCCACGTCCGCGCCAACATTTTCATCGAACTTGATCCATTCCCCGGTGAAGTTCGAGATGTCGATCACTTCATCGGACGGATAGCTAATGTCCAGATCGACGTTCAGATTAAAGGACATCTGGTCTAGGATCACCGATTGGCTCGTGAAGGCTGCGGCATTTGTGCCGACCGGCTCCGTACTGACGAATGGCGATTGGCTGCCCCAGTTGAAATCGATGCGAGCATCGACGCGAGAGAACTGAACATCGCCCAGGTAATTCGCCTTGCTCGGATCGAAGCTTCCCGTGACCTCATAGGATTGAACATGAATCCAGTCCTTCGGATTCAGCATGCTGCGGTCCACGACAAGCGTGCGGCCGCTCAGGCTGTACTTGCTCGGATCGAGCTTCACGCCGTTCAGGTAAACCGTGACTCCAAGGCCCGGATCCTGCGTCAACTCGAACAGGTTGGTGATGCTGCCCGTCGCATAACGCACCTTCACGTCCCCTGGCGTCACATACGAGCCATGCAGCTGGAACTGCTGGCCATCAACCGTGTAGCCTTCCGTCGAGCTCTGCGGGATCTCAACGCCATTGCGCTGCACGGATAGAATCGTGAATGGCTGCAGGTCGTTGAAGCTGAACGTGCTCTGCATCGGTAGCTCGTCGATCTGATAGCCGCCAGCGGTGTAGTTGATATCCAGCAGGTCGGTCTTCAGCAATACCGGCCCAAGCGTAATCCGCTTGTCATCAACCACGAAGTCCGTGATGGAAATGCCGTTCACTTTGATCTGCACATTCCATGGGTCTGCGGCAAAGTCCGTATAAAACTGCTGCTGCACGGTATTGCCGATGTTGCTTGTGATCGCGTAATCGGTATCCGTGATCCCTTGGTTATAGACCTCCACCATCCAAGAGCCTTCGATTGGCCGCGTAAACGTCATGAGCTCATACACATCCGCGCCGCCGCTGTAGTCGTACTTGGAGGCAGCCGTGATTAAGTTGCCGTTCTCGAAGATCGTCTTGCTGATGGCTGTCTGCGCCCAGGTGCCGTTATTGGCGGTGATGCCAAATGTCTCGCCGTTTGGCGCATGCACGATCATGTCCGGGAACGTGTCTCCCGTATTCTGCATGAAGGACGTCAGAATCTTGAGCGAGCTCTCCCCTGCCGGCACGTAGATCGTGTGTGCGGTCTTCTGCTCCGTCGCTGCTGCGCGCCCACGGACTGCGGCCTGGCCTGCCAGGAATACTTCGCGCGCCGGCTCGCCGTCTTCTCTGTGAGCTGCGACTGCCTCCTGCACGGTGAATAGCTGCTCCTTTACATGGTAGTCGCCGCCGACGACGAATGATTCCTTGAGGATCTTCGTCTGAAGCGGGTACCGGTAATAGGTGCCGAGCAGGCCGCTGGTGTCGCCATCCTGCTTGTCGAGCCACACCGAAACAAATGGATTCGAGCTGATCGCTTCGATCTTCTCGATAAAGACGTTCTCATCATAATTCGGGTCGAGCATCGGGTTAATTGAGATCGTGTCGCCGATCGTTGTAACCGACTCATTGTCCGCGTAGAAGCTGCGCGGGTCTTCCACCCAGTCGGTGTACCAGTCGGTATACCATACGTAAGCATCCTGGTAATCGGACATGAAGTTCACGGTCTTCTTGAAGGTGTCATATTCAATGGTGACGTTCTCGTTATCCGTCTCGATGAACGGCCCCTCAATGTGGGTCAGGTTCGGCGGCAGGAATACGGTGTCCGTTGGGACATCTACCATATTCGCTTTGCCGGCGCCGGAGCTGAAGAACGGACGCTTGCCGTTGACCTTGCCCTGCCCGATATACTTACCGCTGATCCAAGGTACATACCGCGGATCCGCATCACATTTGATGACGACGCGATCGTTCTGCCGATCGGTGAACAGCAGCGGTTCGCTTGTAATCACGTTTACCGACGAGCTTGTGTTGCGTGTGGTCTGTCCCGGCTTCGATTCCCAATACATCCAGAGGAAGCTGAGCTTGCCGACCGGATACTTATGCAGCACGTAATGCACGTTGGCGTAGACGGCCGGCATTGGCGCTCCGGTATACGGATCGACATAATGCTCATGGTTTGGCGGTACGTCCACGTATGTGGGCTCGTCACTGTTGGCCACGCCTTCGTTCTTGATGTCGGCCGGGAACGTGCCTTGGTACCATTCGGTCGTCTTCAGCATGAGCACATCGGTCGGATCGTGATGCGTCGTCACCGTGCCAGCCTTCGCCCATTTCCATGCATGATGCGCCGGGTCGATAGTATATTCTCCGGAGTCCTGGAGCGTCAACGTGTACGTCGCCCACTTACCGCCGACGAACTCTTTCAGGTCACGAGCAGCCACCCAGCCGTCATACGCATAGACCGAATACTCGTAGGTCTTCTCCGTGATGACGTGTTCCGGATCGCCGTGCCAGAAGATCAGCTTCTTATTGTTCTCGAAGGCGAACTCCGTATCGCTCGATGCTGGCTTCACGATCGTGTAGGTTGCCGTAATGGCATCCGGACTCAGATCGGCATGGCTTGCCAGGAAGTTGCTTTTCTCGGCCCGGAAGAAGTCATCGATATCCTCGAAGACGACCGCGCCGCTCGTGTTATCGATGTTGTCCGGCGTCACCTCGAAGGTGCCTTTCTTGGTATAGGTGAACGACTGCGTGGTCCCGGCGTTCGGGCTGTTGAACGTCTTCACCGTGACTGGCTGACCGACGCCCGCGAATGCCGCACCCGCCGTGGAATCTTTCACCTCTGCCGAGATGCTGCCGATCGTATACGCCTTGCCGGTCACGCCCAGTTGCGCCATGCGTGCAAGCAGGTTGACCTTGATGTAGTCGGACGAGCTTGGATTAATCGTCTTTGGCGAAGGCGTAATCTCGTCGAACTGTGCCCAGCCCGTTTGTGGTTCACGGCCGGTGAACTTGATCCAGTGCTTGACGCGGATCCCGTGGAACTCGACGGCTTGGGACCAGTTGCATGCGCCGAAAGCTCCGTTTTCCCAATCCGTATCAAACTCGAAGACCTTGGCGTATTCCTCAGTCAGGCTGTGTCGGACGAAAATTTCTGCATGCTTCCCCGTACAACGTACTTTCATAGACTCCATCGTTTGGTAATCCCATCCGTTGCCGCCGCCCAGGTCGGTCGCGTTGACCTTGTACATCTTGCCATCCGTGACTTTGTAGATGCGGCGGTGCTGCGTCTTCCAGCCGGTGCCGGTTTGATACGCACTCCAGAGCGAATCAGAGCTCAGGTAGTTTCGTGAGTACGCCATGTGATTGCCGTCATTCCAGACCGTCTCGTCGGCCGTGAAGATGTTCGTACCATCGATGTTTGCGCCGATCCGATTCGAGCCTTTCACGCGATAGTCGGATTCCCAAATCATCATGTAGAAGTTGCGCTTATCCTTGGCCTTGAAGATGATACCGATGACGTCATCGTCCTGTGGGCCGACAGTTGGATCCGGGTTGCCTTCTCCGATCGTCTTGAAATCGAACTCAACTTCGTAGCTATCCCACCCATAATACTCGCCGCCGGCCCCCTTGGCGATGATGC
This sequence comes from Paenibacillus sp. UNC496MF, assembly GCF_900113915.1. Lineage (NCBI taxonomy): Bacteria > Bacillati > Bacillota > Bacilli > Caryophanales > Paenibacillaceae > Paenibacillus > Paenibacillus sp. UNC496MF. The sequence continues at coordinate 171,291 of NZ_FORE01000016.1, forward strand.
CGCTGAAACACATACGGTTCGAGTTGTCATAGATGTATTTGCCGTCGCTGCTTTTCTTCCAAACGTCGCTGCTGCCGTAGCCAACATAATCACCTGCAGACGAGGTGAACAGATCCTTCACGTCGCCCTGGTCCTGCACTTCGTAGAAGGCCTCGTAATTGACCGCCCATTCCAGCGTCTTCTTGCCGACCGCGCCAGCGATCTCCATGTTGATCTCGTATTCTTTCTGGATAGGAAGCATCCGGTCTTCCTTAATCGTGAAGCCAAACTTCTTCGGCGGGTAGGCATCGATGCCAATTTTGTAAGGCGATTCATTGTAGGTTACATAGAGGTCGCCTTTGTACCAGATGCTGTACTGGAAGTTCAACTCTGGATAAATCAGGATCTGATGCTTACGTTTCCCCCGGAGCCGCGCGGCATATTGGAATGACTGAACGGCCACTTCATGTTGCGGCTTCTTAACCATGAGATCATCATGATCGCCGATACCGGACTTGATCGCATGCGCCATATCGACGCTGCCGTGGGAGCGGCCGTACAGTGTGGTGCTGAAGCCTTTACCATCCACGTAGTTCGATTCAAATTTCGGATCGCTCCACTGTTCATCCGTGTCCTCTGCAGGGAAGTAGGTCTGCTCGGAAGAGCCATCGGCTGGGAGCGGGTCCGGTGTAGCCATTATGCTGATCATCTCTTCGCTGACCGTGACCACGACTTGCTTAGCCAGCGATCCGGCCTTGGCCATGATGGTAGCGGAGCCGTTGACGACACCCTCAAGGGTTAAGGCGCTTTCGGTTTGCTTGTTGATCTGAACGATGCCATTGTCCTGCACTTCCCATGTTACCGGAGCAGCGTCCCCATTTAGCACTTGTGCAAAGAAAGTCAGTGACTGCCCGGGTGCGATATGCGCGCTTGCCGGCGTGACATTCAGGATGGGCTGCATTTGACCCTGCGCCGTGATCGTCGTGATCGACTGGCTGCCGTAAGCGGTGGCTCGGACTTGAATGTCCCCGGCGCTCAGTGCCTTGATGGTGACACCTTTCCCGCTCCGGCTACTGATGCTTGCGATCTCCTCACCCTGCACGATGTCCCAAGTAATCGCAGAATCCACATGACCCATGTCCTCGAACATGACATCATAGAAGGCCGTAACTGTCAGCTCCTGACCCACGACAAGCGTGGATGTCTCCGGCAGCGTATGGAACCGGTAGAGCTGCTTGTTCCATACCGGTACTTTGACCGTTGCCGCTACTTCCTCTCCCCTATCGGAGCGGACGAGAAGATCAAACGAAAGGATATCGGAAGCCTGCGGCGTGATCTTGTAATCCGTCTCGCTGACTTTCTCGACAAATGCATTGCCATTGGTCAGCGTGAGTGTCGAGAGCTGGATAGCGAAACGATCGCCATTCTCATACTCCGCAGCGACATGTAGTGCCACCGTGTCGCCGACAAATGCACGCTCCTGGGAGCGGGAGATGGTGAGGCGTCCTTTCGGATCAACTACTGTGATCGCAATCGGCTTCGCATAAAAGTCATCGTAACGAAGCATTAGATTCGTCGTGCCGGGCGCGATGCCCTCGAGCATCACCTGGCTGCCGTCGAAGCTGATAACCCTGGCTACTTTCTGTTCATCGAATTTCCATCCGAGAGCTTCAGAGGCTACACCGCCGGCACCCTTCGTTTCCATATCCACGCGGATCGCCTGCTGCAAGCCCACTACGAGCTGCAGGCTTGTCGTCTCCGGCGTAATGTCGAGTACAAGATGATCACTGATGTCGAGGCCATAGGCATAAAGCTTATCGCTGTACGTCAGAACAATCTTGTCATTGCTGCTGGTGGCTTCGAGCTGGATGACCGTATAGTCGGCCGGCATCGGCGTCAGACTGTTGCGGCTGATCAGCGGCTTAATGTCCATGCCAGATACCGGCAGCTGTGTCTCCGGACTGCCCGCAGTCAACGTATCGATCTGCGGACCGTTAATCCAATCCGTCTCTACGTTCACATCTTCCTGCGGCAGCGCATTGGTCCATGCGTAAGGGCTGTCGAGTCCATCCGGCAAGCACACGATCGAGACGCGAGTGTCCGGGCTCCAGACATAATAAGCCTCCACGAGAAGATCCGGATCGGTCGCTTGGAGCTCTGCGAGCGTAGCCGCACCGAGCATAGCGGTACTCAGGTCTGTCAGCTTCTTGCCAGCCGCGAGACTGTCATTCCAATTCGTGATGATGGCTGTGTCCCTATAAAGGCAGACGTCCTGCTGGCTGCCGTCTCCGTGCTTCACCGTCGCAATGACTTCATAGTGGAATGAGAGCGAGATGATTGGGCGGATCACGGCTTGCAGTTTATAATCGAAATTTAAGATTGCCATACGTTTGAGCCCTCCCACCGTTTCGGGTTAAAGGTATAGTCCTTCCAGTTGTCGATGCTTGAATCCCAGATGTTCGGCAGATATCCGAGGCCGGTCAGATCTTTGCTGATCGTATCCCAGTAGCCTTCATCCCAATTGAAGCGGCCCCACATGATCGGCGCCACCGTATTGATATAGTTCACCCAGCGCTTGAGTGTCTCAGATGCTTGCCCGTCATCCTGGAACATGATGCGGTACAGCTCCTCGTCGCTCTTTTGATACAACTCATGCTTCTCGACGTCCTTAATGAAAGAGACGGTTCGCGTCCGGCCGGAGCTCTGCGCTTGAATCAGGATATAGCCGAACTCGTCTATAGCATAATCCAGTGGCTCAAGCGGCTGCCCATCAATGCGAATCGTATAGGGCTCGACACCCTTCCCTTTCAAGTACAAGTTTTTGTTGTCGTCCTGCCAGGTTACGCGGCGAATCAGATTTAACTCACGTGCGATCGCGAAGGTAAGCCCTTGGTCACTGCTGTTGCCGGGATATCGGAACACGTCCTTGATGCGCTCGCGATATTCGGCATTCTTCTCTCGGTGCAGCCGCGGCGTCCCCGTGAGCAGCCCAAACTCATCGAACGCGTTCCAGATTTGATGCGGCAGCGCGGTCACTGTGAAGCTGCTCCGCCGGTCAATGTTCTGGATTTCCCCGCGGAATGCGCCGTATTCTTTGCGTGTGTACATCCGCCGATTATCGAAGTCAATGATACCGCCGCCGTCGAGCTTGTTGAAAAAGAAATCCCGCAGCGAATCGATTATGGGGATAGGTTCCTCATCATCATAGAAGGCAAGCTGGTCGGATGTCCGGATGTCCGGCAGATCATAGACCCACACCCAATCAAGTATCTGCGGATCAAGAAGATCGATGAACTTCTGGCTTTTGAGCTCGTCGTATTCATCCTCGACCGTTTCCAGCATCATGGCGTACCAGTTGAAGAAGCGCTGACCGTTGGACTCCCGCGACTGCCGAATCCAAGTCCAAAGCGGATATTCATTGGCGATGCGCTGCGTAATCTCCGAATACCAGTAATCGTTAAGAAAGATACCGTAAATACCTGTTGCATCGCCTGTTGCCGTGAGCGTCTTTTCGCCTTCATCGAGGCTTGTGTCGAGCACGCGCCACATACTGATGCCATCATAGCGAACGATACGGCAATACTTCGCTTCCGTATTGGTCAGCTTGTTGGCATAGGGGATTGTGATGACCAGCTGCTGTTCTGGTAAGTCCGATAAGATTTCAAATTGCATCGCGGTCGGAATGTATCGCAAGTAAGTTTGGTCATCCACAAAGACCGTCTGCCCCTGAATGTCCGGGTCCAGTTTACGCGCGCAGGTCACCGGATACGAACTGGAGATCGTAATCTCGTCATTCGTGTATAAGTATCGGGTGTCAGCCACCTTGTCGCACCTCCTTTTATTGCAAGGCATTACATTTTTCTATTATATCAGAACCCGAACATAAAGAAAGAACATTTCCGCACGGGGCAGAAATGTTCTTTCTTTGGGACTGGATTACAGCGAGTTATCAATCGCCGAAACCACGTAGCTATACTCGCTGCCGTTGACAACCGTAATGTCGTCGTACAGCGTTACGTCGCCGGCCACTTGTGCCAGGAACGCATGCGCACTTTGATCCGAAGACAGTTTACGGTATACGCGGTAGCCGCCCAGGTTCTCATTGAGCTTGGCGTCCTCGGCGTCCGTAACCGTGTTCCAAGTGATGCGAACCGTCGCGTCGCCGGAAGTCGTTTGCAGGTTTTGAGGAACCGATGGGATCGTCTTCACGGCAAGGTCGTCGGACTGCGCGCCTTCGTTCGGCGTAACTTCGTCGTCATATGCGGAAACCGCATAGATGTAGGAAGCACCGTCGAGCATCGTTGCGTCCTCGAACGTCGTTACCTGTGCATCAACAGATGCCGGTACGTTCGATACGAGGGCGAATGAATCTCCAGCGCTGGCTTTGCGGTAAACGCGGTAGCCGGCCAGATCGGTCAGTGCCGAGGCGTCAGCATCTGTGGTAACCGGATCCCAATTCAGGGTTACCTTGCCTTGGGAAACCGCGAAATTGAGGTTCAGCACTTTTGCAGGCGCAAGCGTGTCGCCTGCCATCGCAGTCACGGGGGACGATAAATTCGACTCTAAAACAGCCATGTCTATCACTCCTTATGAATCTATTTATGCCAAGGCAATGCCCTAACAATAGGAAAAACTTGCCTTTTTACATCATAGCGGGAAGCTCCATATAGTTCAAGCGCCCTAATTGTAGCGCATTACACTCTTCCGATGATATTCTTCTTTTTCTGGATATAATCCGCGCGATTAGCCAGAATTGCTTTTGCATTCTCGCTTGCATATCCGAGATAATCGAACAGCCAATTGGCCTTTAACGTTTGTCCATTCGTGATCTCGTGCGTCCCCATAACTGTCTTAATGCCGGCAAGCACTTCCTCGTCTTCCGCGGTTAAGCTCATACCGTCCAGCCTCTTCATAACGACTCGCATGAAGGAGAACAGCGTGAACTCCAGGATCGATGCACTGACCGCTGGGTTCACCTTCTCAGCCGCGATGTCGAATAGGATCTTATTGACCAGCTCCTGCTCGTCGGCCGGCAGCACCGCATAAGATTCTGCGTTTAACTCGCCGCTTTCGATTTTACTGCGAAGCGTCGCTTCTGTTTTTACTTCTTCAGGTACAAGGCTGATACGTTCTCTTGCCATGACAATCTCTCCTTTAGGACCATGTGAGTCCGTAATTTAATAGCTGTGCATTGGCAGGCAACACTGCTTTGAGTCGAAGTTTCTTATCCTGCGGTGACTTAGCGGTAAAGTAGAATAAGGATTCGGGTGAGATCGTTTCCCATGTGACGCCATCGTCGCGAGAAATGGAATACGTGCCGGCAATAGTTGGACTTTCGTTTTCTTCAACCACCAAGATTGCCTTTTCTGGTACAACATCGGCAAGCTCCTGTGTGGTGACAATCGTATAGCTCCCGCTCCCGCTTGCTTTCACAAGGCCATTCGTTGTATCCAGTGTATAGCTGGAGCTTTTCCCCGCATCGATCCCGCTTGCATCCAGAAAATCCTCAAAGATCATATTCTGATGCTTGTAACGTATCGTCTTGGCAACCACGTTGAGCTTGGCATTCGCCTTCATAATGTTGATCGCATCATTAATGATCAGCTCGTTAGCTTTCGCCACCGCATTCTGAATACCCGCCTCTAGGGCATCGATCCGGTCTTTGGCGTGCGGATAAGCTCCCGTCACGCCAGTCCCCAAGATATTATTCCTCGTGTTCTTTTCGTCTTTCGCAGCCTTGTTGGCCACGCCGTAAGCGATAATATCCATGTCCTTTCACTCCTTACACCCAAGAATACGAGACACCTTGAAGCTCTTGTCCAGTGCTCAGAATCGCTTTGACCCGAAGCGATTTACCGGCTGGCAAGTTGCTCAAGTAGGCTAATTGATCCGGCTGCACTTGCTTCCATGTCACGCCGTCATCGCGGGATACGTAAAGCTCAGGCATTAACGGCATCAACACATTGAAAACCACGGACAAATCACTCACAGACGGTGACAGGGTGTAGATTTTGTTGTTGACTTGCAGTTGATCAATCTTAGCGGTGTCCGTGCTCGACGATTGCTCCAAGTAATAAGCAAGCCGGAGCTTGCCGCCATTTACAATGCTGGCCCATTCGGATGCAGTGAGTGCATTGATCTGATCCGGCGTCATTCTGTTCGCTTTCACACTGACTAGATCCGATATATCGATGGACTGCCACGCGCCCGATGCATGAGACATCCAGGTTACTCCGCCGTCTCCACTCGCAAGCACGCCAATCGCGCCCGCGCCGGTGACCGTCGCTGAGAGGCTGAGCGAGACGATGTTCTTCACAATTAGATCATCTTTTGGCATGAGCAGCCTGCCCGGCGGCACGGCCGTTATGACCATAAATCGCGACGCGTCATCTTCATCAGTCCAAACCAGCAGCTCCGGCGCTGCAAGCTTCCGAATGGCCGCGTCATCGACAAGAAAAAGGCTGTCCATCCCGTTAGCATCAAACATCGCTTTGGTTACAGGAGCGGCTCCGATGGTGGACCAACCTTGAGATGCCGGCTCTATCAGCTCCAGTTCGCCAATGGCTACATGACCAGTCGAAGAATACGTGGCCGTAATATAGATTCGATAATAGCGATATGCTGCTGGCGTGGCAGAAAAGTCATACAAGGTTCGGCGATTGGCCGTCTGGTCTGCACCGGTGATGCTATGAAGATTATCCCAGACCAGTGCATCGTTGCTACCTTGAAACACCCAGTTCTTTGGCGACTGCGGGAACGACCCGTTGTTTCGAGTCGTGATCGCGTACTTGCCGATTCGCTTTTGGTTGCCTGCTCCAAAATCAACTTGAAGCCACTGCTTTCCCGTGTCGGTATTGTTGGAATGCCAGCAGTCATCGGTGTCAACGTTCGTATTATTAAACGCCTTCCAGCAATCGTTATTCGGAATATAAACCGACGATGCCGAAAGTGATATCGGACTTGGCGCAGTATTGGACGTCATCTTAGGCACGGCATCGGTTAATCCGTCAGATGCCCTGAAATACATTTTTATGTCATTGCCGTCCTGGAATAAGAACTTGTTCATGTATACGGTGGCCATGGCTGACATGAATGTTCCCGCTCCCCCGATGCCACCATCTCCGGATTCTGCCCCACGGGTACCAATCCCGCGCGCGCCGCCGACGACAGAAGTGGTGCCGATTTTAGTCGGTGTGACTTCTGTCGTCACTTCAATATGGCCACCTCCGCTACCTCCACCACCAGCACGATACGCGTTGCCACCTGCAGATCCATTGGAAGCTAACGTGCCATTGTTGATGATGTCTTTGGCGTGCACAATCAGTAGGCCGCCGGTTCCGTCCGCTCCAGGCTGGCCATCCCCCCGGTTGCCGGCCGCTCCTGCACCTCCTGGATTACCGGCTCCACCGCCAGAGCTGTTGGAGAATGACGAGGTTGAATAGCCATAACCGCCTGCTCCTCCATTAGCCGCGGCGTTGCCGCCCGCCCCATTGTTGCCGCCACCGCCGCCCGATCCGCCTGAATAGGATGTTGCAGCAGCACCGGATCCACTGGCGCCGCCGCGGCCAGCACCTGGAGCACCGCCGCCGAGCTGCCGGCCCGCACCTGCGATACCCGACAATGCCGATGTATGGCCTGACGTCTCGCTGCCCTGACTAGCTTGAGCAAGTCCCGCCGCTCCAGCCGCCGGCACAAAGCATAGGTTTCCATTCAAGTCCTTATACATATAGACATTCTGACCTGCCGCTGCGGCACCACGGGCCGTCATGGAAATCGTACCGTTGTTGGCCAGTATGCCATTGACGAAGATCATCATCCCCCGCTTCCGTACTTGTGGCGTAATGGTTACGCCGCTGTTAATGGTCAAGCTGCCGTGATATTTAAGGATCAGCATGCGTTGATCAGCAGTCGTGTTGCCGAGGACCGGCGTTGCCGCATACACCGTGTCACCATAGATGTTGACGAACTCAACTTGGAGATCAACTATTTCACTATTTGCGGTTGTCTGGAAGATGTGATCTCCATCCGGGATACTCATCATGATATATTCATACAAGGTTGCCTTGCCCGTATAAGTTGCCATTCTACTCCACCCCGATCCTTTCAATCACTTTAAATGCGCTCTTGTCGATGACCTTTCTTAGCACCGTTCCACCTTCCACATAATCAGCATCTGCTGTCATTGCATCCTTATACAACGTCCGAAGATATGCGGACCCATCGAGAACGACGCGATTATCGTCTTGAAATTGTACTGACTCTCCGGCAGTAAAATCATTCAAGATGCTGTTTTGTATTACAGATCCGGCAACCATATCCACTTTCATTTTGATGTAACGGCCAGCTGGCGAAGCAATTGTGCCATCTGAGTTAATCGGCATGAAGTCAGAAAATACGCCTCCGTCAGATGAGGTAGCCGTTGAAATCGTCATCGCTGTTCCCGCTGGAACTACCACCGATTTCCCAACATTGACAAATGACTTATAGTTACTTCCCAAGTCAATGACGGGCGTTTCATAAGACCCAGATGGAGCATAAAAATACTGAACACCGCTCTCCATTAACTCCATTTGGCCGATCATGACGCTGCCTGAAGAAGGCACGGTTATATTAATCCTGTAGTAGCGGTACTTGGACGTGTTTGATATTGGATACATACGCTTCTGACCGTAAGTTGTCCATGACTCGTTCACTCTTGTATCAAGCACGGTCCAGTTAGCATTATCCGCACTTCCCTCAAACGTCCATGATTTAGGCATCGTATTGTAAGAAAGCGAGCTGTTAAGATTCCTCGTTTGCAGCGTATACTGCGCAATAGCCTTTTCATTTCCTGCGCCAAAGTCAACCATTAACCATCTGGCAACAGTGGTTGTTTCCCAGCAATAGTCCGACCCTAATGGTACATTATCACTGAATGCTCTCCATGCCGCATGAGTGGTCGTGTTATATTCGCCTGATGCCGAAATTTTGATCTGCGGATCGTTCAAGTTACCCGTGAGCGCAGGCACTACGTCGCTTGTATATCCGAATACTTGCGATCCTGTCACATGTAACTGAATTTGTCCATTCATAACATCCACATTTGTCTTTACGCCGCCAACCAGATCAGCATCTTGGCTGTCCGTCTTCTGCTCATTCGTGGCCAACGATACGACGACTGCAATTGGGTCCGCGGAGAGAGACTCTGCCGTAGTGACAACCGTCGCTTGCGCCTGGCCGGCTCCAATCACGACCTTTTTGCCAGCGGCATCATACTGGTAACCGTTGGATTTTGCTGCGTCGATACCGGTAGAATCGCCAAAGTCATCCAAGATCAGATCGGTTAAACTGAAACGATTTTGGTTCACAATAGTGTTCATGCGCAGACTATGTTTATTCATGTTTGCCGCGGTAACCGCTTCAAGGTCAGATACTAATTCGATTGCATTAGGAATCTTGTGGGATTCCAGTTCAACAAGCCGATCATCCATATCAGCAAAGACATCTTGAACGCCAGAGCCAAGACGATCTGAAACGCCCTTCATTTTATTTTTTGCCTTCATCGCTTTAGAAAGCGAAATAATGTCCATCACGTCTCACCTCTTTCATGAAGTAAGGAAAAGCGGGAGTAGGTTTTCCCCTACGCCCACGAGCATGCAATGCCGGTCAGACTCGATGCGACTGCAGGAAGAGTCGCTTTCACCATGAGGTCATTTCCTGTCACTGTGCGAATGTCAGTCACGGTGCTTGCCGCGATCGTCTGCCACGTTGCACCATCATCCAGGGAGAAGTGCAAAACAACATCTGTGCTGCCGTCCAGCACAACAAGAAGTGATTTGCGGCCATCCTGCAGAGGTCCTGCAGCCATGACCACATCGCCGGCGCCATTATACCTTTTGTTAATTGTATCATAGGTCGCCGTTGTGGCCGAACTGTCAACGCCATCGCTGGTGTCGAATGTATCAACGACCATCTCGTATAAGCTGTATTTTGCTGATGCGAGCAGCGCATTGCTCTTAAAATTGAGCTTTGCCATATTGATTGCGTTGATCTGCTCCAGATCTTTCAGTCTTCCAGCCAATGTCACTTCATCGAATGTAATGCCTACCGATTCAATTACCGGTGTTTCATTAGCGACATCGCTTGGTTGAATTGTAATTTGATCCGCATAAGCAACATCCCCACTGTTCGATTGTTCAAGATAATAAGCGAACCGAATTTTTCCAGTCTCTCCGATCAGCTGTTGCCATTGGCTAACGGGTACCGCATTAAATACGGCCGGCGTCATACCATTTGCTTTTGCTGAAGCAGCGTCTGCTGCAGATGCTGTCCAGGTGGACCCATCCCACGTCATCCAAGTTGTGCCGCCATCAATGCTTGCCAGGATCTTTAGCTCCCCTGCTCCCGATAATCCGGCAGCAAGTTGCAGACTTTTGAAGCCTTGCGGCGGAAGAGTGATGTCGTCCGTTGGTAGAATGACGCGACCAAACGGAACAGCTGTCATGGAGGAAGAAACGGTAGACGCATTGGTCGAGGCAAGAACTTTGGGCTGATCGGATACAAGGGATTGGATGGTTTTATCGTTTATGAGCTCCAAATCAACCATGCCATCGGTATCAAACATGGATTGCGTGACAGGCGCGTCGCCAACCTTCACCCATGTTGCGACCAATGTTGTTCCAGGCAAAATGCGAACCTCTGATAGCTGCATCCAGTTAAAATTATTGAATAAATCCACCTTGTAATACCTGTAGGCTGTATCGTTAGAGAAGCTGAATGACCGTTTTTCATATAACGCCCCCGTGAATCCACAACTAGGGATGTTAGTGATAAGCGTGTAATTCGCCCCATCATTGCTTCCGTATAGCGTAAAGCTTGCCGGCACGTCTTGGGCCTTTCCTCCAGTGGTAAGATCCAGGCTTGCAATGGCGAATGCCGATGACAATCTGAATACCAGAGATTGGTGTCCACTGCCATTCGACCACCATACTGTGCCTGTGTTTCCATCGATCAAATTGGATGCTGACCCTTGATATGTGCTTGTAGCAGTCACGGACTCGATACTAGGCGGCGTCGCTTCAGTAAGAACGCACTTCTTAATATCCGATCCATCTTGAATCAGATAGCTGATTGGGTCAACCAAGCGGGCACTTTCATTTACGTCAATCGCATCCAAATTGAAATCTGTGCTGTACGCACCTTGATCAATCTTTGTTACGTCAACGTGATGGAGGCTGTCAGAAAGTCCTGTTTTCTGATAGACAAGCGTTTGGTTGATGTCACCGCCATTGAGAGTGAAGTATTCCACCGCTCCTCCATCTATGGTAACAGCCACTTTGCCTGAATATCCCGGATAGATCGAAGCAATAATTCGGAACTGGGTTCCCATTAATAAGAACCGATAACTGGAGTTGGCGGTTGTGTTCGGCGCCCAGTGACGGCCTCCCCCAGAATAGGCGCTATTCGGATCGTCTGCCGACCATCCCGCTCCCATATATCTAATGCTCGGGTCGGAATCTTCAATCCGCTTCCAGCCGCTTTCTGGACCAGTGAGTGCTCCTCCAATTAAAGCGAAGCTTCCTTTAAGATCGATTGCATCAAATTCAAAGATAGAAAAAAGACCGGAGTTACTTGCCGAGATCGTGACGGTGTGATTGCCGTCCGTCAGCCCATCCTTCTCGAACAGCAGAATCTGGCTTCCTGCTGCACCCCTCGCAGAATAGCTATAACTTACACCATCGATGACAACCGAGATATTCGCCTGCCGATCCGAATCTCGATACGAAATGATCCGCAGCCCGGAGCCGTTAAATGCAAACGAAACAGAATGCAGGTTTGCACCAAATGTATACTTGGCAGATCCGCCTGAATAATTCGCACCAGGATTGTCAGCCCAGCTATCGCCAGCAAATACGAAATGTACATCTGTTTGCTCAAATCGTGTCCACCCTGACTCAGGAGCCAATAGTTGCTGTCCTACTGTAGCCATGCTCATTCACCTCTTATTCCTTGTATTCAAAGACAGCACAAAGCCCAATGTCTGCAGCTGCCGAAGTTTGCAGGAGCTGCCATATTACATCACGCTCACTTTCTCAATGGACTTGAACGTTACCTTGTTCAAGGTGACGGAGAATAAATTGCTTGCTTCAAGCGCCCCTTCGTTATCGACATCAGGCGCATAGCTCGTTTTTAGATGAAGCGTTCCGTTTGCCTCTGCATACTCGTCGAGCACGAAGGTGTTCTGCGCATCGCCCTGATTGAAATCCAAGCTGACGGGATCTGTTGGCCCTGCTGGATTCGTAAGCGTTGCCTTGAACTTTACCCATCTTGCTTCAGGCGGGCTATCCAGTTTGAGTGCTGCGTATTCGGAGAAGGTCTGCCCGTTTGCAGATGTTGCAACTTCCCATGACACGACTGAGCCACTCATACTCACCGCTCCGGTTTCGATCCATCCCTTTCCAAGATCCGTTACGTTGGACTCCCATGTCCCAGAAGGAAAATATGAGTCCACGCCGAGCTTCTTGAGCTGCAGCTTTCCATTCACCAGCTCGGTATTCACGAATGTGCCCTGCTCCAACTGCAACGCTACTGCCGTTGTTTGCTTGATTTGATTCGCCTGGCCCGCCAGCCAATCCAACCGCGCATCGACGGTTGGAAAGCGGCCTTCAGCTTGCAGGGCGATCACGTTGGTATCCAAGTCGGTAATTTTGTTGACTGCTTGTGTTCCTTTACCAAGGGATATAACGTCCATGATGCTTCACCCGCCTTAAACGATAGTCGTTGTCGTATCTACACCAGTAATGTTGCCCGTTACATTGTCATAAGTATAAACCTTATGAACAATCACGGACTGTCCATTCGCCGTGTATTTCTTGTCAGAGTAATTCAGCGTGCCGGCTACGGGATCTGCATAAACGTAATCGACCGTATAGTTCAAGTCGCCCGCCACCGTCTGCTTGATGACATTGCCATTTCCATCGTACTGGTAAATCTCGCTAAAGTTACCCTCGTCATTGATCATGACCATCTGCGATTTCAGCGCCGAAATATCGGACGTGTTTGTGGCAATGTTCGAGCTGTTGACTGATACGGCTGCTTCAATGCTATCGAGTCGGTCCGGCAGGTTTACCTTCGCTCCTTTGGCATTCTCCAGGTCCGTGACCAGCTGCTGCAGATCGAATCCAAGGTCGCCCTTCAGAATCTTCGTAAGTGCCATCGGTTACCCCTCCTTAACTTCGCATACGCTTTCTTGTAGTTGACTTACAGAATTTCTATATATGTTGGAACAATGAGTTCATCACTAAAGACAGTCTGATTGGTCAGCAGCGCGGGCCCACCGTTCAAGTAAAATTTCATCACTGTGAAGTCTACGATCTTGGCATTGGTATCCATTACTTGCTGCACGAGTTCGTTATAGATAAGGCCTTGGCCCATTGTGAACTTGCCGAAGTATTGATACAGATTGGTCTTGGCATCAAGGCGTGCCTTGTCTTTGTCGGCTGTCGTGGCCGACTCATGAAATACGAGCTGGATACGCAGCTCCAAGGGGATTTGCGACGGCAGCACGATAAGCGGTCGGTTGCCGTAAGCCTTCACTTGCTGTACAGCCTGTTCGACGCCCGCGCGGACGGTATCGAAATTGTAGCCGTAAAGCGGGATGACCACGAAGCTGAAGCTGCCGGTACCCTGCGTGTACTCCGTGCCGATGACATCGGAGACGCCTTCTGTAGCCAAGCAGGCAATGCGCAGTGCTTGATAGTTAGCGCTCGCCGCGGTTAGGACGCGCTGCGAGATCTCATACCGGTACGTCTTGGCATCCAGCGGCTTCGTCGTCGTCGCTCCAGTCTTCGGGTCGTAGGACGTTACATTGCGCCTTGGGTAACTGAACAAGGCACCAATCAGATCCAGATACTCATCAGGTGCCTTGCTGAGGAATCCCATGTTGGCAATTGCTTCGCCGTAATCGTACAGTTTTGGAAACTCCGGTCCGATGGCTTCGATGATCGAGCGCGCAATGGCGCCGGCCCTGTAGTTCGTAACAGGTGAATACGTTTGGAGATGCGTCATCGCATCGGCTAGAATATCGCTGACTGAGCGTTTCAATAGGGGCATGTTTGCACCTCCCTTAGAGGTTACTGCCGTTCGTCACAACGATCGGCTCGTCTTCGCCGGCATTGAGGAACGTGTAATAATCGATCTGATAAATACTCACGGGTACCGCACGCACCTGAAGATCAGCTGCTCGGAACCGCCCATCATACGTCAGCGTGCTCATGATTTGGTTGACGCCTCTGTTAGCCGTCTCCCGCGTGTTAGGCTCACCCTCCAGCAGCTCAAGATCGCCGCCGATGTTCGGATGGCTTCGCCAATCCTTGGTCTGTGTGCGGATACGGTTCGCGATGTCCTGCTTGGCCGACTCGTAATTATCGGTCAGTCGGAAGTCCGTGGTACCCACTGCATCACTCGGTCCGAGATCGAAATCCCCGTCGTGCGCGCCGTAAAAGGCAATGTCCTTCTCATCATACTTAGGCATGCTTGTCGCCTCCGATCATATCCAAAATAGCCTTGTAGTCCTCACTAACCGGATCGAAGCCGGCTTCGCTCGCATTTACCACCTGGAAGTTATTGCAGACGAATTGGATGTTTGGTGCATAGACAGAGAACATCATCTTGGACGGATCCATGCGGAAGCCGAGATGATAGTACGCAAACCCCTCGACGACGCCTGTGTCTCTAGCCAAAATGCCCGCTCCGGATACGGAGTTGATGAGGCCGATGTCATGCGTCTTCGCCTGTGTCGATTGCTTCAACAAGTCGTCCAGATTCTGCTCGTCCGAGAACATGAGCTCATTCAGTTGCTCCATCCAATTCGCCATCATCTTGTTCCTCCAATTGGCTTTCGGTAGCCATGCAGTCTGGGCAGAAGCTCTCCCGGCAGCAAGGGCATGCTATTAAAAAGGTTTTACAATCCGGGCATTGCGTCATCATGTTTCCTCCTCAGAAGTGGAACAGGCTATGGAAGAACTCACTCACGCCGTACTTCAGGTCATTCCAGAACATCTCGGCCTGGCTCGGGTCACGGTAGAATGCCGTGACGATCGGCTGCTTTTGGTCCCCGTTAATAAACTGGATCCAAACGCGATCGTTCTCCGAGAGGCCGTGATCAATGATTCCCTGACTATAGACGAAGCAAGGGACATTGTTGTACTTGGTGACCTGCTGGCCGGTACGTACTTCCACGTCCACGGTATGATTGATGGCCGGATCATTGAAGTGATTTGGCCCATAGTATTTAGTCACATAGCCGATCAGGCCGGGGGAGCTCAGATCAAGAGCTCCCTCCTTGCCCTGGCCGGCGATGCGTTTGCTGATTTCGCTTTGCTCATAAGCCATGCGCGATCGCTCCTTACTTTGTCGGATAATGGAGATGGACGTGATTGTAGTGGTCCGCGCGCGTGGTGAAGGTGTTCTTCGGATACTTCTTCCGCATCTGATTCAGCAGATCATCGTCCGCATGCAGGATGCCATCGAAGCCTGCCTGGACCGCCAGGTCGATTACCATTTCCACCATGTCCCGATCGGCGCTGTTCGTGAAGCGCAGCTTGCCGGCTACCACTTTCATGTCCGGCGTGTCGATATCGACTGCAAAGCCGGTATTGTGCCAGCTCAGCGATCCGTCCGGTTTTCGATACGTCGAGGTAACCATGAGCTTCTTGCCGCCGCTTTTCGCCGTGTATACCGCGCCTAGTTGCTGCAGAAGATCTGCAGATGCTTGGCGGATCAGTGGTGCCTGCATGATCGGCTCATAGAAATTGACACTCGTTACCTTCGTCGTGCTGACCAGCACGCTCTTGGCTTGCTCAGGCGTCAACGAGTATTGTTTCATCCCGGCCGACCCAGTTGTCGTTGGCACTTCCGCGCTAGTCCCGTTCGTCCCACTCGATGCCTTCGGAGCGTCCGGAGTCGGCGGCAAAAAATTCGGATCGTGCTTGGCGATCTTGGCCATGATCTGCGCAATCCCGTTGTGCCAGTTCTTGTCGGAGGCATACTTAATGTTCATGCCAACAAGTGTTGAGCCATTGTAATACTTGCCGCCTGCGGTCAGGTAATTCGTCTTTATCTTATTGGCTGCATAGTAGATGCAATCCTGTGGCGTCGCAAACGTATAGGCGCCATCATATGGATTGCTATCGACCGCGCCGTAGCCAAAGAGGTTGTTCTTGTCCTTGAAGATCCTGGATGTCCCCCACCCTGTTTCCCACGCCGCATGCGCTGCGAGGTAAAGTCCGCTCATGACGCGAGCACTTCCCGCTCCGTCCCCTTGTAATGCGAGAGGCGATGGCGCTGAAGGAATGGAGATCTCAAGTTGCTTAAAGTATTTGCCGAGCCCCGCAAGACCGGTTCCTTCAAAGGCAGCATCGATTGCGTCAGCTGAAATGCCGCTCGGCTGATTGAGGTCCATTGTGTCAAAGCTGGTGCCGGCAGCGTAGCCAGATCCCCCGCTTGAGTCGCTGCCACCCAATGAGGACGTCAGGTCATCTGAGGTCAGAAGCGTTCGATCTTCTTCATAGGTTGGCTTCCGATTGAAATCCGCCTCTTGGCGTGCGACTTGTCCCTGCAGCTGCTTGGTCGCTTCGCCGACCTCGAAGTTATACACCTCGGCGGCCTGCGTATCCGCGATCACCTTGTAGCGATGCTTCTCGAAGAAGCTGGACGCAAACTGCGAGAAGTCAACGGAACTGCCGCTGGCCTGCATGGAGAGATCGTCATCGGAGGCGATCGGCGCATACTGAGACGTGTCTGCGCCCAGGAATCCGGCGAGAACACCACCGACCACATCGTTAGTCAAGAACCGCTGCCAGAAGTCTGGAGAGTCGCCGATCACCGAGCCCATATGGCCATTGATGCCTGCAGAGAACTCGATGCCGTCGCGGCGGAGCACCGCAATGATGCAAGACTTCCGCGTGAACAAGAAGCGCTCGATGAACTCGGATATGCAGGCACAGGCAATCTCGACGACGGCCGTTTCAATCAGATAGGCTGCAATGCCAACCGGTCCGCCAAAAATAGCGAGCGCACCCGTGGCCATCTCCCATCCTCGCTTCCCCCAGCGGCCGGCCTTGGCCGTAACCTTAAAGCCAGTCGCCATCATTTTGCTTGCACCTGTCTTGAGTTTCGCGAGTTTGGCAGCGTCTATTTTATTGTAGCCCTTGAAACGCTTGTCGTACAAAGCTTCGTACAAGTTATCAAACAGCGCCTGAGCGTCTTTTTCGGTGAAATTCTCGATCTTAGACGCCATATCCTTGAGTATTCCGCTTTTTGTCCAGCGATTCTTCATTTCATCTGTAACAGGATCGTAACGCCTTACTTCTTTGGTTACAGGATCAATCTCGACACGATAGTTCTTCGTTTCGATCGTTCTTGGTTTCGAAAGTTCCTCTCCTGCCGCCGTGGTCCATTCCATCAGCTTGGAGCCCACTTTGGTCGCATCGAACTTCCCTTTCATCGCTTCATAGCGCCGCTTGACCACGGACCAGATCGCATTCATGACTGGGAATGCGCCTTTATAGCCCATGTTCCGGAGGACAGCACGCAGCGTATACGACATAATCATGTAGGCGGCTGTGTGCGTCAGTCCCTGCAGCATCGTCATGACATGACGATCGCTGTTGACGACGACGGCATCCGGCTTGATCATCGTGATGTAACCCGTCTCAAAATTCAGCAGATGGTTCACTTCACGAACCTCGATTGGCCCGCTCATATTATTGAACGTATCGTTGAAATAGCAGATGTCGTAAGGCTTCACGCTTGGATCACCCATGACCGTCAGATAGCCGTCGTACATTTGCTTCACGTAATCCCGGAGGCCAGCTGCGGCGATCTTGATGGCCGTCCATTCATCGAAGTACCATTTCGGCAGCTTGTTCAGGAAGTGTCCGATGATCGGGATATTCTCGATCAGCCGGATACCCTGCGCATTCAGCTGCGTATCAATCTGCACTGTCCGCTGCATCTCCGGCCAAATGTTCGTGTCTACGTAGATCGCCTGCGTCGTATCGAGGTTGCCCTCGTTGCTGTAGACGCCGACCGCGACCGTGTACATGTTCTCCGTCGTGGCGATGATCTGATTCTCGACGATGGACGTCCAGCTGTCATAGATGTGATACTGCCGGAATGGCTTCGACACGGCTTGGATATCATAGCTCGCCAGGTTCGTATCCTGCATGCTTTTCCCGCCGGCGACGTCGTAGGCATACGCAATCGGGAAGTATGGCTTGCCCATGAAAATCGTGTTGCGGAAGTCGTAGGGATGAACCGCGACTATGAAGTCCTCGCCCACCGCAGCGCAAATGTTCAGCACGTCCCATACCGTCTTGTCGTACAGGCTAATGTTGATACCGTCCTCGTCGCCCTTGCCGATTCCGAAGAAATTGCCGAGCTTGTTCCAGAAGCTGTTCTCCTGGAAGCGCAGCAGACCGGTCGTCTTGTAAATGTTCTGCGTGATCTCATTGCGCTGCCGATCCTCAAAGGCGCCGTTGAAATTGATCGCAAGGTGACTGACTGGCGGCCCCGGCATGCCGAAGTGCATGATGCCGAGTGAGTGCTGCTGGTAATCCGCATTGCTGAACTGCGTCTTGAGGTCCCCCCAGAAGCCGGTGTGGTCCGTCAGGATCTCATCGAGGATCTCAGTCGGTTCCTTCTTGCTGAACACCCAGCCGCGGGTCGTATCGCCCGGAGAGGCTTTCAGTTTGTGCGTCAACTCGATGCCGTCGTCCTGGCAGACGGCTGTGATTGTTTCGCCGTTGTTTTGCAGCTGCGTGATGACGCCGTTCATCATCGTCGGCATGTTGATGGCGTTGGATCCATACCCCATTCGGAAGTGAACGCGGGCGCCGGTGCGCAAATAGATCGAATTGTACCAGTTCGGATTACGACCGCGGCGCGCCTTCTCTGCTTCACGCGCGAGCGAAGCGGGATTGAACATGAGCTGCACGATATCCCAGCCGTTCGTGTTCGTCAGGTCAAAGCTTTTAGCCGCGTCATCCAGCGAACCGAAGACGTTCGACATCTCGAGCACCAGCGTGCTGGAGGCTGTCTTTCGGCTGTTCGTATACATGATATCCATGACAGCCCGGTAATTGAAGTAGTTGTCGGACATCTTGGTCGCCGCTACGAATTGCCCCTCATCAATGAAGAACAGCAGGAACGTCGGGAACGCCCTCACCAGCCGGCCGCGGCGGTCGTACTTGCGCATATCATGAAAGCTCTCGCGGAAGGTCACGTCCATATCGGCGTAATCTTCCTCCGTCAGGTTGCTCTCCTGGAACTGCGCTGTGTCACTCGTGGCGCTTGCCGTTTTGTAGTCGGCCACCGGCAGCGTACTGTATTTCTCCGTGAGCTGCGCTTCGGTCCACCTGCCGATCTTGTCCACCTTGCTGAGCACTGTCTTGATCAGATTGACGATCAAGTACGGCATCTTCTTGTTGCTGTTCAGCAGTAGATTGTATTCCCGCTCGTAGCCGAGATACATGGCGATCGCGCCGACCCAGATAGCCTTTTGCTTCTGTGTGCTCGTCAGGCCGAACGTCGTATAGATGTTGTCTCCGACCAGATTGACGCCGGCGACAATATCCAGGTAATGCTGCATCAGTTTACATCCTTGCTCAACGTTGTACTCGATGTTGCGTGCAAGGCTGTTCGGATCCCCCATGAGCGGGCTGACGCGCATGACGCCGATGAATGATGCCTCCCGGATGAAGTTCTCATCCTTGAAGTAGCGCAGGTCATGCATCTGTAGGATCGGCACAGACGCTGTGGTCACTTCGATATTGCCGAGCTCTTTATTCGCTCCGGGCCCGACCGTGTAGAACTGGCGCATCTGCGGATCAAACGTTTTGGCCAGCGCCAGCATCAGCACTTGATCCACGCGAGAGACGGTATTGTCGGACTGCGCGTTGGCCACGTCCTGCGATTTCTTTCGAATCAGCGTCTCGATGTCTTGAACGGACAAGTTTACGGTATCGACTGAGCTCGGTGTTTGCGTGGACGCGACGGGCGACGGCGTGGTCTGCTGCTTCGCTGCAATGTCATCCGTGACTACTTGGCCAGGCTCGACGCTTCCCGGCACGACCGAGGCCGATCCATTCATGGAGTCCCGCCACTCCGATGGCGTCGTCGAGTTGGCGTTCATGTACTGATCGAGTTCTTCCCCATAATCGATCGGGTCATTGTAGATCAGGAAGAAGTCAGGATCGACGTAGACGCCATTGTTTAGATTCGGGATTACGAAGCCGGCATCCGCCACCTCTTTGTACGTCGGCAATTCGAGGTCTGGATAGAGCTCGACATTCTTCATGAGTTCCTTGACCTTTGATTCGTAGATCGCCCGCTTCTGGAAGTCTTGGTCGCTCGTCCAGTCGGCGAGGCCGGCAAACTGCAGCCAGTCCCGTGAAGCAGGATCATCAAACGGATTCCACCAGGCGTAGTTACTGAGCTCGAACGGGATCGTCTTGTTATTCGCCGAATCGTAAAGCATCTGCGTTTCTTCCAGGCGCTTGGCTGCCCGGTTGAAAGCGGAGAGCGTCAGCGTGATTTCATGCACGCCGGGCTGCCCTTCAACCGTGCTGGACACCATGTCTTCAATGACGACATACGTACAGCCAAACAATCGGGTAAGCTGATGGTCGAACTCGATAAAGCCATTCGACAGCACCGAATGATATTCCCGATTCAGATACGTAGAACGGCGAACCAGATTCTCCAAGCTTCCAAGGGCTTCTGGATCATCGGCTTTGAAACGCGCAACATATACGGCATCTTGCGATCCTAAGTATTGATGGGTTGGCGATTCATGCATCTGAATCTGGGTCGGCGTGATGATATTCTGGTAGCCGACGCTCAGCTCCTGCAGGTACAGGCCGGGGATATCCCAATTGTCCATTCGAAACTCATTCGTCTGCAGCAACTTATAAATATCATCGCCGTACATCTTGTCGATCTCGCTGTCAAACATGACCTGCTTGGCTTCATCATAGAAGCCGTGTGGCACGCCATCCTCATCCTTGCCTAATGGCTTTGGCACTGGGAAGATACCGCCGATCCAGGTCCAGTCTTCTTCATCGAAGCCGGCCTTGTCGGTTTTGTCATCCATCCATAGCTTGATCAGCTTGTCGCGCTTGTCCTTCCAGTCCTTCATCGCTTCCAGGTCTTCTTCTGCGGCAATACGAAACATGTATTCATTATGCAGGTCGATCTGCAGTGGCTCATAGAAGACAAGGTTTCGTTTTGGATTCGGCTCCAAGCTGCGACGATAATGCCAGCGAAACAGCGGCCAGTTGAACATCTCCTCGTAGCTGCGCTCCGACTGGTCGAAGATGTAGGAGAACGGATTGAACGCGTACATCTGAACCTGCGCCATGAGGCAACCGGGGAAGCCATCAACCGTCTGCACAGAGATCGATGAGATTGTGACAGCCTCTACCTGATACGTGTCGTTCAGGAGCATGTTCGTGACAGGCAGGAATGGACACTTGCGGACCTGTGCCAGAAGCGGACGCAGCTCATTGTTGATGCTCTGCAGGCCCGGGAAGAACAGATTCAGTTCAATAATATGGTCAAAGTGCCCGGCCGATTTCACCATACTGCTACGGCTGCGGAGCACATTGACCTTTTCGTTTTTCATTCGCTTGGTTACGGTGATTGCGGTCGGGGGCACATAATACTGTGAATCCCCGATGCGCAAATGATGATCCCGTAACGCCCCATAAAGGGCGTCACGGTCATCCACTCCGATCGTAGACATAGGCTCTCATCTCCTACGAGTATTGCTGGACTTTATCTCGATACCAGATACGATTCAGCCTGTTGGCGTTATCGGATTGGTTCACGGACATGTTAATCTTCCCGCCGTTATACCCGGATCGCTGCATAGCTTGTCCGAGCATCGGGCCAAAGTTCTGCGACCCGCTCCCCTGCGCGGAAATCTTAATATTAGCGCCGGAGTTGCCGGCATCAATCGGGGCCATTGCGGGAGCTGGTGTTCCGCCATATAGGGCTGCTGCATCTGCTCTCGCTTCAGTTTCAGACTCGGGATTGTAAGGCATTACAGGATCTTTATCATTAAATGTATTGTACCCCATTATACCTGCAAGCGCTAGACCTCCGATGAGCGCCGCCTTTTTATTTCTGGGCCCGTTCTTACCGTTAAAGAACTTGTCCATCGCCCCCGAAATCTTCTCGTAGGCCTTCGGGCCGAGCATCCCGCCGGTGCCGTCTTCGATCATCTCGGCAATGGTGCCGGCCGGTCCCTCAAGACGCTTGGTCATCGGCGAGGAGCTAAATGGCTCCAGCGGATTCACCTTGCGGTATTCGGGCGTCAGGCTCGGTTGTTGCGGCCTGTCGATCGTCATTCCGCCTTCGCTACGCAGGATGTCTTGCAACGGATTCAGGAATGGATTCGCCGTCGTGGCGTTCGGGTTGCGCCCCATAATCGTGTCTACGATTTCCTCCAGGCTGTGATCGCCCAGTCTCATGCCTTGGCTCGTGCCGGCCCGCAGCTCCGGATTGTCCATCCCCTTCTTCATAACATCGAGCGCGCGGGTTAGGTGCCCCATCGCCAGTTTCAGGTTGTCTCCGAATTGACCATTGAAGTATTTGTTGTCCACCTCGATGGCCTGCTTCGTATTTCCTCGCTCAATGGCACTCAATAGATCGGCAGCGCCTGACTTCGTAAATAACCCCTGGCCGGTGCCGTGCTTGGAGGAGATCGTTAAGTCTTGCTCCAGGCCTTGCCCCAGTTTATAGATCTGCCCTTTGACTTCGGGGCTATCGGCGTAGAAGGTGTCCGCAACCTGACGCATCCGATAGTTGAGGTCCGATGCGCGGCCGATGAACTCCTTACCGGATTTCGCCATGATCTCCGGCAGCTGATTGGCCTCAAACCGATCCACGGACTCAAGGCCTTTCTCTTTTCCGCTTCGGACATTGTAATCCTCGAAGATGCTTTTCAACGAGAACTCTCGAGAGCTATCAAGCTTGAGTTCGCCCTCGTTAAGCGCCTGCTCATACGTCATCGAGTTATTAAGCGCATTCTGGTAAGCCTGCTCGTGACGGGCCGCTCTTACCTCCCGCTGCTCAGCATGATTACGGGCCAGCTCCTCTTGCACGCCCTGATCGTGAATTGCGACGATGTGGTTGTAGTCACCGTCTGAGTCTTCCTTCAGCAAGGATGCAAGCAAAGACGTCGTATTATGGAAGCCGGCAGGCACTGATGGATCCATCTTAATTTTGACAGACTGGATGGCGTTCTCCGTAAAGGTTGGAAAGCGCAGGTCCGGCGCATAGAAATCTTTCTGAAGCGCTGGATTATGAAGTGCGCCTTCATTGCCGCCGAGCAGGTGCTCATAAATCCCCATCGTCTTCGCTTCGTTCGGGTTAATGAAGACCGTTTCACCATCGAGCCGCATCGATTCTTCGATCGGCATGACCTTTGCAAGGCCGCTGGAGGATGTCGGCATATTCACCTTCAGTACGCTGTTACCCGTTTGATCACTGGATGCCGTCACGGCAGATACGGTTCCTGCGAAGTATTTGCCCAGGCTTCGATTCAAGCCCTGCATGGCCTTCACTTGCGCTGATTCGCCGTCCGCCTTGGTTACCGCCTCGGCGCGCCGATAGATGTCTGCAATGTGGCGCCGCATATCACGCAGCCAGATTTCTTCCCCTTTGCCGTCCGTCTTCGTGAACGGGATGAAGACCCGATCCATTTTACGGCCTTCCACTTCCGGCAGTATGGCTTCTTTCTGCCCGTTCACATGAATGTTCGGGAGCTCCATCCAGAAGCCATGGTAGTCATTTTCACCGACCAGCTTCCGGACGTGTTCGTCATCCAGAATCGTGCGTGAGATCGTCGTGAGGTTCGTGTCCAACGTCGGCAGCGCATGGAAGTCGTGGAGGCGCAGCGTCCGGTTTTCGAAGTCAGGATCGAATCCTGGCCCTTCAACAGCACCGCGCAAAGCATTGACCATGCCGATCGCTTCCTGCAGCCGGCCGGTTTCTTTCGACTGATCGACAAGGTAACGGAACATGTGCTCCCTGGTCTTGTCGAGCCCTTTGACTTGCAGCATGCCTAGTTCACGGAAGCCGTACTTGACGCCCTTCACATCGCCGCCTTCTTTATAGGCCACGTCGATCAAATTGCCGTTGTCATCCACATTGTACTTAAGGACGGCTCGGCGCTGCTCATCAACGACGGTCGAATAGTTTTGCACCTGCGCGATCCGCATAGCCTGCACACCTGTGATGTAGCCGGCGCTATTGGATTCGGCAAGCCCAAGCCCGAATCGATCGTTCAACTTTCCGTAGAGCCGACCGAAGTTTCGGTAGTCCATACGCTTGTATTTCGCACTCACGTCATCGAACAGCAGCTCGCCATTCTTGTACGATGCATTCACGCCGATCCGGCCCTGGTTGATCATCCGCATCGCTTCTTGGATATCTGCCTCATTAAGCACGTTCTCTTTTATCGCGTTCTGCATGGTGTACATCAGCTTGTTGGCCTGACCGCGCAGCGCGCCACCAAGGTCACCGTGCTTGCCGATATTCGGGTTGTAGACGACACCGACGTTTTCTTCGCCGAACAGCTCCTTCAAGAACTCGGATCCGTAGCCGTATTGGCCGTTGTGCATGTTGCCGCCGATCGTGCCCTTCTCGATATCGAGGTAGACCTTGTTGGCCTGCTCGGTATATTCAATGGCAAAGGCGTTGTCGGTTGATCTTGCCGATGCGATCCGGCCGGCATACTTCTGATCATAGAATACGGACTGCCGTTGCCCGTCAACGATGCGGGTACCCAACCGGTCTCCCGGGCTGATCACCATGTCTCGCCGGAGCTGCCCGTCAGCATCCAGGTACTTGCCATCCCACTTGATCTCATCGCCTCGGTAATACTTGTAGTTCTTCGTCTGCAGGCGATTAACGAGATCCTTGTTAAAGATCATCTGCTGTTCGTAGACGTTCGGCTTCCGGAGTACATTAACGCTTCCGTCCGCCCGTAGTATCCCTTCTTCTGTCAAGATACGACGTATGTTATCGTCGCCCTGCGCCTGCGCGATCAAGTCATCTACCCGGCGGGTAACATCTGCCTGGTTGGCCATGACAGTATTCACGTAGACCTCCGGCTTGTACGGATAGAGCTTACTGTGCTGCCGCTGAACAGCCGTTGATACCATGTGGTTGGTCGAAGCCACGCCTTCTGCCTCTTTCAAGGAAGCTTCCAAGTCCTTGTCGATCCGGTAGCTGTTCATCGCCTGAACGGAGTTGTCTCGATTCTGTACCGTGAAATGGCCGTAGGCGAATAGATTTCGAGCATCTATGGAGCCGATGCCGCCCCTTGCTACGACGTCTGCTTTAGCCGAGGAGTAGAAGCCCCGTCCGAAGCCGTTCTTCTCCAGCCACTCCGGCATGTCGCGACGGATCATAAACTTGGCTTCGTCATGCAGGTCATCCAGTTTGACGAATGGAATCAACTGTTTCTTGCCGGCATTCAGAATCACGTCCGTATTTCGGAAGCTCCGGTCGGTCAACGTGCCGTCTTCATAATACTGCTGAATCATCGCGGCTGCCGGATACTTGAGGCCCTGCTTGAGCAAGTCGGCTTCTGTATTCGTGACGAGCAGGTTCTCGTTAAAGTCCCGCTTCACGCCGGAGAGCTCGCTGACAAAGTTGTTCATGAGTCGGCGGGCCGAGGCCGTGGCCTCCGATAGCTCCCCATCCTTCAGCTGCTGCGCCATCGTATTGATGTTCCATTCCGATCTGTGATCGAGCAGGCGCGGATCCGCCAGCATATGCCCCATCTTCTCCACGGTGGAAATCTCACTATTCACGCCGTTGACGCGGATGATATCGCGTGTGGCATTGAAATGTCGGTTGCCGTAGACCAGCGTGCCCTGCTGATTAATCAGCGGTACCGTGAACTCGAACGCTTTCGGATGCGCCTCCGATGCGCCGCCGGCCATATGGCGAAGCACGCTTGCACTGTCATCTGGATGGAACATTGTGATGAAGGCTTGGGTCGCCTCCGGATTCATCGAGAGCGCCATGTTCAAGCTTGGATTCATCTTCTTCAACGTGCCCATCATACCTTCGATGGCCTGGCGATTATTCGGATTCATCCCCGTGAACTTGTGCTGACGATCCAGCTTAGCGAACATATCGCCGATATCTGTCCCTGGCCCCGGGATAAAGCCGTTATTTAAGAGGTAGCCGCGCATACCTTGCGTCTGCTTGATGGCCGATTTCACCAGTTGCTGGCCCGCTTGTTTGGAAATCCTCTCCACGGATTCCCGGCGCCCCAGCGACTCCTCTGTAATGCGGCGAATCGTCAAGTGCTGTTGCTCCATCAGATCAAGTGCCAGCTGCTCAATCGATGCCGGGATCGTCAGCTTGCGATCATGAATCCCGGTGATAGCGCCCTGCACATAATCGTCGTCGATGATGCCAGATCCCTTCAGCGAGGAAAGCAGGATCTTAAAGCGCTCGGCCCGCTCCACAGCTTTCTCTGTCTCTGCCAAGTCTCCTGTCCCTTTGAAAACATAGCTTCGGAATGAATTGATGGCATTGTTGGCATTCTGTAGCGACACGCTGACGCTCTTGCCGGTTAGGCGGTCACGGAACTGGAAGCCATTCTGCTCGTAAGGAAGCGAGGCACGAACGGTTTTATGCTGGCCGGCCGATTCATTCACGCGCTCATGAAAGAGTGACCAGGCAATGTTTTTCTGCTCGGCTTCCATGCCGGAAGCGTCGATGGCCTCGATGGCGCCTTGGTACAGCGAGTGCTCGGACATGAGGCGCGGGAGCATCTTCCAGAATGCCTTCTCCTCGTCCGGATTGTAGACGAAGGACTTGCTCGTGCCATCCCATAGGGAATTGAAGTTCATCATGCCCTTCATTTCATCGCGGCTGATACGCTGCTTGAGCAGGCGGCCGATGATCTTTTCGCGTGCCTGATCGTATTGCTCTGGCGTCCAGGAGCGCATGAACTGCCCGTTCTTCATCGTCAGCTCGTCCAGCTTGCGGGAGGCCTCTGCCTCGATTGCGCTCCAGCGGCCGGAAGTAAACTTATTGTAGACTGCGGCATTGGCGTACATCCGCTTAGCGGCATCGAAGCCGGCGGTCGATTTCTTGTCGAGACTGAACAAGCTTTCGTACCGGCGGCGCCCGAGGTCAGACTCACGCAAGTGCTGGATCTGCTTGCGCATCTTCTTACTAATGTTGCTCATCGGCGTGAAGCTGCGATGATAGAAGTCGGCAATCTCATAGGCGGCATTCTCGCCCTCACGGACAACAAACGAACGGAGCTGCGGATTGTCCTGGTTCACGAACTCAATCGCCCATTTCGGGACACCACCAGAAGACAAATCGCGAACGCCAGCCACCCGGTAGAAGGACTCGGCATTGATGACGTTCTGGTTAAAGCCCGGACGGAAGATCTTATAGGAGCCGTCTTCCGTAAGCTCCGCTTGATAATCCAGCTGGCTGCCCTTGTAGTTGCGCACGCCGCGCGTGGCAAACAGCAGATCGCTCGTCGTGAGCGGCTTATTGCTGTGCATGAGATAAGGCGTTCTCTGCCCCAGCTGCCTTGGCTTGTAGTCGGCCTTGACCTCCGTGGATCCAAGCAGATCGTCAACGTAATTCCAGGTGTTCGCGACAAGTCCGCCGACCCCATTCATGCCGGTATCGAAGCTTGCGGAGTGGGAGCCTGCTGTGCTCATGCCGAGCGTGCGCCGCCATTCGGCAAGCGACCATGGGCCCTCCTCGAACGGAAGCGACGATGGACGGCCGTGCTGCTCGTGAAGTTTGATCGGATTACGCGCCACAGACTGCATCACGCGGTAATAGTCCATGTGATTCTGCGGCAACACCATTTCCTTTCCGGTGATGGATGAGAACCGGCGCATCCGCTCCAAGTCGAAGCTGTCGCCATTCATCGTGACGAAGTAGCTGTTCTTGTGCTTGCCGACGAACGCATTATACTCATCAATGGCACTCGCATAATCTGCACCGTGCTTCACCAGATTCTTAATTCCATCTCGCATATGACGCAGATACTGCGTCTGGTTGCGCGTGATCTCATCGGTCAGAATGGTTTTGCCGCTCAAAACGGAGTTGATAGCCGAGTTATGCATCACTTCAGCCCCAAACGTAGCAGCACTGATTCCGTTACCGCCGATCGAGGAATACCGTATCAAGTCGACGACTGTCCGCTGTTCGCTTGGATTCAGCAGTGCAAATTGCCCTATCTGCACCTTACGGATCAGCTTGTTAAGCTCACCTTGCATGTGTTTGTTTGGAGCAACCAGCTTATTGAATCGATGCGTCTTGGATTCGCCCGTGTATTGACCCCCGCGGTAATTAATGCCATTGGCTGAGATCTCTGAGATGAAGAAGTTCTTCGAGTCCGTATCTCCGAGCGTCTCGATGTCGAGGCCGAAGAACCGGCCAGGACCACCGCCTCCCCCCTTGGCGCGTCGTGCAAAATCGCGAAACGACTCGATATGACGCTGCGCATCAATCGCGAACCCGCTATAAGGGTCAGCGCTGCCGACCGGGTTCAGGAAGCTCCAGATGTTGGTGCCGCCCATATTGATTACGCCGCTCTGGGTAGGCAGCGCTGGCATCTTATTGATGGCATCATTCAGCCGGATCAGAGATGGGTTGACGCCAGACCGCTCCGTGGCGGGCCGGGTTATCGGGTTGTATGCCGACAGCATGACCCGCTTATGGCGATCGGCCGGCACATATTCCAGGCCGGCTCCGATCCCCGCGTTAACATTTGAATAGAGTTGATCGTAATTTGTTGTCGCCATAGTTCACACCCTCGCTTACATCAAAGATCCCATATTGTTGCGCAGATAGTTATCAATTTCGCCGCTGCGATCTTGCTCGTACTGCACGCCAACTCGTGTCGCAGCCCCGCTTGAAGGCGTCACGGTCACGTTGACGTTCTTCAGTCCTTGTCCTTGGAGCACGTCTTGGATATTGCGCTCCATTCGCTTGTAGCTGAAATCCGATTGCTGGTACATATTGTTGCCCTGGTTCGTCAGGTTCGGAGTCATGCGCGAGGCTTCCACGTCGTCCGGCCAGAAATTGAAGTCACTCAGATCCAGTTTCTGATTCTGCACGACCTTGAGCTTGATGCTCTCAAGATCGAAGTCCGGCCGCCAACCGGCCCAGTTTGCATCCGGCAGCGCGTATTTCTGGAAGTAGTCTTCAAGTGGCGGCACGTATTCGTCCCCATAATCCCAAAGTGCTTTATAGATGCGCCTTTCATTTTCAGGCACAAGCTGCAGGATACGTTCCCGGTCCCGCTCCGGTGCATTCACGAAGTCATCGAAGAACCACTTATCCTTGGTCGGAAATGCTCGGGCCACCTTCATCCGATCGTCGTATGGATCGATCGCATATAAGGTTTCTTCACTTTGCTCTTTATATTGTAATGCCTGACGTACAATATCGGGAAGCATTATTTCGTCCCAGCCGCCCTCTTGCATGTCATTCAGTTCTTGATTGATTGCTTTGCGGCGATCGACCCATCCATCCGGCTGTTTTAAATAAAGCTGTCGCTTTTCTTCGTTAAGCTGTTGGCGCCGCTCCTTTGTGTTCGCCTGCTTCTGCTCGATGTCATTGATGAAACCATCGACATCGTAGCCCGACGCTTCAGCTTCCCGCTTTGTCGCTTCATAGAGTCCGGAGTATTTCATATACTTCAAGAGGTCGAAGTATTCATTGATCTCGTTCTCTTTGCGCCGGCGCTCCGGGATCCACGTCTCGCCGTTATGCGTGTATTCATAATGCCTTGCATACCCGTGGCCAAGGCCGCCAACCAGCGCGCCTATAATGGCGCCCGCTGCGACCCGCTTGCTGCCGCCGCCCCCGAGTACGCCCATAATGACCCCGCCGGTGATTCCGCCGCGCATCATCGATTCCAGTGTGTCGTGCCGGAAGGCCGACTGAAAGCCTGGAATTAGATAGTCGCTCGTCAGGAAGTTGCGCCAGGTCGCCCAGTCCTTGCCGTAAACTTGATCCCGCTCGTATTCTTCGAGTGCAGTGCGCACCTGCAGGAACTTCGTATTAAGCGGCGATTCGTAGTGGGCGATCGACTCCCACCGTGTGCCCTCTGCAATCTCGTCCGGCGTGAAGCGGGCGAAGACTGATGGTGCGGAGAAGTCCGTCAGGTTCTCCTTCATGAGGCCACGGCGCAGGATGTCCTGGTTGATATTCTTGAGTCCATCGAAGACAACAGCGCGCATCGTGCCGTACTGGTCATCGGAGATCCGCTGGCTCTGGTCCGCATTGATCCCCACCGTTACCTTATCCCCTACCCCGATGTACGAGTCGAGCACCCCGTGTGCTGCCGGCTTGTAATCCATACCGGCCAGCCGGATCGGCGTATCGCCGTATTCCTTTGTAAGGAAGGTGTAGTCGTCGAGCATCTTGGTGACCGTCACTTGCTCTTTTTCCAGTTCGGCGTATTTAAAGCGATACTCCGTGAAGTCGTATTTCTGTTTTCGCTTGGCCACCTGACGCTTGATCTCAGCGGCCTGCTTTCGGACCTCCGGATCTGTTTCATTGTCGACCACATAGTCCCGCCAAAACTTGTACTCGTCGCTCCACGGCGCCACGTCGGCCAAGATCTTGAACTTGTCGAAGCTGCCGTAGCGTCCGGTCTGATCGGGATGAAGCGGGTTCAGCTTCTCATAGGCATCGCCAGGCAGCCGGTAATCCCCGTGGGCCACTTTTGTATAGGGATCGCCTACCTGGAAGTTGATGAAATAATCGCCCCCCGGCAACCAGTCCGGCATCGTGTTGCGAATCGGGTTGTATTCGTCCAGCTGGCCATCATCTGCGCGAATGAAACGACGCCCGATCTCGGAGATCGGTCCGCCAACAGATCCGAGGTTCATGCCCCAAAACCGGTTCGACAGGTTGTTCGCGGCATCCGCCTTCTGGATGACCATGTTACCGGTGTACGGGTCGTCGCCGGCCACTTCATCAGCAATCCACTTGTAGACGCCGAGCGGCTCCGCCCAGTTCTGCGCGGATTCCTGCAGCCGCCAGTTGATGCTGCTCGGATCCTTCATCTCCCGCAGCTTACGGTTTCGAACTTCATTTCTGTAGGCGTACTCCTCCGCATGCATTGCGCGCGGCTTTGTCTCGACCATAGGCTCGTCGGTTCCGGCCATAGCAAACATCCGATCCATGCTGTAGCCTTCTTTGGCGATGTTGGCTGGCACGTACATGGCCTGGCCAGAGGTAATGTCCTGCGCCACGTAGGCGCCCGTTTGATTGCCCTGCTCATCCAGCTCGCTCGAGACGAAATACTTCACCGGTGCGGCAACGGCACCCGGATTCACATCACCGGTTCCGGCCCATTTGCCGCTATATGGCGCGCCGTAGCTGGTTGGCCCTGCATAGACGACATCCTCGGTCCGGCCTGCCGGCGACACCCGTGTGACGACCGGTTCAGTCGGACGATTGCCGAGCCCTTCATTCTCCTGCTCGATGAGTACCGGATCACCCCAGTAATCCGGATGCATGCGGCGGCTTGGTTTCACGAGCTGCCCGATTGTTGCATTGCCGATATCGCCAAAGAACATTGTGTTCGGATTGAACAAGGAGCCGGTCATCATGTAAGGCCGGTCATAGTAATGCTTCTGCTCCCAATAGTATTCATTTCCGTCCAGCATGCGCTTGAATATCCCGAGTGGATTCTCGAAGGTCGGAAGGATATTCATCTCACCATAACGTTCTTCGCCGGTGAGGCTTGTATTGGAATACTCCCAGTCGCTCATCGCCAGGCGCCAGTCGTTCGGCCTGAACTCGGAAATGCGGTCGCCACGGAAAGCTGTCTTGGATCCCCATAGCCACCAACGACCTTTGCGCACTTCCTCAACGCCATTTTGCAGGTAGTTCTGATATTCCTCGCCAGTGAAGGTGTCTTTCTCGTCAATCGGCGTGCCCGGTGCGAACAAGGCGCCTAAGACGTGGCCGGGCCCAAATTCCCCGACGCCGGGCAGATACCAATCCGGCATGGCGGCGAAGTGCTCAATGCCCGGATGCAGCATTTGGCGGTGCGCCAGCCCCTCGTTCGTGCCCATGGCATCACGTGTGAAGGCTGCCGAGAGATCACTGCGAGCCCGCATGTTCTGCCAGCGCGCCGTGATGCCCATGCCCGTATGCTTGTCCACCTCGTAGTCTGCATACTGGTAGCCTTCGTACGCCCCGTAGAGCGGCAGGAACCGTTTCAGGAACAAAGAGGACACCATCTTCAGCGGACTCGATAGGGAGTCATCTGAGAAGCCTAAGCCCCAGTCCCCGAGCGCATCCTGTAGACGGAACCATGGGTACTGACCGCCGAAGATCGAGAGCGTCGTCACATCTTCCATATTGCGACGGCCGGTCGTCCAGCTGAGCTGCTTGGCGATGTCCTTAATCGTGCCAAT
This sequence comes from Paenibacillus sp. UNC496MF, assembly GCF_900113915.1. NCBI lineage: Bacteria > Bacillati > Bacillota > Bacilli > Caryophanales > Paenibacillaceae > Paenibacillus > Paenibacillus sp. UNC496MF. Next base: position 203,753 of record NZ_FORE01000016.1, read on the forward strand.
GCCTTCCCAGCCATTGATCGCTTTGTTTACGTAGAGGAACTCGTCGTTGACCGTGTTAGGCGGCTTCTGTCCGGTGAACTTTTCATAGATCGGGTTGTTGCGCTTCACGGCTTTCATGACGTCGCTTCGGAACTGCGATGAGAAGGCGCCCTGGCCAAGAATCATGTGATTGACTTCATCGACGGCAGCGGTTGGGTTTCCATAGGCATCTCCACCCGCCTCCCGAAGGAAGTGATAGTTCAGCAGAAAGTTGGCATTCTCCGCTTCATCGGTATGAATGTGCCGGCCTTCATACAGGTCATTGAAGACCTTGCGAAGGTTCAAGTTGCGCGGGCTTGTGCTGTTCGGCGCCGTGATCTGCCTGATAAGTTCCATGCTGACATCTCGCTTGATCTTATCCTGTCCGGTTTGAATGCGGGTGTGTTCACCAAGAATCAGGTTACTTTCACCGATCGGACGCTTGGCGGCCAGGAATGAATCTGGGTCGCGGCTATAATTGCGCCACGTCCGCTTGATCGCGGTGTCACCTGGAATGTCAGTGGCTTCACCCATGAACCTGAACAGCTTCATAATGTGCTCCTCATTCGAGAAGCTGATCTCGTTGTCATCCAGAAACTGCTGAATGTTGCCTGGCAAGTACGTGCGGATCCGATTCAGTACGCGCGGGGAGAGCTCTTGCGTATACTTGTCGAAGTAGCCGCGCATCGAACGCAAGCTCTCCTCATCCACACCTCGGTTCATTGCCTCGGTCATGATATTGCGTTCCCACTCTGGGCTCCAGAGCTTGGTTACCTGACTTAGCAGTTTGGGCCCGACAGCATCCTTATCCTGCTTGCCGATGTCGAACAGTTTTCGGATCGCGCCGCGCTTATCCTCCTGCGTTGTCATGAGACCGCCGGTGCTGCGGTGAAGCTTGGCGATCGTGCCGAAGCGGGAGGACGTCGCAAACATCTTACGCTTCTGGTTGAGAACGGTCAGCTCCTTGAGCGGATCGTTAATAGCCGCCACATCATACAGTGGCACGAAGTCGCCATTGATATAGACGAGGTTCTGGTCCAGCGTCGAGTTGATATCCTGCCCCATCTGAGCCTGCAAGCTCTGGTGCCGAGTGCCGCGGCGGACAACGCGGAAGCTGCCGATCTCACGCGCCTCCCGGATGTTCAACTGGTCACGTAGGTGCATGAGGCCACCCGGGACGGTGTTGGCTGCCTTTTTCTTGAGCCCATGCATCATCTCGTCGAATACTTTATAGTCGGTGTAATCGACGATGTTGCCGGCAGCATCTTCTTTAACAAACAGATTCGAGTCGAAGATTTGCTTGCGGAAGTCGCTACTGCGTTTGATCATGTGCTCGAGGTCGACTCGCGTGGCATCATCCAGATTGATCCGGCCAGAACTGTGCATGGCAAGCACGTCCTCAACGGTCGCCTGACGCTGGCCGCGGATGTATTTCTTATGAGCCCATTCTTTTCGCACGACGCCGCCGGCATTCTCTGCAGCCTTTGTCGTGAGTTTATCCTGCATGCGTGATACGGCTGCCTTGTACTCACTAGAGTCTTTGTAAACCGTATTGCGGTGAACGCCGCGGGCTTGCTCGGCGAGCTGAATCAGGTTGTCTTCGATGCCCTGCTGCCGCAGGAGTCCACGGAACTGTTCGTCGGAAAAGTTATGAAGAAAGTCCATGTCATCCAGGTTGCCAACCTTGAACGCTTCACGGACGCGGTGCGCATCTTCCCGGCCGGCCAATTGGCCGAGCTCCAGCATGACGTCCCGATGCCGCAGTTCGCTCTGGATGCCATAAGGCACAAGCTCTTTGACGTTCTGATTGACCTGACGGATATACCGCTGCAGGTCGTACTCGCGCGCGCTCGAGAAGTCATTCAGCCGCTGCTTGCGATCATCGACGATCCGGCGACGCCGGTCCAAAAAACTGCGCCGCATCCGGTCGAGCCGCGTGCTGCTCAGATCCTGCAGGAGCGTACCTTCATGATCGAGCGTCTCGCGGAGCGCCATGAGCGAGCCCTTTCCTTCTGTCCCGATGAAACGGGCAGCTTGCCTGAGCGCACCGGTTCGGTGCAAGACAGCAGCAGCGCCAATGCCGATAGCCGCTTTGACGAGCAAAGATCGGGCCGGCGATGTATCTTCATTATCCGATAAGAAACGAGTGAAGGGACGATCATCCGTCCCGTAGAATTGTGCATATTTGGATTGTCCGTTTTCATCGGCCATGACCTTCACCTACTCGTCTGCGTATTTATACCAAAATCAATCATACTCGCCTCTCAGTGATTCTTCGGCTTTAAACCATGCCAATTCTGGGAAGACTTCTTTCATGCTGGTTGGTTGATCGAGGTTAATGTTTCGCCCCTCTGCCTGAGACAGCATTCGCTCCACATCTTCCTTGGACAGATCGCCTTGCTTCTGCGCCGCCGGCTGACGAGGTACAGGCTGCTGCGGGTTGGCAAGTGGCGACATCTCCGCGCGCTGCTGCGGTGTGATAAATTGCGGCGGCTCTTGCGGCATAGGCGCCCCCGGCTCATCCATCTCCGCCACAGCATGCGCCTGTGCAATCTGATCAATCGGCATGAGCGGCACGCCTTTCAGATTCACAAGCACCCATTCCGCCCTTGCCAGATAGAACATCATCTTTTTGACGGTCCAATTCTGAATATGCTCGATCGAGAACTCCGGAAACGCCTCGTGAATAATGACGTCCGCCTGATAATCGAAAATCTGCATATCCTGCCGGTATTGGTCCAGCAGCCCTTTGGCCTGACCTTCTTGCAAACCGGACGCATCCAGTATGAAATTACTAATCGTCTCTGCAAGTCCGGCCACATTGTCGAGGAAGTCGTAGTCCGCCGGGTACACGACGGCCGCCTTGCACATCGCCTCCTGAACGTCGCTCAACTGTTCATTCTCGGCCAGGATAGCCTTGTACTCCTCCCGTCCGATAACACGGAAGACGAATTGCTGCTCCAGCAAGTTTAGCAGGAACACTTCTTCATAGATGGATTTGTAGTGCATTACGAGATCTTCTGTCAGCACCCTGCATCAGTCCTTATATAAAATTCAAGCAGGACTCGGTGGCCCTGCTGGTTGGCATGTATTAGAGTTTGATCGGCGCGCTTTGTGCTACGAAGCCGGACTTATCCATGATCATTTCAGACAAGAGACTCGGTACGCCGGCTTTATCCGTGCGAAGTTTCTCGCGCGTCAGGTTACGCGGATAGAGTACGCACTTGACTGTCATTTCTTCTTCCCGGTCCATTGTCGTCAGCTCACGATTATTGATGAAGCCCTTATACTCCTCACGCTCCAACACGCGCCAGATGTAGACTTCGCCATCAAATGGCGTGAAGTAAACGCCTTTCGGATGCTTCTCTTTCCATTCTTCAACTTCTCGGCGTGTTGGCCCGAATCCGTCAAAGACCGGTGCATTCCATTCTGCTTCTGTGTAGCCGTATTCATTCAACGGCTCCTCTGGTTGCTGGTTTGCATCCTCATGCTCATTATCCGGCGCCCCTTCGCCATCCAATGGCAACTGCAGCTGTTCTTGGCTCATGGTTGATCCCCTTCCCTGGTCTTCATTGTAATGTATTACATTATCTTCATTATACTTGTTTTCCCTATCTGGATAAAGGGCCATTTATATCGCGGGCCAGGAATGTATAATACTCCACGATTGGCTGCCCCTGCGCATCGGTCGCGATCCCGTTCTTGGTCATGCCGTTGATCTGCACGCCATTGATCGTCTCCACCGTAATGTTTGGCTTCACGTTGAGGCTCGTCGTCGCATAATTCCGCGCATACGGGCTCATCGCCTCGGATACCGCTCCGTAATTGATTTTGATATCGAATCCAAAAGGGTCGTATCCGAAATAGGTGTTGGCCGGCGAGGACAGCAGATTACTCTCGTCATCCTGGACGCCCCATAGCGCCTTCTCGTATTCATCAGCGATCTGATCGAAGCTTTCCTTGCCGTACTTCTTCAGGATTTCATCCAGTTTGTATTTCTTGAAGTCACCCGGCTTGATCACGCCCTCTTGCTGCGCAGACTGAACCGCGTACTGGACAGCATTAGCGTTGGCCAGAATCTGTTGAAGATAGCCAACATTTTTAAAGTTGATGCCAAAGGTGCCTTGCACCAACCGGCGGCCGCGGGCTGCCGTGTCGAACGTGTAGGACGCATAGCCGTAGATCGGCAGCACTTCTTCTTGAATGGAGAAATTCAGCGCGACGGCTTCGTCCACCCAGATGTCACCGAAGAACAGATTCACGTCGGCGCCGGAGAAGTAGTCCTCCGAGAACAGCTGATATTCCAGCCGGCTGTCGGGTCTGCGATAGATATTCCCCTGTGGCGCTGGAATTGTGTTTCGGAAGACGCCTTGCACATCGCGCTGGGATCGACCTGATGCTCCATATAGATTCGCCATTACATGCTCACCCCTGGCTCTTTGATTTTGGTCATTGGATCCAGATCGAGTGCATAAAACTCGTAGGTGTTCTCTGTCAGCAGGTTATTGACTGACAGGACTTTACCTTCTGTATAGGTCGTGATTCCGTAGATCGTCATCTTGCTCCGCTGCCCGAACTCGTTGGCGAAGCTGATCGTAACGTCGAACATCGGCATCTCGTCCATCAGCATCCGGTAGCCACGATCGGCGACTTCCTGCATGGCTCGGTACACGATCGTCTCGTCGAATACGGTGAAGCTCAGAATGCCTGTGATCGTTCGCATCCCGCGCGTGAAGCCTTTCATGGTAACACGTCCGAGCGATCGGACCGGGAATTTCTCACGAAACACAGAATAGGAGATGGTGGACAGCTCGCCGAACACGATCGGTCCGCTCCCTGGAATATTGAGCGTGGCAACCATATCGGTGCCACCGAAGCTGGCAAAGGTTCTCATGTAATCCGTTGGTGCAATTTTCATCTATCTCACCTCGCTTTGGTATGTAAAAATGGGGCAGCCGCGAAGCTGCCCCACCTGGCCCAATCGCTTTAAGCGAACAGGTTTTTGAAGTAGTTGCCGACCGTCCCGTTGTAGGAGTCGCCACCTTCGCTGCGGAGGTTTTCTTTCGGCGTAACGCCTTTGACCTTCCGTGCAACCCAGGTGTAGGCTTTTGCCGTTACCACGTCGTCAACCGAGAAGCCGGATCCTTCGTTCAGGATTTGAAGACCGTAAATCTCCATACCTGCACGTTGGCCGAACTCGTTCGCCATCGAGATGGCGATGTTGAATGGCATCAGCTGGTCCGCGTATTCCGGCGTGTAGAAACCGGTAATGGCGCTGTCATCGAACTCGCCAGCACCCGATACATTGGCATAGCCAAGTTGGGTCATGACATCATCCCATGCTTTGACGCCATAGCCGCGCTCGGTGCCCTTCAGTCCGGAGATGATTGCATTCTCGAACTGGCTGGAGTTTGCAACGAACTGTTGGAACGTCTGCATAACCGGCGCGCCTTGGTATTGCTTTTTCATTTCGTCCATCAGCGCATCGCGATCGAATTGCGTGAAAATCAGCGAGCCGCTGATGCCCCGCTTGCCGCGGCTGAAGCTTCTTGGATCCGGTGAACCCATCGTGTAGATCGGAGCGACCTCGCGAACAACCGAGTAGCTGATCGCTTGCAGCTCACCAATGAGACGGCCGTTGAACGTAGCCACGATGTCCGCTCCCGAGAAGGAGCTGAACGTGCGGGAGTAGCCTTCCATGTTAGGCGCAGTCATGATTGTTTCACTCCTTTATATTCATTCATGAAGGGGCGCAAGGCCCCCGCATGATTGATCTTATTAGTTTAGTTTATTGAACCTAACCAAACCTTTAGGAAGCTTTCAGAACCACGGAGGTCATGAACTTCCGAGTCTCGAACTGCGGCACGAGCTCGAGCGTGATGAACGCGTTGCCGAGCACCGCGTCTTGAACGGAGCTGTAGATGGTGAACTTGAAGCGCTGGATGACGCCGTTCTCCTTCAACTTGTCCAGTCCGGCTTGAATCTCAGCGGAGAGCGCGTTGCGCTGTGCCATTCCGTTCGGCAGGCCGATGAACGGATCTGCTTTTTGACGGATCAGCTGAACAGCAGCATGCGTAATCCGCAGCGTGGACAGCCGGCTGTAGTCGGAGATCGAGGATGCCGCCGTCACACCGTCCTTGACGATGAAGCGTGCAGCTTGCCCTGCAGTGCCGCCGAAGATCTTACGATCGAAGGTGACATAGCGTCCGCCAACCAACTGGTTGTGCTGTGCTTCCGACAGAATATAACGGAGGCCCGTTACCGAATCCAGCGCCTTGTTCGTCGTTGCGCTCTCAGCGCTCAGCGTCGTGATCAGCGCGCCGTATACTGCCGCACCACTCGTTACGTAGCTGCCCAGCTTGTCACTCGATTGACCGAGCTCCGGACCGAAGACTACGCTGACGTAGCGGCCAATATCGATTTGCGTCCCTTCTTCATCCAGGACATAATCGAAGTTCGATTCGTTGAACATGTAGTGGTTGTTCACGTAGTCCAGACGTACGCCGATGCCGGCATAGAGGCCCTTACGTGCGTCGCTCAGGCTGTCCGCCGTGATCTCGCCGGTCAAGATGTCCACGTACTCTTGGATGGATACCAGGCTGGAGTCAAGTGCCGGGGATACGCCGAGGACACCGATCGTTTCCCACGTCTTCGCCGTTACGACTGCGCAGTGCTGCGCCAGCTGCGTGGCAAAGTTCTTGTTCGGAACTTCACTGTCAACTGCCGTGTTTGCGTAAGCGTCGAGCAGGACGATCACGTCCACCACGTAGTTCTCGAGGTTGGAGTAGATGCCGTTTTGAACGAGCTTCGTCTCCCCTCTCGCGTTCTCCGTGTAAACGCCGCCGAGCTTCTCGAACATCTTCTTCATGTCCGCTTCCTTCGTGACGTCGAAGATACCGTCTTGGCCGAGCCATGGGTAGCGAGCTGGCGTGTTCTTCTCAGCTGCAGGATCTTCCTTCAGTTGTCCAGGAGCCTCTTGACCGAGGAATACCGCTTCAGGAATCGCACCATCGCCCGTCTGCAGGAGACCTTTAGCCGGGACGCTGCCGAACGCATTATCAGCCGAGAGGTTGACGATGTTGTTCATTGGATCAGCATTCACGTATTTGATAAACTCGCGAACCGTGCGGACTTTGACTTTCGCCAGATCGACCGTCTTGTACACCAGCGATTCATCAGCTGCGAACAGCTTCTTCTCCGCAGGTTTGAAGAACGTGATGATCTTCTCGTTGTCAGCCGCATGCTGCGGGTCGATCTCGACTTTCACGGATACACCGCGAATGGACTCCGCATCGAAGATGTCCGTCAGGGATCCATACACGGTACCCGGGTATTTGCCTTCAACGACGATCTTCGGATCCTGGACTGTGCTCGCGTTGGTTTTGTAGGAAGCATACAGCTGCTTACTTACCGGAGCTGCTCCTGCAAATACGGTCACATTCTTGTTAAGCGCGCTGTACGTGTAGTCCACGCCTTCAACCAGCTCAACCTTGTTCGCGCCGTCCATGTAGTACACGCTGAAACCGTCCGCCTGTGGCGTATAGCTCAGATCGTATACGGCATCGACACCAGGAATGCGGTCCGTTACCGATCCCTCGTTGTTCATCGACGTGTACCATGCATACTCCACGAAGACCTTGACGTTGCTGGTGATGTTCGGGTACGTGCCCTTTGCCACCTCTGCGTCATAAGCTGCCGTGAAGAAGATACCGCCGTCTGCATAATCTGCCGCCGACCAAGCGTCTTTCAGCGGATCGCCGGAAGCACCCTTACCTACGCGGTAGATGTAGTCGCCGGATGGCGTCAACGATGGAATCGTGAATACCGCGTTGTTAGTCAAGTCCTTCACGGTGACCGTTGGAATATGTCCGCTTTCCAACTTATCCGACCAGTTGCGGCGGGCCGAATAGAAGTAGTGCGTACGCACCGTATCGCGCGTCAGCGTGTAGTCCGGATCCGTAAGATCCGGCAGGCCGCCGCCGTCCAACCGTGGAACCAGCATGTAATTGCGGGTTTCGTAGTTGTAGGACACCTTGATGTCCTCGCCCGGACGCATCTTATCAGCGAAGAAGTATGCTGCTTCTGCGCCAGCCGTGCGGTCCACATAATCGATAGCGTTTGCCACGACCGTCGCGTTGTTCAGGGCATCGACCGCTTCTACCTTTGTGATATCAACAAACGTGCCGCCTGCTGGCACATTCAGATCGACCGAGAAAGCCTTGTTGCCATCCGCATAATCAAGGAATTGCTCCATGCTGCGGGCGATGTCTTTTGCCTTCAGTTCCGTGCGCGCCGAAACGCCATCGACCCGAAGCAAGCGAACGTCTTCGTTGCCGGCGCGAATTGCTTCGTACATGCCGCGAACCAAGCTTGCTCTAACCGGTTCCTTCGTTACACGGTCAATGAGTCCACCGAAAAGTTTTTCGGCAGATTTCACGCCAAGATCACGAACCGAGATCGGCTCGCCTACCGGACCGTCCACCGCGCTACCAATGATCAAGATGGATTGCGTGCCGGCTGCCAGGCGCTGATCACCTGCATAAAGATTGCCATCTTCATAGGTGACTTTGACACCAGGGAGATTTTGATACTTCTCCGTCGTTGCCATGTTCAGTCTCCTCCTTTAATTAAGCTTGGGGCTTTACTGCACTCGCTTGAGCAAGAATCTGCTCAATTTGGTTCAAGAACACAGGGGTAATTTTTTCAAACCGCATTGTATATTGGATCGGCCTAACGGCAATTGGGAACCGGTAGTCCGTGATCACCTGATCGGATTCTTGGGCATAGAACAGCATTTCATGAACACCGTTCTTCTTGAACTGGCCCTTATACATCTGGATGAAGTCGTCGAGCTCATCCGCGATCAGATCGGCTTCTTCGGCCGATGTCGAAAGCACGGTGAACTGAACCCAGACATCAAAGATCTGCCCGTACAGCTGGACGTACTCGTCTGGAACATACGGATGACGGATGGTGGTCCGAAGCCGCGGCTTAATATCCTTGAACTCCTGATTAACCAGGCGCCGCAGAATCTTGAACGCGACCATTGGAAACTGGGCTTCATCATCAAGTGGGGACTCCCGCTTAATCACGCCGGGCTTGCCGGCCAGCTTCCAGAGCCGATCCAGATCGTCGATAAAGCTCAGGAACGTCGCCGCTTTCTCCGATCGAAGCCGAGAGTCCAGATACGGATCTTTGGTTGGATCGTAGCCACTTACAAACGTTTCAGCACTCATTGTCTCACCCTCACTTGGGACGTCGAAGTCATGCGATAGACAGAGAAGATCGGGACGACCTCAATGTCCGTCATCATGTAAGGCCACTCGGACCTCACTTCATACGTGCCATATTTGATGCGATTCAGATCGACGTAATCTTGAAGTGTGTCTTCAGCAATGCGTCTGAGATCTTCCAGGACTGGTGCGTAGCCTGTCCGCCCTACTAGAAGCTCCTGCTGCTCAGCAATCTCTTGTATCAGCCACTGGGCAATCCGGAAGTTGGCAATGTGCTTGTGCGCACTATCTTCCGTGGCCACCGCGCAGCTGGAGGTTGCACAGACAACGCCCTTCTTGAGCGTCTTCTTGAAACACACGATGCCTGCAGTATCCAATTCCGTCATCTCGTCGTTGCTGAACTCGCTCACCAGCTCTGCATTCAGCGTCTTGTTGACGGGACTGATCTCAGGATCAAGCGATGACAAGACGCCGGCATAGAAGGCGGCCGCCTTGCGATC